>DASUWK010000025.1:0-10002 GCA_036378435.1 Candidatus Dormiibacterota bacterium | reverse complement strand
TGCTGAGCCCGCTGCCAGGCGGCGATGACGCGCTCGGCCATCTGGCGCGAGCTGGCCTCGTCGAGCCTGACCTCGGCTTGGGGTTCTGCCTCCGAGGCAGACGCCCCCCTAGCCCCCAAATACATGTTCGTATTCTAGCAGGCCCACGAACAAATGTGCGCCCGCGTTGTTAAGAAGGTTGCCGCCTCGGCGCGCCCCGCAATACGCTCCGCGCCACAACCGAAAGCCCCCCGGGTGGGTGGCTACGGCGGAGGGTTATACGAACGCCGGCCCGCGCCGCGGGCTAGTTGTCGGGGGCGGGGCTGGACCGCTGCTGCTCGAACATCTCGAGGAGCTCGCGCACCGTGGTCGCGTCGTCGGGCTTCTTGTCCGCGGAGCGAAATGACACGATGCGGGGAAAGCGCAGCGCGAGCCCCGGCCGGTCGTCGGTCATGCCCGCGGTGTGCCGCGGGCTTGGCGTGATCTCGTCCGCCAGCACCTCGGCGACGATTTGCGGCTCGAGCCAAACGTCCGGCGTCAGCAGCGAGACGACGCGCGCCGGCCGGTCCGGCACCTCCAGCGATCGCACCCGCTCGTACAGCTCGCGCCAGCCCGCGTCGGAAAGCCCTGTCCCGATCTTCGTGAGCGTCCGGAACTCATCGCGGTCCGCGTCATAGACACCGGCCAGCAGCGCGCCGGCCCCGAACTCCGCGCGCCGGCCCTTGCCGCGGTAGTAGCCGAGCAGCACGACGTCGATGGTGTCGTTGAGCTCGCCGCTGGTGTTGCGCTTGAGCTTCACCCAGTTGAAGTTCCGCGCGCCTGCCTGGTACGGCGAATCGAGGCGCTTCGCGACCACCCCCTCGAGGCCACGGCTGATGTTGTCGAGCAGCTCGCGGCGCAGCACTTCGGCCGAGTCCGTCGACGTCAGCGGCGCCACCGACAAACGCTCCGAACCACGCACGATCTCGCCCAGCCGGTCGAACCGCTCCTGGTACGTGAGCGGCGTGAGGTCGCCGCCGTCGTGGTAGAGGACGTCGAACACGAAAGCACGCAGCGGCGCGCGTTCGGCGAACGCTTCGATGTCGAGTTTGCGGCGCCGGCCCATCGTCTCCTGAAACGGCAGGTACTCCTCGGACTCGGGGCTGTAGGCGATCGCCTCGCTGTCCAAGATCACGCTCTCGACCGGCAGCGCGAGGGCCGCCTCCACGAGGTCCGGGAACATCGCGGTCATGTTCTCGAGGTTGCGGGAGAAGAGGCTCACCTCCGGGCCGTGCCGGTGGATCTGCATGCGGAAGCCGTCGTACTTCGGCTGCACTCCGACCAGCCCGAGGCGCCGGATCACCGCGTCAGGGTCGGGCAGCCGCTCGGCCAGCTGCGGGCGCAGCGGCCGGCCGACCGTGACCTGGAGGGCCTCCACCGCCTCGGTCCCTTCGGACCAGAGCGTGCCCGCGATGAGACCGAGGTCGGACGTCCGGTTGTAGGCCCCTTCGAGCAGCTTGCGCAGCGAGCGGTCGCCCGCCTTGGCGAGCGAGAGCGCGTCCAGGACGGTGATGTCACCGATGCCGAGACGGATCTTGCCGGTCGTGATCCTCACCAGGTGCTTCGCGGAAACACCGTCGAGCTCCGCCAGGAGCGCGGAGAAGCGCTCCAGCTTGCCGAGCTGGCTGCCCTCGCCGGCCAGGCCGGCGATCTCGAAGAGACGGGCGTGGACTTCGGTGACGGCAGGCGCTGCGCCGCGACTCGAAGGCGCCATGGCCTGGACCGCCGCGCCGAGGTCGCCGAGCTCGCGGCTGCGGGCGACCACGTCGTCCTTGACTAGCGAGTACGCCGTCGCGACCGCGGTCTGGATCAGCCGCTCCCCGAGGCCGATCTCGACCGGCTCGAAGAACGGCGCCAGTCGCCCCTGGATGAGGTAGGTGACGGGCTGGATCTCGTCCGGCGAGCAGGCCTGGTAGAGCTCGGACACGATCCGCACCAGCTCGTTGCGGCTCCGCGTTCCTTCGAGCTGATCGAGGTAGCGGGCGAACTCGTCGAACGTCATCGCGGGGTGTATGGTGGCACCTCCGGTGAGGGGGGAGGCGCCGAGAGGGCGCTGGCTGGTGCTGTCGGCGTACGCGCTGCTGGCCGCCTCCACCCAGCTCCTCTGGCTGAGCTTCGCCGCCGTCGACACCGACGCCGCCCGCCTCATGCACGTGGACGTGGGCACGGTCGGCGACCTCGCCGCCGTCTTCCCAGGGCTCTACATCGTGCTGGCGCTGCCAACCGGGCGCTGGCTCGACAGCCGCTTCACACAGGCGCTGAGCGTCGGCGCCGTGCTCGTCGCGGCGGGCGCGCTCCTGCGCATGGTCGCTCCGACCGCCTACGCCTGGCAGCTCGCCGGCCAGGTGGTGATCGCCGCCGGCCAGCCGCTGGTGCTGAACTCGATCAACAAGGTCGCCGCCCGCCACTTCCCCGAATCGGAGCGGGCGCTCGCGATCTCGATCGGATCGGCCGCCCTCTTCGCCGGCATCCTGGCGGCCGTCCTGACGTCGGGCCCGATGCTCGCTGCCGGCGGCCTCCCGCTGCTGCTCTACGTCCACGGCGCCGTTGGCGTGCTCGCCGCGGCGGCAACGCTGGCGGCCACCCGACTGCCCGCGGCCTTCGCCGACACAGCCCAGGCCGGTGGTCTCGGCTGGCTCCGCCGCAGCCGCCTCATGTGGCTGCTCGCCGGGCTCGTGTTCATCGGGATGGGCACGTACAACGCGGTCGCGACCTTCCTCCAGCCGGTGCTCAGCCACCTCGGCGAGGGCGGCGCGGCCGGCCCGCTCATCGCCGTGATGACCTTCGCCGGCATCTTGGGCGCCGCGTCAATCGCACCCGCCGCGGCCGCGCGTCAGCGCCGCCGGCTGATGCTCTGCGCGGCGGTCCTCGTCTCCGCGCTCGCCTTCGCCATGCTCGCGGTGATCCACGCGCCCCTCTGGTCCGGCGCCTGGCTCTTCGCCGCCGGCTTCCTGCTCCTCGCCGCCCTCCCGGTGGTACTGGATTGGGCCGAGGTTCACGCGGGGCCGGGACGGCAGGGTGCGGCCGTCGGCTTCGTGATGCTGGCGGGCAATCTGGGCGGGCTGATCTACGTGGTGGCGGTGCAGGTCGTCATCGGCAGCCCTTACGTCGCGTTAGGTCTGCTCGCGGCGGGAAGCGTCATCGGACTGCCGCTCGCGCTGCGCCTGCCCGACGAGCGCGTCAGTCGCGCAGAAGCTGCTCGCGCGCGCGACTCAACGCCTCTCGCTGCTGGGCGCTGACCTTCGGATACCGCGGATCGATCGCTTCGAACGCGCCGACGATGGCACCCGCCGCCGCAAGCTGCGCGAACCACTTGTGGTCCGCGGGAAGCACGTGCCACGGCGCCGCCTCGGTGCTGGTCGCCGAGAGCATCGCACCATACGCCTTCTGGTACGCGTCCCAGTTCTCCCGTTCATGGACGTCGGCCTCGGAGAACTTCCAGTTCTTCTCGGGGTCGTCGATGCGCTCGAGCAGCCGGTTTCGCTGCTCGTCGCGCGACACGTTCAGGAACAGCTTCACCACCGCGATCCCGTTGTCGACGAGGTACCGCTCCCAAGCGTTGATCTCGCGGTAGCGCGTCTGCCAGAGGCGCGGTCCCGTCTTCTTCGAGGGCAGCAGCTGGGCCTCGAGCAGCTCCTTGTGGACGCGCACGGCGACCACCTCTTCGTAGTGGGAGCGGTTGAAGATCCCGACCTGGCCCCGCTCAGGCAGGGCGACCTGGTGCCGCCAGAGGTAGTCGTGGCGCAGCTCGCTGGCCGACGGCCTCTTGAAGGAGTGGGCGACGACGCCCTGCGGGTTCATCCCGGCCATCACGTGTTTGACGACGCCGTCCTTGCCCGCGGCGTCCATGCCCTGCAGGACGACCAGCAGTCCGAACGTCTGCTGCGCCGCAAGGCGGTCCTGGTACATCGCCAGCCGCTCCAGCGTGTGCTGCAGCATCTCCTTCGCGTCGTCGCGGTCGACGTAGCCCGCCTTATGACCGGGATCGAAGTCGCGCGGGAGCGAGACCTTGGCGCCGGGTCGGACGACGAGGTCGGCGACCGCCCGCCGCAGCTTCTCGTCGAGCTTGTCGTCGCGGGTCATCGCGCCGAGCCGCGCGCCAGCAGCACCGCGCCGGCGGTGGCCGGGACCAGCGTGAGAATCCCGCCCGCGACCAGGGCCGCGGCGATGGGCGGTGTGAGGACGTGCTCCGCCAGGCCCAGGCTGGCCGCCGCGGCCGGCAGTCCAAGCTGCGCCGAGCTCAGCAGGCCGCTGGCGAGCCGCTCGTCGCGTGCTGCCGCCAGTCCGGCCACAACGTGGGCGATCGCTGCTCCTCCGGCCATGGCCACGGCCAGGACTATCGCACTTGGGGCCGCCAACAGGCCGCGAAGGTCGAGCGTGGCTCCGAGCAGGACGAAGAAGGCGGGGACGAAGAACCCCGTCGCGAGGCCGGTCAGCTGGTGGACGAGACGGTGGGGCTCGTGGAACTGGCGCATCACGATCCCGGCTGCGAAGCCGGCGACGAGCAGGCTGGCGCCCGTGTACTGCGAGATCGTCGCCAGGGCGAGCAGGAGCAGGAGCGCGACGCGCAGCTGAAGCGCCCAGTGGCGCGCCTTCGACATCTTCTTGGCCGCGTCGGCTGCGCCGGTCTGGAAGAGGCGCCGGGCGACCAGCAGGGCGGCCCCGGCGACGGCCACGATCATGACGTCCCCGCCCAGCGCCTTCGGGATCGTGCCCACTCCGGTGAGGGTCAGCGGCATGACCAGCGCGGTCGACGCGTCGGCCAGCGTGATCCAGGCCAGCAGCATGGCCACCGCCGGCCCGGTCAAGCCCTGCTCTGTGATGGTCGGGAAGGCGACCGCCGCCGAGCTGCCCGCTAGCAGAACCACGATCAACGTGGCGTGGCCCGCGCCGGTCAGCGCGGAGACCGCCAGCCCGATGGGCACGCTGACCGCGGCGGTGATCGCCAGCGCGAGCACGCCGCGGCCCGCTCGCTGCCGCAGCACCGGCGACCGGATGTCGACCTCGGTGCCCGCCTGGAGCATCAGCATGGCCAGTCCGAGGGTCATGAACGCGGGCATCGGCTGGACGTCCGGGTGCAGCCAGCCGAGGCCGGTGCGTCCGAGCGCCGCGCCGGCGAAGAGCTCGCCGACCAGCACCGGCACCAGCGGCCGCCGGGTGCTCGCCAGCAGCGGGCCGACCAGGCCGGCGGCCACCAGCAGCAGGATGGGACCGAACAACTAGGCCCGCACCGCCTCGACGACCTTGGCGAACTGGTTGATGTGCGTGCGCTCGTGGCGGGCGAGCCACGCCGCGTAGTAGTGCACCGATCTCTCGAGCGGTGCTCCGGCGCCGACGACCGTTGCGGTGCGCAGCCACTGGTCCGGCGTCAGGCCGCCGAGCTGCCGCAGCAGCTCTCGCCGCTGGCGCCGATAAGCGTTGAACGAGGGCCGAAACGCCTGCCGGTGATAGCTCGTGCCCAGGATCGCGGTGTGCGGGTTGATGGCGCGAATCGTGGGGTGCTCCTCCGCGAGGATCGTCGAGATGCAGCCGCCCCAGACGTCGGCGCAGCTGCGGAGGTGGGCCAGCGCGTCCGTCGCCGCCCACCGATCGTCGGGCGTCACCGTGCGCGCCTCGTCCTCCGACAGGTCGGCCGTGATCGCGGCGATGCGCTCCGGCAGCTCCGCGAGCAGCGCCAGCGTCTGCTCGACGGAGACGGCGCGGCGCTTCAGCGCGACTGGCCGGAGTTCGGGTCGACCATCAACGACGACTCGTCGACCGCTTCGAACTCGGACGCCGGCACGGACTTCAGCTGCGTCAGCAGGGTGTCCGTCCAGCCTGAGTTCTCGTCGCCCTGGAAGTACCAGTTGCTCCCGTTGTCGGCGACGAACATCCCGTAGTGCTGCATCGCACGCAGTATCACCTGCGTCTGGGCGCTGAAGCCGGAGATGTTGAAGCTGCTCTTGAGGCGGAAGCGGGCGCCCATCGGGCGGCAGTCCCGAGTTCGTGCCGCAGGTGCCGGCCTCGTGGCGCGCCGGCCACTCGTACGTGGTGTTGGTGCACTTGACGGTGAAGCGCAGCGCGTGACCGATGAAGCCTGCCTGGACCTCGCTGTACCTCACCAGCAGCGGGAAGATCGGCAGGCCGGCCGCGTCCGCCGACGTCCAGCCGGCCGGGCGGAGCGCGTTGGAAGTGAGGTTCCACTTGGCGCCGGAGCCGCCCGTGTAGGGCTGGTTGACCAGCTGCGCGTGGTAGATCTCCTCGAGCGTGCACGCGGACGGGTCGTACGCCAGCATGTGGTCGTCGCCGCCGTCGTTGGGAGTGCCCTCCACCTTGAGGTCGGCTCCGACGACGTACGGGTTCGGGTCGCTCTCCGACGCGTACTGGAACGTCACGTTGCCGCTCGGGTGTGACGGCGTGACCGTGTTGTACGGGATGCCGTAGGGATAGGCGCCGAAATCGGGATGCAGGTTCGTCGAGCCCGCGTTCGCGGAGGCGAGCCAGGCGGCGCTGTGGCTGTCGACGGGCAGCGTCGAGATGTCCTTGTTGAAGGTGTTGTTCGCGGGGAAGACCGTGCACGCAACCGGCGGAGGTGACGGTGAATGCGACGGCGACGGCTTGGGCGCTGGCCGCTGTGCGGATGCCGCGGACGCGGATGCCGCGGCGGGCGAGGGCCAGGGCGATGGCCAGGCCGAGGGCATCGCCGATGGGGAGTAGAAGGGAGACGGCCAGGCGAATGGCGACGGCGACGCACCACGTGCCAGGTGCGCCCGAGCGACCGGCGCGGCGCCGCAGGCGACGAGGACGACGGCCAGCAGGCCCAGAGCAAGAGCCTTCATCTCAAGGCTTCCAACTGCAGCCGGAAGGCTACCTTGCCTGGACCGGCTCGGCGAGCGCCTCCTTGACCAGCGGGGCGACCTTGCCTCCGTAGAGCTCGATGCTCCGCATCAGCTTGTCGTGGGGCAGCGTTCCGGCGCTGTACTTGAGGTCGAAGCGCTGCAGCCCAAGACCCTGGACGACGCTGACGATCTTGGCGGCCACCGTCTCCGGCGCACCGACGAAGTAGGCGCCGTCCGGGCCGGCCTGGAGGTCGAACTGCTCGCGGCTCATCGGCGGCCAGCCGCGCTCGCGGCCGATGCGGGTCATCATCGCGGACATGTGCGGCCACAGCTCGTCGCGAGCCTGCTCGTCGGTGGCCGCGATGTAGCCGGGCGAGTGGGCCGCCACCGGCTGCTCGGGGTGCCCGAACTCCTTCAGCGCGGCGTGATAGAGCTCGATCAGCGGCTTGAAACGCATCGGCTGGCCGCCGATGATCGCCACCACGAGGGGGAAGCCGTAGCGGGCGGCGCGCACCACCGACTCGGGGCTGCCGCCGACGCCGACCCAGGTCGTCAGCTGGCCGGACTCGGTCTTCGGATACGCCTCGCGGCCCTCGAGCGAAGCCCGGGTCTGACCTGACCACGTCACCGGCTGCTCCTTGAGCAGCTCCGCGAAGAGCTGCAGCTTCTCCTCGAAGAGCAGCTCGTAATCGTCGAGGCTGAAACCGAAGAGCGGGAAGGTCTCGGTGAACGAGCCCCGGCCGAGGATGATCTCGGCGCGGCCGCCGGAGAGCGCGTCCAGCGTCGAGAAGCGCTCGAAGACGCGGACGGGGTCGTCGGTGCTCAGCACGGTCACCGCCGAGCCGAGGTGGATGTGCTGGGTGCGAGCGGCGATCGCCGCGAGCACGACGTCGGGCGAGGAGATCGCGAGGTCCGGGCGGTGGTGCTCGCCGACGCCGATGAAATCGAGGCCCAGCTGGTCGGCCAGCACCGCTTCCTCGACCACGTTGCGGGTCACCTGGGCTTGGGACAGCGGTGTGCCGCCGTCGTCCAGGGTGACGTCGCCGAAAGTGTCCAGGCCGAGCTCGAGGTGGTCCATCACCTCTTTCCGAACCTGGGCCGTCGGCCGGCCATTCCTAGGCGTCCAGCGCCGCCAGGTTCGCCTTGACGTGCTCGAGGTTGAGCGAGCCGGGGATGGGCAGCACGACCGGCGAGCGCTGCAGGAGCCAGACGAGAGCCTCCCGCGGCGCCAGCTCGGTGCGCAGCGGGATGTAGGGCACGAACGCGATCTCCTCGCGCTCGCAGTACTCGAGCACCAGCTCATGCCGGCGCTCGGCGAAGTTGAAGGCGTTCTGGACCGCGGCCACGTCGACGACGCGGCGCGCCTCCTCGATGTGCTCGACGGTGACGTTGGAGAGGCCGATCTGGCCGATCTGCCCGCGCTCCTGGTGTTCCTTGAGCGCGCCGACGCTCTCGGCCAGCGGGGTCTCGGGGTCGACGCGGTGGAGGTAGTAGAGGTCGATCCGGTCGGTGCGCAGCCGGCGCAGGCTCTCCTCGATCTCGGCCGCCAGCCTCTCAGGGCTGCCGTTGCCGGCGCCCATGCCGCCTTTGCTGGCCACCAGGGCCCGGCCGTCAAGACCCGCCGCGCCGATCGCCGCCTCGCTCTCGCCGCT
This sequence comes from Candidatus Dormiibacterota bacterium, assembly GCA_036378435.1. Lineage (GTDB taxonomy): Bacteria > Chloroflexota > Dormibacteria > Dormibacterales > Dormibacteraceae > DASUWK01. The sequence goes on along the minus strand of DASUWK010000025.1, from coordinate 1,514 downwards.
CGAATACACGTGCGCGGTGTCGATCAGCTGCACGCCGGCGTCCACGGCCGCACGCAGGAAATCGACGTTCTGCGGCGTGTTCGTCAGGCGGTTGGTGCCGAGGCCGATCCGCGTGACCTCGCGGTCCCCGATCCGAACCGTGCGCGAAATCGACATCAGCGGCGGATGTAGCGCACGCGGTGGCGCGTGTGATGGACCTGGGAGTCGGTGGGCACGATGCTCAAGGTACCGTCCGGCTCCAGCACGCCGAGCTTCACGCCGTCGACGTTCTCGATCCCGTGCTCGCGAATCGCCATCTCGACGGCCTCTTTGTCGACGCCCTCTTTATCCATCGCCCGGGGGATGTAGTGACCGTCGCGGATCACTATCGTCGGGGCCGGCGCCAGCAGGCGGTGGAAGATGCCGAACCTGTCCAGGCGGCCGATCAGGAAGTTGACCCCGACGAGCGTGCCGATGATGACGAGCCCGCCTCCGAGCGAGCTGTCCGGCCCGGTCATCGCGGGCTGCACAGCGTTGGCGACGAGGAGGACGAGGACGAGGTCGTAGAGGGTGAACTGGCCCACCTCGCGCTTGCCGAAGAGCCTCAGCATCGCGAGGAGCACGACATAGATGGCTATCGACCGCAGGATCAGCTCCCAGGGCGTGACCTGGAAGTGGAAAAGACTCATCCAATCGCCTCCACGAGGTGACTCCGGTGACGTCTGCCGGTAGGCTCACACATCATGCTGCGAGTTGACGCGGCGCCACGCGCTCTCAACGAGCTGGGCGTCGGGCGGGGCCTGGTGCGAGGACTGCTCCTGCGCCACCTCGCTGCGGCCGGCGTGCTCGCCGGCATACAGCTGCAGGAGCGGCTCGGGGTACCGCTTCCCGTCCTCGAACCACTGTTGGTGGAGCTCACGCACAACCACTTCGTGGATCGCAAAGGTCACAGCGACGAGCCGAGGATCCGCGACCTGTCGCTGGACGAGCGCTTTCTGTACCACGTGACCGACGCCGGGCGCCGGCAGGCCACCGAGGTTGCCAACGTCACGACTCACTACCTCGGGCCCTGCCCGATCGGCGTCGACGACGCCATGGAGCTCGTGCGCAGCCAGAACACGCAGAGCGCCGTCTCCCACGAGCTGGTCAGGCAGGCGCTGGCGGAGCTCGAGCTCGACCCCGGCCTCGTCGAGCAGATCGGCATCGCGATGTCCTCGCGCGCGTCGTCCTTCCTCTACGGGCCGCCCGGCAACGGCAAGAGCACCATCGCGCGCTGCATGGCGCAGCTGCTGGGCGACAACATCGCGGTGCCGTACGCGGTCGCGGTGGGGGAGGACGTAGTCCGCGTGCTCGACCCGATCTACCACCGCCCGATGGAGGGCGAGCGGCCGGCGGACCGCCGGCTCGCTTTCGTGTCGCGGCCGCTGGTGCGCGCGGGCGGCGAGCTCCAGCTCTCGCAGCTCGAGCTGACCTACGACCGCCGCGGCCGCTACTACGAGGCCTCGCTGCAGTGGAAGGCGTGCGGAGGCGTGCTG
>DASUWK010000024.1:0-59482 GCA_036378435.1 Candidatus Dormiibacterota bacterium | reverse complement strand
GAACGCCGGCGCCGCGATAAAGACAGAAAGCCACGCGCCGATGGCGGCGGCAAGCACTCTCCTCCCGACCATTTCTAGACCCCTCACACCGTCAAGCTGCCCCATGAAGTCCCCAGCCTTCTGATAGGAGCGCGAGCGAATTCTTAATGGGAGGATTCGGGCGAGTCAATGTTTTAGATCAACACGTGTCTCGCGAAGCCGTAAACGCACACCGACGGACTCGCCAAACCCCTTCTCCACTAGCCTTGAAAACGGCATGCGCTACGGGACCTTGCGGACAGCCCGAGGGCCCCGGCTGGTGGCTTTCCGCGAGGGCCGGCTCTTCGACCTGAACGCGGGCTCTTCGAGCCTGCCGAGCAGCCTGCGCGAGGCTCTCCAGGAGGATGGCTGGCGCGAGGGGCTGGCCGCCGCCGCCGAGCAGGCGCCGGAGGTCGATTGGACGCCGGCGGACCTGCTGGCGCCGCTCAGCCCGGGCAAGGTCCTCTGCATCGGACGCAACTTCGCCGCCCACGCCGAGGAGCTCGGCCACGCGACGGTCGACGCCCGGCCGGAGGTCTTCGTCCGGACGGCGACGAGCCTGGCGGCGCCTCATGCGGATGTCGCGCGCCCGCGCGTAAGCGACCAGCTCGACTACGAGGTCGAACTGGCGGTGCTCATCGGCCGCCGCGGCCGCTACATCCCGGCGGAGAGGGCGCTGGAGCACGTGGCCGGTTACTGCGTCTTCAACGACATGTCAGTCCGCGACTACCAGATCACCCGCGAGCAGTGGACGGCCGGCAAGAACTTCGACGGCACCGGGCCCCTCGGCCCCTTCCTGGTCACCTCAGACGAGGTGCCCGACCCCCACGCGCTCGAGCTCTCGACGGTTGTCATCAGCCCGGACGGCGGGGAGCAGCAGCTGCAGCGCTCCTCCAGCGCGATGCTCGTCCACCGCATCCCCGAGCTGATCGCCTACATCACGGAATGGGCCACCCTCGAGCCCGGCGACGTCATCGCGACGGGCACGCCGCCAGGGGTGGGGTTGGGCCGCACACCGCCGCGCTGGCTGGTGCCGGGAGAGACGTTGGTCTCCAAGATCTACGGGCTTGGGGAGCTGCGAAATCGGATCGTCGATGACTCGCCCTAACCCCGAACCCGGATGCGCCGGGGCTAACGAGCGGCGCTTGTGGCGCCCATACGGGCCATCTTGCGGCCCGCCGCCTGCGCTCCTCGGTCGGGCACCATGGTGCGCTCCTTCCGGTGCTCGTCGGCGGCCCACAATCTGGCGCATCTGGGCGCGAAATCGCTCGCTGTCGCCCGGCTCATCCGGGTTACAATCCCCGCTCGTGCAGCGACGTCGCCTTGACCACCACCACGGGTTCCAGAAGGCGATCGAGCTGGTCGGCAAGCGGTGGTCAGGGGCTGTGATCGCCGCTCTCCTGCCCGGTCCGGCGCGCTTCAACCAGCTGCTCGGCGGCATCCCGAACATCAGCGATCGCGTGCTCACCGAGCGCCTGCGCGAGCTCGAGGCCGCCGCCGTGGTGGAGCGTCTGGTCGACCCCGGACCCCCGGTCCGCGTGAGCTACCGGCTGACCGCCCGCGGCAGGGCCCTGGAGCCTGTCGTGCAGGCCGTCACCACCTGGGCCGAGACCTGGATGGAAGCGTCCGGGAGAGCCGCGGCCGTCTAACCGGTCAGCAGTCCCGCGGGCCGCTGATACGATCCATTCGATGCCGGTGTCCGATCTCATCCGCCGGCGACCCGGAGATGCCCCGCCCTGCCCGGCCTGTGGGTCGCCGATGCCAGCGGGAGCCGCGTTCTGCCCATCCTGCGGCGTCCGCGCGGACGACCCCGAGGCGCAGCCGCTCCACATCGTCGATCGCGCGACCGGGCTCTTCAACGAACGCTTCATCCGGCCGGTGCTCGAGGACGAGCTGGCCCGAGCTCACCGTTACGGCCGCAATCTCGGAGTCCTGCTGGTCGAGGGCAAGCCGTCGCGCGACGACGCCGCGGAAGACGTCCTCAAGGCGATGGCTCAAGCCGTGGCCGGCACCCTGCGGGACGTGGACACGCCTGGCGTCCTCTCGCGGAAGCCGCCGCAGCTCCTCGCGGTGCTGCCGGACACGGACATCGGCGGGACGGGCAACGCGGCCAACCGCGTCCACGGCGCGGTCAACACCGAGCTGAACGGCAAGGGCGAGGCCGCGGTCGGCCTGGTCTGCGTCCTGCCCGGCCACCGGATCAGGGGTGGTGCGGTGATCGAGGCGGCGGCCGCCAGCCTGCGCAGCGGGAGGCCCGAGCTCCTCGGCCGCTAGCTCGCCGGACATTGAGCTGTGGCTAGCTCGCCACGGGGCGACCGAGTGGAGCGAAAGCGGCCGTCACACCGGCCGCACCGACCTGCCTCTCCTGCCGGCCGGCGAGGCGCGCGCCCGCGAGCTGGGGACGATCGTGGCCGGCCGTGAGTTCACGTCCGTCTTCACCAGTCCGCTGCGGCGGGCCGAGCAGACAGCCGAGCTGGCCGGGTTCGCCGGCGCCGAGCGCACCGACCTGCTCCGTGAGTTCGACTATGGCGACTACGAGGGCCTGACCAGCGCCCAGATCGAGGAGCTGAACCCCGGGTGGCAGCTCTTTCGCGACGGGTGCCCGGGCGGTGAGTCTCCGGACCAGGTGCTGGCGCGAGCCACGAGCTTCACCGAGCTGGCCGCCGCCCGAGGTGGCCGCGTGCTGGCCTTCGCGCACGGTCACGTGCTGCGCGCGGTCGCAGTCGCCTGGTTAGGCCTGGGGACGGGGGCGGCGGGCCTGCTGGAGCTCGACACCGCGACGCTCAGCATCCTCGTCGACGGCTCGCGCGGGCGGCAGCTTCGGCTCTGGAACGGGCTCCCCATGTAGCCGCATGTGGTTGAGGACCGCGCCGAGCAGTATCAGCTGGCTCAGCAGATAGAGCCAGGTCGCGAGCAGGAAGAAGAGCCCGAAGGTCTGGCCATAGGTGTTGAACCCGTGCATGAGGTCCGCGTAGAGCGGCCAGACCAGGGTCAGGATCTCGATCAGAACCCCGGCCAGCAGAGCCCCGGGCCACACCTCGGCCCAGCTCTGCTCGCGGTTCGGCACGACCCAGTAGACCAGCAGCAGGAGCGCGATCATCACGCCGGCGCCCACAAGCACCCCGACGAAGGGAACGGCGGGCAGGAAGGCGACCAGCGCGCTCGCGCCGACTGAGACCAGCATCGCGACCACGAAAGCCAGCAGCATCCCTAGCGCCATCAGCCGCTGTGGCACCAGCGATCGCGTCTTGATCCCGTAGACCTGGTCCAGCGCGAACTCCAGCGCGGCGAAGAAGTTGGTCCCGGTCCAGAGCAGGCCGGCCAGCGACGCGAGCCCCAGGAGGCCGGCGTCCTCTTTGACCCCGCGCAAGGCTTTAAGCACGTTTTCCTGGGTCGTCTGATCCGGGAAGAAACTGATGATCGAGCTCTCGACGTGCCCTTCCAGGCCGTGGCTCCGCAGCACCAGGCCGAGCACCGCCAATACGCCCAGGATCAGCGGAAACATGGTTACGAACGCGTTGAAGGCGACTACGGACGCGTAGTTGCTCGCCTGCGAATTTCCGTAGGCCATGAGCAGGCGGACCACGAAGGTCTTCTGCAGCCGGCTGAGCAGGGCCTTCACGCTCCGGATGCTACGTTTGGCGGCGCCTCAGCGCCCAGGGGCGATGACGCGCCCCCGGCAGGCCCGCATAGACGATGTAGGCGCCGGTCGCCACCTCGGCCCAGTAGGAGTGCCGCTCACCGGGGTTGATCAGCAGCAGCTCGCCGGCCGCCACCGAGCCGCGCGACTCGCCCTCGCTGTAGAGCAGCTCGCCCTCGGTGACGATCAGCGCCGCGGGGATGGCCGTCCGGTGCTCCGGCACCCGCTGCCCGGGTTTCAGCCGGATCCCGACCACGCGCAGCGCGCCGGAATCGGCGATCTGCTCCCAGCCGAAAGGTGGATGGGCGTCGGCCATCGGCATTATCTTCGCGGCTGATGGCTGACCTTCTCGTCTTGTCGCGTTCCGAGGTCGAAAGGCTGCTCGACATCGGGGTCCTCTTGGGCGCCCTCGAGAAGGCGTTTATCGCCACCAGCAGCGGTGGGGTCTCGGTGCCGCCGCGCACCGCCTCTTTGACGCCCGACGGGCTGCTCGGCGTCATGCCAGCCTGGCTGCCGGGCACCCTCGAGACCAAGCTCGTCGCAGTCTTCCCGGGCAACCACGAGCACGGCCTGCCTTCGCACCAAGCGCTGATCGCGCTTTTCGACGAGGCCAACGGAAGGCCGCTCGCCCTACTCGACGGGACCCACATCACCGCCGTGCGCACCGCGGCGGGGAGCGCCGTGGCGACGCGACTCCTGGCCAGGCCCGACGCCAGGACTGTCGCAATCCTCGGTGGCGGCGTCCAGGGCCGCTGGCACCAGGAGATCTTCGGCACCCACCTCGGCTTCGCCGACATCCGCGTCGCGACGCGCAGCCGGGGCGACTCCTTCGCGGATGCCGTCCGCGGCGCCGACATCGTCTGTTGCTGCACCGACGCGGAGGAGCCGGTCGTCGAACCCGAGTGGATCACCGCGGGCATGCACGTCAACTCGGTCGGCGGCTCGATACGGGGCCGCGGCGAGCTGCCCGTGCCGCTCGTCAAGACCGCCAGGCTCTTCGTCGAGACGAGGGTCACGTTCCAGGCGCCGCCCGCCGGGGCGCCTGAGCTGAAGGGCCTGGACCCCGCCGCGGCCAGCGAGCTGGGCGACGTGCTGAGCGGCCGGAGGCCCGGCCGGCGCTCGCCGGAGGAGGTGACCGTCTACAAGTCGGTCGGCCACGCGGTCGAGGACGCCTGCGCCGCGCGCCTGGTCTACGACCGCGCGCTGGCCGAGGGAGTGGGCACGACCGTCACGATCTAGGCGTGGAGGTCATCGTCCAGCCGGGCCTCGAAGGCGCCGCCCGCGCTCGCGGCGTCGCCGTCGTGATCGACGTCTTCCGAGCTTTCACGGTCAGCGCGTACGCGCTCGCGGGCGGAGCGGCGGAGTGCCTGCTGGTGCGCGACGTCGACGACGCGGTGGAGCTGGCGCGGCAGGTTCCAAACGCTGTCGTCTCGGCCGAGGTCGACGGCAAGCCGATTCCCGGCATCCCCATCAGCAACTCGCCCGCCCAGGTCGCGGAGCTCGACTGGCGCGGCCGAACCTTGGTCCAGCGCACCAGCGCCGGCACCCAGGGCGCGGCTGCCGCGGCCGAATCTGCGGACGTCGTCATGGCGGCGAGCCTGGTCGTCGCCGGCGCGACCGCCGCGGCGGTGCGGCACCTGCGGCCTGACCTGGTCACGCTGGTCACGACGGGCGCCACGGACCATGTCGAGGACGCGGCCTGCGCAGAGCTGCTGCGCGCGCTCCTGCTCGGCGAGCCTGCGGACTCGGATTCGGCGGTCGAGCGCATCCGGCGCAGCGAGCGCTACGCGCTGCTGGCCGACGGCTCCGTGCCGGGCTTTCCCAGGCAGGACCTGGACCTGGCTCTGGCGGTCGATCGCTTCGACTTCGCCCAGCGGGTGACCGTCGAGGCGGGCGTGCTGCACCTGAGGGCTGAGGTGCCATCAGCCGGCTGAGCTCAGCCGGTTGACGCGGACTCAGTCGGGGCGGTTGGCCAGGGCCTGGTCGAGGCGATCGTCGAAGCGCCAGTTGGCCTCGGCGGCCCAGACGGCGTCGAAGATCCCTTCGAGCTGGGACTGGAGATCGGGCACCCGCTTGTCCTGCCGCTTGTCTTGGGGCGCCGAGGGCCGGAAGGCCAGCGCGGCCGGACGTGGCGTCCGGCGGGGGCTGATCCAGCGTGGCGGGTCACTTGGGAACTGGTACATCGTTTCTGGTGTCGGATCAGCCTCCTTGGCAAACATGATAGCAAGAATGTAGGACTTCGAACAAGCCGCTATCAAGTTTTCTGCAGCTGAACTTCCCCGTTCGCGAAGTCGCAGACCACGGTGAGGCCCGGCCGTGCGATCACCAGGCGGCCTCCGTCGACTGTGATGGCCGGCGTTTCCTTCAGCAGAGGCCGCAGCTTGACGAGCTCGCGGTACCACTCGAACAGCCGGGCGTGCTCAGACCGCTCCAGCTCCGACCAGTCGAGCCGGGAGCGCTCCCAGGTGGCCACGTCCTCCGGGTCAGGCACCTCCGCTGCCGCGGAGCCGAACGTGGCCAGCTCGCGGATCCTTCCGGCCGTCGTGGCGCTTCGGATCTGCGGATCGCTGTGGTCGCAGAAGAACTGGAACGGCGTCGACGCGCCCCACTCCTCGCCCTGGAACAGCAGGGGCACGCCGGGCCCCGCCAGGACGACGGCCGCGACGCACCGCAGGAGGCCCGGCGACAGCGTCGCCGAGAGGCGATCCCCCTGAGCGCGATTGCCGACCTGGTCGTGGTTCTGCGCGAAGTCCACCAGCCGGCCCGAGCCGCGGCGTAGCGCTCGCTCGACGTCCGGCAGCGAGCCGAACGGCGCGTAGTAGCCCTGGCGCTCACCGGTGACATAGGCGTGGAGGGCGTGGTGGAAGGCGTCGTCCCACTGCGCGTCGAGGCCGTACTCGCCGACCAGCTTCGGTTCCAGGTAGTTGCACTCGGCGATCAGCCACCGCGGCCTCTCCAGCTGCCGGACCGCGGCCGCCAGCTCGGCCAGGATGTGGATCGGGCTGTCGTCGAAGATGGCGTGCACCGCATCGAGCCGAAGGCCGTCCAGGTGGTAGTCGCGCAGCCACATGACGGCGTTGTCGACCACGAACCGGCGCACCTCGGCCGAGTTCGGCCCATCGAAGTTGAAGGCGCTGCCCCACGCCGTCTGGTGACTGTCCGTCAGGTACGGCCCGAAGCGCGGCAGGTAGTTCCCCTCGGGACCGAGGTGGTTGTAGACGACGTCCAGCACGACGGCCAGGCCGCGCGCGTGGCAGGCGTCGACCAGGCGCTTGAGCCCGTCCGGGCCGCCGTAGGCGTGGTGCGGCGCGAACAGCTGGACGCCCTCGTAACCCCAACCCCGAGCCCCGGCGAACTCGGCCACCGGCATCAGCTCGATCGCCGTGATCCCGAGCTCAAGCAGGTGATCGAGCCGGCCGATGACGCCGTCGAAGTCAGCGCTCGCCGAGAAGGTCCCTGTGTGGAGCTCGTAGAAGACTTGGTCGGCGAGCGTGCCCGCCGCCCAGCCGGCGTCGTGCCATTCGAAGAGCGAGTGGTCGACCCACGCCGAGTATGCGTGGACACCGTCGGGCTGCCAGGGCGAGCGCGGGTCGGGCAGGGGGTCGTCGCCGTCCAGGCGGATCGCGTACCGGGTGCCGTGTTTCAGCTCCCCGCCGCCTTCGACCTCGACGTCGACACGGCCGGCGTGCGGCGCCCAGATGTCGAGGTCAGTCGCCGCGAGCGAGGAGGGCGACCGGGAACTCATGCAAGAGCGAGCCTACGGAAACGCCTGCCTCCCACCGCGCGCCGGAGAAGACGTCGGTCCAGCGGCCGGGCGGCAGCAGCAGCGACGTGTCGCCCCAGCCGTCACCTCGGCTCAGCGAAAGGCGCGGCACGGCGGTCACGACCTCGCCGCCGCGGCAGAACGCGACCACGTGGCCTGCGCGAGAACCGGTCGCGGCCAGCGCCTCATAGCCACCGGCGAAGGCCTGCGGCCGGTCGCGCCGGAGCTGCAGCGCGCGCTGGACGACGAGCAGCTTGGGCAGGCCCTCGTCAGCTCGGCGGACGACGTCCGCGACGCTGAGCGTGCCGATATCCGAGAGAAGCCGGCGGCGGAGCGAATAGTCCACCGGGCGGCGGTTGTCAGGGTCGACCAGGCTGAGGTCCCAGAGCTCGCTGCCCTGGTAGACGTCCGGCACCCCAGGTGCGGTCAGCGTCAGCAGCTTGATGGCCAGTGAGTTCCCGCGGCCTGGCTCGACCAGCGGGGCGACGAATCGGTCGAGGTCGCCGGTGAACTCCGCGTCGCCCAGGATCCCCGCGACGAACGCAGCCAGCGCCGCCTCGTAATCCTCGTCGGGTCGCGACCACGACGTGTGCTCCTTGGCCTCGCGGACCGCCTTGAGCATGTACTGCTGGGCGCGGTCGCAGGGCAGCGGGTGGGCCCCGACCAGCGTCTGGTAGAGGAGGTACTCGGCGCCGCGGTCCGGCAGGCCGCCGACACGGTGGCGCTCGTTGAGCTCGGCCCAACGAGCGGTGGCCGCGGCCCATTCGCCCGGCATCTCGCTGAGCAGGTAGAGACGGGCACGGACATCCTCCGACCGCTTGGTGTCGTGCGTGCTCGACGCCACCATCGCGGCCGGCCATTCCGCCGCGGCTGCCGTGCCGGCGGCGTGAAACTCCTCGGGCGCGACGCCAAACCGTTCGGGGTCGCCCCCCACCTCGTTCAGCGCCACCAGCCGGAGGTGCGCGTAGAACGCGGTGTCTTCGACCCCCTTGGCCACGGTGGGTCCGCTGGTCTGCTGGAAGCGTTCCGCGAGGTCCTCCTCGAGCGCCCCCCGCTCCTCGAGGGCGAGGACTCGATGCAGGAAGTCGAGCAGCTCAGGATCGAGGTCCGGCTGGCGCGCGGCGGCCTCTTCGAACGCCTTGTCGAGCGCGGCCCGGTCGGCGTCGGAGATCGTGCCGCGCTCCGGGCTCGCGTAGGTGCGGTAGACGGGCAGGCAGGCGGCCGCCTCCCGAATCGCGCGGTAGAGCTCGGGGCGCGTGTAGTCGCGGTACCGGCGGTTGTGCTCGCAGATCCGCAGCAGCTGCTCGGTGAGACGGTTGAAATCGCTGGCCAGGAGGTCGTCGATGACCTGGTGCTTCTTGCGGTGCGCCAGCTCGGCGAAGTCTTCGGCCGCGCCGGTGAACTGCGCCCACGCGTCCTGCAGCGGGGCGCCCCCGGCTGGGTTGACGAAGAGTCCGCCGGCCAGGTTGAGGAAGTCGTAGCCCGTCGTGCCGTCGACGGGCCAATCGAGCGGCAGCCGTTCGCCGGGGCTGAGGATCTTCTCGGCCACGATCCAGGTCTCGCCGGCTTCGCGGCGCAAGCGCCGGAAGTAGTCCTCGGGATCGCGCAGGCCGTCCGGATGATCGATGCGCAGGCCGCCGACTACCCCTTCGCGGACCAGCCGGAGGACGAGGGCGTGGGTCTCGTCGAAGACGTGCGGGTCCTCGACGCGCAGCGCGGCAAGCGAGTTGATGTCGAAGAAGCGGCGGTACGAGACCTCCCAGCCGGAGGTCCGCCAGAACGCCAGGCGGTAGTTCTGCCGCTCCAAGAGCTGGTGGAGGCGGTCGCCGTCGGCGTTGACGGCCTCGATCGTCCGATCGATGCAGCCGGCCACGTAAGGCTCGCTGTCGATCAGCTGCGCCAGCCGGCGGTTCAACACCTCTTTGTCGCGGTGACGGACGCGCAGGGTCTGACGGTCGGTCACGTGCGGCCCAGGGAGGCGGGCATACGACTCGGCCAGGAAGGCGAGCTCGTCGCTGCCGCAGCTCTCGGCCGCCGGTCCGAGCAGGATCTGCAGCGAGCCGGGCGACACCGGCAGCTCGTGCTCGCCGGCCCGCACGGTGAACTCGCCGCCCTGCCGTTCGACGCTCAGGCGCCCCGCCTCCAGGACGTGGCCGTAGTGGTCGTCGAGGATCGGCAGCCTGACCGTGTTCCGCAGGTTGTGCTCGGGCGGGTCCCAGTCCACGTCGAAGAAGCCGGCGTAGGGGCTGGAGGGGCCGTTCTCGAGCACGTCCCACCACCAGCGGTTCTGGCGGCCGGCGATGGCCATGTGGTTCGGAACGATGTCCAGCACCTGGCCCAGCCCGGCGGAGGTCAGCGCCTCGGTCAGCCTGCGATGGCCGTCGGCGCCGCCCAGCTCTTCGTTGATCCGCGTCGGATCGACGACGTCATAGCCGTGCGTCGAGCCCTCGGCGGCCTGCAGGTAGGGCGAGCAGTAGAGGTGTGAGACGCCGAGCTCGGCGAGGTAGCCGGCGATGGCGGCGGCATCCTCGAAGCCGAAACCGCGGTGCAGCTGGACTCGGTACGTGGCGCGAGGAGTCATGCTGCAGTTGCCTTGCACAGAGTACGGAACTGGGGTGTCCAGCCCGTCTATCGCGACTGGCGCCAGGAGCTGCGCGAGGCTTCACCCGCCGCCGTCGAAGCCGTGCTGCAGGCACTCGGTGCGGAGAGCGAGGCGCCGCCGAGATCGCCTGTGCTGTCGGTGTTCCAGGGCGACCGCACCCGCCTGCGCGGCGAGGTCCGGCTCGAGGGCGGCGGCAGCGTCCGGGTGGACGGACCCCTGCCCGACTCGGTGCCGCCGGGGTACCACCGGCTCGGCGAGCGGCTCCTCATCGTGGCGCCGCCGAGCGCGCCGCAGCCGGCGTTCGGCTGGGGCTGGGCGGTCCAGCTCTACGCGCTGCGCTCACAGAGATCGTGCGAGCTCGGGGACCTCGACGACCTCCGGCGGCTGGGGCGCTGGTCTGCGCGGCTGGGCGCGTCGGTCCTGCTGCTGAGCCCGCTCCACGCGGTCGCGCCGGGGAAACCGCAGCAGCCGAGCCCGTACTACCCGACCAGCCGTCTCTATCGAAATCCGCTGTACCTGGCGGTGCCCGGCCAGCGGGCGCACCTCGGACCGGTGATCGACCGGGACCGGGCCTTCGACCTGAAGCTGGCGGCGCTCGAGGCCGCCTTCCGCGACGTCCGCGGCAGCCACGCATTTGAGGCGTATCGCCGGTCTGAAGGCGCCGAACTCGAGAGCTTCGCGGGGTACTGCGCCGCCCTTGACGGGCGCTCCGCCGAGTTTCACGCCTGGCTGCAGTGGCGGCTGGACGTCCAGCTGGAGGCGGCGGCGCGCGAGATCGGATTGATCCACGACCTCGCCGTCGGCGTCGACCCGGACGGTGCAGACGCCAGGGCCTGGCGCGACGTCTTCGCGAGCGAGGTTCGCATCGGCGCGCCGCCGGACGAGTTCGCGACCGCCGGCCAGGACTGGGCCCTCCCACCGTTCGACCCCTGGAAGCTCCGCGATGCGTTGTACGAGCCCTTCATCAAGACGCTGCGGGCGGCCTTTCGCCATGGGCGCGGCGTTCGGATCGACCACGTCATGGGCCTCTTCCGGCTCTGGTGGATTCCTCCCGGCGCCGAGCCGGGCGACGGCGCCTACGTGCGCTATCCATGGCGCGACCTGCTCGCGATCTTGGTCCTGGAGGCGTCGCGCGCGGGAGCGTTCGTCGTCGGCGAGGATCTCGGCACGGTCGAGCCCTGGGTACGGCGAGAGCTGAGACGGCGGGGCGTGCTCTCCTACCGCGTGCTGTGGTTCGAGGATCGCCGGCCCGAATGGTACCCGTCACCGGCGCTGGCGGCGGTGACGACGCACGACCTGCCGACCATCGCCGGCGCCTGGTCGGGCGCAGATGCCGGAGCGGGGCCGATGCGCGCCCGCCTGCAGCGGCTGACGCGCTCTCCGGCCGAGGCAGATGTCGCCGACGTGACGCTGCAGACGTACGAGGCGCTGGCCGAGGCTCCGTCGCGGCTGATCACGGCGACGCTCGAGGACGCTACCGGCATGGTCGAGCGGCCCAACCTGCCGGGCACGATCGACGAGCGGCCCAACTGGCGGCTGCCGCTGCCGCTCACGCTGGAGGAGCTGGAGCGCGCTCCGCTGCCACGCGCCATCGCGGCGGCACTGTCGCGCCGAAAGGCCTCCTAGACTGTCCTTTCCCCGAGATGTAGCGACGCCGGCGAGTCACTGACCTCGCCAAGAGGCCCGCGGCTGGCCGCGGGGCCAATCAAGCCCAATCGAAAGGGCTCGGGGTATGCCGCGGGCCGCTTAGACCCCCGCGGCCACCGCGGCCTCGCGCTCAGCGCCGCTCTGCCGGCCGCGCGCGCCGGGCCACCAGTTCACAGACCCCATCACGCGCATCATCGCGGGTACCAGCAGCAGTCGAATCAGCGTCGCGTCGAGGAGCACCGCCACCGCGAATGTGACGCCGAGCTCCTTGTCCAGCGCGAGATGTGAGAACGCGAGTGTGCCGATGACCACGACCATGATCAGCGCGGCGCTGGTGATGATGCGTCCGGTGCGAGCCATGCCGACGGCCACCGCGCCTTCATTCGACCGCCGGCCGATGACGTACTCCTCGCGAATGCGGCTCAGAAGGAACACCTCGTAGTCCATCGAGAGGCCGAAGAGCGCGGCGAAGATGATGATCGGGATCGTCGCGTCGACAAAACCCACCGCCTGGAAGTTGAGGGTGCTCGCCAGGTGGCCTTCCTGGAACACCCAGGTGAGCACGCCCATCGCGGCGCCCACTGAGAGCAGGTTCATGATCACCGCCTTCAGCGGCAGCGCGACTGACCGGAAGGCCAGTCCGAGCAGCAGCAGGGTCAGACCCACCACCGCCGCCGCGATGCGTGGAAAGTCGCCGAAGAGAACGTCGAGAAAGTCTTTGTAGCCCGCAGCCTCGCCGGTGACCTGCACCGTCATGCCGGACGGCCACTGCCAGCTGTTGAGGCGGGTCAGGAAGGAGTCGGTGGCGTCGGTGTTGGGCGGCGCCGGCGGCGTGACGTCGTAGAGCGCATACGGCGGCTGCAGGTACTGGTCGCGGATCGGCGGCTCGGGAGGGAGGTTCGCTATGCCGAGCACATGCTGCTGGCCGGCCGCCTGCTGCACCGCCGGCTGGAAGGCCGCCGCCTGCGCTACGGAGCCGATGCCCCGCACCAGGACCTCGATCGGATAGTGGGCCGGCATGCCGAACTCGGTCTGGGACAGCCGCATGGCCACCGACGCCGGGTCGTCCGGCGGCAGCGATTCGGGACCGACAACCCCTGGGCGCAGCGAGCGGGCCGGCGCGGCCAGCAGGACCACCACCACGAGCACCGCGGCGATGTAGAGCACCGGCCGCCGCATGACATTGCCGGCCAGCAGGTGCCAGAAGCGGCCGCCGCCGACACGAGGCCGGACCAGCGGCAGCGCCAGGGCGTCGATCCGGCCGCCGAAGATCGCGAGCAGAGCCGGGATCAAGCTCAACGAGGCCAGCACCGAGACGCCCACCACGAGGGCGCCTCCCAGCCCCATCGACCAGAGCACGTTGAGGCGGGCCAGCAGCAGAGAGCCGAAGCCGATCATCACGGTGCCGCCGGAGATCACGGTCGCCAGCCCCGCCGTGCCGACCGTCTCCGCCACCGCCTCCTCCACAGGCCGTCCGGCTGCGCGCTCCTCGCGAAAGCGGCTGACCACGAGCAGCGAGTAATCGATTCCGAGTCCGAGCCCCACCACAGAGGTCACGTCCAGGGCGAAGACGGACACGGTGTGCACGCGGGTGACGAAGCCGAGCAGCGCTACGGCCACGCTGACGGTTGCCGCCCCGGTCAGGACGGGCAGCCCGGCCGCGACCACGCCTCCGAAAACGAGCAGGAGCAGGACGACGGCCAGCGGCAGCGAGGCGCGCTCGCTGCTCTGCAAGTCCTGCTGCGAGTCCTGCAGGAAGGTGTCGTACACCGCCGCGAGGCCGCCGACGTAAGCGCGGCCGGGGCCTGGGACGTTGATCTTCTTGACGCTCGCGGCGAGGCCCGTGAAGTGGTCGGGCGTCAGCGCCGACGTGACCTCGATCATCGTGTCGGGCATGCCGGGCTCCCCGAACGCGAAGACGTTCGTGGTTCGCGGATCGGCCAGCTGCCGGAGGCGCAGCCTCCACGCGTCCACCTGATCTTGGTTGGCGCCGCGGAGGACCACGATCACCACCGGCCCCTGCCGCAGCGGGAAGTGCTGCTCGATCACCTGGGCGGTGCGGCTGGCCTGGGTGTCGGTCTCGAATCCGGACGGCGAGAGCTCGGAGGCGGTGCGCAGCGAGAACCAGCCGAGGGCGGCGAACGCGACCACCCAGCCGGCGGCGAACCACCAGCGATGGCGCGCCACGAATCCGCCCCAAGCCGCGGCTAGGCGGCTGCGGCCATGCACGCCAATATGATGGGGAGGTGCAGCCTGAAGACTTGGCGCTGGCGACAGTCCAGGCCATCAACGACCGCGACCGCAAGCAGCTGGACAAGCTGGCGCTCGAGGACATCCAGCTCTTCTTTCCGCCCGGCATGGTGTTCTACGGCAGGCAGGGGCTGACCGACTTCTTCAACGAGCTGGAGCGGCGGGTCCCGGACCTGACCCTGGCGGCGCGCGAGGTGCTGAGCGGCGACAACTTCGCGGTCGTGGAGTGGGAGAGCTCCGGCGCCGACACCGAGAGCATGGGCTGCCTCGTCCTCAAGACCCGCGACGGCATGGTGTCGCGCGCCCGCCTCTACCTCGACACCGCGCACTGGCAGCGCCTGGGCGGCTAAGCCGCTCCTTCTAGCTAGCCGCGGTTTCCGCGAGAGTCAGGCGGCCCAGGCGCTCCTGCCAGCGCGCGCTGCGTAAGCGCTGCCGGGTCCTGATCAAGCCGATTCGGTAGGCCAGCTCGGCGTCCTCGCTGTTCATGAGGTCGCGCCCCATGGCGAGGGTCTCGTCGGATCCCGGCTCGATCACGTCGACCGGGAACCCGGCGCGCCGCGCGCTGCCGACCGCTCGCCCGAGCTGTACGCCGACGGTGCCCCGGAAGACCCGCATCGCGAGCCAGCCCGGGCCGAAGGAGAGGGGCACGGAGCCGCTCAAGGCGCTCAGGACGATGACCGGCGCCAGGCGCCCCTCCAGGGCGAGGTCGAGGTTGAACACGCTGTGCACGCCCCCGTCGATGTAGGTGCGGCTGCCGATGCGGACCGGCGCAAACCAGCTCGGGATCGCGCACGACGCCGCCACGGCGTAGGGCAGCCGCTCGGCGGGCCGGCTCCCGAAAACCATCCGGCGGCCGCTCTGGCGGTCGACCGCCACCACCTTGAGCCCGCGGTGGATCGGCCCCGGGGCGGTGTCGACGCTGTGCCAGATCAGGCGCTCTATGTGGTCGGTCAGGAACCGGCCCCCCGGCATCAGGCCGCCGAAGAGGGCCGGGATGCCGACGTCGTATGGCGGCAACAGGCCACCGCGGAGGAGACGAAGAGGCGGCCGCACATCGCGCCAGCGGCCGCCGTCGGTCTCGGTGGCCGGTCCGATGTCGAACAGTGGCGCTCGCCGGCCCTCGTTCGGCAGCCACGGGTGATGGCCGCAGGCGAGGATCGCCCCGAGCGCCGCGCCGGCGGACGTGCCGACGATGACCTCGGCCGAGCGGGGATCGAGGCCCGCCTCGTCGAGCGCCTGGAGTGCCCCGATCATCCAGTAGGCGCCCATCGTGCCGCCGGCCGACAGGACGAGGCGGAATCTCGAAGCGGGACCTTCCCCACCGCCGGAGCGGCGGAGACGGCCCTGTTGGGCGGCCCCCGAAGACGCTTGCGTGGACGTTGCTTGAACGCGAACTGCCACTCGGTTAAGACCTTGGCCGATTGTAGCCATGAGGCGCTTAAAGAACCACTCACGTAATGGGTCCGAGATCGCGGGAGGCGCACCTATACTCCGGCCCGTGCCCAGGCCGGCCCGCCGCCTCACCGTCGACCTGCACGGCTATGACGTCCTCTCGGCCGTCGACCTGGCGGTCGCGCGCGTGGAAGACGCTTATCGCAACGGATACGACGAGGTCGAGCTGCTGCACGGCGCAGCCGACGTCCAGGACCCGGTGGAAGAAGGCCGCGGGCGTATCAAGTGGGAGCTCCGCCGCCTCGCTGACATCGGCCGCTTCGACGCCTGGGCCGACCGCCAGCACACCTGGCCGAAGTCCTCATCGCTGGTTCTCAAGCTGAAGCCGAACCCGGCGGCGCGTTCAGAGCAATGGCGATCCACTCCCCGGCGGCGCCACTAAAATGACCGGCCTCGTGGTGGGGGTCTGGGCGGGACTGCTCTTGGCGATCGCACCCGCGGCCGCACCGGCGTCACTGCTGCCGTCGCCGCTGCCGCTGGCATTGCCGAGCCCGCTGCCGCTGCCCTCGCTGCCGCCCATCCTTCCCCAGCCCAGCCCATCCCCGTCACCGGCGCCGCCCTCGACCGGCGGCCAGGGCTCCGGCAAGACTCACGGCGGAGGCCAGGGCTCCTCGAGCAGCGGCTTTGGCTCGAGCGGCATTCTCAGCGCCTTCAGCAGCGGGTCGACCACCGCCAGCGCGGCGAATACGACCGTCGCCCCGCCGCCCACGCCAGGCGCCTACCAGCCGGCGGCGCCGCCGCCCGCGATCTTCAACCCGGCCACCTTGTTCCCGCAGGCAGACAGCGGCAACGCGACCGAGTCCGCCGTCCTGTCGCTGCTGGGCGGGTTGCTCCTGGTCTCCCTAGGGCTCTGGCTGATGGCGATGCGGCACCGGCGCGAGGCGCTGGAGGCGGCATCCCTGGAGCGGACCAAGACCGACTTTCTTAACCTGGCCTCGCACGAGCTCCGCGGGCCGCTGACGGTGCTCAAGGGGTACATGTCCACCGCGCGCGAGGGTCACTTCGGTCAGCTGCCGAAGGAGTTCGCTGGCCGCATGCCGATCGTCCAGAACCAGCTGGCGCGCATGGAGATGCTGGTCGAGCAGATGCTCGAGACGGCTCGGCTCGACGCCGGGCACCCGGACGTGCAGCGGCACCCGGCCGACCTTCGCCGGGTCGTCCAGAACGCGCTGCCGGCTGAGATCATCGAAGGCAGCGGCCACCACGTTGAGGTGGAGGCGCCTTTGGACCCCGTGTTCGTCGACATCGACGAGAAGCGCATCGAGCAGGTGCTACACAACCTGGTCGACAACGCGCTGAAGTACTCCGCGACGCCGGCGACGGTCAAAGTCCGCGTGAGCAGCGACTACGAGGCGACCGCCAGGGTCGCCGTCGAGGATCACGGGCACGGCATTCCACCCGACCAGATGGGCAAGCTGTTCAGCCGCTTCGGCCGGCTGGTGACCGAGGAGAACAGTCACGTCCCGGGCGTCGGCCTCGGCCTCTACCTCGGCCGGGAGGTCGCGCGCCGCCACGGTGGCGACCTCACCGCGATCTCAGAGCCCGGCCAGGGCAGCACGTTCACCCTCAGCCTGCCGCTGCACCATGAGGACGGAACGGCCGACCCGGCCCGCCCGGCCGACAATCCGGCCGACCGCGCGCTCAGATGGTTCGGCCGGCTCCTTCCCAATAAGGAGCGCGGATCAGCCTCTTGAGGAGCTTGCCCGCGGCGTCGCGGGGCAGGTCGTCGACGAAGTCGACCGTACGCGGCTTCTTGTAGCCCGCCAGCCGCTCGGCACAGAAGCCGATCAGCTCGGCCTCGTCGACGTCCATGCCGGGGCGGCGCATGACCACCGCCTTGACTGATTCGCCCCATTCGTCGTCCGGCACGCCGACCACAGCGGCGTCGAGAACCGCGGGATGCGCGTGGAGGACGGCTTCGATCTCGGCCGGATAGATGTTGACGCCGCCCGAGATGATCATGTCGATCTTGCGGTCGCAGATGAAGTAGTAGCCCTCGTCGTCGCGGTAGGCCACGTCGCCGACCGTGAAGAAGCCGTCCTCGCGGGTGCTCGCGGCCGTCGCGTCCGGGCGGTTGTAGTACTCCGCCAGGACCTCGTTGCGGACCCATAGCGTTCCCGGCTCGCCGTCGGGCACCTCGCGTCCGTCGTCGTCGAGCAGCTTGATCTCGTGCTTCGGCGCCGGCTTGCCGCACGAGCCGGGCTTGCGCAGCTGGTCCTCGGGCCGCAGCACCAGGTTCACGCCTGTCTCGGTGGCGCCGTAGAACTCCCACAGCACCGGTCCAAAAGCGGCGACCGCCCGCTCCTTGAGCGCATATGGGCACGGAGCGGCGCCGAGGATGATCGCGCGCAGCGACGTCAGATCGAGCCGCTCGCGCTCCTCGGCGGGCACGTCCGTCAGCCGCTGCAGCAGCGTCGGAGCCATGAACGTGTTGGTGACGCGGTGCTTGGCGATCAGCTCGAGCGCCTCGCGAGCGTCGAACTTGCGCTGGATGACCACCGTGCCGCCCAGCAGCCCGTTGAGCGAGGAGAAGAAGTTGACGGCGCTGTGGTAGCCGGGGCCGCACAGCAGGTGGACCTCGTCCTGCGTCAGGCCGAAGATCCCGATGATGTCGAGCACGGCCTCGAGAGGCGCACCCGTCGGGCGGAAGGCGCCCTTGGGATGGCCGGTGGTGCCCGACGTGTAGATCATCGAGGCGCCGATGCCCGCCAGCGGCACGTCCGGCTTGTTCGTGCCGGCCTGCGCCAGCAGCTCCGAATAGCGCAGCCAGCCCGGCGGCGCGTCACCGGCCAGGGCGACGAAGCTGCGGTCGCCTTCGACTCGCGAGCGAGCCTCCTCGACGACGGGCACGTGCTCGGGGCCCGCCCAGATGACGCGTGCGCCGGAGTCGTTCAGAACGTAAGCGAGCTCCTCGCCGCGCAGACGGTAATTGACGGGGACTCCGATGCCGCCGGCCCGCCGCAGGCCGCTGCCGAGTACCGCTCCTTCCACGGAGTTGAAGCCCATGCCGGCGGCGCGGTCCCCGGGCTGGATTCCGAGCGCGAGCAGTGCGTTGGCGGCGCGCGTCGCCCGCTCGTCGAGCTGCTTGAAGGTGACGACCTCGTCGCCCCTGATCAGGGCCGCCTTTTCAGGCTGCCGCAAGGCATGGGTGGCAAGTAGATCCAGCTGTGAATCGTTGGTCTCTGTATCAGTCATGTCCAGTTCAGCGCTCGCTCAAAGCTGACCATCGCGCTGTAATATCTCGCGCCGGTGAAAAGCAGAACCCGCGATGTCTTGATCGTCGAAGACGATACCGCCATCGCTGACCTGTACTCACTGCGCCTGCGGATGGACGGTTACACGGTCCATCACGCGATCGATGTGACGACCGCCCACGTCATCTTCGAGCGCGCGCGCCCAGGCATCGTGTGCGTCGACGCTCGGCTGCGCGGCGCGTCGGGGCTGGCCGCGGTGGCCGAATTTGCTCAGCTGGGCGCGACGGTGGTCCTCCTGACCAACGACCAGGACAGCTTCGAGTCGCCGCCCATCGGCGTGGCCCGAGCGCTCCTGAAGGCACGCACCTCGCCGTCGCAGCTGGCGACGGCCATCAACGAGCTGGCGCCGCAGGCCTAAAAACCGCCGCCGTTACGGCCTCGGCCGTGACATACTCCGCCGCCGAAGGAGGAGGGGGAGTGAGAAGGCTCCTGGCGTTGCCCCTGGTCGCGGTGGCGCTTGTGCTCTCGTCAGCCCAAGCGAGTGCAGCCACGTCCAACGTGGCGGACGCGATCATCCAGGGGCCCTGGCACCTGCTGGTCACCGTCGCGGGCTACACCGGTCCGCCCGACGCGCTGCGCCCGGGAGCGGTTCAGCCGGCGCCCGTCGGGCACCAGGCCCTCGACACCGTCTGGTTCCAGTCCGCCTGCCAGGTCCCGGGCGACTGTGCGATTCGCATCTACGGTCCGCAGGGCCCCAACCAGCCGAACTTCTACGGCTTCTACTCGACGTCGAGCGGCTTCCAGGGTCCCCCCGTGAGCCAGGGGCTGCAGCAGTCCGGCTCCACGTACACGATCCCGCAGATTCAGATCGGCGGATTTGGCGGCTTCACCTGCAGCCCGCCGCCGCCACCCCGGCCGACAGAGACGCTTAGCCTCCGCGTCACCGAGGCCAAGCCCGGCAATCTCCCCGGCTACTCAGAGGCGACGACCATCACCGGCTCCGAGACGCTGATCGACGGTTGGGGATGCTCAGGCTCGCAGGGGTCCGCGTGGCGGACCAAGACCCTGACCATCCTCGGCCACCCGGTCGGCTACGCGATTCCGGCGCCGGTGCAGCCGTCCGGACTGACCGTCTCCAGCCTGGCCTCGGCCCTCAACCCGCCGGACCGCGCCTTCCGAACGCCTCTTCTGATCGTTGCCAACCTGCTCATCACCGCCCTGGTGATCCTGTTCGTCACGTTCCCGGCCGCGATCTTCAACCACACGCTGAGCACGAACTACGACGAGATCTCGAGCGCGGTGCGACCCCTCATCCCGCTCCGCGACCTGTTCCGGCGCGCCGCCAACCGCCGCGGGGACACGCTGGTCTTCGGCGCGACCTTGCTCGCGGGAGCCTGGCTCAACGGCCAGCTCGATCCCAACTTCGCCTTCGACCGCCGATCGTTGACGAACTACCTGGCCATGATCATCACGATCCTGTTCGGGGTGACGGTCTCGACCGGGGTGGCGATCCTCTACCGGCTCGCTCGAGGCCGTGAGCGAGAGTGGCATCCGCACGCCCTCCCGCTGGGCCTGGGCATCGCCGCGCTGTGCGTCGTCATCTCACGCCTGACCGGGTTCGCACCGGGCTACTTCTACGGCCTGGTCGCCGGCGTCGCGTTCGGCACCACGCTGGCGAAGCACGAGGCGGGTCACACCGCGGCGCTGGCCTCGCTGACGACGATGGCGCTGGCCGTCGTCGCCTGGTTCGCGTGGGCGGCCGTGAATCCGCACGCCCAGGCGAACGGCGCCTGGCCGGTGGTTCTGATCGACGACTTCCTCGGCTCGGTGTTCGTCGGCGGGCTGGTCGGGAACGTGGTCGGGCTGCTGCCCCTGCGCTCTCTGCAGGGCGGCACTCTGATCGGCTGGCACCGCGGCGTCTGGGGCGGCATCTTCGCAATCGCCGTCTTCGGCATGGTCCAGGTGCTGCTCCACCCAGAACAGGGCGCCGTCCACCCGAGCGGCGCGCCGCTGGTCACCGCGATCCTTCTGTTCATCGGCTTCGGCGGCGGCTCGATCGCCTTCAACCGCTACTTCACGTGGCAGGGCCGGCCCACCCGGCCGCGCCCGCAAGAGGCCGTCGCCACGGCTTGAACGCCGACCTCGTCCTCGAGGGCGGGGGGATGCGCGGCATCGCGCACGTGGGCGCGCTCGCCGTGCTGGCAGAGCACGGCTACCAGTTCCAGCGCGTGGCCGGCGCATCGGCGGGCGCCTTCGTGGCGGCGTTCACGGCCGCCGGCGTCTCGGCCGCCCGGATGTCCGACGTGATGCACCACGAGCTCGACTACGCCCAGTTCCGGGAAGCGCGTGGATTGGCCCGCTTCGGGCTCGGCGGACGCCTGGCGACCATCGTCCGCGACAACGGCGCGTTCGCCGGTGACCGGCTGCGCGAGTGGCTGCGCGGCGCGCTCAAGCGCGAGACCGGGATCGAGACGTTTGGCGACCTCCGCCTTGACGCGGACCCGGGTGCGCCGCCGATTCCGCAGGACGAGCGCTATCGCCTGGTGGTCGTGGTGGCGGACCTGACGCTCGGCCGGCTGGTCCGGCTGCCGTGGGACTACCGGCTCCTCTACGGTCTCGACCCCGACCGCCAGCTCGTCGCCGATGCGGTTCGCGCGTCGACCTCCATACCTTTCTTTTTCAAGCCGGCGCGGCTGGGTTGGGCGGACGGCATCCAGGCTTCGCACCTGGTCGACGGCGGGCTGGTCTCAGATTTCCCGATCTCGATCTTCGACCGCAACGACGGGCGGCCGCCGCGCTGGCCGACATTCGGCGTCAAGCTGAGCGCGCGGCGGTCGGTCAACACGGTCATGCACTCGATCGAAGGTGTTCGCAGCTTCGCCACAGCGCTGTTCGAGACCGCAGTCAGCGGCAACGACCAGTCGCACCTGGCGGATCCGTGCGTCGCGTCGCGGACGATCTTCGTGGACAACCGCGGCATCCCGTCGACCAATTTCGCCATGACCACCGACATGCGCAGCGCCTTGTTCGACAGCGGCCGTGACGCGGCCGAGCAATTCCTGCAGCGGTGGGACTGGCCCACGTACCTGAGGGAGTGCCGGGGGGTGCCCGCGGCGACTGGCTAAACCACCCGCCCACAGCGTCCCGGTCGCGACTACGATTCGCCGCGTTCGGAGGAGGGAATGGCATTGCGTCGCCTTGGCGCCTGGTCCGGCTTAGCCCTCGCCGCCCTGCTGGCGGCTTCGTATGTCCTGGGAGGGCCGATGCCCCGGGCCGGCACGCCGCCCACTCAGCTGCTCGTCTTTCTGCGGGCTCACTCGGAGACCCAGGAGTGGTCGTGGTTTCTGCTCTGCGGCCCAGGCCTGATCGCGGGACCGTGGTTCCTGGGCGCGCTCAGCGCCCGCCTCTGGGCGGCTGATCAAGGCCGCCGTGAACTGGTCGCCGCGGGCTTCGGCTCCGGCCTGATCGCCGGGGCCCTGCTGGCGGCGGCCGGAGTCACGTGGGGTCTGTTCGTTTACCTGGGCACACAGATCACGAACGGCTCGCTGCTGCTGCTGCTCGCTGAATCCCGCCACTTCGCCGAGGGGTCGATCAGCTTCCCCGCCGCCGGCGCGGTGATCGCGTTCACGCTGGCGGCGCGCGGCCGGCTCCCCGCCTGGCGCCTCATCGCCGTCCTGGGAGCCGCTGCCGCCGGCCTGCAGCTGGCGAACGGTGTGTACGACTTCGCCGCCGACGGCGTGACGGGGGCGCTCGGTCCGGCCTCGTTTGCCGCCCTGCTGGCGTGGCTGATCGGGACGAGCCTCGCGCTGGTGCCGGGGGCGGCCAGCTTGCCTTCTCCTCGCGAGACTCCGGCTGCGGACCGGTTGCTTCGCCCGCCGCCTGGTCGCGACGGCGGCGGCGGCGTCCATGCCGGCGTTGCAGCGGCTGACAGGCTCACCCGGTGGGCGACGCGGCCCGCTCCGAGCGACGAGCGTGCATGACGAGCCGGCTGGAACGGAGCAGCTGCCGAAAGGGAGATCCGGCGTTCCGCCTGACAGCTGCGCGTGCGATGCGGCGGTGCAACGGCGACCTATGGATGACCTGCGTGTCACTGAAACCACATCGGGCCAGGAGGCCGCGAAGCGCTGACACGTTGTACTGGTACCAATTGCTCGGATCGTTGTTCAGCTCGTCGCCCGGGTAGATCCGCGCCGCGGGATAGGGCAGCCAGTTCAGCGACGTTTCGGTCTCCAGCACGAGGAGGTCGCTGCAACACGATGCCACGCGTTCGATTGCCAGGACGGGATCTGTCAGGTGATACAGGACGCCGAGAAACAGCACAACGTCGAAAGGACCTCCGACGCGGTCGGGTGACAAGTCCATGACGTCAATCAGCTGGTCATCGACAACACCCTCGAGACCGAGGGCTGACCGTGCCAGAAGGAACCCTCGTTGGAGGTGCGTCCACCCTCCCACTCGGCGCCGGCCCATGCGTAGGAATCAGTCGCAAGTACGCGATCCGCACCACGACGAGCGCACTCGAACGAGTAGAAGCCGTCCCACGCGCCGACATCGAGCACCGACTTGCCGGCCAGCGACTCGGGGAGGCGCAACCGGGCCAGCTGCCTTTGAGCGTCCACAAACCCTGGAGTGAGGATGCCGCCGGGCAGCTGAATCTGGTGATACCAGGTGATGCCGCTGACCTTCTCGGCGAGGCTGTCGCCAGTGGCCGGCATCGTCAGGCGATCCTACACAGCATCGACCATGAGCGGGCTCCGCTGCCGATCGGTGCTAGCTGGCCTTCTCCGCAGGCTCCTCCCCGCTTGGCGGGGAGGTGGATTCGCCTTGCGAATCCGGAGGGGCGACGCTTTCCGCCGGCTGGTCGCGGCGGCGGCGGCGGCGTCCATGGCGGCGCCGATCTCCACGCCCCGACCGCGACAGGCGCTGCACCTGCGAACGTATCCCGACCCGCTGACACGCTGTAACCACCGCGCCCACGCCGACGACCAAGCCTTCTTCCTTCGCGTGCTCGAACAGCGGCCCGAAAAGCTCCGGGGCGCCCGGGATCACGGTCTTGGAGTCGCCGACGATCACCAGCAGCTTCTTGGCGCGCGAGATGGCGACGTTGACCCGGTTGGGGTCGTTCAAGAAGCCGATCGCTGCGCGCTCGTTCGACCGCACCAGCGAAAGGATCACGGCGTCCGACTCGCGGCCTTCGAAGGCGTCAACGGACTCGATGTCGTCGGGCGGGACGATGCCCTTCAACGCTGAGGAGAGCTTGTTCACCTGCGACGCGTACATCGCGATGACGGCCAGCTTCGCCTTGCGAACTCGCTTGCGGACGATGGTCGTGATGTCCTTGCAGATCGCGACCTCGAACTCGTTGGCCACCGATTTCTGCGCGTCGCGGTACTCCTCCTGCGCGCCCGTGTCGACCCAGACGAGCTCGCGGTCGAAGGGCCACGGCAGCGGCATCCGCGGATGCGGCGCCTCGTGGATGAGCTTGCCCTCGTAGAAAAGGTCGGACACCACCTTCCCGATGGGCTCGCGCATGCGGTACTGCCGCGGCAGCATGATCTTCGACGTCGCCGGGACCTTGTCCCAGATCCAGCCGTAAAAGCTGTCGTCGCGAACGACCTCGTCGAGGTCGTGCTCGATCTTGAAGGTCATCGCCGCCTCCTCCATCACGGGCGGCAGCTGGTTGAGGTCGCCGATCATGACCCACCGCTTCGCCAGCGGCATCAGCGCGAGCGCTTCGTTTGAGCGGACCTTGTTCGCCTCGTCGAGGATCAGCCAGTCGAAGACGCGGAAGCGCAGGCGCGAGTCGATAGCCAGCCGGTTGCACGTCCCCGCGACGAGGTTGAAGGGATCGAGGTCGTCGCCTTCGACCAGCGTATGACGCAGCCGCCTGGGCACCTTGCCAGGCTCCGCGATGCGCGCTTGACGCACATGCGAGAAGCCGAGCAACCGCTCCTGGCCCGTGTCAACCGCGTCATTGCTGTGGCTGGAAAGAAGGATCGACGCGCCCGAGTGGCGCCCCAGGATGCGCCGGATCGACTCGACGATCGCGGTCGTCTTCCCAGTGCCCGGCGGACCCTGGATCAGGTAGAGCTGGCCCGGCCGCATGCCCATGACGCGCGCGACCGCCTCCGCCTGCTCCTCGTTCGGGTCGGGCAGGTGGTGAGCACGCTTGCCGTCGAGCGGCAGGCGCGGCGGCGATCCGAGCCAGCCGGGGTCGGCGAGCATGGCGGCCAGCGCACCGGTCCGCGGTGACCCGATCTGCAGCTGGCGGATGACCGAGCGCTGGGCGTCGAACATCTCCACGCTCGCGGTCGGCAGCACGATGCCCTCGTCCGGCAGCGGGTCGTAGCGGCGGAAGCTGACCCACAGGTTCGGGCCCTGGATGCGGTCGAGCGACATGCCGCGGTACTCGGGATAGCCCGCCGAGCGGACCGTCAGCGAGTCGATGCCGCGGTAGATGCGGCCGTCCTGGTCGTTCTCCAGGTGCAGGATCGCGCGCACGTACTCACCGCCGCGCAGGTCCTCACCGCAATTCGGGCAGTTGATGCCGTTGGAGGTCGGCACCTCCGTTTCACAGTGCGGGCATTCCACCCACTGCTCGGTGGCCTCGTACCGGCGGATCGCGGCTTCGGCGAGCTTCTCGCGGTACTCGCGGAGGTGATCGATGAACCGGCTCGTCGAGTCCAGGATCGGAAGCTGCTTGGCGTCCTCGCGCAGGCTCACCGAGGTGAAGCCCTCGAGCTCGCCGTCCCACTCCTCGACCAGCTGGACCTCCTCGTAGTGAAGGACGATCCGGCGGGACTTCTCGATCGCGTCCTCGGGGTTTTCGACCTCCTGCCAGTCGCTGATCTCGAACGCGAGCCCGCGATTGGTGCGGCCCAGCCTGCCGTTGATCAGGTTCGTACGCACGAAGCCGATGCAGACCAGCGGCTTGTCAGGGCTCTTCACCGTGTACTCGAGCTCGATCTCGTGGCACTCCTCGAGAGCGCCGCGCAGCAGCTCAGGGCCGTTCGGAATCACGGCGAGCTTGGCCGCCGCGGGGGTTTCGGGCCGCACGCGGATGCCTAGCCTTCCGACTTGGATCGTCTCGCCGGGGATCTGAGGATCCCAGAGCGGGAGGATGTCGCCGGGGTTGGGTGCGCTCACGCGGCTGTAGCAGCCGCCGGGGGATAGGTGGGCATTGACTGCGGGCTTGAAGTGGGTATTAGGGGCCTAGAGAGGCCGGTGCGCCCTCACGAGGGCGTGATGACTGTAGAACATACGCCACAACCGCGGCAACCGGTTTCCGGATTCCGGCTCAGTCCGGCTTCAGGCGCAGAACCGCATCGTTGCCGAACGTCGTGTACCAGATCGAGCCAAAGCCGTAGGTGGAGCGCGCGATGTAGTCCTGCACATCGATCCGTTCGGCTCGCACTATTTGCAGCGTGGCCGGGTCCACGGCGGCTAGCGCACCCCGATCGAACTCCGCATAGAGAGTCTGCGGCGCCGGTATCAATCCGACCGGGCCGGCGGTCGGGTCCGGCTGGCGGGGCAGGCTCGATCCGAAGTAGGCGATCCCGTCGACGCAGTTCGTCGCTGGATCTATCCGCAACAGCTCGAAGTCGTAAGCCGTCATGAACACGTGGCCGGCGTAGAAAGCCCACTCGCCATACCCGGCCGGCCGTGATGGGACCGCGATGGTGGTTATCGCACCGCTAACCGGGTCGATGCGCGCAACCTCAGCGTTGGACACCGGCGTCCACAGCGATCCCTCGCCGAGCCCGAGTTCGGGCTGGTAGGTCTGGCCGCTCAGCGGCGAGCCCAGGTCGATCTTGCGGACGACGGCGCCGGTGTCGGGATCCAGTTGCTCGAGCGCGTTTCGACGAGCTGGTCCCTCATTGGCGTCGACGCTCACCCAGAGCTCGCCGTTGAGCTCGGCGACGGCGTCGACGCTGTCTGTCGTGAACTTGCGGTCGAAGGTATTGGTGGTCGGGTCCAGGCGCCAGACCTGGTTTGGGGATGCCGCCACGCCGATCCAGATGTAGCGACTGCCGGCGAACACGTCACCGACGCCGGCCTGCTGGTCCGGGATCTGGACCTGCAGAGTTGCGGCGACCCTGTTCGTGCTCGGGTCGATGCGGCTGATCGTGTTGCTGCGATGGTTGACAGTCCAAATCGACCCGAAAGCGGCGTGCAGTCCACCAGGGGCGGCCTCGATCGGGATCCGCGCGATCACCTGGGCGGCCGTCGCCTGCACCTCGGGAACGGCGGTTGGAGCCGCGCCCGGCGTGATCGACGGCGCCGGGCACGCCTTGGGCGACGGGAGATCCGCGGTCGCCGCGCGGGGGGAGTGACGCGGGAGCGGCGAGGTGCCCACCGTGCCGGCGCAGGCCGCGCAGACGGCGGCGGCGATCGCTAGCGCGGCGCGGCCGAACATTCTGCGAAAGCCTAGTCAGCCGTCGAGCTCATGGCCACCCGTCTCGGGCAGGAGCACGAGGATCAAGGCTCCGGGCACCGCGACCAGGGTTTCCAGAGCGATCGCGTGGCCGAGGCCGACGTGGGCGGCCAGCAGCGTCGCGAGCTGAAGGCCGGCCACCCCGCCCAGGGCGCCGGCGACCACGTCCAGCATCTCCGCCGTGACACGGACGCGGGTCGGGAAGAGCTCTGCGAACCAGGCGCTGAAGACAGGCGCTACCGCTGAGGCGAGTGCCCCGAAAGCGAGATTGCCGCCCACGAACAGGCCGGCGCCGCCCACGAAGGCCGCCCCGCCGGCCAGCGAGCTGGCCAGCGCCAAGGCCACGCCCAGCCGGCGCCGCCCCAAGCGATCGGTCAGGACTCCGCCCACGACGTAGGTGACGCCGCCCAGCAGCGAGGCGCCGAGCACCACGGCGCTGATCGCCGCCGGTCCCAGGTGGAGCTCGCGGCTGGCGAAGAATGGCAGCAGCAAGCCCGCGGGCTCGAACAGGACGGCGCCGAGCAGCGCGGCCGCCGCCACGAGCACGAGGCGGCGCACCCAAGGGCCGCGCCACGCGAGCGCCGGGAGCGAGCGCGCCTGCTCCCAGACCTCGCTCTCGGGCAGCCGCCGCCAGGTCAGCAAGGCGACCGGCAGCGCCACCGCCCCCACCAGATAGAGCAGGCGCCAGTGCGGCGCCACCAGCGGATAGGCGACCGTGGCGATGCCGGCGCCGAGGCCACCGGCCACCGCGATGGCCCCCGAGCCGAGGCCGCGGTGTGAGGCGGGCATCGCTTCGACCACGAGGATCAGGGCGGCTTCGGCGACCGCGGTCTCGAACACGACCGCCACAACCCGCAGGGCGGCCAGCCAACCGAGGTTCGGAGCGACCGCGCTGGCCAGGTCGGCAAGTCCGAAGCCGGCTGTGCCGGCAGCGATCAGCAGCCGACGGCCGCGGCGATCCGCGAGCAGCCCCAGCGGCAGCGCTCCCACCGCGCCCAGCGCCACCACCGACCCGAGGTTCGCCAGGGAGGGCAGCTTGGCGTGGAACTCGGTGCCGATCGCGGGGAGGGCGAGGAACAGCACCGATCCGTCGAGGGCGCTCAGCAGCGCGGCGAGACCGCACCAGACCAGGGTCCGGCGCTGGTGGTCGGTCACGGTTAAGAAGTTTCCGGGATGCCGGATGCCCCGGCCTACAATTCCAGAGCTCGCCCGAGCCGCCTACCCGAGGAACATTTGTCCACCGTCATCACACCCAACCTGGAGCTCCTGGACGGGCCGCTGCGCGTGATCGCTGGGCCGGGCACCGGTAAGACGCACGCGCTGACCGAGCTTTACGCCGAGCTGGTCTCGAGCGGCCGCGCCACGCGCGACCAGATCCTCGTCCTCACCTTCTCGACGAGCGCCGCGGCGGAGATCGGCCGCCGCCTCGACGAGCGGCTGCGGGACTCGTACCAGCGCGCCTGGGTGAGCACGTTTCACAGCTTCTGCGCACGCCTGGTCCGCGAGCACCTGCCCGACGAGCAGCGGCTCCTGGTCAGCGGCTTCCAGGAGTGGGTGGTCATGCGGCAGGTCCTCGGCGAGCTGTCGGACGCAGAGCTGGGCGAGCTTGCGCCCGTCCGCAGGTCCGAGGCCCTGGCCGAGGACGTGCTCGGTTTCGTCGCGCTGCTCAAGCAGAACCTGGTGACGCCGGCCCAGTTCGCCTTCCTCGCGGCGGGCGGCGCGCCGGAGCGGCTGCGCGTCCTCGCGCGCATCTTCTCCGCCTACCAGCAGCGGCTGATAGACGCGCACCTCCTCGACTTCCGCGACCTGGTGGCGCTGACGATCGGCCTGCTCGAGTCCGATCTCAAGCTCCAGCAGACCCTTCGGGAGCAGTTCCAGTACGTGCTCGTCGACGAGTTCCAGGACGTGGACCCGGCCCAGTTCCAGCTGCTGGCACGGATCGCTCCGCCGGAGTCGTCGCCCCGTCTCGCCGTCTTCGGCGACCCGGACCAGTCGATCTACGGCTTCCGAGGCACGCAGCCGCAGCTCCTGGCCGAGGAGTTCGTGGAGCGCTATGCGGCGCGCACCGCCGAGCTGCAGGTCAGCCGCCGCTGCCCCGCGGTGGTCCTGGAGGGCGCCGAGCGCCTGCTGCGCGCGACGCACCCGGGTCGCAAGCCGGTCGTGCTGGAGACGCATGCCGAAGGGACCGTCACCGTGGGCCGTGAGCTCAACGCGGCGGACGAGGCGTTCTTCGTCGCCCGCGAGATCCGGACCCTGGCCGCCGAGGACCACCACTACGGCGACTTCGCGATCCTACTCCGGAGCACGACCACCCTGGCCGCTCCCTTCGAGGAAGCGCTCAAGGCGCTGAACGTCCCCTACGAGGTGCGCGGCCGCGCCGGCCTCGCCCGCAACCAGGTGGTCCGCTTTCTGCTCGGCTATCTGCGCGCGCTGCTGCGGCCGGATGACGCCGACGCGCTGGCCGGCGCCCTGGAGAGCGCGCTGGCGGGAGTGGGCCGGCGCGCCGTGGGGCGGCTCCGCGCCCATGCGCGTGACGAAGGCCGCGCGCTGGGCAAGGTGGTGCGGGCGCTGATGTACCGGCTGGCCGAGGCCGATCCGGAGCGCTACCCGCTGCCTTGGGGAGGCACGGTCGAACCGCCTGAAGAGCTGCGGCCGCTACCTCCAGCGCTGGAGCTGCTGACCGAAGCCGATCGCGAAGCGCTGCACCGTGCGCTGACGGCTTTCTACACGCTGCGGCGCAGGGCGAAGGAGGCCGGCATCGGCACGCTCGCGCACGGCGTGCTGCTCGACACCGGCGCGCTGCGCCAGATCCTCGACGACCTGGAGGCGCCCGAGCGCGACGAGGCGCTGGCGGATCTGCGCGCGGCCCTGGAAGCGTTCGCCGAGGTGGACGAGGTCTCGACCCGTCTCTACGGGGCGCCGCCGACGCTCGAGGCTGTCGACCGGCTCGAGTCGCTGCTGGCCCGGGCGATCGACGAGAACGAGCCGGCGCCCGGCAGGCCGGACGCGGTGCAGGTGATGACCGTCCACCAGGCGAAAGGCCTGGAGTTCCGCACTGTGTTCGTGGCCGGTTTCGCGCATGGCGCCTTTCCGCCGCCCGCCCGTTCGCACCCGCTGCTGGACGAGCAGGAGCGACGCTGGCTCGAGGAGTCGCTGGTCGGCTTCCGGCCGCCCTGGCCGGCCACGCTTGAAGAGGGCGTCCAGGAGGAGGCGCGCCTCGCCTACGTGGCGTTCACGCGCGCCCGCGAGCGCCTCTATGTCACGTACGCCGACGAGTACCGGAAGACCGCCGGACCGTCCGGGTTTCTCGAGCCGGCGGACTTCGCCGCCGAGCGCCGCGAGCTCACTCGAGCGAAGGCTGACGTGAGCGCCGCCGAGGTGATCACGGTCGCCGAGGCCGAGACGCTCCTCGCGCTGGACGGCGGCCGCCTCGCCCCGGCTCAGGCGGATGCCCTGACGGCGCTCGGCGTCGACCTGGGCTTTGTGCACGACCGCGCGTCGGGGCGGCCGTTCCGCCCGCACGCCGTGCCCCCCGCGGGGGCCGACCCACACCACTTCAGCGCGACGGACCTCAACTCCTATCTCCGCTGCCCGCGCCTCTACTGGTACGAGCACCACCCCGGCCTCAACCCGTCGCCCCCCGGCCCGGAGATGGAGCGCGGCCGGTTCCTGCACCAGGTGCTGGAGGACTTCCACAACCGCGAGGAGGAGTGGAGGCACCTGCCGTCGGAGGCGCAGCGGGAGTGGCTCGAGGATGCCCTCGGCGACCACCTCGCCAACTACCTCGACCGCATGGAGGGCGTGCTGGATGCCGCCCGCGAGGAGGCCGAGGTTCGCCGCACGCTGGAGCACTACATCCGCTTCGCGACGTCCTTCCAGAAGATCCGCCGGCTCGGGACGATCGCGACCGAGAAGAAGTTCATCCTCCAGCTGGACGGCGCGGAGATCCACGGCAAGATCGACCGGATCAACGACATGGGCGCCGGCGCCTGCGAGGTCGTCGACTACAAGACCGGCCGGGGCGGGAGCATGACGACGAACTACCAGCGCTACTTCGGCCCCGACGCCTACGACGTGCAGCTGGCGCTGTACTACCTGGCCTGCCGCGAGGGCGTCGACGAGGAAGGCGTGCCGCTGGCGCTGGAGCCGCGCTACCTGTCGCTCTGGTTTCCGAAGGAGTGGGTCTACAACTCGATCCGCCAGGCCCTGTTCGCGCTGGGCGAGCCGGTGACGGGCAAAGAGTGGCTCGAGAAGCAGATCAGCGCGGACGAGCTGGATCGCGGCCGCGGCCTGGTGGCAACTGCCGTCGAGAGGATTCGGGCTGGGCACTTCGCCCCCGAGCCGAGGCCGGTTCCCGGCACCTGTCTCCACTTCACCGGTTGCCGGCAGGCGGCGGTCTGCCCCTTTGCCGGGGCCCCCAACGAATGAGCCTCACTCAGCAGCAGCTGGTCGCCGCGCACGCCGACCTCGACGCGGCGCACCTGATCGCGGCCGGGCCGGGCACGGGCAAGACGACGACGATGGTCGAGCGCTTCTGCTGGCTCCACCGCGAGCAGAAGGTGCCGGTCGACCGCATCCTCGCCGTCACCTTCACCGACCGGGCGGCGGCGGAGCTCCAGGCCCGGATCCAGCGGGAGCTGGGGCACGGCGCCGACCTCGAGTCGGCCTGGATAGGCACCTTCCACGCCATCTGCGCGAGGCTGCTGCGAGAGCACGCCTATCTGGTCGGCGTACCGCGGGAGCTGCGGGTGCTGGACGACACCGCCCAGCGCCTCCTCGTCGACGACCTGCGCGATCGGCTCCGCAGCGGGGAAGCGGGCTCGGTGGACCTCGACTCGCTCAAGGCTCTGACCCCGGATGACGTCGGCGATCTTCTGCGCTACGGGCTGGGCTTCGCGCTGCGCCTGAAGGGCCGCGGCATCTCGCCCGACCGGTTCCGCGATCGCGCCAGGGAGCTACATGAGGCCGCGTGGCCCAACCCGTCCGAGCCGGCGGCCCAGGCGGAGTCCGAAGCCATCGACTTGCTGCACATGGTCTACGCGACCTATGAGCAGGAGCTCGCCTCGGCCGGCGCCAGCGACTTCGACGACCTGATACTCGCGGTCATCGGCGCCCTCGATCGAAGCGCGGACTTCCGCACCGTGTGCCGCCGCCGCTTCCAGCACCTGCTGGTGGACGAGTTCCAGGACACCAACCGGATCCAGATGGAGCTGATCCGGCTGCTCGCGGCTCCCGACCTCGCCAACGTGGTCGTCGTCGGCGACGCCAAGCAGTCGATCTACGGTTGGCGGGACGCCGAGATCGAGAACATCAGGACCTTCCCCGGCGTGCGCCTGGACCTCACCGAGAACCACCGCTCGCCGCAGGAGGTCTGCGACCTCGCGACTTTCTTCATCCGCCGGGACGAAGACTTCAAGACCGAGCCGGCGCTGGTCGCGGCGCACGGCTCGCGCGGCGCTCCGGCTGTGTCGGTGGGTATGGCCTCCGATCCGGCGCGCGAGGCCGGCCTCATCGCCGGCGAGATCGTGCGCCTCCATGAGCAGGGCACCGCCTACTCCGACATCGCCATCCTGTCGCACACGCTGCGGTACCTGCCCAACGCGTTCGAGGAGGAGCTCCGCGCGCGTGGCATCCCGTACGTGACGTCCGGCGGCAGCGGCTTCTTCGACCGCGAGGAGGTCAAGGACGTGGTCGCGCTGCTGCGTCTCACCAGCGATCCCCTGGACGACGGCGCCCTCGCGCGAGTCCTGCAGGGCCCGCTCGTCCGCCTCGACGACGCCGGGATGTATCCGCTGGCGCTGCGGCGGCTCGGACGGCGCGGCGTCCGCCTGCGCGACTGTTGGGAAGAGTCGCGGGCCGAAGGCTTTCCTGAGATCGACGCCGTCACAGCCGAGCGCGGAGAGAAGCTGCTGGCGAAGATCGACGCCGTCGCCCGCCGCCAGGACGCGCTGACGGTCGCGGACGTCCTCAACCGGCTGCTCGAAGAAACCGGCTACCTGCGCCACGCTCAGCTGCGGGCGGCCCGCGAGGGTCCGCGGATCCTGTTCAACCTGCGCAAGGCGTTCCGGATGGCGGCCGTGTTCGAGAGCGGCCATGAACGGACAGGCGATTTCATCCGGCATCTCGACCGAATGGTGGAGGCGGAGGTCCCTGTGCCGGAGGCCGAGGCGGGTGGCGCCGAGGCGGTGCGCCTGCTCACGATCCATGCCGCCAAGGGCCTCGAGTTCCCGATCGTCTTCCTCGTCAATCTCCGGCCTCCCCGCTCGCGCGAATCGGAGAGGCTGTTCTTCGACCCCGAGAGCGCGGGGTTCGTCATGCGTTGGTGGCGCGGCGGCTTCCACCCGCGGTTCCAGCAGCTCGAGCCGGCCTCGGAGGCGGTGCGCCTGCACCGGCAGGAGCGCAGGCGCGCTGTCTATGTCGCGCTGACGCGAGCCTCTCAGCGCCTCTACGTGACCGCCTCGCGCAGCGAAACCGCGATCGAGGAGGTCGACACCGAGGCGGAGCACGACCACTTCGCCGAGATCCTGGGCTGGGTGCGCACGCACCCTGAGTCGGGGCGCCTGCTGGCCGGCGAACAGCTCGAGCTCCCGGTCGGCGCGCCGGCGCCCGCAGGCCCGGTCCTGGCGGTCGACACGCTGATCGAGCGGCTGCAGCGGCTGGAGCGGACAGGGACGGCCACCGCGGTCGCCGCGCCACCGGAGATCGCCCTGAGCTTCTCCCAGCTCCACGCGTATGAGGTCTGCCCGGTTCGCTACCGGCTCGAGCAGGTCTGGCAGGTGCCGGCCCCACCCGACGAGCTTCTCCCGAAACCCGCGCGGCGCGGATCGGAGCTGGGCGCGTCCGTGCATGAGGCACTGCGCGAGTGGCACGAGCGCGGCGGCTCGCTGGAGCAGCGATTCCTGGAGCTGGCCGATTCCTTCGCCCTCGAAGACGGTGAGCGCAGCCGGGGCGCGGAGATGCTCCAGAGATATCTGCAGCAGCCGCTGGCATCGGCGCCGACGCTCGGCACGGAGATCGAGTTCACGCTCCGGTTCGAGGGGGTCCGGGTTCGCGGCGCGGTGGATCGCGTCGCCGAGCTGGGCGGCCGCTCCGTGCTGGTCGATTACAAGACCAATCGCACCCTCGATCGCAGCCTGCGGGAAGCCTATTCGACGCAGCTGAGGATCTACGCGCTCGCCGCGGGCTCGGGGCTGCTGCCGGGGGGCTCGAACCCGCGGCTGGCGATCTATCACCTACCCGCGGGCGAGCTCATCGAGGTCGAGCCCGACGCCGGCGCGGCGCGGGCCAGGGTGCTCCGGGCGGCTGAAGCGATCCGGGCGGGCGACTACGAGATCGGTCCGGAGCACGCGGCCCGGCCCTGCTTCGCCTGTGCGTACCGGCCGGCGTGCTCGCATGCCCGCACCTGAACGTTATTTCGAGCGGCGCGACATCCGCGCGGCGATCGAGTTCGCCGAGGCGGGCGGGATTGCGATCCACCGCAACTTCGATCACTGGCACGGAACGACCATCCGCGGCTTCCCTCGCACCAAGCCGTTCCTCCACGTGATCGGCCTGCGCCCGCAACTCGAGGAGTGGGGCCGCCGCCACGGGCTACGCCCGGAGTGGATTCAGCCTGAAAAGCGTCGTAACGTAGCTCACTACGACGTCTTCGGCGAGTTCGCGCAGTCGCTGATCGATCGCTTCGCCGGGCGTTGACCGTTCCTTCCCCACCTTCTCCCTGACGCATTTGCTGCATTGCGTTATAATTGACTGGTACGCGGACGTATCGGAATTCAAACAAGGAGAAGCCAGATGGAAGTGAAAGACATCACGAACGCCGTCGACAACGCCGCCGACGTAGCCACCGGCGCCGTCATCTCGGCTGCCGAGGCGTTCAGCAACCCCCGGCGGACCGTTGAGCGGGAGACCGCTCGCCTGGAGCGCAAGGGCGCACCGGCCCGGCGCAAGATCGACCGCGAGCTCGGCTCGACGATCGACGACGCGCAGGAACTGGCCGAGGCGCTGCTGCCGGAGCGGATCGTGCTCCGCGGCCTGAGCCTGGTGAAGGCCCGGGCTCGCCGGGTGGACCTGGTCGGCGAGATCGCCTACCGCGGTCTGGACGTGTTCCACGGCTCGCTGTCGCAGTTCTCGCGTGCGATCGACCGGATCGAGCGCGCCAGCACCCCGCCGGCACGGCCGAAGCGGAGCGTTGGACGGGCGGCGCGAACCACCGCCACCGAGACGCGGACGGCCGCACGGCGGACGAACAAGAGGGCGTCGCGCAGGGTCGCCTCGACCCGGCGAACAGCCGCTCGCCGCTCCGCCTAAAGGGGTAGTGCAGGGCCCGGCTCAGGCCGGGCCCTTTACCTTCTAAGTCGTGACGATCGTCGCCAGCGGTTCGGTCGCGTTCGACTACATCCTCACCTACGCCGGCCGCTTCCGGGACCACATCCTGCTCGACAAGGCTCACGTGCTCAACCTGAGCTTCAACGTCGAGAGCCTCCAAAGACGCCGCGGCGGCTGCGCCCTCAACTACGCCTACAACCTGCGCCTGCTGCAGCACCCGGCGGCCATCCTGGCCACGGCGGGGCACGATGGCGCCGAGCACAAGCAGTGGCTGGAGTCGCTGGGCGTCGACTGCCGCGGCCTGCGCCTGCTGGAGGGCGAGCTCACGGCGACCGGTTTCACCACCACCGACCTGGACAGCAACCAGCTCACCGGCTACTACGGCGGCGCGATGTACAAAGCGCCGATGCTCGGGATCGAGGACAGCGTGCCCAACCCGGAGGCCGCGATCGTCGGCCCGAACGACCCGGCCGCCATCGTCAGGCTCGCGCGCGAGTGCCAGGAGCGAGGCGTCCGGTTCGTCTATGACCCGGCTTTCGAGATCAAGGACCTGTCCGGCGAAGCCCTCGCCGACGGCGCCCGCGGCGCCTGGATCGTGATCGGCAACGACTACGAGATGGAGCTGCTCTCACAGAAGACGGGCCGCGCCCCCACCGATCTGGGCGCCGAGCTCGTGGTCACGACCCTCGGCCGACAGGGGTCGGTGATCGAGGTGGGCGGCTTAAGGCACGAGATTCCGCCCGCGCCCCCCACCCGGGAGGTCGATCCGACCGGCGCGGGCGACGCCTATCGAGCCGGTCTGGCGGTCGGGCTCCTGCGCGGCCTGGACGTGCCGGCGGCCGGCCGCGTCGCGTCGCTGGCGGCGACGTGGGCGGTCGAGCAGGTCGGGACCGTCGAGCACACGTACACGCCGGCGGAGTTCACGGCCCGCTACGCCGAGGCGTTCGGGTCGGCTCTGCCGGACACGTTCTTCAGCTGAACTTCCGGCTCGCGTCGCGGCGGTAAGCCCACAGGGCCAGCGCGAAGAAGACCACGAAGTAAGCCGTGAGGTAGAGCGCATCCCGCCAGATGTCCTCGCCCGTCTTGACCCCGATCGTCTGCCAGGCCAGGTCCGCGTAGCGGTACAGGGGGAGGTAGGGCGAGATGTGCGCGATCCAGTCCGGCAGGAGCTGGGCCGGGATGAAGATGCCGGACGCGAACGCCATCGGCAGGTAGATCAGGTTGACGACCGCCACGGCCGAGTTCGGGCCGGCGAGGTACCCGAAGGCGAATCCGATGGCGACGAACGGCAGCGCGCCGGCCAGCAGCCGGAGCGTCAGCACGAGCACGGTGGTGGGACCGATGTCGATCGAGCCGGTCAGGCGCGCGAAGCCTATGAGCACCAGCAGCGCGAGCAGCCCGAAGAGGAGGGCGATCAGCACCTTCGCGACCAGGTAGACCAGCGCCGGGAGCGGCGCCGCCCGCATCAGCAGGTCGAGCTTCTGCCCGCGCTCGTTGGCGACGCCGATCCCGAACGAGAAGACCATCACGTTGCTGACTGCGTAGGCGCCCAGGGACGCCATCACGTAGTCGCCGGAGATGACGCCGGTGCCCGGGATGACGCGGTGCGCGTTGGTGTCACCGAAGAACGCATAGAACATGACGGGCAGCGCCAGGCTCGTCGCGCTGAAGGCCGGGACGCGCCACAGCTTGCGGAACTCGGCGGCCGCCTGCCGCCAGACCATCGGCGCGATCGGCGCCGTCGCGGGGACGGCGGCGACGCTCACGCCGGGGCCCCCGCGTGCTCGGTCAGGGCGACGAACGCCTCTTCGAGGTCGGCTCCGACCACCTCCAGGTCGGCAAGGTCGGACACGCGGTCCAGGAGGCGCCGCACGACGTCTTCCGCCGAGTTGGTCAAGACCACGGTCCTGCCCTCGCGACGGTCGACGGCGGTCACCGGCAGGCCATCCAGGACTGGTTCGGCGAATTGGGCGCTCGTGAACGAGACGCGGCGGCCGGCAACGCGGGACTTGATCTCGCGCGGGCTGGCGTCGGCGATGACACGGCCGCGATCGATCACGACGATCCGCTGCGCCAGCTCGTCGGCCTCCTCGAGGTAGTGAGTAGTCAGCAGCACGGTCTTGCCGCCCTGGTGAAACCGCCGGATGCTGTCGAGGAACCGGCGCCGGCCCTCGACGTCGAGACCGACCGTCGGCTCGTCCAAGAAGAGGACGTCCGGGTCGCCCGCGATGGCCAGCGCGAAGTAGAGGCGCTGCTGCTGGCCGCCGGAAAGTGTGCTCACGCGCGCGTCTGCCTTCTCCTCGAGGCCGGCAAGCTCGATCGCCTCCGCCGTCGTCAGAGGCCGCGGATAGTAGGACCGGAAGAGGTCGACCAGCTCGCGGACCTTGAGCACCGTCGGCACGCCGGACTCCTGGAGCATTACCCCGACGCGGCTGCGCGCCTCCCGGGTGGACGGCGCCAGCCCGAAGAGGCTGACCTTGCCGCGGGTCGGGTGGCGCAGGCCGAGGAGGATGCTGATCGCGGTCGTCTTGCCGGCCCCGTTGGGCCCCAGGAGCGCGACCAGCTCACCGGCGTCGACCTCGAAATCGACGCCCTTGAGCGCCTCCACGGCGCCGTAGCGCTTCTCGACCTGCTCGAGGCTGATGACGGCCGGCACGGGCGTTATTGTGCCGGGGCGGTTGGGACCGCGGCGCTACGCCGGCGGCTGCGCCGGGTAGAACATCTCCGCGCTGAAGATCAGTCTCTGGGTGGCGAAAGCTCCTGCCCACAGCGGCCAGCACGTCGTCAGGGTCAGCCTGTAGTCGCTGGTCGGCACCAGCACCGTCATGTCATCCGGCGAGACCAGCTTTCGCCACTGGATGCGGTAGTGATAGTCACCCCATCGGGTCTGCAGAACGATCTCGTCGCCGGACTGCAGCTGATCGAAGTGGATCCAGTAGATGTTGTGCGCGGCCACGCCGACGTTGCCCTGCTGGCCGGGCCACTTCATGGAGGGATAGTGGCCGGGCCCCGCCGCCAGCGTGTCGGAGCTGACCCCCTCCCGCACCGCCGCCAGGTAGTTGAGCTTGGGGACGGCGATCGCGAAGTCGACACCGTTCACCGGGTGCAGCCAGGCCGGGTCCGGATTGAGGGTGGGAGTCGGCGCCTCGTGGTTGACCCGGTAGTTGATCCAGCTCTGGTCCAGCTGGTGCTCCTGGAGCAACCCATCCATGAAGTTGGCAGCCGTGCCGGCCAGGAGCGCGATCCCGACGGCCATCACGATGAGGCCGATCCAGCGACGAGGTGATCGGCGCCGCCGCGCGGTCGTGGCGACCTTGACCT
This sequence comes from Candidatus Dormiibacterota bacterium, assembly GCA_036378435.1. Taxonomy (GTDB): domain Bacteria; phylum Chloroflexota; class Dormibacteria; order Dormibacterales; family Dormibacteraceae; genus DASUWK01. The sequence goes on along the minus strand of DASUWK010000024.1, from coordinate 20,836 downwards.
GGGCCAGGCTGGACATCTCTCTCTCCCGGATTTTGATGAAAAAAGGACCGGCGGCCAAATCGACCGCCGGTCTCAGTTGATTGTGTTGGTCGCTACAGGGTGCTGCGCGCGCGCGGGCGCCGCCACATCAGCATCCCGCCCAGCACGATCAGCAGCAGGGCCAAGGCCCCGTATCCGATCGACCGCAGGCCTGTGTTCGCAAGCGCCACGCCGGCCGCGCCGACGCCGCCACCGATGCCACCCGAGGCACCGAGCACGCCGCCGGTGGCAGCCTCCACGCCACCACCGTGTCCGGTCGTGGTCACGGCGGCCACCTGGCTGGCCTGCTGGCTTTGCTGCTGCTGCTGCTGCTGCTGCTGCTGCTGCGTGCCACTAGTGGTGTGGCAGCCGGTCGCCTCGGTCTCACTGGCGTTCGGCACGCCGTGGTGGCCGCCGTCGTTGCCAGTCTCGTTGTTCGAGCCGCCGAAGCCGGGATCGCAGTCGTTGCCCTTGCCGTTGTCGCGGGTCTCGGTGCTGCTGCCGGACTTCCAGGACGGGTCCTTGCCCGACGGCACGTCCTGGTCCATCGGCCCGGACGTGGTGTGCGTCGAGCTCTTGGGCGCCGTCGAGGTCGTCGTGGCCGTGGCCGAATGGCTCGAGTGGTTGGTCGACGAGCCTCCGTCCTTGGCCAAGACGGTCCCCGATCCCAGGAGCGCCCAGGTCGTAGCCGCAACCAGTGTCACGAATAGCAGGGGGGTCCTTCGCATCTTATGCCTCACCTCGCAACCGGTAAGAATTGATAGTATCGCTATCACCTTTACCCCAATTGCGCATTCCTGTCAAGTCGGCGTATTTACGGAGAGCGCTCGGTTCGGGTCGCGAGTTCAGGCGAGGGCGTTTTCGAGCTGCGTCAGGTGCATCTCGCAGTGGTTCACGAGCGCCAGTCGAATGACGTCAAGCGCTGTCAAGCGCAGGTCTTCGATGCCGCTCTCGGCCCCACGCTCGAGGTCTTCGACATCCGCCGTGCGCAGGAAAGCCAGCGTGCGCGCGTGGTCGGCCTCGATGGAGTCCAGGTGCTGCTGCGCCGGCTCCCTTGCGGCGGCTTCGCCGAACACGTCGCGCGACTGGACGTATGACAGCAGGTCGACCTCTGTCACCTTGCCGGCGGCCACGCGGTAACCGACGACGCCATAGACCTTGGACACCAGGGCCAGGTGCGCAAGCACCTCGCGGGCCGTCCAGCCGTCTCCCTGCGCCTCGTCGGACGCTTGCAGCAGCCTGGGCGCCAGATCGCGCAGCCGTTCCCCCACAGCCTCGAGGCGCCTTACCAGCTGATCCCGTTCGTGCTCGCGCTGCTCGCGCAGGAAGGCGCGGACGTCGTCGGCGGTGAATGTGGGACTCTCTATTTTCATGACGCGACTAGAAGGTAAAGCAGCAGTGGTGACCGGCGCAGGCCGGGGCCTGGGCCGTGCTTACGCGCTGGCTCTGGCGGCCGAAGGGGCTTCGGTGGTGATCAACGACGTCGACGAGCAGAACGCTGCCGGCGTCGTCAAGGAGATCGAGTCGAACGGAGGCAAGGCAAAGGCGTCGACGGGGTCTGTGGATTCCGCCGAGTACTGCGCAAGCCTGATTCAGACCTGCGTGGAGGCGTTCGGGAAGATCGACATCCTCGTGAACAACGCGGGCATCGTGCGGGACCGGACGCTGATCAAGATGTCGGACGAGGAGTTCGACGCCGTATACGCCGTGCACGCCAAGGGCACGTTCGCCTGCAGCCGCGCGGCGGCGGCGCAGTTCCGCGAGCAGGGCGGCGGCGTGATCGTGAACATCACGTCCACGTCGGGGCTCTGCGGCAACATCGGCCAGACGAATTACGCGGCCGCCAAGGCGGCGATCCTGGGCATGACCAGGACCTGGGCGCAGGAGCTTGCTCGCTACAACGTGCGGATCAACGCGCTCGCGCCAACAGCGGTCACCGAGATGGTGAAGTCGATCCCGGGCATGGAGAACCTCGACCCTGAGAACGTGCCGCAGGAGCTCCGCGACCGCTACATGGGACCGCCGGAGGACGTCGCCGCCGCGGTGGTGTTCCTGGCCAGCGACGCCTCCGCCGGCCTGAATGGACAGATCCTGGCGTTGGGCGGCAACCGCCTCGCCATCTGGAGCCACCCGATGGAGGTGCACTACGAGCTGAAGTCCGGCGGATGGTCGGCCGGCGACATCGAGGCTGCCTTCGAGGGTCCGTTCAAGGGCCAGCTGCAGCCGGTCGGCCTCTGGACCGGCCAGGCACAGGGCTGATCCCGTGTGCTACTCGGATGACGCCCACCCACCCTTTCCGCCCGTCATCGCCGGCGGCGCCGCTGACGCTGCCGAGCTGACGCTTCGTTCGGCCGACGGCACCGAGTTCGACGCTTACCACGCCCGCACCTCTCAGCCGAGCGGCGCGGCGATCGTGATCCTGCCCGACGTCCGCGGCCTCCACGACTTCTACAAGGAGCTCGCCCAGCGTTTCGCGGAGGCGGGCGTACACGCGATCGCGATCGACTACTTCGCCCGCAGCGCGGGCCAAGGGACGGCTCGCGACGAGAGCTTCGAGTACCGCCCGCACGTGGAGCAGGCGAAGGCCGAGATCGTGGACGCCGACGCACGCGTCGCGATCGAGTACATGCGGTCGCCGGACGGCGGCGGCGCGGAGCGCGTCTACACGGTCGGATTCTGCTGGGGTGGCTCCAACTCGTGGCGGCAGTCGGCGACGCAGGAGGGCCTGGCTGGCGCGATCGGGTTCTACGGCATTCCGAGCCGAGTGCAGGACTACGCGGAGCGCATGCGCACGCCGCTCCTGATCTTCGCCGCCGGCCAGGACTTCACCCCGGTCGAGGACACGGAGCGCTTTGCCGAGTCCGTGCGCGCCAACGGAGTCGAGGTCGAGCTACAGGTCTACCCCGACGCGCCCCACAGCTTCTTCGACCGCAGCTTCGAGCAGCACCGCGCGGAGTGCGACGACGCTTGGCGGCGGATGCTGGCCTTCATGGGCGCCGCGGTCTAGACGGCCGTCCTCTCGAGGCCGGCGACTGCCTCACTCTCGAGCCAGCCGATTCCCTCGACGTGCGCGTAGTCGGCGAGGAGGGCGCACAGGTTAAGTGAGAGCACGCGCGCCCTGAGCAGGGTCGCCTCATCGAGCTCGCCGTAGAAACGGCTGAACGCGCCGCGGCCTGCCGCGGAGAAGAGCGACCAGTAGAGGACGAGGTCGACCGAGCGTGGCGCCCTCGAGACGTCGATCCAGTCGATGACGCCGGAGGCCCGCGCGCCGTCGACCAGCAGGTGGCGCAGATGGAGGTCGCCGTGGACGAGGACCTTGTCGGCCGCGGGCGGCAGCGCCAGGGCCTGGTCGAGGAGCTCTTCGATCCCGTGCGGCGCGGTCCAGACGCCGAGCTCGTGCAGCCGGGCCAGCGCTTCGCGCGTCAGGGGTACGCGGATCGCCATGTCCCCGCGGCCCATCGGGTCGTCCGGCAAACCCCGCGGCGGCGGGAGCTCGTGAAGCCTCCGGAGGAAGCCCGCCAGCGCTGGAGCCAGCGCGTCGCGGGCGGCCTGGTCGAGGCCAGCCTGGCCGCACTCGAGCCCTGGAATGAGCCAGGCGCCGTAGAACGGCCAAGGGTAGGCCGCGTCAGGCCGCCCAACGAACCGAGGCTCCGGGATCGCCAGCGGCAGCTCTGCCGCGATCAGGGGCAGCACTTCGAGCTCGCGAAGCAGGCCGGGCACGACGATCTCCCGCCGCGGAAACCGGAAGACGTGCGCGCCGTCCACCAGCCAGACGGTCATGTCCCAGCCTTCGCCGAGCAGCTGCAGCCGGCGCGTGTCGAGCTCAGGGAACTGCGTCCCGATCAGCCGGCGGGCCGGTGCCTCGTCGACCAGGACCTCCGGCTTCCAGCTCAACGGGTCAGCAGCTGCTCCAAGCGCGCGTCGACCGCCGGCCACTCCGCCGCGGTGATCGAGTAGAACGCGGAGTCCCTGACCGTCCCGTCGGCGGCGTTGCGGGCAGCGCGGATGACGCCGTCGAGCTTGGCGCCGATGCGCTCGATGGCCGCGCGTGAGCGCTCGTTGCGGTAATCCGTGGTCAGCCTGACGGCATGCACGTGCCAGGTCTCGAAGGCGTGGCGCAGCATCAGCTTTTTGGCCTCGGTGTTGATACCGGAGCGCAGGGCTGACGCGGCGAGCCAGGTCCAACCGATCTCGACCACATCGGGCGTCGTCCTGCCATGCTCGAGGTGCCAAGCCGGCCAGGCCCACGTCTCGAGACGGAATCTGGTGCTTCCGACCACGCGCTGGTCTTCGAGCCTGACGGTGGCGAAGGCCACGAACGCCGGCCCGAGCGCCTCTTCGATATAGGCCCGCGCGCCTTCGATGTCACGCGGCACCCACGTCCAGCGGTAGAGCTCCGGCTGTTCCGCGGCAGCGGCCAGGAGCGCGCCTGCGTGCTCCAGCGTCAGCGGCTCGAGCCGCACCAGGTTGCCCTCCAGCGTGATCCGCTCAGCCACGGCCCCTATATAGTCGCCAGATGACGGGTTTGGCCACCGAGTCCAAACCGCACGAGGGCGGGAGCCCCCTTCCGCCCGAGCTCCTCGACGAGCTGGGCCGCCGCCGGCAGGGCCTCGCCCGGCACATGGCCCGCGCCGTGATCAGCGAAGTCCGCTGGGACCGCTCAACCGGCGTCCCGCCGCGGATGGACGCGATCTCTCGCGCCTGCGAAGCCGGGCTCGACCTTTTCCTCGCCACCGCTCGCGAAGCGCGGCCGCCCTCGCCCGAGGAGCTCCGCCGTGTCGCGCAGCTCGGGATCCTGCAGGCGCGCGGCAGCCTTTCGGTCGAGCCGGTCCTCGCCGCCTACCGCATCGCAGCGCGAGTCGCCTGGGACGCGATCCTCCGCGCCTGGCGTGACCATCCGGGCGCGACGCCTGAGGCGATGGTGGTGACCGCGAACTACGTGTTCACCGCGCTGGACCAGGTCGCGGCCGAGGTGACGCGGACGTATCTCACCGCGCGCGAGCAGCACCTCGACCGCGGTACCCGCGCCCGCGCCCGCCTGGTCCACGCGCTGCTGACGGACACCTTCGAGTCCGAGACGGCTCTGCAGAAGCAGGCGCTAGCGGTCAACGTCCAGCTCGCGACCACTTACGTCGTGGTCGCTCTGCGCCTCCAGCGCGGTGCGGCCGAGGATCCACGCGGTGGCGAGCTGCTGGCCGAGCTGCTGGACGCGTCAGCCGGCGCGGTCCGCACCATCCACCACGCGACCGACCCGCACGCGGCGGTGCTGCTGTGGCCGGCCACGTCGGCCGCCGCGCTGGCCGAGGTCGACCTCTTCCTGCGGCGCCTGGAGCTGGGCGACAGGCGCCTCCGTCTGAGGGCGGCGATCGGCGGCTACCACCAAGGATTGCGCGGGGTCTCCCGCTCGTACCTTGAAGCGACGCAGGCGCTCGAGCTGGGCCGCCGGCTCCATCCCGAGACGCGGATCCAGCACCACGACGAGCTGATCCCGCTGCTCCTGCTGGCCCAGTCGCCGCACCTGGCGGAGCGGTACGTCCAGCACCTGTTGGGACGTCTGTTGGACGCCGACCGCAACGGGTCGCTGCTGGAGACTCTGGACGCCTACCTCGCGGCCGGCTCTGTCAAAGAAGCCGCCGCGGCTCTGCACCTTCACCGGCACACCGTCCTCTACCGGCTGGACAAGCTGCGCGAGCTGGTCCCGGGCTCGCTCGACGACCCTGGCACGCGCACGAACTTGCGGCTCGCCCTGGACGTGCGCAAGCTGCTGTAGAAACCTTCTTGGACACGGTGGAGTAAAGCGACGGCTATTTCTTAGACAGCGGTGTGATGCGGTTTCGTACACCGGGTCCTATGCTGGCAGCGTGGTAACCAACGGCTCGAGGGTCGTGGTGACCGGCATGGGCTTCGTGACGCCCATCGGCCTTGACCAGGAAACCGTGTGGTCGAACCTGGTCGAGGGCGTCTCCGGAGTCGGCCCGATCACCCTCTTCGACACCAACGGGTATTCGACACGCATCGCGGCCGAGGTCAAGGGCTTCGACCCGGAGCAGTACATGGACCGCAAATCGGCGCGCCACTTCGGACGCTACTGCCAGTTCGCGCTGGCCGCGTCCAAGCTCGCGCTGGCCGACGCAGCGCTCGATCCGGCCGAGCTCGACCCGGACGCCGTCGGCGTCATCGTGGCGTCGGGCATCGGCGGCATGGAGGAGATCGAGAAGAGCCACACCGCGCTCATGGAGCGCGGCATCCGGCGCATCTCGCCCTTCACCGTCCCGATGATGATCGCGGACATGGCGGCCGGGATCGTCGCCATGCAGGTGAAGGCAGGCGGCCCCAACTACGCGATCGTCAGCGCCTGCGCCTCGAGCGGCCACGGCATCGGCGAGGCGATGGAGATCATCAAGCGCGGCGACGCGCAGGCGATGCTGGCCGGCGGCGCCGAGGCGACGATCACACCGCTGACGATGGGTGCGTTCTGCCAGATCAAGGCCACCTCCGAGCGCAACGACGAGCCCGAGAAGGCATGCCGGCCCTGGGACGTCGCGCGCGACGGCTTTGTGATGGGCGAGGGCGCCGTGATGCTCGTGCTGGAAGACGAGGAGTTCGCGCGCGAGCGCGGCGCCCGGATCTACGCCGAGGTCGCCGGCTACGGCGCCAGCGCCGACATGTACCACTTCACCGCTCCCGAGCCCGAGGGCAAGGGCGCGGCCCGCGCGATGCGCAAGGCGCTGCAGAAGGCGGGCCTGGAGCCGCAGGACGTGCAGTACGTCAACGCCCACGGCACCTCGACCAAGCTCGGGGACATCGCCGAGACCAAGGCGGTGAAAGAGGTGTTCGGCGAGCACGCGCCGAAGCTCGCGATCAGCTCCACCAAGTCCGTGCACGCCCACCTGCTGGGCGCCGCCGGCGCGATGGAGGCGGCGGCCTCGATCATGGCGATCGACCGTGGCGTCGCCCCGCCCACGATCAACCTCGAGAACCAGGACCCCGAGTGCGACCTGGACTACGTGCCGAACGAGCCGCGAAAGCTCGACATCGACGTCGCGATCTCCAACTCCTTCGGCTTCGGTGGCCACAACTCAACGTTGGTGCTGCGCCGTGTGAACGGCCGGCACCCCAACTAGGAGAGAACAGCCATGGCTTTGGATTTCAGCGAGCTGCAGGACCTCGCCGCGGAGATCCTCGGCGTCGACAAGGACCGCGTCCAGCTTGACGTGAGCTTCCAGCGCGACCTGGCGGCCGACTCGCTGGACCTGGTCGAGCTCATTGCGGCCGTCGAGGACAAGTACGACGTCGAGCTGTCCGAGGACGAGCTCGAGGAGATGAAGAACGTGGGCGACCTCTGGAAGTTCCTGAACGAGCGCAGCCCGCTCGCGGCGGAGGCCTGAAAGCGATGGCTGTCACCGCGCCGCGCACACGCTCCGACGCCGTCCCGCTCAAGACCTCCCGCACGAGCGGGCGGCCCAGCGTGATCGCGGGCATCGGTGTGCACGCGCCGGAGAAGCTGCTGACGAACGCCGACCTCGAGAAGATCGTCGAGACGTCGGACCAGTGGATCACCGAGCGCTCGGGCATCAAGGTGCGGCACGTGGCCGAGCCGGGCACCACCACCCACTCGCTGGCTTACGAGGCTGCGGTGAAGGCGCTGGACGCGGCCGGGATCTCCGCCGGCGATCTCGACACGATCATTTGCGCGACCTCGTCGCCGGACGCGCCCTTCCCCAGCGTCGCCTGCCGGCTGCAGGAGAAGCTGGGTGTGCCAGGGTCGGTGGCCTTCGACCTGCTCGCCGCGTGCACCGGATTCGTCTACGCGCTGAGCGTCGCGGACAGTTTCGTCGCCACCGGTCGCGCCGAGACCGTGCTGGTCGTGGGCGCCGAGGTCCTGACGCGGATGATCGACTGGACCGACCGCGGCACCTGCGTGCTCTTCGGGGACGGCGCCGGCGCGGCGGTCGTACGCCCGGCGCGCGGGAGCGGCGGCTTTCGCTCCTGGTGCCTCGGCTCCGACGGCCGCGGCTACGCGCAGATCACGACCGGCACGGATGTCGACCGCGGCCCGTACACCGCTCTCGAGTCGCAGCCCTACATCGCGATGAAAGGGCCGGACGTGTTCAAGTTCGCGACCGACATCTTCATCCGCCAGGCGGAGGCCGTGGCGCGGACTGCCGGGGTGTCGATGGACGACATCGACCTCTGGGTTCCGCACCAGGCGAACCGCCGCATCATCGAGGCGGCAGCCCGCAGGATCGGCCTGCCGCTGGAGCGGGTGATGATCAACATCGACCGCTACGGCAACACCTCGACCGCCACCATCCCGCTGGCGCTGAACGACGCGCTCGCGGAGGGACGCATCCAGACGGGCGACAAGGTGCTGATGGCCGGCTTCGGGTCCGGCCTGACCTGGGGGGCTTGTCTGCTCGAGTGGGAGTAAAGCTCTCCGGCCCGATCGCCCTTCTCTTCCCCGGACAAGGGGTGCAGCGGCCCGGCATGGGCCGCAAGCTCTACGACCGGTATCCGGCGGCCCGGCGCGCTTTCGAGCGGGCCGAGGAAGTTCTGCAGATGCCGGTCAGACGGCTCTGCTTCGAGGGCCCGGAGGAGGAGCTCAACCGCACCGACGTGCTGCAGCCCTGCGTGCTGGCGGTCAGCTGGGCGGCCTACGAGGTCTACCGCGAGCACTACGGCCTGGAGGAGGTTGCGGTCACCGCCGGCCACAGCCTGGGCGAGATCGCCGCGCTGGCCGCCGCCGGCTCGCTGCCCTGGGAGGCGGCGCTGCTGCTGGTCAGGGAGCGCGGCCGGATCATGGCCCAGGCCGCCGCCTCGCGGCCGGGCGGGATGATCGCCATCGTCGGGCTGGACGAGGCCCAGGTGGAGGCGATCAGAGCCACTGCCTCGCAGCGTGGCTCGCTCTGGGTCGCCAATCGCAACGCGGACGTCCAGTTCGTGCTCTCCGGGGAGATGGCCGCGATCGAGGAGGCCGAGCGCCTGGCCTTGGACGCCGGGGCCCGGCGCGCGCTGATCCTGACCATCCCGCTGCCTGCTCACTCGCCGCTGATGGAGCACGCCGCGGCGGCGTTCCGCGCCGTCCTCGACCGCATCCAGCTTGAGCGGCCGAGCCTGCCCGTCCTGGCCAACGCGACGGGCGAGGCCATGCGCACCGTGCGGGCGTTGCGGTTCGAGCTGGCCCATCACCTGCTGCGGCCGGTGGACTGGGCGCGCACGATGGTGTCGCTGGAGTCGATGCGTGTGCAGACCGTGGTCGAGCTGGGGCCGGGGCGCGTGCTGGCCAGCCTGGCCGCGAAGCACATCGCCGGCGTCGACACCTGGAACGCTGACGAGCTCCTGATCGACTTCGCTTGAGTGCCGTGAGCCTGGATCTTGATCTCAGCGGGCGCACCGCGCTCGTCACCGGCGGCGGCAAGGGCATTGGCCGAGAGGTGGTACGCAAGCTCGCCGCCATGGGCGCCCGGGTGGTTGTCAACTACCGCTCGGACAAGGCAGCCGCCGAGGAGACGGTCGCCGGCCTCGAGGGCGCGGACATCTACCAGGCCGACGTGGGAGACGAGGAACAGGTGGACGCCATGGTCAAATCGCTCGGCCAGGTGACGGTGCTGGTGAACAACGCCGGCGTCGTCCGCGACAACCTGCTGCTCCGGATGACTCGGGCCGAGTGGGACGACATCATCCGCACCGACCTGACCGCCACGTTCCTGACCACCAAGGCCGTCCTCGCCGGCGGCATGACGCGGGCGCGGTGGGGCCGGATCGTGAACATGAGCTCGATCGTCGGCATCACCGGGAACGCCGGCCAGTCGAACTACGCCGCGGCCAAGGCCGGCCTGATCGGGTTCACCAAGTCGGTGGCGCAGGAGTATGGCCGCCGTTCGATCACCTGCAACGCCGTCGCCCCCGGCTATGTGCGGACCGAGCTGACCGTCAACTCGCTGAACGACGAGATCGTGGCGGAGATCGTGAAGCGAACCCCGCTCGCTCGCGAAGGCTCGGCGGATGACGTCGCTTCGGCGGTAGCATTCCTGTGCTCGCCCGCAGCGTCGTTCATCACCGGCCAGGTACTGGCCGTCGATGGAGGTTTGAGCCTCTGACCGTCCGCCTGGTGGTCCCCCCGTTCGGCTCGACACTACCCCCCGTCGACCTGCCCACAAACTGCCCGGGCTGCGGTGTCGGTCTCGACTACCAGGTGCTGCGCGACGAGTGCTATGTCTGTCAGTGCGGACACCACTTCCGCCTCCACGCCGACGGTTGGCTCAAGCTCCTTCCCGATGCGGGCACCTGGTCGGAGCGATGGACCGACATCAGGCCGCATGACCTGCTCGACTGGCTCGTGCCCAAGCCCTATGACGCGACGCTCGAGCAGGCGCGCGCGGAAGGCCTGAACGAGGCTGTTCGCACCGGGACCTGCGAGCTCGGCGGCATCCCGGTCTGGCTGGGCGTCTTCGATTTCCGCTTCGTCGGCGGCACGCTCTCGATAGTCGCCGGCGAGCGACTGGCCCGCGGCCTCGAGCAGGCCGCGATGACGGGCAAGCCCTACATCCTCGTGGCCGCGTCCGGTGGCGCCCGCATGCAGGAGGGCGTGCTCGCGCTAATGCAGATGGCCAAGGTCAACGGCGCCGTCTCGAGGGTTCACGACGCCCGTGTGCCTTACTTCGCCGTCCTCACCGACCCGACCTTCGGCGGCACCGCCGCCTCGCTCGCGCTGCTGGCCGACGTCAATATCGCCGAGCCGGGCGCGGCGATCGGTTTCACCGGCCCGCGTGTGATCAAGCAGGCCACCTATGCCGACCTGCCGGCCGGCTTCCAATCGGCCGAGTTCCAGCAGGATCACGGCCAGGTCGACCTCGTGGTGGCCCGGCCCGACCTGCGGCGCACGCTGCTCCACCTGCTGGAGCTGTACGGGTGAGCGCATGACGCAGCCGCAGACGCCGTGGCAGCGCGTCGAGCTGGCGCGCCACCCGGACCGCCCCTACGCTCTCGACTACATCACGCGCCTGGCGCCCGACTTCGTCGAGCTCCATGGCGACCGGCTGGGCGGTGACGACCGCGCCCTGGTGGGCGGTCCCGGCCGCTGGCACGGCCAGACCGTGATGTGGTTCGGCCAGCAGAAAGGCCGCAACCTGCAGGACCGGGTGCTGCGGAACTTCGGGATGATGCATCCCGAGGGCTACCGCAAGGCCATGCGCCTCGCCGGCCAGGCGGCCAAGTTCGGCTTCCCGATCGTGAGCCTGGTCGATACGCCCGGAGCCTTCCCCGGCGCACGCGCGGAGTCTGGCGGCATCGCGGCGGCGATCGCGGCGGCGATCATGAACTGGTTCCGCGTGCCGGTGCCGGTGGTGGCCGTGATCATCGGCGAGGGCGGATCGGGCGGCGCGCTCGGCATGGCCGTCGCCGATCGGGTGCTGATGTTCGAGAACTCGATCTACTCCGTGGCGATGCCGGAAGCCGCCGCCTCGATCGTCTGGCGCGACGCGCAGCGCAAGGTGGAGGCGGCGGAGCAGCTCCAGCTCACCTCCAGCGACCTGCTCGCGATGGGCGTGGTCGAGGAGCTGATACCTGAGCCGGCAGCGGGGGCGCACACCGACCCTGAGGCGGCGACCGCCGCCCTGGACGAGGCGCTCTGGCGGACGCTGGAGCCGCTGCTGGACGTGCCGGTCGGACAGCTCCTGCAGCACCGTTACGAGCGGTTCAGGTACGTCGACTCGCTGATCAGGGCTCAGCCGCACTTCGGGCCCAAGGTCGAGCCGAGAGCGGTCGAAAGCCGGTGATGATCGCCTCGTTCACGCTTGACCCCGGCGGCGTGCTGGCCTGGATCATCGTGGGGCTCATCGCCGGCGCGCTGGCCTCGCGCGTCGTGGCCGGACGCGGCATGGGCTGCGTGGCGGACCTGGCGGTCGGTGTCGCCGGAGCCTTTCTCGGCGGGATCATCTTCCGGCTGTTCGGCGTGGTCGGCGTGGCCGGCTTCTGGGAGTCGATCGTGGTGGCGTTCGTCGGCGCAGCCGTGCTCCTGGCGATCCTGCAGGCCCTGGCCGGCAGGCGCTTCTAGGCCAGCGCGAGCACGGCGGCCCAGCTGGCCGCCGCGAGACGGTCGGCGGCGCTTTCCAGTCCCGCGCGCTGCCCGGCGCGCGTCCAGTCCCGGACGGGTCCGAGGGCGGCCGCAAGCAACAGGTCGGGCGGCGCTGCGGTCAAGCCGGCCGTCTCGGCCCAGGTCCGAACCTCGCGCAGCAGGTCTCGGCTCGGTGGCTGCGCGGAGCCTGCGACCAGACTGGCGGCAGCGGCGTTCTCGGCAGTCCAGCGCAGCTGGTGGTGAACCAGGGCCCGCACGGCGGGCTCGGCCGCGCGGTTGCGGCGCAGCACCCGGAGGATGCTCTCTTCGTATTCGGCCAGCGCCTGGGCTTGGAGCGCGGCCAGCAGGTCCTCGCGGCCGTTTGGAAAGTGGTGATAGAAGGTGCCGACGCCGGCTCCCGCTCTCCGCAGCAGCGCCTCCAGGCTGAAGTCGCCGCCCTCGGTCAGCAGCGGCAGGGCGGCTGTCAGGATCGCCTCGCGCTTTCCCGGAGCCATCGGATCTGCGCTGAATCCTAGAGGATTTCTCTAGAGGTTTCCTCTACTTACTTGGCGACCGCGGCGCGGGAGGCCAACGCGTCGATGTCCGCCGCTAGCTGGTCTGGGAGGTGGAGCGGGATGTCGTGGGCCGACGGATACCACTTGATCTCGGCCGACGGCAGCATCTTTGCCACGATCTCAGCCGACTGGCGCTTGAAGTCCGCGATCGCCGCGGGAGCGCGCTCGGCTTGCGCGATCAAGACCGCGGAGGCCGCCAGCCGCGGCCAGAGGGCCTCCTCGTCGAAGTCGAACAGCGCTTTCAGGATCTGGAGGCGGATGCCCGCGGTCAGGGGCAGGGCGTAGCCCTCGGCATCCTGGATCAAGCCGGCTTCCACGAAGGCCTGCAGGTCCTCGGCCCAGCCGTCCTCCAGATACCCGCGCTGCTCGGCGAACGCCTCCTCGAGGTTGGCGTAGTGCTTGAGCGGAGGCTGCATGACCACGCTCGCCTGGTCCCAGCTCATCAGGTTGCTGAACGAGCGGAGCGGGCCGTCCAGATGGGCGAGCCCGGCGATCGAGTCGACCTGGGCGGCGGCCAGGGCCAGCGCGACCGCGGCACCCCACGAGTGGCCCAGAATCAGCGGCCGCTCCACCTCGAGCTCGGCGATCGCGCGTGCCGCGTCCGCGGCCAGCTCTTCGAAGGCATAGCCGGCCTCGGGGCGGTCGGACAGGCCGTGACTGCGTTGGTCGAGCGCGACGACGCGCCGGTGCGGGAAACGCGCGGCGAGCCTGGCCCAGTACATGGAGTTGGAGCTCAGGCCGTGCAGGCAGAACAGCGGCGGAGCGGCAGCGGCCTCGGCCGGCTCCCACTCGCGCCAGTGGAGGCGCACCCCGTCTCTGGTCAGCCAGCCATCCCGCATCGCGCGCCCAGATTAACCATCTCGCAGCTCCCGGATAATCCGGGAGTGGACCGGCTGCTCCTCCAGGGCATGGCATTCAGCGGCAAGCACGGCGTGCTGCCGGGTGAGCGGGAGCTGCCGCGCCGGTTCACGGTCGACGTCGAGCTGCACTCGGATCTCCGCCGCGCGGGATCGAGCGACCACCTGGCCGACACCGTCGACTACACGCGCGCCTATGAGGTCGTGAGGCGGGTGATGGAGGGCGAGTCGCGCCAGCTCCTCGAGTCGCTGGCCGAGAGCATCGCCGGCGAACTGCTCGCCCTTGACGGGGTCGAGTCGGCGCGGGTCCGAGTCGCGAAGACCCCGCCGCTGGCGGGAGAGTTCCGGAGCTTCGCGGTCGAGATCGAGCGGTCGCGGAGCGACTGATGACCATCGCCTACTTCGACTGCTTCGGCGGCATCGCGGGCGACATGGCTCTGGCGGCGCTGGTCGACGCCGGTGGCGATCCGAGCGTCATCGAGGCGGCCGTGGAGGCGCTGGGCCTGAGCGGCGAGGTCCGAGTGCGGGCGGCGCGCGAGCACCGCGGCCACTTGGGTGGCACCCGCGTCACTCTCGACATCTCCGACCGCGGCTCTCGCACTCTGCCTGAGCTCGAAACGGTGGTCATCGAGGCGGGCTTGCCGGACGGCGTGCGCGATCAGACGCTGGCCGCGCTGCGCCGGCTGGGCGCGGCGGAGTCCGAGCTGCACGCTTTCCCGCCAGCCGAGCTCCACCTCCATGAGCTCGGCGGCGCCGACACCCTCGTCGACCTGGCGGGGGCTTTCTGGCTGCTCGACAGCCTGGGCGTCGACCGGGTCTATGCCTCGCCGCTGCCCTACCCGGCCAGCGGTTCGCGAACCTCAGGAGGGCTGCCGCTGCCGGCGCCGGCCTCGATGCGGGTCCTGGCGGGTACCGGGGCCACTCTCGAACCCCGCCCCGCGGAGCGCGAGCTCGTGACTCCGACCGGCGCGGCGATGCTCGCCGCCTGCGCTACCTTCGAGCGCCCCTCGATGTCGCTGGACCGCATCGGCTACGGCTTCGGCGACAATCCGGACCCGGCCAACGCTGTGGCCGTATGGATCGGCGCTGGCGCCCTTTCCGGCGACGTGGTCGACGAGCTCGCGACGAACCTCGACGACATGGCACCCAACGACCTGGCCGTGCTCGCTGAGCGGCTCATGGAGGGCGGCGCGCTGGATGTCGCGGTCACGCCGATCGTGATGAAGAAGGGCCGGCCGGGCCATTTGCTCACGGTCCTTAGCTCGCCCGCTCTGACGGGAGAGCTGACGCAGCTCATGCTGCGTCATTCGCCCACGCTGGGACTGCGGGTCACCCGCACGCCCCGCGTCATCGCCGAGCGCGAGGTCATCGAGGTCGAGTCGTCCGTCGGACGCGCGCGCGTCAAGGTCAAGCGGGCGGGCGGCCAGGTCGAGGTCGCGGCCGAGCACGATGACGTCAAGCTGCTGGCGAGCAAGGCGGATGCCCCTCTCGGCGAGGTAAGGCGGATCATCGAGGAAGCGGCGCGACTGCAGCTGGGTCTCGAGCGATGACGGCGGTTCAGCTCGACGGCCGCCAGGTCGCGGCGTCGATCTTCGACGAGATCGGCCGGCGGATTCACGCCCGCCTCGAGGGTGGCGGATCTCGCCCGCACCTCGCGGTGGTGCTCGTCGGCGACGACCCCGCGTCCGAGACGTACGTGCGGATGAAGCGAAAGAACAGCGAGGACGCTGGCATCGAGTCCCCCGACTATCACCTACCGTCCACCGCGGCCACGGACGAGGTGCTGGGGCTGGTCGAGCGGCTGAACGACGACCCGGCGGTGAGCGGCATCTTGGTGCAGGCGCCGCTGCCCGCCCAGATCGACTCGGCGGCGGTCATGGAACGCATTGATCCGGCGCGGGACGTCGACGGGCTGACGCCGTACAACGCGGGACGGCTCGCGATCGGATCGCCCAACTTGGTGCCCTGCACCCCGGCCGGGATCATCGAGCTCCTCGATCGTTATGGCATCGAGCTCGCCGGCAGGCACGCCGTCGTCATCGGCCGGAGCAACCTGGTCGGCAAGCCGGTCTCGCTGCTGCTGCTCTACAGGCACGCCACGGTGACGATCTGCCACAGCCGCACGCCGGACCTCGCCGCCGAGAGCCGGCGCGCCGACGTGCTGGTGGCGGCCGCCGGGCAGCCGCACCTGGTGCAGCGGGATTGGGTCAAGCCGGGCGCGGCAGTGATCGACGTGGGCGTGAGCCGCGTCGACGGCAAGCTGGTCGGTGACGTCGAGCCGGAGGTGGCCGAGGTCGCGGGCTGGCTGACGCCCAACCCGGGTGGGGTCGGCCCGATGACCAGGGCGATGCTCCTGCTCAACACGCTGCGGGCGGAGGAGCTGCGGCGGCCGCTTCCCAGCTGACCTACAGCGAAGCGCTCGACTACATCACCGGGACCGGCCGGTTCGGCATCAAGCTCGGGCTGGAGCGGGTGGCGGCGCTGGTCGCGGAGCTCGGCCATCCGGAGCGCGGGCTTCGCGGCGCGCTGGTCGCCGGTACCAACGGGAAGGGCTCCACCTGCGCGTTCCTGGAGTCGATCCTGCGCGCGGGCGGGCTGCGCACGGGGCTCATGCCGAAACCGCATCTCAGCACCTACCGCGAGCGCATCCAGGTTTCCGCCGAGCCGATCTCCGAGGCCGACTTCGCGCGCGCCGTCGACGATCTGCGCCCGGCCATCGAGCGAGTCACGCCCAGGCTGGGCGAGCCCACCGAGTTCGAGATCCTGACCGCGCTGGCGATCGCGTACCTGGCGCCTCGGATAGACCGGCTGGTCTGCGAGGTGGGGATGGGCGGCAGGCTCGACGCGACCAACGTCCTGGACCTCGGCGTGGCGGTGATCACCAACGTCGCCCTCGATCACCAGCAGTACCTCGGCGACACGATCGAGCAGATCGCGGCAGAGAAGGCCGCGATCATCAAGCCCGGCAACCAGGTGATCACGGCCGCGGCGCCGCCGGCGCTCGGGATCGTGGAGGCGGCGGCCGGCCGCGAGGGCGGCGCACTGCAGCGGCTCGGCAACGAGCTCGAGGTCACGTCGCGCTCCCTGGGCTGGGACGGCAGCCTCGCCTCGATCTCGGGACCGGATTGGTCGCACCACGACCTGCATGTGCCGCTCTTGGGTAGCTACCAGCCGTTGAATGCGACGCTCGCCGTCGCCGCCGCGCATGCGCTTGGTGACGCCACCGACGAAGCGGTGCGCGCCGGAGTCGCGGCCACCCGCTGGCCCGGGAGGCTCGAGGTCATCGGTGCCGAGCCTCGAATCGTGCTGGACGGCGGGCACAATCCGGCCGGGCTCAAGCTGGTCGTGAAGGATCTGCTCGAGCTGGCCGGACGGCGGCGTGTCTCGGTCGTGTTCGGGGCGATGGCGGACAAGGACCTGGCGGCGATGCTGGAGCAGCTCCACCAGCTGGATCCGCCCGCGATCGTGTTCACACGCGCCGAGTCCGCGGCCCAGCGGGCCGCGCCGCCGGCTGAGCTCGTCGCCTTGTGGGGCGGCGAAGGCGCGTCGGCCGTCGAGCCCGCCACCGCCGCGTTGGAGCGAGCCTTCGCCGGCGCCGGAACCGGTGACGTCGTGCTTGTGTGCGGATCGCTCTACCTGGTCGGTGAGGTGCGGGACCACCTGCTCCCTGCTTCGTGAGCGCCGGCCTCGCCTGGGCCACTTTCGCGTACCCGTTTCGGCCCGGTTGGGGACGCGCCTGGGCCGTGGGCGTACCCCTGGCCTTCGTCTGTCCGGTCGGCGTCATCCCGCTGTTGGGCTACTCGATCGCCGCGACTCGCTCCGCCATTGCGGGTGACGAGGCGCTGCCTCGCTGGCGCCTCGAAGCGAGACTGCTCGTCGACGGGGCGCTGCTGCTCCTGCTCCTGGTCGGAGTGACCGCGCCCTTCGCCCTGGTCGTCGCCGGCGCGTCGGCTCCCATCTCCAGGGTGCTGCCGGTCGGCTCGCTCTTCCTGGCGCGGGCCTACGCTGCGCTGGCGGTCGGCTTCCCGCTCGCCATCGCCTGGGCGTTCGCGGCCCTCGTCATCGTTCCGGCCGGGGTCGCGCGCTACGCGGCGAGCGGCCGCGCCCGCGACCTCTTCGATCTCGGCGCCTCGCTGCGCACCCTCCGGCGACGCTTCGTGGAGTGGAACCTTGCCGGGGTGCCGATCGTCACCGCGTGGGCCGTTGTGGTCCTGGCCGTGCCGGCCGGCGCCATTGGCGCACCGTTCGCGGCCTTCTACGCCATCCTGGTCAGCGCCCATGCCTCCAGCACGCTCGCGGAAAAAACGCCCGCCTGAGCGGGGACCGCGGCTGGTTCCGCTGGGCGACGCCGCGCTCTATCTGCAGCTCGGGCGGCGGCTCGACACCGCGCTCAACACGCGGGCCCTGCGACTCGCGGCGGCGCTCCGCGGGCGGCGGGGGGTGCGGGAAGCGGTCGGCGCGTACGCGGCGGTCACGATCCACTACGACCCCGACCTCATCTCGGTAGCCGGCGTCCAGAAGCTGGTCGGCGAGCTGCTGCGCGAGCGTAAGGGCGAGCCGCTGCGCGGCCGCCTTCACCGCCTGCCGGTGACGTACGACGGCCCGGACCTCGAGCGGGCAGCCGATGAGCTGGGCTTGTCGGTGGCCGAGGTCGTCCGGCGCCACTCGCAGCCCGTCTATAGGGCGTTCATGGCGGGGTTCGTCCCCGGCTGGGCGTACCTCGGGCCACTGGATCCGAAGCTGCGGCTCCCCCGACGCGCCGAGCCGAGGGCGATGGTGCCGGCCGGCTCGGTCGCGATCGCCGAGCTCCAGACCGGCGTGTACCCGCTGGCTTCGCCTGGCGGCTGGCACCTCATCGGTTCGACGCGCATGAAGACCTTCTTGCCCGACTCGGATCCGCCCCTGTTGATCCGCCCGGGCGACCGGGTGAAGTTCTTTCCGCTGTGACCAGCGAGACCGCCTTTGTGGTCGAGAGCCCCGGGCTCCTGACCACCATCCAGGACCTCGGCCGGCAGCGTCATCGCTTCGCGGGCGTCCCGCCGGGCGGCGCGCTGGACCCCTTCGCCGCCGCGGCGGCCAATCTCCTGGTCGGCAACGATCCGAACGCGGGCGTGCTGGAGTGCACTGTGCGCGGTCCTGTGCTCCTCGCCACCATACGAGCAACCGTCGCGGTGGCCGGCGGGGCTTTCGCACCCCTCATCAACGAGCGCGAGCTGCCGCTCTGGACGGCGGCGACGGTCGAGGAGGGCGATCGGCTGGACCTTGCGCAGCGGCGCGGCGGGCGATGCTGGCTCGCCGTGGGCGGCGGCTTTGCGGGTACGCGGTGGCTGGGGTCGCTTTCGACCAGCCTCCTCGTCCAGCACGGCGGCCTCGACGGGCGCGCCTTGCGAGAGGGCGACCAGCTGGCGCTGGCCGGCACCCCTCCAGCGACGGAGCCGGGCCGAAGCCTGCCGCGGGCTCTGCGCCCGTCCGATGGCCCTGAGCTCGCAACCGTGCGCGGGCCGCAGTTCCCCCGCCTCGCAGCCGAGTCGCGCAAGGCGCTCTTCCGCGAAATGTTTAACGTGAAACATTCGTCAGACCGGATGGGCTTCCGGCTGTCGGCGGCAGCGCCGCTGGAGATCGGCACCGCCGAGCTGCTCTCCTTCGGTGTGGCCCCCGGCTGCATCCAGGTGCCCCCGTCGGGGGACCCCATCCTGCTGATGGCCGACCACCAGACGGCCGGCGGTTACCCCGTCGTCGCCGGCGTCGGGCGCGCGTGGCTGCCGGCGGCCGCCCAGCTCTTGCCGGGCGCCGAGGTTCGCTTCCGTGAGGTCTCGTTGGTCGCGGCCCAGGAGGAGTGGCGCCGCCTCAGGCGGTCTCTGGAGACTCTTCGTTAGGAAGGCCAGCGACCAGCCTGGCCTGCTCGAGCACCAGGTCCGGATTGGGCAGCGGTTCCTCCTTGCTGCGAACCCAGCGCCAGCGGATGACGCCTTCGGAGTCGAGGATGAACACGGTCCGAAGCGGCATCCCGGCGTAGCCCGGCACGTCGTCCCGCCTCACACCCCACTCGCTCACCACCTTGCGCTCGAAGTCGGCTAGGAGCTCGAAGGGCAGACCTCCCAACGATTCGGCGAAGGCGCCGTGGCTGTAGACGCTGTCCACGCTGATGGCATAGAGGGCGATCTCCGCCCGCTGGAAGTCCTCGTACCTGGTCCGTAACTCGGACAGCTCTGACACTCAACCGGGAGTGAAATCGAGGACGTAGAAGGCGATCACGGTCGCCCGATGCTTGGCGACCTGCTCGTACAGGTTGACCGGGGCGCCGCCCGTCGAGGCGAGCGTGAAGTCAGGGGCTTTTTGACCTACGGCCAGGGGTTCCGGCACGGACCGATATTAGGTAGTCCGTAGTGGGCCGGTCTCGATGCCGGCCGACGAAAGGGCGGCGCGCACGGCGCGCGCCACCGCAACGGCCTGCGGCGAATCCCCGTGCAGGCAGATGACATCGATCTCGCCGGATCGAGCCAGGCGGACCGACTGGGCCGCGGCTTCGTCCGTCCCCAGCAACGCGCCCGGCTGGCCGCGGTCCACGAGCCGGCCGTCACGGTCATACCCGCGGTCCGCGTATCCCTCCCTCCAGGCGGGGATCCCCATCTGCCCCGCTGCGTCGAGCAGCGCAAATCCCGGCTGCCCGACCAGCCCCGCCGACGCCCTTTGAGCGGCGCGCGCGGCGGCCGCGGCGGCCGCCGGGTCGGACTGGCTGCGGTGAAAGAGGGCGCCGTGCGGCTTCACGAACACAGGGCTTGTGACCGCAGCCACAACCGCGACCTGCTCCGATATCAGCGCTTCGATCTCGTCGGCCGCGAGCCCCAGCTCCACCCGACCGAACTCCCGCCGGTCCGCGTAGCCCGGATGGGCGCCCACCTGCACGCCAAGCTCCAAGCAGCGGCGCACGGTGGCCGCGGTGGTCGCCGGCGAGCCGGCGTGAGCGCCACAGCAGATGTTTGCCGCGTCCAGCAGCCCCAGTAGCTGATCGTCGAAGCCGGCCTCTTCGCCGACGTCAGCCGACAGCGCGATCAATGGGCCGTGTCGCCGCCCAGCTGCCGGAGGGCAT
Source organism: Candidatus Dormiibacterota bacterium (assembly GCA_036378435.1). Lineage (GTDB taxonomy): Bacteria > Chloroflexota > Dormibacteria > Dormibacterales > Dormibacteraceae > DASUWK01. Next base: position 241 of record DASUWK010000024.1, on the reverse strand, counting down.
GCTCGAGAACAGGCAGCACCGCGTCAAGCGACTCGGTGGCCCCGGAGACGCTCCCCGGCAGGTTCAAGATCAGCGACCGGCCGCGCACGCCGGCCAGGCTTCGCGACAACACCGCCTGCGGCGTCTTCCGCGTGCCGAAGCGGCGCATCTCCTCGGTCAGTCCCGGGACCTCGTAGTCGAGCAACGGCCTGGTGGCCTGCGGGGTCACGTCGCGCGGGCTGAGACCGGTTCCGCCAGTGGT
>DASUWK010000023.1:0-89690 GCA_036378435.1 Candidatus Dormiibacterota bacterium | reverse complement strand
TGAACGGTGAGCCCGGCGTGCTGGCGACACGCGAGCACGAGGTCTTCAGCGTGATTGCGCTCACCACCGCAGGCGGCGTCATCACGAAGATCAACTCGATCGTGGACCCGCGCAAGCTGCGCCACCTGGCGCCGCTAGCGGCTCAGTGAGGCAGAGCGACTCCCGCCAGCAGGCCGCGCGCTCGCTCCAGCTCGTCGGCGTTCACCTCGTGACCCAGGTCCGGGTAGAGCTGTAGGTCGACGGTTGCCCCCAGCCGCGTGAGGATCTCGGCGGTCTCTCGCACGCGGTAGGCGGGGATGTAGGGGTCTTGCTCGGCGCACCCCAGCACCACCGGGGTGCCTTCCAACGAGCCGTTGTCGTCCCTGGGATGGCCGTCGGGGCCGATGAGGCCGCCGGCCCAGCCGATGACGCCGCCGTAGCGGCGGGCGTGGCGCGCGGCGAACTCAACCGCGAGGCAGGCGCCCTGCGAGAAACCGAGGAGGACGATGCGCTCGGCTGGGACGTAACGCTCGACGTCGACGAGCAACTGGCCGACCGTGTCGAGCGCGTAGGTCAGCCACGGCTCGTTGTCCTCGAGGGGGGCGGTGAACGGCAGCGGATACCAGGCGCCCTTCGGCGCGTTCGGGGCGATGAAGGCGAAGCCGGGCTCGATCAACGGCTCGCCTGCCATCAAGATGTCGGCCGCGCTGGCGCCGCGGCCGTGGAGGAGGATGACCGCGGCGTGCGCTTCCTCCAAGCGCTCGCCGAGCCGCAGGACTTGGACCTCCATCACGCCCTCACAGTATCCCTAGGCCGGAGCCGGCTCCGGCCTGGTTCCGGGCCGCCTTCGACCAGTCCAGAGCCGGCTCCGACTGAAAGAGAGGGAGAGCTAGCTGAAGGCCAGCGTGGTTCCCTCGGCGTCGAAGAGATGGATGTGCCGGGCGTCGGCGGAGAGCTTGATCTGCTCGCCGATCGAGACCTGGCTCTCCGCGCTGACGATGGCGACGATGTCCTCGCCGGACGATGTGGCGTGCACCAGCTGGTCGTTGCCGAGGAACTCGAGCACGTCGACGGCCGCGTTGAGCGTCAGGCCGGGCTCCGACCTCTCACCGACCGACAGGTGTTCCGGCCGCACGCCCATGGTCACGTTCGAGACATCGCGGTTCCGCAGCAGCGCCTGCTGCCGCTCGTCGAGCCGCACCTGGGTGCCCTCACGCGACAACGAGGTAACGCCGTCCGCGCGAGACACGCTCAGGTCGAAGAAGTTCATCGACGGGGAGCCGATGAAGCCGGCTACGAAGCGGTTCGCGGGCATCTCGTAAAGCTGCTTCGGCGTGCCCACCTGCTGCAGGTGGCCCTCGCTCATGACCGCGATGCGGTCACCCATGGTCATCGCTTCGACCTGGTCGTGCGTCACGTAGATGACCGTCGCCTCCAGGCGGCGGTGCAGCCGGGCGATCTCCGCCCTCGTCTGGACGCGCAGCTTCGCGTCCAGGTTAGAGAGCGGCTCGTCCATCAGGAAGGCGGCCGGCTCGCGCACGATCGCTCGCCCGAGCGCTACGCGCTGCCTCTGGCCACCGGAAAGCTGCCCCGGCTTGCGCTGCAGGAACTGCTCGAGATTGAGGATGCGCGCCGCCTCGTGCACCGCCTTGTCGATGTCACCCTTCGGCTGCTTGCGCAGCTGCAGACCGAACGCCATGTTGTCGTAGACGCTCATGTGCGGATAGAGCGCGTAGCTCTGGAAGACCATGGCGATGTCGCGGTCGCGCGGCGGCAGATCGTTGACCACCCGCTCGCCGATGCGCACCTGGCCGCTCGTGATGTCTTCGAGGCCCGCGATCATGCGCAGCGCAGTCGTCTTGCCGCAGCCGCTGGGACCGACCAGGCAGACGAACTCGCCATCCTTGATGTCGAGGTTGAGACTGTCGACGGCGACATTGCCGCCGGTGTACCGCTTGGTCAGCTCATCGAGCGTTACCTGCGACATCTATTTCACCGCCCCCGCGAGCACCCCTCGCACGAAGTAGCGCTGGAATGAGAAGAAGACGATCAAAGGAATGACCAGCGCGATGATGGCACCGGTGGAGATCACCCAATAGCTCCCGGCGAACGTGCGCGTCTGGTTGTAGAGGAAGTACGTGTACGTGATGTGAGTGCTGCCGCCCAGAAACACAAGTCCGACCAGCAGGTCGTTCCACGTCCAGATGAACTGGAAGATCATCAGTGAAGCCGCCGCGGGCAGACCCAACGGGATCACCACCCGCTGGAACAGCGTCCACTCACCGGCGCCGTCTATGCGCGCCGCCTCGAGCAGGTCCCGCGGGATGCCCGTGTAGAAGTTGCGCATCAGGAAGATTCCGAACGGCAGGCCGAAGGCGACGTGGAAGATGACGACCCCTAACGCGGTCCCGTACGGGTTGAAGCCGGTCAGGCTGTGGACCCCGTTGTACAGAGACGCGACAGGCAGCAGTGCGATCTGCAGCGGCACGACCAACAGCCCGACGATGATCAGGAGCACCGCATCGCGGCCCTTCCAGCGCCCGAACACGAGTGAGTACGCCGTCAGGCTGGCCAGCAGGGTCACGAGCAGGGTCGTGGGAACCGTGATCACCAGCGATGTGAGCAGCGAGTCGACCAAACCGCTCGCCTTCAAGCCCTGCGCGAAGATCGCCTGGTAGTTGGCAAATGTCAGCTGCGAAGGCACTGTGAGCGCAGTCCACCATCCCGACACCGTGAACAGGCCCTCGGGTCGCAGCGAGATGATCAGCAGCCCAAAAGTCGGCACGAGCCAGAAGACCGCGATCAGTACCAGCAGGATGTTCAGGACGGGGTGCAGATGCCCGATCCGCACGCGCAGCGAGCGGCGCATCGGCGGGGTGCCGGTGACGGCGACGGCGCTCACGACCGCAGCCTGCGCAGGTTGAAGAGCATGGCCGGGATGACGAGCACGAACAGGATCACGGCGACGCCGCTTGACAGTCCCTTGTCAGGCGGCGTGCTGAAGCCGGCGTAGTACATCGCGAGCGCGAGCGTGTTCGCGTCCGCCTGGCTCGCGCCCGGCGGCATGTTGATGATGATGTCGAAGATCTTCAGGACGTTGATCACCATCGTCACGAAGACGACGATCAGCACCGGCGCCAGCATCGGCATCGTCACACGCCGAAACGTCTGCCACTCGGAAGCGCCATCGATCTTGGCCGCTTCGAGCACCTCTCGGTTGAGCGCCGCCAGACCCGCCCCGATGATGACCATCGCGAACCCGGCCCAGATCCAGAGCATGGCGACGATCATCGCCAGGTCGACCAGCGGCAGGCTCAGCAGCGCGGCCGACGTCTTCCCCAGGTGTCCTGTCGGCGTCAGCGATTGACCCCCGAGGAAGAAGACGCCCGTGTAGCCCGGCTGGAAGTTGCTCGCGTCAACCTGGACGCGATAGGTGCCGGAGGAGGCCACGTCGAACCTGAAGGTGCCGTCCGTGGCGGTGGTCGCGGTGCCGGCCGTGCTCCCATCCCCGCGCAGCAGCGTCAGCCGCAGCTTCGGCAGCCCCTGCTCATCGGAAAAGATCTGACCATGGGCGGTCGGATGGCCCGGTGAGAAGTCGCGCCAGGCCACGCCCGTCACGGCGCCCGCGGCGGAGCTCGGCACGGCCGGGGCCGTCGCACCAAGTGTCGTGAGCGTGTCGGGGCTGATACCGACGAATCCCAGCTGCGCCACGTCGCCAGGCCGGAAGGAGTCGCGGCTCACCAGCGTCCCCGCAGCGCCTGGCTCCAGCCCCGTTCCCGCCTTGGAGGCGACAGTCTGCCCGCTCGACGTGTCGATGGGGTACTGGCCCGGCGGGTTGAAGATGCTGCTCACAGCCTGCGCGGTGGCGTTGACCAGGCCGATGTGCGGGTCGAGGTCGAACATCGCGCGCCAGACCAGCGCCGACGCGGTGAGGCTGAAAACGATCGGCATGAAGATGACCGTCTTGAATGCCGTCGACCACCGGATGCGCTCGGTCAGCACGGCGAAGACCAGGCCCAGGAAGGTGACCAGGAACGGGAACACGATCACCCAGATCACGTTGTTGCGGAACGCGATCAGGACATCGGTGCTCGAGAAGATCCGCTGGTAGTTACCGAGCCCGACGAAGTTGCCGCTGTTGTCCTCGATGCTCTGGACGACCGTAGCCAGGAACGGGTAGCCGACCACGACGGCCAGCCAGACCGCGCCGGGGGCGAGGAAGGCAAGCGACCCGAGGTGGCTTCGCCAGCGTCCAGGGCCGACCGGTCCGCCGGCTGTCGCCACAGGGGACTCCCCGAGCTTGGGAGCGGCCGCCGTCGGCACGGACGCGGCGCTGACGCCGGCGCCGCCCGGTCCCGTCTGCCCAAGGAGGTGAAACGGGCCGGTTCGTGCTAGGTCCGGCACAAGAGGACAATATAAGTCGGTTTACGGTAGCTGTCTGGACCCGCCGAACCAGAGCGACGGGGCTCAAACGGAGGTGCCTCTATGAGAGTTGACGTGATCCTGGCCAGACTGGCAGCGACAGCCGTCGCGCTGGTCGTGGTCGCAGCTTGTGGCAGTGGGACGCCGTCGCCGTCCAACTCCTCATCTTCGAACCAGAAGATCGGGGGCTCTGTAAGCGTTTGGGCAGAGTGGACGAGCCAGGAGCAGAGCAACTTCCTGGCCGCGCTGTCTCCCTTCACTGTCAACACCGGGGTCAATGTCGACTACGCCGGCAAGGGCAGCAACATGGACACGGTGCTGACGGCGGCGGTCACCGGCGGAGCGCCGCCGGACGTCGCGCTGGTGCCCGACCCGGGCACCCTCAAGACCCTGGCCACCCAGGGCGCGGCCCAGGATCTGACCAGCATCCTCGGCAGCCTGAGCTCGAACTACGGCTCAGCCTGGAACGACCTGGCGACGGTCAACGGGAAGCTCTACGGCGTCTGGTTCAAAGGCGCCAACAAGAACACCATCTGGTACAACCCGGCGGAGTTCAAGGCCGCGGGCATCAGCTCGCCGCCGACCAGCTGGGAACAGCTGATGAGCGACGCGGGCCAGCTGCAGTCAGCAGGCATCACGCCCTTCTCGCTCTGCACAGACATCGGCTGGCCGCTGGCCGACTTCTGGCAGAACGTCTACTTGAAGGTGGCGGGCGCCGACAGCTACAACAAGCTCGCGACGCACGCGATCAAGTGGACCGACCCCACGGTAACGACAGCCTTCAACACCCTGGGCGAGCTGTTCGGCAAGCCGCAGTACCTGGCCGGCGGCCTCCAGGGCTCGCTGTCCAACTCCTATCCCACATGCGTGGACAAGGTCTTCCCCAAGTCCGGCAGCCCGGCCGCGGCGATGGTCTTCGAGGGCGACTTCTTGACCTCGGAGATCACATCGAATTCCGCCAGCTACGCGGCGGGCACGACGGGGACCGGCGGTGCGGCCTGCACGACCGACCCGACGAAAACCCCGTGCTACGACTTCTTCGACTTCCCGGCGCCGTCGGCAAACGCCTCCAACAACACCGCGGTTCAGGGGGCGGGTGACGTGGCGCTGATGCTGCACGACACCCCGCAGGCTCGCGCCCTGATGAAGTACCTGGCCGGCTCACAAGGCGCCGGCTCGTGGGCCAAGGCCGGCGGCTTCGCCTCACCCAACAAGACCGTGCCGACCAGCGCCTACCCCAACGACGTGGCCAAGCGAGACGCGCAGGCACTGGTGAACGCAAGCAGCTTCGTGTTCAGCCTGGACGACCTGCAGGGCAGCTGGGAGAAGCAGATGTGGACCGACCTCATCAACTTCCTCAAGAATCCAAGCTCCATCTCGTCGATCGAGGCGACGATGGACGCTCAAGCGACCGCAGGCTTAGGCCACTGACCTAAAACCGCCCGGCCGGGGTGCCAGCATGCCCCCGGCCGGGACACAAACCCCCTCGACAGATCCGCCTGCATGCGGCACCATGTCGCGCCGGAAGGAGGATCTGAATGAAGAAGGCCTATTCGGTCGCCGGGGTGGTGCTGCTGGTCGAGATCGCGCTGCAGTTCTATCTGATCGCCGCGGCGGCGCTGAACGTCTGGGGCGCCGACGGCAACAAGGACACCGCGGGCAGCGTGTTCGCGGGCTTCAAGACAGGCGACAACTTCGCCAGCCTCCACGCGCTCAACGGCGACCTGGTCATCCCCGTGACCATCCTCGTGATGATCGGCCTGGCGTTCGGGGCGGGCCACGCGGCTCGGATCAAGGGGCAGACTGCCGCCCTTTTCGGCCTGATGGTCCTCCAGTTCCTGCTCGCCAGCCTGGCGTTCACCGGCAGCGCGGCCCTCGCGGCGCTAGGCGGTCTTCACGGCCTGAACGCCATCGCCATCACCGGCCTGGCCGGGTCCCTGGTCTTCCGGACCTGGGCGTTTCGGCCAGCTCAGGCGACCGAGATGGCGGCGGCTCCCTCCACCTCCACGTCCGCCTTGGACGCCGAGAGGTAGGCGACCAGCCCGACGATCGCCAGCGTGAGGACGACAGCGACCGTGCCGCGGCCGTAGTTCAGCCCGCCCAGCGCTCGCGGCACGCCGAACCAGTCCGCGTATGACGCGCCCAGCGGGCGCGTCAGCACGTAGGCGCACCAGAAGGCGAAGACGTCGTTCAGGCCGGTGAGCCGGCGCAGGATGAAGGGCAGCGCGAACGCGACCGTGAAGAGCAGCCCGGAGGTAAGGAACCCGAGCCGCAGCGTGTAGGCGGTGAGGTCGCCCACCGCCGTGCCCATGGCAAACGTGGCCAGCACCGCGGCCCAGTAGAAGAGCTCACGCCGCCGGGTCTGGATGCTGTGGATGGACAGCGTTCCCTCGACGGCCCGCCAGGTCAGGAAGATGACCGCCAGACCAACAGCGCAGATCGCCGCCGACATCGCATACGGGATGTGGAGCTCGATGTGGGCCGCGTCTGCGGCCATCGTGCCGAAGATCGCCACCATGGTCACCGCGAACCAGTAGGCCGGCGCCAGGTAGCGGTCGAGGGCCAGCTGGATCGCCAGGGCCAAGAGCAGGCCGAGGGTTCCCAGCGCCACCGCGTAGTACGGGTTGATCGTGTGGACGAGGTAGTCGGACACCGCCTCGCCCTGGGCGGTGGTCAGGATCTTCACCACCCAGAAGCTGAGGGCGACGGCGGGAACCTTGCGGATGACTTGGCGAGCGAGCACGGTTCAAACTTAGAGGTCCTCCCCAGCCATGTCTCTATTGCGCCGCCGTTTTCTGCCCTACATCCGGCCCTATCGAGGCCTGGTCGCGCTCAGCCTGCTGGCGGCTTTCGCCGGCCTCGCGGCGACGACACAGATCCCGCAGGTGCTGAAAGTCGCGATCGACGGCCCCGTGACGCACAAGGACATCGGGCGTCTGCCGCTCTACGCGGGCCTCATCGTGCTGCTCGGCGGGGTCGAGTTCCTGCTCTCGTTCGGCCGTCGCCAGTTCGTCAACGTCGCCGGCTTCCGCATGGAGCGCGACATTCGCAACGACCTCTACGCGCACCTGCAGGCGCTGCACGTCGGGTTCCACGACCAGTGGCAGTCCGGCCAGCTGCTGTCGCGGGCGATCGGCGACATCAACACGATCCGGCGCTTCGTTGCCTTCGGCCTGGTGGCGCTGGTGCAGCTGGCGGTCACGTTCCACGTGGCGCTGTTCTTCATGATCAGGCTCGACGCCCCGCTGGCCGCCATCACGGCGGTGGCCGCCGTTCCGGTCATCCTGCTCAGCCGGCACTTCCACGCCCTCTACCGGCGCATCGCGCGGCGCGCTCAGGACCAGATGGGCGACGTGGCGACGGCGGTCGAAGAGGCGGCGACGGGCGTCCGTATCGTCAAGGCCTTCGGGCGCGGGCCGCTGCTGATCGAGCGCTTCGACCGGGAGGCGGGCGAGCTGCTGGAGACCAACCTGGCGGCGGTGCGGCTGCGCTCCGGCACCTGGACGCTGATGAGCGGGATCCCCAACTTCAACCTGGCGATCGTGATCCTCGCCGGGGGGGCGGCGGCGATCTCCGGGCGGCTGAGCGTCGGCGGCCTGCTCGCCTTCGTCACCTACGTCCAGATGCTGGCCTGGCCGCTGGACGGCCTGGGCTGGATCCTCTCCATGTACGAGGAGGCCACCTCAGCCGCCGAGCGCCTGGAGGAGGTCCTCTCGGTCGAGCCCGACATCGCCGACCGGGCGATCACGAGCGACCAGCGCCACGACGGCAAGGCGGCGCTGCGCTTCGACCGCGTGAGCTTCCGCTACCCCGGCTCGGATCGCTGGGTTCTGCGCGACCTCGATCTGGACGTCGAGCCGGGCGAGACGCTGGCGCTGGTCGGTCGCACGGGCTCCGGCAAGACCACGCTCGCCAACCTCGTGCCCCGGCTCTATGACGCGACCGAGGGCCGGGTCACGATCGACGGCGTCGACGTGCGCGACATGTCGCTGGCGGAGCTGCGGGGCAGCATCGGCGTGGCCTTCGAGGACCCGATCCTCTTCTCGGCCAGCGTTCGCGAGAACCTCTTGATGGGACGTCCCGAGGCGGATGAGGAAGACCTCGAGCGCGCGCTCGAGATCGCGCAGGCGCGCTTCGCATACGACCTGCCCTGGGGTCTTGACACGCGCATCGGCGAGCAGGGCTACAGCCTCTCGGGAGGCCAGCGGCAGCGGCTGGCCCTGGCGCGCGCCGTGCTCGGCAACCCGCGCCTGCTGGTGCTCGACGACCCGCTGTCCGCGGTCGACGTGCACACCGAGGCGCTGATCGAGAACGCCCTGCGCGACGTGCTGCACGGCGCTACCGCCGTCCTCGTCGCCCACCGGCCGTCCACCGTGGCGCTGGCCGACCGCGTGGCGCTGCTCGACGGGGGCCGCGTGGCGGCCGTGGGCGCGCACCACGACCTCCTGCACAAGAGCGAGCTCTACCGCGAGCTGCTGTCGAACATGAGCGAGGAGCTGACGGAGGAGGTGACCGCGTGAGCACTCCAGCGCCGATCGATCCCGCCTCCTGGCGCGGCGTGGCCGCGGAGGACGTAGACGAGCTGTCGGCCGGCTTGGCGGCGCTGGTGCGGGCCCGCAGCCGGCGGCTGCTCGCGCAGCTGCTGAGTCCATACCGCCGGCAGATCGCCATCTCGCTGGCCTTGGTCCTGCTCGAGACGGCGGCGACCCTGTCCGCGCCGTGGCTGATCGGCCAGGCGATCGACGAGGCGATCATCCCGCGCCGTCTCGGGCAGCTGGTCCTGTATGCGGCCGCGCTGCTGGTCGCGTACAGCACAGCCGCCGGAAGCCAGATGCTCTTCCTGCGTGTGTCCGGGCAGGCCGGCCAGCGCTTCCTCTACGACCTGCGCACCCAGCTCTTCCGGCACGTCCAGGACCTCAGCGTCGCCTTCTACGAGCGCTACGGCTCCGGCCGCATCATCGCGCGGCTGACCACCGACATCGACGCGCTCTACGAGCTGCTGGCGACCGGTCTCAACACGCTGGTCCGAAGCCTGCTTTCGGTCGTCGTGATCGCCGTCATCCTGCTCAAGCTGGACGTTCGCCTGGCGCTCGTCGTCATCGCGTCGGCGCCGGTCGTCCTGCTGCTCAGCCGCTGGTTCCGCAACGAGTCAGGCCGCGCCTACCGCGCCGTGAGAAAGGCCGTGGCACTGGTCATCGTGCACTTCACGGAGTCGCTGAGCGGCATCCGCGCGGTGCAGTCTTACCGCCGCGAGCAGCGCAACCAGGCCATCTACGAGGACCTCACCGCGCGCTATCGCGACGCCAACATCTGGTCGAGTCGCGTCGCCGCGCTCTTCGGGCCGGGCATCTCGCTGCTCGGCCGCGTGACCAGCGCGGCGGTCCTCGGCTACGGCGGCTACCTGGCCGTGCGCGGGGACCTCCAGCTGGGAGTCCTGGTGTCGTTCGTCCTCTACCTGCGCCAGTTCTTCGACCCGATGCAGGACCTGAGCCAGTTCTACAACGTGCTGCAGGCCGCGGCGGCCGCCCTCGAGAAGATCTCCGGCGTGATGGACGAGGCGCCATCGGTGCCGGAGCCCGTCCAGCCCGAGCGGCTGGTGTCCGCTCGCGGCGAGATCGACTTCGACGGCGTGACCTTCGCCTACGTGGAGAAGCCGGTCCTGGTCGACGTTTCCTTCAACGTTCCCGCCGGCCAGGTCGTCGCGCTGGTGGGCGAGACTGGCGCCGGCAAGTCGACGATCGCGCGGCTGATCGCCCGCTTCTACGATCCCCAGCTCGGGCGGGTGACGCTCGACGGTCTCGACCTGCGCAGCCTGGCGACCGCAGAGCTGCGGCGGGCGATCGTGATGGTGACGCAGGAGTCGTTCCTCTTCAGCGGCTCGGTCCTGGAGAACATCGCGTTCGGCCGCCCAGACGCCAGCCGCGACGAGGTCGAGGCGGCCGCCCGCGCGGTCGGCGCGCACGATTTCATCACCGCCCTGCCGGAGGGCTACGACACCGCGGTGCGCCGGCGCGGCGTGCGCCTCTCCTCAGGCCAGCGGCAGCTCGTCGCGTTCGCGCGCGCGTTCCTCGCCGATCCGCGCGTGCTGATCCTCGACGAGGCGACGTCGTCGCTCGACCTCCCCACAGAGCGGCTGGTCCAGCAGGCGCTGCGAACCCTGCTCAGCGGGCGGACGGCGTTCATCATCGCCCACCGGCTGTCGACGGTCGACATCGCCGACCGCATCGTGGTGGTGGATGGCGGGCGCATCGTCGAGGACGGCTCGCCGGAGTCCTTGCGCGAGGGCGCGGGCCGGTACGGCGACCTCCACCGCGCCTGGCTTGAATCGCTGGCCTGAAGAGGCCAGAATCTCGGCCATGATCAGAGCCGAGCTCAAGACGAGGATCAACAAGCCCGCGGAGGTCGTCTTCGACTACGTGGCGGATTTCGACACGCTGCCGTCGTACGACCGCTACGTCCAGAGCGCCCGCAGGACTTCGGACGGCCCCATCGGCGTAGGCAGCACCTGGACGCACGACCGCACACAGGGGCCGCAGAAGATCACAGCGCCGATCAAGCTGGTGGAGTACGAGCGGCCGCGCCGCTTCGTGATGGAGAGCGGGTCTGGCGGCTTCGCGGTGCGGTCCACGATGACATTCGCACCGGCCGACGGCGCCACCGATGTCACAGAAGTGCTCGAGATGAACCTGCGCGGGTTCGTGCGCATCATGCAGCCCTTGATTGCCCGCCAGGTGCCGAAGCAGAGCATGGAAGTGCACGAGCGCATGAAGCAAGTGATCGAGCAGCTGCCAGAGCCTGCTTGAAGGCCCAGCTCAAGCGGCTGGATCTCGGCGCGGTCGAGCGTCCAGGCTGGGAGATGCCGGTCCACGGCTTCGTGATCCTGCCCGAGCGGGGTCCCGCCATCCTCGCCGACTCGGGCATCGGCGGCCCCGACGAGGCGCTCGCCTACTGGCGCTGCGTCAACCGCTCCATCGCCGACGCGCTGGCCGAACACGACATGACGCCGTCCGACATCGGCCTGGTGATCAACAGCCACCTCCACTTCGACCACTGCGGCCAGAATCCCGTGTTCAGGCACGCGCCGTTCTACATCCAGCGCGCCGAGCTCGACCGCGCCCGCGTCGAATCGCCGGAACTGGCCGACTGGTACGACTTCATGGGCGCCCGCTTCGAGCTCCTCGACGGCGACGCCGAGATCGTCCCGGGCGTCCGCGTCATCAGCACTCCCGGCCACACCTTGGGCCACCAGTGCGTGGTGGTCGACACAGTGGGCGGCGAAGAGGTGCTGATCGGCGATGCCGCCTACCGCCTCACGATCTTCCGCGATCGCGACCTGGCGGCGGCCGGCGACGGCCAGGCTGCCGACGCAGAGTCCTGGCAGCACTCGCTCGAGCGCGTCGACGCGCTCGACCCCAGCGCGGTGCACTTCTGCCACGACACGGCGGTGCACACCAGGGGCTAGCGCACTACAGGCCCGCGCCGGCGGCGGCCGGGTAACGACGCCCAACAAACCAGGCCCGCGCCGGCGGCGGCCGGGTGACGCGCCCTAGTTTGCCAAACGGCTAATTAGCTGATAAGCTAAATGCCGTGGCGAAGGACCAGCTCAGCATCACCCTCAACGCACTCGCCGACCCGACGCGGCGGTCGATCCTGGCGCGCCTGGGCCAGGGCGAGGCGACGGTGATGGAGCTGGCCGAGCCGTTCGACCTCAAGCTGCCCACGATCTCGAAGCACTTGAAGGTCCTGCAGCGCGCCGGCTTGATCACCCAGGCGCGCAAGGCGCAGTGGCGCCTCTGCCGGCTCCAGCCGGAGCCGATCAAAGAGGTCGTCGCCTGGGCCGAGGACTACCGCCGCTTCTGGGAAGAGGGCTACGAGCGGTTGGACGAGCTCCTACGCGAGCTGCAGTCGATAGACAAACCCAAGCAGGAGGAGAAGAAGTGAGCCAGACCATGATCACGGCCGAGCCCGGAGTCCAGTCCGTGACGATCAGCCGCGAGATCGCGGCGCCGCCCGAGCTCGTCTACCGCGCGTACGTCGACCCCGAGCTGATCCCGAGGTGGTGGGGGCCGCGCTATCTGACGACCACGATCGAGAAGCAAGAGCCGAGGTTGGGCGGTCAGTGGCGCTATATCCAGCGCGACCCGGCCGGCAACACCCATGGCTTCCACGGCGTGTACCACCTGGTCGAGGAGGGCAGGCAGACCGTGCGGACCTTCGAGTACGAGGGCGTCCCCGGCCACGTCTCGCTGGAGACGGTGCGGTTCGAGCCGAGCGCCGGCGGAACTCGTGTGGTGACCACGGCGGTGTTCCAGAGCCTCGAGGATCGCGACGGGATGATGGCGTCCGGGATGGAGTTCGGCGTCAACGAGGGATTCGAGCAGCTCGAAGAGCTGCTCCAGGAGCTCGGCTCCTAGCCCTGCTCAGGCAGCGCGGCGGATGAGCCTTGCGGCTTTGCGTAGGGCCTCCGCCGCGTCGAGCAGGTTCGCCGCGACGTCGCGTGCCGGGCCGTTCACGTACAGCCAGCCTTTGGCGGCCTGCTCGAGCTCGTCGGCCTGGGCGTAGAGATGGCCCGACTCGAGAGGTCTGATGAGGCTTGCCTGCATTTGGGGTCCCCTCCGGTGGATGGATTCAGCAAGGAACCGGACCGTGACTCGTGGAGGGCTGGGAACCCCTGCTGGCGCTATCGACAGTAAGAGGGAATCGGAGAGGGGCCTGCGCCGTCGCTGTTAAGGCTTGTGCCTAAATGGCGGCTGAACCGCCACCGCGTTGCCGCCAAGCTTAGGGAGTGGAGCGCCCGTGATCCGACGCGACTACATCGAGCGCCTGATCGAGCGGGCCGCGCAAGCGCTGGCCCAGATCGCGCGGTTCGTCAGCGCGGGTGAGTTCGAACCCGCGCTGGAGGTGATCAAGCGGGTGCGGGCCGAGGTGATGGGCCCGCTCGGCCCTCTGCTCGAGCGTCTGGATGCGCAGAGCGCGGTCGAACTCGCCGGCCGGTACGAGCTCGACCGGATCCGGATCTACGCCGCCCTGGCCTGTGAGGAGGGCGCGATCTACGAGGCGCGCGGCGAGAGCGCACCAGCCGAGAGGTGCTTTCGACGCGGCCTCGAGCTCTACGCCGCCGGCGAGAGCGCCGGCGCCCGCCTGCTGCCTGCGGATCGCGCGAGGATTGCCGCCATCGAAGGGAAGCTGTCGCGATGAACGACCTGGTCCGGCTGGCGGACCCCGTGCCCGGCTTCATGCCGGCCGAGGAAGGCCTCGCGCTGCACGCCGCCGCCCTGGTCGCGCCGGCGGGCCCGCTGCTGGAGATCGGCTCCTGGTGCGGCAAGTCCGCCGTCTACCTGGGCACCGCGGCTCGCGCACGCAACAGTGTTCTCTTCACCGTCGACCACCACCGCGGCTCCGAAGAGAACCAGCCGGGCGAGCAGTACCACGATCCGCGCTTTGTCGATCCGCAGACGGGGCAGGTGGACACGCTGCCCTGCCTGCGCCAGACCCTGCGCCTGACGCAGCTCGAGGACTGCGTCATCGTGGTGGTCGGCAAGTCGGATCTCGTGGCCTCGAATTGGCAGGCACGCCTCGGGCTGGTGTTCATCGACGGCGGCCACAGCCTGCCGGCTGTCAGAGCCGACTACGACGGGTGGGCGCCTCACCTGGTGCCCGAGGGGCTGCTGGCGATTCACGACGTCTTCCCGAACCCTGCCGACGGCGGCCGTCCGCCGTTCGAGGTCTACGAGCTGGCCCGGGCGTCCGGTGACTTCGAAGAGGTTTCCGCGACGGGCTCGCTGCGCGTGCTCCGCAAGATGCGCTAAGCGATGGACTCCAGCGAGTCCTCGTCCAGTGCCGCGGTGCGGAAGAGCGCCGAGGTGGGTGTCTCGCCGGCCAGCGCGTCATTAGCGATGAGGACGGCCGCCGCGGTCCAGGGCGGCCGCCGGCCCGGCCACTCGACCCGATCGGGGAGCACGATCCCTTCCCAGTAGGCGCCGTCCGGGGCCCGCAGCTGGGTGATCCAGCCGAAGACCTCGAGGGCTTCGTCGCGCAGGCCCGCCGCGTCCAGCGCCAGCACCAGCTCGCACGTCTCCGCGACGGTCACCCAGGGGCGGTCGGCCATGCAGCGCACGCCGACGCCATCGATGACGAACTCGTCCCAGCGGTCGGAGATCCGCGCCGCGGCCTCATCCCCTCGCAGCACGCCGCCGAGCACGGGGTAGTACCAGTCCATCGAGTGCAGCGGCTTGGGCTCGAACGCATGCGGACGCTCGCGGAGGGCGAGGGCGACACGATCGGCCGCGGTCTCCCAGTCCGGTCGCGGCCGGCCCAGCTCGAGCGCCGCGGCGGCGGCACAGCGCAGCGACAGGTGGATCGAGGAGCAGCAGGTCACCAAGGCCTTCGGATAGACGCCGCGCGCGCCGCGCGCCCACCGAATCTCGCCGCCAGGCATCTGCAGGTCGAGGGCGAAGGTCACGCCCTTCTCCAGCACCGGGAACATGTCCGTGAGGAAGCCGCGGTCGTCTGTCGTGAGGAAGTGATGCCAGATGCCCGTGGCGCAGTAGGCCGCGTGGTTGGCGTCGCCGCCGTGGTCCTCGATCTCGCCGTGCCTGTACGCGAGCGGCCACGAGCCGTCAGGCCGCTGGTTGGCGACCAGCCACTCGTACGCGTGCTCGGCCTCGCGGCGCCTGCCGGCCAGGTCGAGGGCCATCGCCGCCTCGACGTGGTCCCACGCCTCCGCGTAGCCGTCGCTCGCCCACGGCAGGAGCCCGTTGGGAAGCTGGCGCGCGGCTATCGCTCGACCCGTCTGCTCCAGCTCGCCGTCACGCAGCAAGCGATTCCGCCTTGGCGCGCAGGCCTGGCTTCTGGAAGTAGAGCACCAGGCTCTTGCCCAGCACGGGGTTGAGAGCGCGTTCGAGCAGCCGCGTCGTCCGCGGGCGCTTGAACATGTCCCACACCAGCAGGTCGTGGTAGCGCCGGACGGCCGGGTGCTGCGCATCATCGACGCCGACCAGGCACCGCAGCCACCAGTACGGCGCGTGCAGCGCGTGCGCGTGCTGACGTCCCAGCGGCTGGAAGCCCGTGGACTCGATCAAGGCCTGGAGCTGCGAACCGCGGTAGATCCGGACGTGTCCGCCAGGACGGTCGTGGTACGCGTCGGACAGCGCCCAGCAGATCCGTTCCGGCCAGCGGCGGGGCACGGTCACGGCCAGCCGCCCGCCGGGGCGAAGGATCCGCCAAGCCTCCGCGATGGCGGCCGCATCGTCGGGGATGTGCTCCAGCACCTCCGAGATCAGGACGCGGTCGAAGCTGTCGTCCCGAAAGGGCAGCTTGAGCGCGTCGCCGCGCAGGCAGAGGCGGGCGGGCGCCGCGGACAGGGAGCCGGCCAGATCCTCGAGTGAGGCCGCGGTGGCGGCCAGGCTCTCGCTGTCGAGGTCGAGGGCGACGGTCCGCGCGCCGCGCAGGAGGGCTTCCCGAGAATGGCGGCCGGCGCCCGCGCCCAGGTCGAGAAACAGCTCACCTGGTCGCACACCCAGGCGCTCGAAATCCGCCGTCAGCAAGCGGCGGCCTCGCGGTAGAGGTCGACCGTCCGCTCGGCGGTGCGGCGCCAGCTGAACTCGCCGACGGCTCGCAGCCGGCCACCCTCGCCGAGCTTGCGGCGCAGGTTGGCGTCATCCAGGAGCTTCAAGAGTGCGCCTGCCAGCGCCTCGGCGTCGCCCGGCGGGACCAGGACGCCGGCGCTCCCGACGACCTCCGGCAGCGCCCCGGCCGTCGTCGCGATCAGCGGCACGCCGCACGCCATCGCCTCCAGCGCCGGCAGCGAGAACCCCTCGTACAGGGAGGGCACGATGGCCAGGGTCGCCTGCGAGTACAGCTCCACCAGCTCGGTCTCCGGGACGCCACGGACGAAGCGCACCGCGCCGTCCAGCCCGAGCTTGGCCACCAGCTTGCCGGTGGCCCCGTTCGGCCGCGGTCTGCCCACGACCACCAGCCGGGCCGCCCGCTGGGCGCGCACGCGAGCCAGTGCCTCCAGCAGGGTCGCGACTCCCTTCAAGGGCACGTCAGCGCTCGCGGTGGCGACCAGCAGGTCCTCATCACGGGACCGCTCAAGCGGCCGGAAGGACTCGGCGTCGACGGCCAGCGGAATCGTCACGAGGCGGTCCGGGGGCAGGCCGAGATCGCGCGCGATGTCTTTTCGCGAGCTCTCCGAGACCGTCGCCAGCTTCGGGATCCGGCGAGCCACCCGGCGCTGCATGCGCGTGAACGCGTACCAGCGTCGCAGCGTCACCTTGCGGAATCCGCTCGCGCGCTCGAGCTCCAGCCGGCGATCGACGCTGATGGGGTGGTGGATGGTGGCGACCAGCGGCAGCCGCCGCCCGAGCGGCAAAAGGCCGTAGCCCAGCCCCTGGTTGTCGTGCACCACGTCGAACTCGTGCAGCCGCCCTCGCAGCTCGCGCCACGCGCGCAGCGAGAACGTGAAGGGCTCCGGAAAGCCGCTGATGGACATCGTCGACAGCTCGACGGCGTCGATCCAGTCACGCGGTGGCCGCGCGGGCCGGAAAGGCTCTTCCGGTCGATACAGGTCCAGGCTCTCGAGCTTGGTGAGCTTGACCCCAGGAACGAGCTCCGGATAGGGCTGACCCGAGAGGACCTCGACGCTGTGGCCAAGGCGCGTCAAAGCGGCCGAGAGCTGTCGCACGTAGACGCCCTGGCCACCGCAAAAGGGATTACCTCGATAAGTGAGGAGAGCGATTCTGAGTCGATCGCTCTCAGCAAAGCCCCCCATAGGCTGCGATAAATCTACCGAGTACGGGGGTGGCGAGAGATTTGCCGCCCAACCTCTTGACGAGGCAAATATCTTTTCCAGATAATCCTGCTCGCGTCAGCGGCCGGCTAATTTAATTTCCCTGTTGCTCGAGAGCCCCGCCTGTTCAGGTCGGGGCTCTTTCTTATCCGCTCCGGGAGGACCGGGCTGAGCTCTAGCTGCCCTCGTGGTTGTCGTCGCCGTCGCCCTTGGCCTTGCCCTTCCCGTGCTTGTCGACATCCACGGCCACAGGCACAGTCGGCGTCTTGGGCTGGGCGGCGGGGGACGCGACGGTCTGCGGAGTGACCGCGACAGGCTGAGCCGACGTGCTTGGTGAGCTCGGCCCAGGAGGGCCGGCTGTGATCGGGTTCGAAGGTAGGGGCGCGGGGAGCACGCGCGGAGTGAACCCGGGCTCGATGCGCCGAGTCGCGGGCAGGCTGCTCAGGATTCGGCTGATCGCGGAGGCGGCCGGGTTGGTGATCGGGCTCACGCCGCCGGCGAACAGCGACGGCACGATGACCATCAGCGAGGCGAGGGGCGCGACGAAGACGATCAGCAATCCCGCCAGTGGCAGACGGATCCTTTGCTCTGTGCCCATGCCCGCTCAACGGACGCTATTGGCGGCCGGCGTCAAACCGGCCATCCGGCCCGTTAAGGTTGGTTAACGGCCAGTAATCACGGTTATTGCTGATGTGGGGCCGACAAGAGTCAAAAGAGCAGCGCGGGCCTAACACCCTTGTCGCTGCTTCGTCGGCCGTCCGGCGCCACGATGGCTGCCGTGGACGTCGACAAGCCGCTCAGCGACTACCACACCAGTTCGCGCAGCTGACCGCTGTCCGGAGCTTTTGGGGCCCTTACGGGTTCCAATTACCTCCTAGCTCCGCTATCATCCAGTCACTCACATGCCCGGGAAGTCGATACATGCGCGACTTAACGAGAGCAAGAGCTTCTCGGCCATCGCATCGGTGATCGATTCGATCCTCGAACCCGCCCCGGCGTCCAGCGCCATGCAGGCGGAGATCATCAGCCCGCTGCTTTTGGTTGCCCAGCAGATCGAGGCGCTGCGCACGGGGACGCTCGGCCAGCTCTCGGGCGAGCAGCGCGAAGCCCTCAACCTCGCCCACGGCCGGCTCAGCCAGGTCGTCACGACGCTGCGTGAAATGGAGGCAGCGACCTCCGCCGCGGCGGAGATGACGCTGGCCGGCGCGCCCGTACTCGCCGGCCGCTAGACCGCGGTCCCTCACAATGTGTGGGGATGGATCGGGAAGGCTACGGCTACGGCGAGCATCAGTCGCTGATCGACCGTCTCCTCAGCGATCTGCGCACGCTCGGACCGTCCGGGATCGAGCGCATCGCGCAGAGCTATGACGAGCTGACGCAGGTCGGCCACAAGGACCGCTTCCACGAGCGGGAGCGGGAGGCGCTGCATGCGATCGAGGCCACCCGCGGCGAGGATTGGGATGAGCTCCGCGCCGGGATCCATCACCTCACCGACGGCGGCGGCTCGCTGCAATCGTGGAAGGCGGAGCACGGGGTCACCGGGCACCGTGCCGAGGCCGCTGTGCTGGCCGGGGCGGCCGGCGTCATGGCGCTCGGCAGCCTGAGCCAGGAGCACTATCTCGAGCTGGTAGGGCCGCTGGCCGCTGCTCTGCCCTGGCTCAACGGCATCAGTCCGGACGGTTCGGTCAAGGAGTCGCCGAACCCCGAATAACCAGGCATCGCGACCGGTTTCAAGCCCTCGAAAGGGGGCAAAACAAAAGTACGATGCCTGAAGAGACCACCACCAAACTGCTGCCGGTCTTCCCGTTACAGGAGGCCGTCATCCTTCCGCACATGCTCGTCACGACCGCCGTGGACAGTGACGAGGCGAGGGCCGCGGTCGAGGCCGCCAAGGGCGGCGACCGCCTCCTGCTGGTGGTGCCGCGCGTCGACGGCCGCTACGCCAACGTCGGCACGGTCGCCCGGCTCGAGGAGTCCGGCCGCCTGCCGAACGGACTGGAGGCAGCCGTGCTGCAGGGCCAGTACCGCGGCGTGTTGACCAGCGCTGCCTCCGAAGCCGGCGGAGCGCTGTGGATCCGCGTCGAGCACGCGCCCGACGAAGCGCCGACTGCGCGCGCCAAGGAGCTGGCCCGCGAGTACCGCGCGGTCATCGAGAACCTGCTCGAGTCGCGCGGAGCACCGGGAGTGATCGAGGCCATCCGAGGCATCGACGACCCCGGCCAGCTGGCCGACATGTCCGGCTTCTCGCCCGACCTCAGCATCGAGCAGAAGGTCGAGACGCTGGAGACTCTGGACCTCGAGGCGCGGCTGGAGAAGCTGATCGCCTGGGCCAAGGAGTCGTTGGCGGCGGTCTCGCTCAAGGACAAGATCCGCTCCGAGGTCAACGAGAGCATGAACAAGCGGCAGCGCGAGTTCATCCTCCGGCAGCAGATGGACGCCATCCGCAAGGAGCTCGGCGAGGAAGGCGATGACGTCGTGTCCGAGTACCGCGCGCGTGTCGCCGAGAAGGAGCTGCCGGAGGGTGTGCGGAAGGAGGTCGAGAGGGAGATCGGCCGCCTCGAGCGCATGCCCGAGCAGAACCCCGAGCACGGGTGGATTCGCACCTACCTGGACACCGTCCTGGACCTGCCCTGGGGCGAGCGCTCCGAGGACACATTCGATATCAAGGAGGCACGCAAGATCCTCGACGAGGACCACACGGGCCTCGACGACGTCAAGGAGCGGATCATCGAGTTCCTCGCCGTCCGCAACCGGCGCGCGTCCCGCAACCTGCAGGTCATCGGCGGCCGCGGCTCCGGCGCGATCATCTCGCTGATCGGTCCCCCAGGCGTCGGCAAGACCTCGCTGGGCGAGTCGGTCGCGCGCGCCCTGGGCCGGAAATTCGCCCGCGTGTCGCTGGGCGGCATCCACGACGAGGCGGAGATCCGCGGCCACCGGCGCACCTACGTGGGCGCGCTGCCGGGCCGCATCGTGCGCGCCCTGCGCGAGGCCGGGACGATGAACCCCGTGATCATGCTCGACGAGATCGACAAGGTCGGCGCCGACTGGCGCGGCGACCCGTCGTCCGCCCTGCTCGAGGTGCTCGACCCGGCGCAGAACCACTCGTTCCGCGACCACTACCTCGACGTGGAGCTGGATCTCTCTGACGTGCTTTTCATCCCGACCGCGAACGTGTCGGAGACGATTCCGGCGCCGCTCCTGGATCGTATGGAGCTGATCCGCCTGGACGGATACACAGAGGACGAGAAGCTGGCGATCGCCAAGGATCACCTGGTGCGCCGGCAGCTGGACCGCAACGGCCTGGAGCCGGATGAGGTCGCGCTCACGGACGATGCCCTGCGGCATGTCATCACCGACCACACCCTGGAGGCGGGCGTCCGCAACCTGGAGCGCCAGGTGGGCAAGGTGCTGCGTAAAGCCGCGACCAAGCTGGACACGGGCGAGGTCGCAGCGCCGCTCACCATCGACGTGACCGACCTGCGCGACTACCTGGGCCGGCCGCGCTTCCAGCACGAGGCTGCGGAGCGCACCGCGGTGCCGGGCGTGGCCACGGGCCTGGCGGTGACCGGGACCGGCGGCGACGTCCTCTTCGTGGAGGCGGCGGTGGTGCCGGGCGAGTCGGGGCTCGCCCTGACCGGCCAGCTGGGTGACGTGATGAAGGAGTCCGCGCAGATCGCGCTGGCCTTCGTCCAGTCGCACCGCGAGGAGCTCGGGATCCCGGAGGACGCTCAGCCCAAGCACCAGCGCTACCACGTGCACGTGCCCGCCGGGGCGGTGCCGAAGGACGGGCCGTCCGCCGGCGTGACCATGGTGACCGCGCTCGCCAGCCTGCTCTCAGGCCGGTCGGTGCGGGGCACGGTGGGAATGACCGGCGAGGTCACGCTGCAGGGCAAGGTGCTGCCGATCGGCGGCGTCAAGCAGAAGCTGCTGGCGGCCCACCGCGCGGGCTTGAAGGAGGTCATCCTTCCGCAGCGCAACGAGCCGGATCTGGACGACGTGCCTCAGAAGGTTCGCGAAGAGCTCGAGATCCACCTCGTCGGCGACGTCGCCGAGGTGGTGAGGTTGGCGCTCGAGCCGGTGGCCCAGGCGGGCTCAGCAGCGGCTTAAATACTCAAGCTGTGAGCTCGACGCCCGCCGTAGTCGATCTCGGATCGGCGCGGCGGGCGCGCCGCCTGCGGTTCTGGCTGCGGCGCGGCGGGGCTTCCCTGATCGGGATCGCCGCGCTCGGCGGCGTTCTGGTCCTGCTGAACCCGGCCAAGGTGGGGGCAGCGCTGGCGCACTTCAACCTCGCACTGGCGCCCGCGATCCTGGCCCTCTACGTCCTCATCTACGTCTTCCAGGGCGCGCGCTGGCATGGGCTCCTCGTGGAGTCGGGCGCGCGCCTCAAGCTGGCGGACAGCGTGCTGCTCAACGCCGCCGGCCAGGCGATCACCGCCCTGGTGCCGCTGGGCGACCTGACCCGCGCGCTGTTCGCCTCGCAGGCGGCCGGGCAATCCTTCGGCAAGATCGCTGCCACGGTGACCGTGCAGGAGCTGAGCTACACGATGATGCTGGTCCTGCTCGCGCTGCCGGTCGTGCTCACGCATCACCTGGGCGTCGCCGTGGTCGTCATCACGGTGGCCGGAATGGTCGGCGTCGTCGTGATCCTCACGGTCTCGAGGGTCTTCTGCTTCGTGCACGGCGTCATCGCGCGGATCCCGCTGATGCGAAAGCTGCTGCCGGCGATCCACGAGCTGCACCACGGCACCGCCGACCTGCTGCATCGCCCCGAGACCCTCGCGTGGACTGTCCTGGATCTCGCCCGCGCGGCGACGGCGGTCACGGTGTTCTGGCTGCTGGTGCAGGGCCTCTCGCCCCACACCTTCACCTGGACCGACGCCGGGTTCGTGCTCGCGGTCTCCACCATCGGCGGCGCCATCAGCCTGATCCCCGGCGGGGTCGGAGCGAATGAGGCCGGGGTTGCGGGCCTGCTGCTGCTCTTCGGGGTCGGAGCCGGCCCGGCGGGGGCGGCCGCGCTGATCCAGCGCGCCCTGATGACAGGCCTCGCGCTGCTCTTCGGGTACTCGGCGTACCGACTCGAGCGCACCCGGTTCAGGCTCGGCGGCCTATTCCAGGTCACGACGCGAAACGAACGATCAGCGGCCGCCGCTTAGTGGATTAACCACAAGCAACACTGTCGCTTGTCTTGGCATGATCGTTTGCAGTGGACCCATCCCTGCCCGTGCAGCACCTGGCGGGCGCACCCGAAATCCAGCCTTGGCAGGTGATCAACCTGGTCGGCGGGCCGATCGCGGCCATCATGCTGCTGCCGAAGGTGATCGACGACCTCAACCACTGGTGGAGCTCGCGGGTGGCCCAGCGCGTGGAATCCGAGGAGCGCCGCCGCCGGCGCTGAAGCGGCTGGGAGGCGAAACCGCGCCTATCCTCTTGGTGGCATGACGCGTCCCGTCAACGTCGCCGTGATCGGCGCGGGCTCCTGGGGCACGACCGTCGCCTCGATCGTCGCGCGCCGGAATTCGACGATCATCTGGGCGCGGCGCGACGACGTGGCGCGCGAGATCCAGGAGGACCACACCAACAGCGGCTACACCGGCGAGCGGCCGCTGTACAAGGGCCTGCGGTCAACGTCCTCGCTGGAGGAAGCCGCGGGCCAGGCCGACGTCCTGGTCATGGCCGTCCCCTCCCACGGCTTTCGGGCAGTGCTCGAGGAGGCCTCGCCGTACGTTCGGCCCTGGATTCCAATCGTCAGCCTGACCAAGGGCCTTGAGCAGGACAGCAACAAGCGGATGACCGAGATCATCAGCGAGGTGCTGCCCGGCCACCCGGCCGGCGTGCTGGCCGGTCCGAACCTGGCCCGCGAGATCCTGGACGGCTTCGCCGCCGCGGCGCTGCTCGCGATGCCCGACGCCCACGTGGCCCGCTCGCTGCAGGACATCTTCCGCTCGACCCTGTTCCGCGTCTACGCCGGCACCGACGTCGTCGGGGCCGAGATCTCCGGCCCGCTGAAGAACGTGTTCGCCATCGCCGCGGGCATGGCGTCGGGCCTCAGCACGGGCGACAACACTCTGGCCCTGGTCATCTCGCGGAGCCTGGCCGAGCTCACGCGCCTCGGGATGGAGCTCGGCGGCGAGATGCACACGTTCGCCGGCCTCGCCGGTGCTGGCGACCTGATCGCCACCTGCATCAGCAATCTCTCCCGGAACCGCACGGTCGGCGTGGAGCTGGCCAAAGGTCGGAGCATCGAAGAGATCACGACCGAGATGAAGATGGTGGCGGAAGGCGTGAAGACTTCTAGGGTGGTCGAGGAGCTGGCGCGAGAGCACGGGCTCGACCTGCCGATCGCGCACGAGGTGTACTGCGTGTGCCACGAGAGCAAGACGCCGATCGAGGCCTTCGCCGGGCTGCTCCAGCGGCGGCCGACTCATGAACTGGAGGCGGGTTAAGACAGATGAAGCATGTTGAGAACCGGACCAAAGGCGGCAGCGGGGTGGAGCTCTACTCGCAGGGCTGGCTGCCCGACGGCGACCCGAAGGGCGTCGTGTTCATCGCTCACGGCCTCGCCGAGCACGGCGGGCGCTACGCGCACGTCGGCCAGGCCCTCGCCGAGCGCGGCTACGCGGCCTATGCGATCGACCACCGGGGGCATGGTCGCTCCGGCGGCAAGCGGACCCTGATCGACAGCATCGCCCAGACCGCGGCCGACCTCCATGCGTTCATCGCCGTTCAGCGTGACCATCATCCCGGCGCTCCCGTCTTCCTACTCGGGCACTCCATGGGCGGCGCCATCGCCTTCGCCTTTGCTTTAGAGCACCAATCCGAGCTCAGCGGCCTGATCCTCTCGGCGCCCGCGCTCGTGATCGAAAACGTCAACCCGGTCACCGTTGCGGTGGGCAGGCTGCTGTCCCGGGTGGCGCCCGGAGCCGGGGTGCTGCAGCTCGACGGCACCGCCGTCAGCCGAGACCCCGATGTGGTCAAGGCGTACGACACCGACCCGCTGAACTATCGGGGCAAGGTGGCGGCGCGCACCGGAGCCGAGATCCTCGACATCGCCAACTCGGCAGCCGAGCGGCTGCCCGAGATCACGCTGCCGCTGCTCGTCTTCCAGGGCACGGCGGACCGCCTGGTGTCACCGAAGGCGGCGCCGCTCGTCTACGACCGGGCCGGCTCAGCCGACAAGACGCTCAAGCGTTACGAGGGCCTCTACCACGAGACGATGAACGAGCCCGAGCAGGCCGAGGTGATCGGGACCGTGCTCGACTGGCTGGACGCTCACGTGCCTGCTCGGGCGGCGGAACCTTCGAGTGACCGTTTGACGACCCCACCGGCTTAGGCTCCGGCTCGACGCCGGGCCAGTTCTCGAGCGTGTCGCGGTACATCTGCTCGACCTCGGCGGCGTGCTCGCCGACGTCCTCCACGGTCCAACCGTCCGGGAAGACCGGCGGCAGGATGACGACCTCGATCGTGCCCGGCCGCGGGAAGAACGAGCCGCGCCACATCAGCTCGCCCGCGTTGCGGATCACGATCGGCACCAGCGGCACTCCCGCCTGCATCGCGATGTGGAACGCGCCCTTCTTGAACGGCTTCAGCTTCGGGCTCTCGGAGCGAGTGCCCTCGGGGGCGATCGCGAACGAGATCCCCTCGTTGAGCATGTCCACGACCGGCTTCAACGCTTCGCGCGCGCTGGCGCTGTTGGCGCGGTCGACGTACGCGATCGGCACCAGCATCCCCATGGGCCCGAAGAGCGGATCGCGCGCGAGCTCTTTCTTGGCCACGCCGCCCAGGTCCTGCTTGATCAGGTGGCCCAGCACGAACATGTCCAGCGAGCTCTGGTGATTGAAGATGAAGACCGCCGGCCGGCGCGACCAGAGATGCTGCTCGCCGCGCACGACGCGCACCCGCACCCCGGCGATGCCGAGCGCCAGTTCCGACCCGACGGCGGTGGCGAAGTTGGCCGCGTCCCGGCGGCTGCGGTTCATCAGGCCCACGGCGCCGGCGACGAGGCCGCTGACCGGCAGCGCGGACAGCGCCGCCACCGTGCGCGCAACCTGGGTGCGGCTCGGCGTGCCGCGGCTTCGGAAGCGGTAAGCCCGCCAGCCCTTCTCCCCGGCGTAGCGCGCCAGCTGAGGCTGCGGGTTCAGCGGGTGCGGATACCCGACCGCAGACAGGAACGGCACGTCCTCGTCGCCGTCGGCGTACCCGTGGCTGCGCGAAAGGGTCACGCGGTGGCGGCGGGAGAACTCGCGCACCGCCTTGGCCTTGTTCTCGCCCCACAGAACCGAGCCCCCGAGGCGCCCGGTCAGGATGCCGTCCAGGACGTCGGCCCGCGAGCTCAGGACGTGCTCGATGCCGAGGTCCTCGGCGACGGGCGCCGCCTGGTAGCGAGTGGCTGAGGTCGCGATCACAACCGTGTGGCCCATCCGCTGATGGGCCTTGACCAGCTCGCGTGCCTCTGGATAGATCATCCCCGCGATGTGGTCGTGGAAGAGCCGGCGGCTGAGGTCCTCGAGCTCGGACTCGGGCCGCCCGGCCCAGTGCACCGCCGCCAGCTCGATGAGCCTGGTGACGTCCGCGCCGCGCAGCCGCATCTCGAGGCCCGCCATCGCCGCCCGGGCCAGGGCTTCCGGCTGCACCTCGCGCTTCAGCAGCGAGTCGCGCAGGAAGACGGTCGCCGAGTAGCCGGCGATCAGGGTGCCGTCGAAGTCGAAGAAGGCGCCTACTCGCGGCCCGGACGGTCCGTCCTCTATCTCCTGCAGGAGCGGCTCGATGACCTTGCTCATCGCGCGGGCCAGCCTTCGATAACTGTGTCGAGGTCGCGCACCGCCAGGTCACGTATGCGCCTCACGCGGAACAGCAGGATGCGCAGCTCCGTGGCCAGCGCCTTGCGGCGAGCCTGCAGCTCGTCGTCGCCCGGCGTCAGCAGCCCGCGGTTGTCGGCCAGCCGCAGCGCGTTCGTGAACAGCTCCTTCGAGATCGCCTCGCTCGACCAGATGCGCTGCTGCGCGCGGTACTGGCGCGCCGTGCCGATGCAGAGCTTCACAAACTCCTTCTCATCGATCTTCTCGCTCGGGTCGAGCGCGGCCAGCCGGTCGGCGACCACGTAGTAGGCCTGGATGTAGGGGCCGAGGACGCGGTGGGCCACGAAAAGGCGCGTCGAGGTCAGGTGGTCCCAGACCTGCTCCTGCTCCGCGCCGCGGGTCTCCCAATCGGGGTCGAAGGCCGCGAGCTCCGCGCGCAGCTCCTGCCCGAACTCCTCGCGGGGCGCGAAGAAGAACTCGAACTTCAGCAGGTCGCGCAGCTCAAGGGAGGCGTGCCACGCCTCCCTGAGCGCGTCGTCGAACGGCTCCTCCGCGGCGCGCATCGCGATGAGCTCGACGATCGCGCGGTTCAGCAGGTAGTGGACGATGCTGTTGCGGTAGAACGCGGCCTCCAGATGACGCGCGGGCGTGACGCTCCAAGCGTCTTCCGGACCGCCGGTGTGAAGCGTCACCAAGCCGGTGCGAGTCAGTGCGTCGAGCAGACCGCGCAGGCCGCCCTCGCGCTGGAGGATGTCTTCGGTGATCGGCACGTTGCGGCGCGTCACGTAGTCCAGCAGTGGCTCGAGAACGTGACGCAGCTCCCCGAGCGTGAGCGCGCGGTCCGCGATGCCCAGCAGAGCGGTCGTGAGCAGTGCCGGCGGCGTGATCGGCGTCGCCCGGTTGATGCGGTGCATGATCTCGAACGCCACCTTCTCGATCGTCAGGTCGCGCTCTTGCGCCGGCGGGTGGTGACCGTTCTCGGAAGTGGCGGAGCCGGCCGTGAGGATCGCCTCACGCAGTGACAGCGGCTCGCCGAACCGCACGTAGGCCGTGCCCTGCACCTCGGCCTGGCGGCGCAGGTAGCCGAT
The DNA here is from genome assembly GCA_036378435.1 of Candidatus Dormiibacterota bacterium. Taxonomy (GTDB): domain Bacteria; phylum Chloroflexota; class Dormibacteria; order Dormibacterales; family Dormibacteraceae; genus DASUWK01. Next base: position 62,616 of record DASUWK010000023.1, on the reverse strand, counting down.
CATCCATTTGAAGCTCTCGCGCTCCTTCTCGCCCCCCTGGTCTTCGAAGGCGATGTCGCCGACCTCAGGCAGCTGGTCGTAGACGATGGCGGTGGGCACGACATAGACGTCGTCCTCGGCGCCGTGACGCAGGGCGTCGATGACGTAGGCCAAGATGCCGTAGCGCGGCGGCCTGAGCTTGCCGGTGCGGGTGCGGCCGCCCTCGATGTACCACTCGAGGTTGAAGCGCTTGTGGATGAGGTAGCTGATGTACTCGCGCAGCACGACGCTGTACACCGGCTTGTCCTTGTAGCTGCGGCGGATGAACACGATGCCGCTGCGGCGCGCGATGGTGCCCATCGGCCAGAACGCGACGTTGATGCCGCCGAGAACATGGTTGGGCGGGAGCCCGTGCCGGTGCAGCACGGTGCGCAGGATGAAGGGGTCCATGTAGCTGCGGTGGCTCGGCAGGTAGGCCAGAGAGTGGCGCGCGCCGATCCGTCGCAGCCGCTCCAGCTGCTGCGTCTCGATATCGATCGAGTACTGCCGCACGACAAATCGTATGAACTGCTCCCACGAGTCGATCGCCAGCTCGCTGTGCTCGGCCGCCATCTCCTCGAGGTATTTCTTGGCCTCGCGCGCGACGTCCGCCGCCGGCCGCCCGAGCGATGTCGCGAGCTCCCCCAGACGATCGCGCAGGTGCGCGCTCGCGAGCACTTCCTCCGGTACCATCCGGGCCGCCTTGTAGCGCTGGCCGACGATCGTGCGCTCCGCGCGATCGAGAGCGAGCACGCCCTGCCGGCGCACGAAGGCGGCGAACTCGGTCTCGGATCCGCCGCCGCTGAAGTCGCGGAAGCGTCGCCCGAGGTCGCTCACGCTGGCGGCGGCTCCCTGCAGCACGCGCACCCGGTCCGGGTGGGTGCGCAGGATCCGCTGCTGCTGGCGCTGTCGGGGATGACGCGGATTGGTGAGGGTGAGGATGTCCTTCAGGTGGACCGCCGGTCCCGAGTAGTCGATCGGCAGCCAAGCCACCCGGACGGGGACGACCTCCGGATCGTCGGTCCGCTCTCGGAGTCGAGCGCCCAGGTCTGGATCGCTCGCCTCGAGCATCTCCGGGGCGCGCTCGCCCTCGTCGCGATCGCGCAGCAGCCAGTCCTCGAGTGCGCGCCGCTCAGCTTTGGTCTGAGCGAAGCTCAGGAGCACCTTGCCGCGGCCGGCCGCGGCGGGAGGCGCCGCTTGCGGCTGCTGGACACGATCGGGGCGGGTCTCCGATCTCGCCATAGCGAACCAGTTTAGGTCCCGGCCGCGGCCCTGCCTCTCATGCGATATTGCCAATATGGCTACGAAGATTTCCGGTATCGAGGAACTAAAGCAGCGAGTGGGGGATCACCTCGGGTACAGCGACTGGCTCGAGGTGACGCAGGAGCGCGTCAACGAGTTCGCCGACGCGACCGGGGATCACCAGTGGATTCACGTCGACCCGGAGCGCGCGAAGGCCGGTCCCTTCGGCGGTCCCATCGCGCACGGCTACCTGACGCTGTCGCTCGCGGTGCCCCTTTTCGCCCAGGTCATGCGCGTCGACGGTATCCGGATGGGCATCAACTACGGCCTGAACAAGGTGCGTTTCCCGTCCCCGGTGCCGGTCGGCTCGAAGCTGCGGGTAGGCGCCACCTTGAACAAGGTCGAGGATGTCGAGGGCGGCGCACAGGCCACGGTCGGACTGACGTTCGAGCTCGAGGGCAAAGAGAAGCCGGCCTGCGTCGCCGAGGCGATCTACCGCTACTACGTCTGACCGGCCGCCCGCGGGCGAGTGCGGGGCCTGCGAGTGCGGGCACGATCGCTGTAATTGCCGCACCGGGGCGATTTGCCGACAAATGGCGCTCTGGCATGCGCTCCGGCGGGTGATTTGTCGGCAAATCACCCATAAGCGGGCGCCCGCGGGCGGGTAGGCGCTAGACCAGGCGCTGCGCGAGGCGCGCCTGGCGCCGGAGGGCGAGCCGCGTCGTGAGGTTGGCGAGCAGCACGATGAGCACCAGCAGCAGGGCGGCCGCCCAGGCCTCGTTCTGCAGTTGCGGGAATGGCGTCAAAGCGTTGCGGAAGACGACCAGCGTCAGTGAGTCCATCTCCTGCCGCGGGTCGAACACGACGCGCTGGTTGCCGAAGGCCGTGAACAGCAGCGGCGCCGTCTCGCCGGCCGCCCGCGCCACCGCGAGGAAGGCGCCCGTGATGACGCCCGGCAGCGCCGCCGGTAGGACCAGCTGCAGCGAGACCCGGTAGCGGGGCAGGCCGAGGGCCACGCCCGATTCGCGCAGGCTTCCCGGCACCAGGCGCACGGCGCCCTCGGTGATTCGAGCGACGATCGGAAGCATCAGCACGGCGAGCGCCACCGAGGCCGAAAGGGCCGAGAAGTGCTTGAACGGAGCGACCAGCGCCGTGTAGGCGAAGAGACCGACCGCGATGGACGGCGCCGCCACGAGCACGTCGGTGGCCAGCCGGACCTGGCTGCCCAGCCAGCCGTTCCCCATCTCCGCGAGGAAGAACCCGGCCAGCACGCCGATCGGGATCGCGGCGAGCGAAGCCAGCCCGACGATCACCAGCGTCCCGACGATCGCGGCCGATTCGCCGCCACCGGGGATGCCCACGGGACGCTCCGACTGCGTGAAGAAGTTCAGGTCGAGCATCGTCGGCAAGCCCTGACGGACCACGTACACCAGGACCAGCAGCAGAGGCACGATCGCGATCGTGGCCAGCAGGAGCACGATCGCGCGAGCGACGGCGTTGGAGGCGCGGCGGCGGAAGCGCCTCACTCTCGCGTCACCGATCGGATCAGCAGGAGGGCCACGAAGTTGAGCACCAAGGTGAGGAGGATCAGGATCAGCCCGAGCTCGATCAGAGCTGAGATGTAAAGGCCGCCGGTGGCCTCCACGAACTCGTTGGCGATCACGCTGGCGAGGGTGTAAGCGGGCTGCACCACGGAGGCGGTGATGAACGGCCGGTTGCCGATCACCATCGTCACCGCGATCGTCTCTCCGACCGCCCGCCCGAAGGCAAGGATCACGGCGCCGAAGATGCCCGCGCGGGCCGCCGGCAGGACGACGCGCCAGGTGGTCTCCCACCACGTCGTGCCCAGGGCGTAGCTGGCTTCACGCATCGCGCCGGGAACCGCTCGGATGACGTCGCGCGAGACGGCGGCCAGCGACGGCAGGATCATGACCGTTAGAACCAGGGCGCCGGCGAGCATGCTCGCCTGCTGGGCGGGCTGCGCGAAAACGGGCAGCTGTCCCGCCTTGTCGGCCAGGACGCTCGAGATGTGGAGGTAGACCCAAGGCGCCATCACGAACAGCGCCCAGATCCCGTAGACGACGCTCGGGATCGCGGCCAGCAGCTCGATGGCGATCCCGATCGGCCCCTTGAGCCAGGCGAGCCCTGGCTCAGCCAGGAAGATCGCGACGGCGACGCCGATGATCAGCGCCAGCAGCAGCGCGATGAGGCTGCTCACGAACGTGCCGTATATGAAGGGAAGGGCGGCGAACTGCTGATGCACCGGATCCCACGTCCGCCCAGTGAGGAAGCCGAACGCGAAGCGGCCCATGGACTCTCGCGAGCCGATGAACAGCATCGCGATGATCAGGACGAGCAGCGCCGGTATCAGCAGTCCGAGCGCCACCAACAGCCGCTGGTAGTTGTCGAGCGAGGGGCGCTGCTGACGTGCCCCCGCGAGGGCTCGAACGCCGACCACGGTTACGCCGACGCCGACTGGGCCGGGCTGTTGCTGCTCGTGGCGAGGAGGTCGAGGCGGTAGCCGGAACCGCGGACTGTCGCGATGCGGAAGGGGACGCGCTCCTCGAGCTTTTCGCGGAGCCAGCGAATATGAACGTCCACGGTCTTGCGGTCGCCTCCGAAGTCGTAGCCCCAGACCTGCTGGAGCAGGAAGTCGCGCGAGTGGACCCGATCGGGGTTGGCGACCAGGAAGGAGAGGAGGTCGAACTCACGCCGGCTGAGCTGCAGCTCGAGGCCGTCGAGCATCACGCGGCGCGCGGCCCGATCGATCGTGAACGAGCCGATCTGCTGCCTCTCCGGTACCTCGGTCGGCGCTGCGGCCCCGGTGGACCGGCGCAGGACGGCGCCGACCCGTGCCAGCAGCTCCCGCATCGAGAACGGCTTGGTGATGTAGTCGTCGGCGCCGAGCTCCAGGCCGACTACGCGGTCGGTCTCGCTGTCACGCGCGGTCAGCATGATGATCGGCACCACTGAATCCCGGCGCAGCGAGCGGCAGACCTCGAGGCCGCTCATGCCTGGGAGCATGAGGTCGAGGATCACGAGGTCGGGGCGGCCGGTACGGGCGGTGCGCAGCGCGATCGCGCCGTCGGACGCCTCCATCACCTCGTAGCCCGCGGCCACCAGGTTGTACTTGACGACGTCGCGTATCGCCTCGTCGTCCTCAACGACCAGGACTCTTCCGGCGCTCACGCTCAACCGAGCTCCACGACCTGGCCGGTCTCGAGGAAGACGATGTCTTCGGCCACGTTCGTCACGCGGTCGGCGATGCGCTCCAGGTTGTGCGCGATCAGGATCAGCGTGGTCAGCGCCAGCGTCTGGTCGGAGTCGTCGGCGAGCGCCATCTCGTGGACCAGGTCCTCGAAGAGGCGGTGGTACAGGCGGTCGATCTCGTCGTCCCGCCCCGCGACCTGCTGCGCCACCTGCTCATCCATCTCGATCAGCGCGTCGAGGATGTCGTGCACCTGGCGGATGGCGAGGTGGGCCATGAGGCCGAACTCGGCGCGCATCGGCACCGTCGGGAGCTGGACGAGGGTCGAGGTCATCCGCGCGATCCGCACCGCGTAGTCGCCGATCCGCTCGAGCTCCGAGGCGATGTAGACGAAGCCCATCAGCAGGCGCAGGTCGCGCGCCACCGGCTGCTGCCGCGCGATCGTCACCAGCGCCTCCTCGCGGATGCGCACGAACAGCTCGTTGAGCAGCCGGTCGTCGTTGCGTACGCGGTCAGCGAGCTGCGAGTCCCGCTTCTGCATCGCCGTGGCCGCGTCCGCGATCTGGGATTCGACCTTGCTGCCCATCTCGAGCAGCGTCTCGCGGAGCGTGACGAGCTCGCGTTCGAAAAGCTCTCGCGTCATCGGTGCCTCACCCGAACCTACCGGTGATGTAGTCCTCGGTCCGCCCGTCCTGCGGAGTGTTGAAGAGCTGGTCGGTCGGCGCGAACTCGATCAGCTCGCCGTAGCGCTCCTCCGGCTGCATGAGCATGAAGGCGGTGTAGTCGGACACCCGCGCGGCCTGCTGCATGTTGTGGGTCACGATGACGATCGTGTAGGTGCCCTCCAGGCGCCGCATGAGGTCCTCGATCTTGATCGTCGCCACCGGGTCGAGGGCCGAGCAGGGTTCGTCCATGAGGATCACCTCAGGTTCGACAGCCAGGCAGCGGGCGATGCTGAGCCGCTGGAGCTGACCGCCGGAGAGCTCGATCGCGGGCTTCTTGAGACGGTCTTTGACCTCGTCCCAGAGCGCGGCGTCGCGCAGGCTCCGCTCGACCGCCTCTTCGACGCGGGAGCGGTCCCAGCCCAACAGGCGAGGGGCGAAGGCGATGTTGTCGGTGATCGACATCGGGAACGCGGTCGGCCGCTGGAAGACCATCCCGACCTTGCGCCGCAGCTCCAGGAGGTCGCGAGTGACGAGCGCGTCTTCGCCGTCGATCAGCACCGAGCCTTCCGCTCGAGCGCCTCCGACCAGGTCGTACATGCGGTTCAGAACGCGGAGCAGCGTGCTCTTGCCGCAGCCCGAAGGCCCGATCAGCGCCGTGATCTGGCCCTGGGGGACGCTCAGGTTCACGTTGTCGAGCGCCTTGAACCTGCCGTACCAGAAGGAGAGGGACTCGATGGAGACTTTGATCGGCCCAGACGGCGGGGCCTGCACCACCGGCTTCTGCTGGCGGCTCTCGGAGCGGTTGGTCGAATCCTCCGTCCGCTCCGGCTGCGGGTTCAGCACGCGGCCAGCATAGGGGGGCCAAGGTTAAGGCTTCGTTAGGGCGCTCTTAAGTCCGAGTGGGGCGAGCGGCGCTTCACGTGGCCTTGGCCCTCCCTTAACCGCTGCTTCGCCATGCCGTCAGTAGGGTGGGGATCTATCCGAAAAACCATCTCGCAGAGGAGGAGCAATGCGTAAGTCCCTCATGCTGCTGGCCGCCGTCTTCGTGGCGGCCTGTGGCGGTTCAGGAACAGGCTCAGGCCCGTCTCCGTCCCCGGTGGACGTGGGCAGTGGAAGCCTCACAGGGGCCGGCTCGACGTTTGTCCAGCCCTTCTTCCAGGCCGCGTTCTACCAGTACCAGCAGGACCACCCGAACGTGAGCATCAACTATCAGGGCGTCGGCTCGGGCGCCGGCATCCAGCAGTTCACGGCGAACACGGTGGACTTCGGCGCTTCGGACGTGCCGATGAAGGCCAGCGAGGTCACGGCGGCGGGCGGCGACAGCAGCCTGGTCCAGCTCCCGGACACGCTGGGGGCCGTCGCGATGGGCTACAACCTGCCGGGGGTGAACAAGCTCCAGCTCGACGGGCCGACCATCGCCGACATCTACCTCGGCAAGGTGAAGAAGTGGAACGACCCGGAGATCACCGCCCTCAACTCGGGCGTGAATCTGCCGAGCAGCAACATCACCGTCGTCCACCGCTCGGACGGCAGCGGCACCAGCTACATCTTCACTGACTACCTCTCCAAGGTCAGCAACGCCTGGTCGACCGGTCCGGGCAAGGGCAAGTCGGTCAACTGGCCGACCGGTGTCGGCGCCAAGGGCTCGTCCGGCGTGGGCGGCCAGATCACGCAGACCCAGGGCGCCATCGGCTACATCGAGCTCGCGTACGTGGTGCAGAGCAAGATGCAGCAGGCGTACGTGAAGAACCAGTCCGGCAGCTACGTCCAGGCGAGCGTGGCAGGGGCGACCGCCGCCGCCAGCAACGTTGCGGGCCTCAGCGCGACCAACTTCTCGATCGTCGACGCCAGCGGCGCCAGCGCCTACCCGATCTCGGGCTACAGCTGGGTCTTCATCCGTACCGACATCAGCAGCCTCGAGAAGGCTCGCGCGATCGTCTACCTCTTCAAGTGGTTCGTCACCGACGGCCAGAAGTACGGCACGCCGCTCCAGTACGCGACGCTGCCGGCCTCAGCCCAGACTTACGCGATCAATCAGCTGAAGAACGTCATGTCCGGCGGCAAGGCGGTTCTCAGCTAGGAGTCGGAACCCAGACCAGGAAAACCTGGCCGGAATCATCGCCGGCCTCGGTCCACACGCGGCCACCCTGGGCTTGCATCAGGTGCTTGGTGATCGCAAGGCCGAGGCCGGTACCTCCGGCCTGGCGCGTGCGCGCCGGGTCGACCTTGTAGAAGCGCTCGAAGACCCGCTCCCAGTGCTCCGGCGCGATGCCGGGGCCGTGGTCGACGACCCGGATCACGACTCCGTGATCCTCCCGCGCCGCCGCCATCTTGACCTCGGCGTCCGCCGGTGAGAAGCGGGCGGCGTTGTCCAGCAGGTTGGCAAGCGCCTGGGCGAGCATCTCGCGATCAGCCGCGACCAGGATCCCCGCTTCGATCTCGAGGCGCACACGCTCTTCGAGCCCGAGGCGGCTGACGACGTCGCCGACCGCCTGTGCGAGCGGGAACTCTGAGACCTCGATCTTCACCTCGCCCGCCTCGAGCGCCGCCAGCCGGCGCAGATTCTCGATCACGGCCGTCAGGTGGTCTGCCTCCTTCAGAGCGTGCTCGACGAGCTTGCGCCGGTCGGCGCCGTCAGGAGCGCCGCCGAGGCTCTCGACCGCGAGCCGCAGCGAGGTGACCGGCGTCTTGAGCTCGTGCGAGAGGTTGGCGACGAACTCCTGCCGCACCCGTTCGAGGCGCCGCAGCTCGGTGACGTCGCTCACGAACAGGAGGCTGTCTCCCTCCGCGGGTCCCGGCACGACCTTGGTCTTGACGGTGCGGCGGCTGTGCACGAGCTCGACCTCCGATTCGGCCGCGCCCGAGCGCAGAACACCGAGCAGGCTGCCCTCGCGGGTCGCTTCGATGAACCCCGCGGGCAGCGCGGCGCGGTCGGTGCCGAAGAAGCGGGCCGCCGCCTCGTTCATGGCGAAGACCCGGTTGGCGCCGTCGACGAGCAGCGCAGCCACGGGGGCGTGCTCCAGGAGGTCCTCGAAGGGACCCGGCAAGCTCGGACGGCCGTCCGGCTGGGCGCTGCGGCGCCACCGGTCCCAGATCACGCCGGGAGTATAGGAAAGGGCCGGCTCCGAAGAGCCGGCCCGGCGTGGGGGACGTTGAGTGTTCGGGTCAGAAGTCGAAGGCGCCGCGGAGCGAGCCCGCGTCGGTGTCGCGGTCGCCCCAGACACCCAGGGCGGGCAGACCGTAGTTCCACTCGACCCACTGGTCGAGTGAGGCGGTGTCCATCTGGTCGTGGTCGACGAAGTGCTTGCGCGCGTGCGGCGAGATCACGAGCACCGGCATGCGTGGCCCGAAGCCCGCCTCGGCACAAGCCGGCGGCGGATTGCCGCCGCTGCCGGGGACGCCCGGGTACTGGCAGCCGCCGGTGGTGTTCGGGGTGGTGCTGTCGGTCCAGGTCGCGAAGTGGGAGTCGCCCGTCGCCTGCGGCGGAGCGACGTGGTCCCACCAGCCGCCGGTCTCGTCGAACGCGACGATGACCGCGGTGTGGCCCCAGTATTGGCTGTTCTTCAAGCGGTTGACGAGGTCGCCGATGAAGAAGTCGTCACCCGCCGGGCCGGAGTAGCTCGGGTGGCCGTCGTCAAGCGCGGGCGCCTTCACCCATGAGATCGACGGCAGGACGGGGACGGTCCCGTTGATCGCGGTGCCGCTCAACGCGTCGTCGAGGACCTGTAAGTCGCGCTGGTGCTGGCTCGGGTCTGACGAGTTGAACGTCGGGTCGAAGGCGTGCGCGTGGTCCAGGTCCGCCGTGTCGCTGAAGTACTGGAAGGGGTCGTGGTGGGCGCTGTATCCATCCGTGATCGTCTTGGTCGGATCGTTCGGATTGTTGGGGTCCGGGTGGCAGGTCCCGAAGCCGCCCTGGAACCACGCCCAGCTGACGCCGGCGGTGGTGGCCTCCCCGCCGAGGTTGGGGATGCTGGTCTGCGGCATGCTCGACGCGTAGTCGTCGCACTTGTCGCCGATCGGGTTGGGGTCGCCGGTCGTGTTGTTGGTAGCGGCGACCAGCCACTCGGCGCCTGGCGTCGAGGGCCCGTAGACACCCTGGAAGAAGTTGTCCGCCAGCGTGTAGTGCGAGGCCAGGTTCCAGTAGTTCTGGAGCGGCGCGGTGCTGTCGCCTGGAGTGCCCTCGTAGTAGCCGAGCGCGAGGGCGGGGTGGCCGGCAGCGGCCGGCGTGTCCAGGGAGGGACAGGTCGTCTTGCTGTTGGAGCTCGGGTTCAGCTCGGCCTTGTTGTTGCCGAGCTGGGTGTACATGTCCATCGCGCCGTGGTCGGCCATCTTGATCATGTCGCTGTAGCCGTGATCCACGTCACAGGTCTGGCCCTGCATGGAACCGTCGAGCCGGAACGGTGAGTAGGAGACGCCCGAGGGCTGATGCGTCTGGCTCGCGCCGGCCGGTGTCCCGTTCGAGCCGTGGCCGAACGTGCCGAAGTAATGGTCGAAGGAGATGTTCTCCTGGTAGACGATGATCGTGTGGTCGATGGGGCTTTTGGCCGCACCGGCCGCCGACGCCGCGGTCGGCGTCATCCCAAAGGCCAGCGTGGAGCACAAGCCGGCCATCCCCAGCAGCAGTTTTTTCACGAACCTCCTCCTTGTCCTGACCGTTGACGCGTCAACTCGACGGTAGGAGCCGGTCGGTTAAGCCCAGACGACGAGATGAAGAGGGGACGAAGTTGCTGCCGTGAAGAGGCGGTGCTGAACAAATGCACCCAGGCGTTTAGTCCGCTGTTAACGTTGCGGCGGTAGCTTCACTGCCGACCGCGCCATGGCCACAGCCCACGTCGAAGCAGACTGGCGAGCGGATTTCGAGCTGGTAGCTCCAGCCGCTCCTTGGCTCGTGGAAGGCGCCGCCGCCGGACTCGGTCTGAGCGCCGTCGCCGTGCCCTGGCGCCGCGACCAGCGCGGCGGCTTCGAGGTCGCTCTCGTGAAGCGCCGCCGGCGTGGTGACTGGGGCTTCCCCAAAGGTTCGCCGCTGCCTGGCGAAGCCCTCGCGGAAGCGGCTAGGCGAGAGCTGCACGAGGAGACCGGCCATCGCGGCCGAGACCACGCTCCGCTGGCCAACCTTCTTTACACGGCGCGGTCAGGCCGCGCCAAGCTCGCCAGCTACTGGTTGATGCGGGTCGGGGCCGGCGTCTTCCGGCCGAACCGCGAGATCGCCAAGTTCGCCTGGCTCGCACCGAAGCAGGCCCGCGCCGCCATCACCAACGAGCGCGAGCGGCTGGTGCTCGAGCTGGCGGTCGAAGCGCTAGGTCTGGGGCTGCTGGCCGGCTGAGCCGCCGCCCGCCGCCGGCTTCGGCGTCGTGCGCGCCCGCGTCGTGCGCGCCCGCGTCGTCCGAGATCTTGCGGCGGTCGACGTCCGCGATGTCGAAGCGCGCTTCCGTGTGGAGGCCGCTGCTGACCGCGTAGCGCTGGGCCGTGCAGACGCGGCTGCCGGCTTTGCGGCGGCGGGCTTGCTGCCGCCGGGCGTCGCGATCTTCTCGACCTGTTCAGTCAGCTTCTTGACCTGCTTCTTCAGCTTCGAGATCTTGGCCTTGTTGCCCATCTCATCCCCTTTTATTGCGCATGATCGGACCCACGCTGAGACCGACAAACGGTCATCATCCTAACCTTCATGGTGGGACCGACAGGACCCGGAGACAATCTGATCACCTTATTAGTGGCACTTAACCTCTGATGGCGATCCCCTCCCAAGCGCAGGTGGACGCGACCGGTCTTCCGGCGCCGGCAACGGAGCCGGGCCGGCGCTATTTCAGCCGGCACCTCTCCTGGCTCGCCTACAACGCGCGAGTCCTCGCGCTGGCCGAAGAAGATCGGCTGCCGCTGCTGGACCGCGTGCTGTTCGTCTCGATCTTCAGCGCCAACCTCGACGAGTTCTTCCAGGTCCGCGTCGCCGGTCTGCACGACCAGATCCAGGCCGGCATCGACACCGTCGCGCCGGACGGGCTCAGCCCGAGCGATCAGCTGGTCGAGGTAAGACGGCTGGTGCGCGACCTGATGTCGCGCGTATATCGGCTCTGGAACGACGAGCTGCAGCCGGCGCTCGCCCAGCACGACATCCGCATCGTCGGCATCGATGACGTCGCCGCTCGCGAACGTCGCGCCCTGACGGCGGTCTTTCGCGACCAGATCTTCCCCGTCCTGACGCCTCTGGCGGTCGATCCCTCGCATCCGTTCCCTTACATCTCGAACCTTTCCTTGAACCTCGCCGTGCGCGTGCGTGAGCAAAGACGAGTTAGGCCACGGTTTGCGCGTGTCAAGGTGCCGCCGCTGCTGCCGCGCTTCGTCAGGTCAGGCGAGGGCACCACGTTCGTGCCTGTCGAGCAGCTGATCGCAGCTCATCTCGACCAGCTCTTCCCGAGCATGGAGATCGTCAGCCGCAACGCGTTTCGCGTCACCCGAGACGCGGACATCGACGTCGCGGACGATGAGGCCACGGACCTGATGGCCGCGGTGCAGACAGAGCTTCGCCGCCAGCGCCGTTCGGCGCGAGTCGTCCGGCTCGAGATCGACACCGGGATGTCGAAGGAGGTCCTGGGCCTGCTGCAGCGCGAGCTAGAGCTCGAGCCCGACGGCGTCTACACGATCAACGGGCTCCTGGACCTCGGCACTCTCGGCGCGCTCTACGACCTCGAGCGACCCGACCTCAAGAAGCCGAAGTGGACGCCGCTGACGCCGGCCGAGCTGGCGCCGAGCGAAGGGACGCCACCCGACGTGTTCAGCCTCCTGCGCCGCGCGGACGTTCTCGTTCACCACCCGTACGAGTCGTTCGCGACCAGCGTCGAGACGTTCATCGACCAGGCCGCGCGCGACCCGGACGTGCTCGCGATCAAGCAGACGCTGTACCGAACCTCCGGTCCCGTCAGCCCGATCGCGGAGTCGCTGATGGCCGCCGCCGAGTCCGGTAAGCAGGTCGTGGCGCTGGTCGAGCTCAAGGCGCGTGGCGACGAGCAGGCGAACATCGCCTGGGCCCGGCGCCTGGAGCAGGCCGGGGTGCACGTCGTCTACGGGGTGGTCGGGTTGAAGACGCACGCCAAGGTCTCGCTGGTCGTGCGCCAGGAGCGCGGGGGCATCCGCAACTACGTGCACTTCGGCACCGGCAACTACAACCCGGCGACGGCGCGCACCTATGAGGATCTCGGCCTGCTGACGGCCGATCCGGCGCTGGGCGCCGACGCGGCCGACCTCTTCAACTTCCTCACCGGCTACAGCCGCCAGCGCCGCTACTCGAGGCTGCTCGTCGCGCCGCTGACGCTCCGCAGCGAGCTGCTCCGGCTGATCCGGCGCGAGTCGCACGCGGGCGGCCGGGTGACGATGAAGCTCAACAACCTCATCGACCCCGAGATCATCGACGCGCTGTACGCCGCTTCGTCGGCCGGCGCCGAGATCGACCTGATCGTCCGCAGCATCTGCGGGCTGCGCCCAAGGCTGGCAGGAGTGAGCGATCGCGTGCGCGTGCGCTCGCTGGTGGGCCGCTTCCTGGAGCACTCGCGGATCTTCCGTTTCGGCGATGGCGCCGAGTCCGTCCACTACATCGGCTCGTCGGACCTGATGCAGCGGAATCTCGACGGCCGGGTGGAGGTGCTGGTGCCGGTGCAGGCGCCGGAGCTGAAGGCACGGCTCGACGAGGTCTTCGATGTGTGCCTGCGCGACACGGTGCTGGCCTGGGAGCTGGCCGAGGACGGGACCTGGGCCAAAGTCAGCGGGGAGGGCGAGCCCGTGAACGCCCAGGAGGTCTTCATGGAGCTCGCGGTGCGCAGGGCTCGCGGTGAGGAGGCGGCCCTTGGCGCGTGAGCGCGAGCTGAAGCTGAGCGCTCCGCCCGGTTATCGCATCCCCTCGCTCGACGACCTCGACCTCAAGCTGACGCCCGCCACCGAACGGCGGCTCACGACCACTTACTACGACACGCCGGACCTCCGCCTGGCCCGCTGGGGCTTCACCATGCGCTACCGGGCGGGCGAGGGCTGGACGGTGAAGCTGCCGTCCTCCGGCTCCGGGGGCGTGGTCGTGCGTGACGAGATCGAGTTCCCAGGCTCGCCCTCCAAGCCCCCGGCGGGCGCCCTCGCCCTCTTGCGTGGACTGCTCCGCAGAGACGAGCCGGTGCTGGTTGCGCGGCTGCGCACGCTGCGCCGGATCTCGTCCATCGTCGACTCCGGCGAGCACCGGCTGGCCGAGGTCGACGACGACGAGGTGTCGGTCATCGACGGGCGGCGCCTGGCCGCGCGCTTCAGGCAGCTCGAGGTGGAGCTGGCCGCCGACGCGCCGGACGACCTCTTGTCTCGTCTGTCGACCCTCTTCCAGGCGGCCGGAGCGGCCCCCGACCCGGTATCGAAGGCGGCCCGCGCGCTCGGGCCCCGGGCTGTGGCGCCGCCCGAGGCGCACCCCAAGGCCGTCCGACCTGGCGATCCGGCCGGCGCCGCCGTGGCCGCGGCCATCGCCGCCTCGACCGCCCGCCTGCTGCTCCACGACCCCGGCGTGCGCTTGGGGGACGACCCCGAGGCGGTGCATCAGGCGAGGGTGGCGACGCGGCGCCTGCGTGCCGATCTGCGAACGTTTCGCGACTTCGTCGACCCCGATTGGGCGGCGGCGCTCGTCGAAGAGCTCCGCTGGGCGGCGGGCGACCTCGGCGACGTGCGCGACTCCGAGGTGCTGACCGAGCTGCTCGAAGGCCTCGCCCGGCGCCTGCCGTCCGGCGATCGGGCGGCCGGCCTCCGTCTCGCGAGGCGGCTCGGGCAGGTTCGCGACGACGCCCGCCGCCGGCTGATCGCCACCCTGGACAGCCCGCGCTACCTGGAGCTGATCGAGGCCCTGCTGGCTGCGTCGCACGAGCCTCCGCTGACCGAAGCGTCCGCGGCCCCGGCTGAAGAGGCGCTGCCGCCGCAGGTCAAGGCCGGCTGGCGGCGGATCCGGCGCGCGGTGAGAGATCTGCCCGACGATCCGCCCGACGAGCACCTGCACCGGGTACGCATCCTCGCCAAGCGCCTGCGCTACGCGGCGGAGGCCGTCGGCACCGTTCTCAACGGCTACGGCAAGCTGGCGAAGGATGCGGCGGCGCTGCAGGACGTGCTCGGCAGGCACCAGGACGCCGTGGTCGCCCAGGGCTGGCTGCGGGAGCAGCGTCCAAAGCTGACGCCTACTCAGGCTTTCGTCGCCGGTGAGCTCTGGGGGCTGGCGGGCGGTCAGGCCGCCCAGTCGCGGCTCGAGTGGCCCGCCGCGTGGAAAGCCCTGCGCAAGTCGGCGGGCGGCCTGTGAGCTCGGTCGACACGATCCAGGCGGCCGGCGGCGTCGTGGTGCGCTCGGGCAAGGGCGGTGTCGAGGTGGTCGTCGTCCATCGCAAGGCGTACGACGACTGGACCCTGCCGAAGGGCAAGTGCGAGCCCGGCGAGAGCTGGGAGGACTGCGCCGTGCGTGAGGTGGCCGAGGAGACGAGCCTCCACTGCGACCTCCTGGGCCAGGTCGGCGCGACGTCCTATCTGGATGCCAAGGGCAGACCGAAGGAGGTCCGCTACTGGCTGATGCGGCCGGTCTCGGGCACGGTCGCGGCGCAGATGGAGATCGACGCGGCCAAGTGGGTGTCGATCGCCGACGCCGCCGCCACGCTGACATACCCTCACGATCGAGAGCTCTTGGAACCGCTGCAGATGAAGACGCGGCTCTGGCTGGTGCGCCACGCGGACGCCGGCGATCGCGCCGCCTGGCACGACCCTGACGAGCTGCGCCCGCTCAACGAGCACGGGTGGGAGCAGGCGCGCGGCCTGGTCAAGCTCCTCGCGGGGGCGCCGATCGAGCGGCTGGTCAGCAGCCCCTACGTCCGGTGCGTGCAGACGCTGGAGCCGCTGGCGGAAGCGCTCCACCTGAAGGTGGAGAGAGTCGAGGAGTTTGCCGAAGGCCATGGCCTCGCCGGTCTCGAGCCGCTCCTGCTCAGCGGCGGCTCCATCGCGGTCTGCACCCACGGCGACATCCTTGACGAGCTGGTCGACGAGCTGCGGCGAGAAGGCCTGGCGGGGCCGAAGGCCAAAGCGTCGAAGGGCTCCACCTGGGAGCTCCAGGCCCAGGCTGGACTGATCGTGTCGGCCGATTACCTGCCGCCGCCGGCATGAGCCCCGTCCCGGTGCCGCACTGGAAAGAGCAGCCCGAAAGCCATGACTACCCGGCCGCGCTCAGCTACCTGACGCTGGTGCTCACGCCGGTCCTGGCGAAGAAGACGGTCAAGCGCCTCCGGCAAGGTCCGATCCAGCACTTCAAAGCCAAGGACCTGCTGCGGGCCAGCCGGCTCACGATGCTGGGACCCGACAACGTGCACGTGGCCAAAGACCTCGCGAAGGTGAAAGCGGGTCAGCAGCTGTCGCCGGTCCTGCTCGTCCGCGGCATCGCCGGCGCCGACGTGGCGCTCACCGTCGCGGATGGCTACCACCGCATCTGCGCCAGCCACCACCTCGACGAGGACGCGGACATCCCGTGCCGGCTCGTCGATCTCCCCTGAGGCTTATAGCTTCCATTCCGTTGCTTTAACCGCAGGCCACTAAGGTCGGCGCGCACGGCAATGGTGCTTCTCATCACGGCGGACTCCGACGCCGCGCTTGTCTATGGGGAAGCGCTCGGCTCGCTCGGACACCGCGTGCTCGTCAGCTCCGACGCAATCCCGGCTCTCCGCCTGGCGATCCGCGACGGGCTGGACCTGGTCGTAGCCGATGCCGAGGCCACGCCGCTGGACGGATTCGCGATCGCGGCGGTGCTCTCGGTCGAGAGGCTCACCGCCCACGTCCCGGTGCTCATCCTCGCCATGCGGGACGACCCCAGCTACCGCGGGCGGGCGGCGGACGTCGGCGCCGCGGGCGTGCTCGTGCGGCCGCTGCCTTCGATGCTCGCCGACGAGGTCGCCGGCCGTCTCCGGCGGAAGGTCCCGGCTTAGATCTAGGCTCTAGCCCGCCCGTCCGGGACCTCGCCAAAAGGCCCGCGGCTGGCCGCGGGGCCAATCAAGCCCCATCGAAAGGGCTCGGGGCACGCCGCGGGCCCCCTGGATTTCCCGGCGTAGAGCTCTAGCTCTAGCCCGCCCGTCCGGGACCTCCCGACACGTAGAGCGTCTGACCGGTCATGAAGCTCGACTCGTCGCTGCAGAGGAACGCGATGACGTTCGCGATGTCTCGCGGCTGCCCGATGCGCCGCAGCGGCGTGCGCTCGGCGGCGGCCTTCTTGTACTCCTCCCAATCGGCGCCCTGGCGCCGCGCGGTGGCCTCGGTCATGCGCGTCTCGATGAACCCCGGGGCCACTGCGTTGACGTTGATGTTGTAGCGGCCGAGCTCGATCGCGAGCGTTCGCGCCATCCCCTGCAGGCCGGCTTTCGCCGTCGAGTAGTTGGCCTGCCCGCGGTTGCCGAGGGCCGAGGTCGATGAGAGGAAGACCATCTTCCCGTAGCCCTGTTCGACCATCTGCCGCTGCGCCGCCTGAGCCGCCAGGAACGTCCCCTTCAGATGGGTGTCGATGACCGAGTCCCAGTCGTCGTCGCTCATCTTGTAGACGAGGTTGTCGCGGATGATGCCGGCGCACGCGACCAGGATGTCGAGCTTCCCGAACTCCTGCACCGTCCGCGCCACGGCCGCCTCGACCTGGTCGCGCCGCGTGACGTCGCAGGCGACTCCGAGGCCGCGGTTCAGCCGGCGCGCCACCTCAGCCGCGGGGCCCTCCTCGAGGTCCGCGACGACTACTGAAGCACCCTGCTCGCTCAGCACCTCGGACGTGGCGGCGCCGATGCCGTTGCCGCCGCCTGTCACCAGGGCCACCCTGCCCTCGAATCTCGTCATGCGTCATTCACTCCTTCTTATCCGGGGTCCCCGCGAAATCGGAGATTTCGTGGGGTGGTCGGAAATAGGGAAGGGCGGGATCGCCCTCGATCGCCACCCTGACACTCATCCCGACGCGCGCGTCTTGCGGCGAGACGCCGAGCAGCCGCGTCAGCATCCGCACTCCCTCCACGAGCTCCACGAGCGCAACCACGTAGGGCGCGTCCTCGGCGAAGCCCGGTGCCGCCCGGTGGACCACCGTGTACGAATGCACCACACCGGCTCCGGCGGCGTCGACCCACTCGAGCTCGGCGCTCATGCAGTGCGGGCAGATCGACCGCGGATAGAAGACGTAGCGCGCGCACGAGCGGCACCGCTGCAGCCGCAGCCTGCCGGCCGCGATGCCGTCCCAGAACGGCTTCGTCTCGCCGTCGGGCTCGGGATATGGCCGCAGGTTCTCGCTCAACGCGCCAGCACCACCGTGGCTGTAGAGCTGAGCACCCCGCCCGTGCCGTTGCAGAGGGCTATCTCCGCGCCCTCGACCTGCCGCTCGTCGCACTCGCCGCGCAGCTGTCGAGTCGCTTCGATGAGAGTGAAGATCCCGTACATGCCGGGGTGCGTATAGGAGAGCCCGCCGCCGTTGGTGTTCATCGGGAAGTCGCCGCCCGGCGCGGTCCGCTGGTCGCTCACGAACGCGCCCGACTCGCCGCGGCCGCAGAAGCCCAGCGCCTCCAGTGTCAGCAGCACGGTGATCGTGAAGCTGTCGTAGAGCTCGACCACGTCGATGTCGGCGTGGGTGACGCCGGCCATCCCCATCGCCGCCGGGCCTGAGTGATCGGCGGGCGTGGTGGTCAGGTTCGGCATGTTCGCGATCGTCATGTGGGAGTGCGACTCGCCGTGGCCCGCGATCCAGATCGGCGTCTTGGGGAGGTCGCGCGCGCGCTCCGCGCTGACCACCACCACAGCTCCGCCGCCGTCGGTGACGAGGCAGCAGTCCAGCAGGTGGAGCGGCTCTGAGATCCACGGCGAGCCGAGCACGTCGTCCACTGTGATCGGGTCGCGGTAGAACGCCTTCGGGTTGAGGGCCGCCCACGCCCGGGTTGCCACCGCCACCTCGGCCAGCTGCTCCGACGTCGTGCCGTACTCGCTCATGTGCCGCGTGGCCGCCAAGGCGTAGGCGCCCACCGGCAGTGGCAGGCCCCAGACGCCCTCGAACTGGAACGGCCCACGCACGCCGCCTGTGCGCCCCAGCGCGCGCGACCGCGAGGAGCGCTGGGTCGAGCCGTAGGTGATCAGCGCGACCTCGCACAGCCCCTGCGCGATCGCGGCCCGGGCGTGCCCGGCGTGCGATACGAACGACGACCCGCCGATGTTGGTCGAGTCAGTGTGGCGCGGCTGGATGCCGAGGTACTCCGCGACCCGCAGCGTCGGCGCGTATTCGTCGCCGCCGGCGCTGAAGACGCCGTCCACGTCGGCGAGGGTGAGCCCAGCCTCGCTCAGCGCTTCGCGGGCCGCCTCGGCCTGGAGCTGCAGCGCCGTCTTGGGGGCGACCACGCCGAGGTCGGACTCGGCGACGCCCGCGATCGCGGCTACGTGGTCGCGGTTCATGCGCGCAGCTCCACCAGCGCGTCGCTGGCGAGCGCGCGGTCAGGGAGAGCGAATAGCGGGTTGATGTCGACAGCTTGCAGCCTGTCGCCCGCCTCGAGGGCGAAGGTCCCCAGCCCAGTGAGCACGTCGGCTATCGCGTCAAGGTCTGCCGGCGGCCGCCCGCGGGCGCCCTGGAGCACAGGAAACCCACGCAGCTCCGACAGCATCGCGCGTGCCTCATCCTGGTCGATCGGCGGCAGCCGGATGCTCACGTCGCTGAGCGTCTCGGTGAAGACGCCGCCGAGCCCGACGACAAGGACCGGCCCGAAGACCTCGTCGCGCGTCACGCCCGCGATCAGCTCGGCTACCGGGTCCAGCTGCCGAGCGATCAGCACGCCGTCGACCGACGGGTGCAGCTCGAGCAGCTCGAGCGCCGCTCGCTCGACATCGACACGCGTGCCCAGGCCGAGGCGCACACCGCCGACGTCGCTTTTGTGCGTCAGCTCGGCGGACACCACCTTGACGACGCAGGGATAGCCGAGCTCGTCGGCGGCATCCCCGGCCGCGGCCGCGTCATGGACATGGCGGGCGGGCACGCTGTCGATTCCCGCCGTGCCGAGCAGCTCGCGCGATCGCACCTCGTCGAGCGCGCCGGCTCCGCTCGGGAGCGCCAGCCGGCGTCCGGCGAGCGCGGGTGGCGGGCGATGGCGAGACCGAGCCTCGCCGTAGCGGATGGCGCCGTCCACCGCCTTCACGCCCAGCTCGAGCCCGTTGGAGCAGTAAAGGCCGTGGCGCAGCAGGGCCTCGCGCCCGAAGTCGGTGAGATCCACGGCCGCCGTGGAAGTCAGCGCACAGAACACGGGCACCCGCTGGACGGCGTCCGCCAGCGCGTTGAGCCTCTGCTCGACCGCGCCCGCGATCAGGCCTTCGGTCCGGGGCGGGTCGGTGTTGACCAGGAATGCGTCGTAGCTGCCCTCGGCTGCGACCGCCTCCACGCAGGCGGCGAGGAGCCCGGGTTGGTTGACGATGACGCCGGTCGTGTCCAGCGGGTTCTGCGGAGTGCCGAAATCAGGCAAAAGCTGTGCGAGCCTGGCCTTGGTCTGCGGCGCGAAGTCCGCAAGGTCCAGTCGCGTGTCGTGCGCGAGGTCGGAGACGAGGCTGCAGGCGCCGCCGGAGGTGGTGATCACCGCCGTCCGGCGCCCACGCGGCCAGCCGCGGCGATCGAGGAGGGCACAGGTCTCGAGCAGCTCTTCGAGGCTGTGAACGCGGACGGCGCCAACCTGCTTGAGAGCTGCGTCGGCGACCCGGTCCTCGCCGGCGAGCGAGCCCGTGTGGGCGCTGGCCGCCCGCCCGCTCACGCTCGAGCGACCCAGCTTCAAGACCACCAAGGGCTTGCCCGCCGCCATCGCCTTCTCAGCCACTTGGAGGAAGTGCGGCGGGTCGCGAAAGCCTTCGAGGAGAGCGCCGAGGACGGCCACCTCGGGATCGTCGAGCCAGGCCTCGAGGAGGTCGGCCGACGTGCACATGCCCTCGTTGCCGATGGACACGAGGCGGGCGAGCCCCGTCGCGCGGGCATAGGCGAGGCGGTGGAGGTGCAGCAGGGTGGCGCCGCTCTGGCTGGCGATGGCGATGCGCCCCGGCGGCAGCACGGTTGAGAGCGCGAGGCCGTAAGCGGGCACGCTCGCCGAATAGTTGATGAAGCCGAGGCAGTTCGGCCCCAGCAGCGTGATGCCGAGCTCCCGGCTGCGCGCCACCAGCCGGGCCTCGTGCTCGGCTCCTTCGGCGCCGGTCTCGCGAAAGCCGGCCGTCAGCATCACGACGCCGGTGACGCCCTTGCCGGCGCAGTCCTCCAGGACCGCGTCCGCGGCAGCGGTGCCGGTCATGACGTAGGCCACGTCGACGCCGTCCTCGATCGCCGAGACCGTGGGGTGGCAAGGCCGGCCGAACTGGCTCTCGTACCGCGGGTGGACCAGGTGGACACCCCCTTCGTACCCGAACAGCTGGAGGTTCGCCATCAGGGCCTGCGACCAGGAGGAGGTTTCGGAGGCTCCGACGACCGCGAGCGACCGCGGCCTCAGGAGCGATGAGACATCCAAGGTTGGATGTCTAGTCTGCCGTACAGCCTAGTCCGCGAGCTTTCGGTGCAGCAGCGAGCGTTCGGCCGGGTTGAGGGTCAGCTGGAGGGCTCGCTCCAGAGCCTGCCGCGACTCCTGGTCGCGGCCCAGGTCGCGCAGCAGCTCGCCGCGTGTCGCGTGCAGCAAGTGGTAGCTCTCGAGCTCGGGCGCGAGCGCCTCGACCTCCCGGAGCGCCGCCTCCGGTCCGGCCACCTCGCGCAGCACGATCGCGTGGTTGAGGCGGACCACCGGCGTGTCGACGTGACGCAGCAGCGACTCGTACAGCAGCAGCAGCTGGACCCAGTCGGTGTCTTCGTAGGACGGCGCCTCCGCATGCAGCGCGGCGATCGCCGCCTGGAGCTGGTACGGCCCGGGCCTGCGCAGCTGGGCCGCCGATTCGACCAGCGCCGCGGCGCCACTGATCTTCTCGCGATCCCAGAGCGAGCGATCCTGGTCGCGCAGAAGGACGAGCTCCTGCGCCGAGTCGAATCGGGCCGGCCAGCGGGCCAGGTGCAGCCGCATCAGGGCCAGCAACCCCATCACCTCGGGCTCGCCCGGCAGCAGCCGCGCCAGCAGCGACGTCAGCCACTCCGCGTCCTGGGCGAGATTGCGCCGACTGCCCTGCTCCCAGCTCGCGGACAGATAGCCCTCGTTGAACAGGAGGTAGAGCACCGCCAGCACGTCCTGGAGCCGCTCGTCGAGCTGCTCGGGCGCCGGAACCCGGTAGGGGATGCCGGCGGCGACGATCTTGCGCTTGGCGCGCACGATCCGCTGCGCCATCGTGGCCTCGGAGACGAGGAAGGCGCGCGCGATCTCCGTCGTCGTGAGACCACAGATCGTGCGCAGTGTCAGCGCGATCTGCGCCTCCCGCGCCAGGGCCGGGTGGCAGCACGTGAAGATGAGCCGCAGCCGGTCGTCGGCCTCCGTCGCCGGCGGCTCGTCGGGCAGCTGCTGGAGCTTCTCGCGCAGGCTCGCCGAGCGGCGCAGCTTGTCGATCGCGCGCCGCTTGGCCGCGGTCGTCAACCACGCGCCGGGCCGGTCTGGGATGCCGTCGCGCGGCCAGGTCTCGAGGGCGAGAAGCATCGCTTCCTGCGTGCACTCTTCGGCCAGGTCGAAGTCTCCGGTGGCGGCGATCAGAGCCGCCGTGATGCGGCCCGCCTCCTCGCGGAAGACGTTGCCGAGGGAGGCCTTGACAGCCTCCCTCAGCAGCCCCTCGCTAGTGGTCGTGGTCTCCATCCATCGTGCCCGCGTCCTCGAACAGAGGTCGCACCTCGACCACTCCTCGCGCGGGCCATGTGCGCGCCAGCTCCAGCGCCTGGTCGAGGTCGGGGACGTCGACGATCGCGAAACCGCCGATGTTCTCCTTCGTCTCGATGAACGGTCCGTCGGTGGTGACCGGCGCCCCGCCGTTGTGTGAGTGCCGCACAGTGGTCGCCGTGCTCGGCGGCTGCAGCTGCTCACCGCCCACGATGCGCCCCTCCGAGGAATGCTTCCCCCACCACTCGCCGACCTGCTGGTACAGAGCGCCCCTTTGCTCGTCCGGGATGGAGTTGAAAGCCTCCTGGTCGTCGATGAAAAGCAGCATGTACTTCATTCCGAATTTCCTCCTCAGCCGGTTGGATTGGGATTCTGCTCTCACGACGAATTAGCTGTCGCAGTTTCGACAACGGCGCCGGCCGGGTAACATTCCGTTAGTCAACCGCTTCGGTGGTTGCCGCTGGCTTCGGGCTACCTCCTGCTCTTGTTCACATGAGCCCCGCGGTCTTTGCGAATAAAAGACCGAGGGGAGGGGACAGGAGACACCGTTGACGACATTTGCCGATCTGGGCGTGAGCCCGGACCTGGTGGGCCGCCTGAGCGAGCTCGCCATCGAACAACCGACGCCCGTCCAGGCCGCCGCCATCCCGCCGCTGCAAGAGCGCAGCGACCTGGTGGTGCAGGCGCCGACCGGCTCCGGTAAGACCCACGCCTTCCTGCTGCCGGCCATCGAGCTCTTGCGCTCAGGTGCCGGCCTGGGCACGCGAGTCCTCGTCGTGACCCCGACCCGAGAGCTCGCGCTCCAGGTCGAATCGGTCTTCCGATCGCTGGAGACCGGCATCCCCTGCACCGTGCTTTACGGCGGGGTCGGCTATCACAGCCAGGATCGAGCGCTCGCCGATGGAGCCCAGGTCGTGGTCGGCACTCCCGGCCGCATCCTGGACATGGTCGAGCGCCGGAAGCTTTCCCTCGCGCGGGTCGAGTACCTGGTCCTCGACGAGGCCGACGAGATGCTGGACATCGGCTTCGCGCCGCAGGTCGAGAAGATCCTCGGCCTCACCTGGCACCCGCAGACGGTGCTGGCCTCGGCCACGATGCCGGAGTGGGTGCGCAAGGTGGTCCACGACTACCTCCACGACCCCGTCCAGATCCAGGTGGCGGCCCTCCCGCAGGACGCGACCCTCGAGCACGCGCGGGTCCTGGTCGACCAGCGCCAGCGGGTTGACGCGCTGATCGCGGCGCTCAGGCTCACCCCCGGCTCGGCGATCGTCTTCGGACGAACGAAGTCAGGCGTCGCCGAGCTCTGCCGTGAGCTCAACCGGCGCCGCGTCCGCTGCTCTCAGCTGCAGGGCGACATGCGCCAGATTGAGCGCGACCGCGTGATGGCGTCGTTCCGTGAAGGCGCAGTGCGGGTGCT
This sequence comes from Candidatus Dormiibacterota bacterium, assembly GCA_036378435.1. Lineage (GTDB taxonomy): Bacteria > Chloroflexota > Dormibacteria > Dormibacterales > Dormibacteraceae > DASUWK01. Next base: position 39,279 of record DASUWK010000023.1, on the reverse strand, counting down.
GGTGGCGACCAACGTCGCCGCCCGAGGGCTCGACGTCTCGCAGGTCGACCTGGTGGTCAACTACGAGCTGCCGGAGAGCCCAGAGGCGCTCACGCACCGCATCGGGCGTACGGCCCGGGCCGGGCGCGAGGGCCGCGCCCTGACGATCACGAGTCATGGCGACGGCGAGCGCTGGCGCCGGCTGCGAGCGCAGGGCGCGCCGGAGCTTCCGCTGCTTGACCTGGAGAAGCTGCTGAGCGGCGAGTGGAGCTACGCCGGAACGCAAGCGGCCACGCAGGCGGCCTCGCCCTCGCCAGACGTCGCGGCCCCGCGGCCCAGCCGAGAAGCCGGGGCTCGGCCTCGGCGGCGGCGGCGCGCCCGTCGCGAGCGCGCCGCCTAGAAAGTCAGAGCCTTAGCGCCGGAACCGCAGCCAGGCCGGGGATCCGGTCCAGCCGCGCGAGCGCGCCAGGTTCGAGCCGACCGCCACCGCCAGCAGGCCCAGCAGGAGGCCGAGCAGTGACAGCCCGGTCTTCGCCAGTGCCGCGCCGGCACCCGTGCCGCCGCTACCTGAGCCCTGGTGGCCGGAGGTGCTCGCCGCAAAGGTCTTCGTCCTGACGCAGGACGAGCCGACCGTGTAATCGAGGTTCGGCCCGCCCGTGTCGACCTTTTGGAGCGACCCCGCACCGTTCGTGAGGGGGTTGCCCGGCAGGCCGTACTCGGTGTCTGTCTCGCCCACCGGCTGCTTGAGCAGGGCGGCCGCCGGCGGGTTGCCCACGTTCGCCAGCGGAACGTCCACCTCGACCACGCCGTTCGGGCCGACGGTGAAGCTGCCGCTGTCCGTGTTCGCCGGGTTGTACTGGTTGCCGCTGACGGTGCCGTCGCCGTAGGTGGGACCCTGTCCCGGCAGAGCTGACTGGTTCACCTGCGAGAAGTAGGTGGTCCCCTTGTAGTTCCAGACCATGTACCAGTCCTCGCCGGTGGCGCCGGTGGGGACGGTGGACTCGAGATCCTTGATCGTCATCCGGACCTGCAGCGACTTGCCGTCGGGCGACATCGACATGCTGCCCTTCAGGAGGGTCAGCTGCGGCGCGCTGTTGCCGAGGATGTCCGAGGCCGTGTGGTCCGGTTTCGCCCAGAGATCGCCGCAAGCCAGCGCGATGGGCGCCTTCGGCTTCACGGTGTCGATCGGGGGCGCCGGCAGCGCCCGAACGTGGCTGCAGGTCGTGGCAGTGCCCACCTCGTACGGCCAGCCGGTGAAAGGACCGATCGTGTACGGGCTGGCGTTGAGCGGAGCGTCGTCCGGCGCGAGGTCGGACGGGAAGGTCACCCAGTGGTTGCCCACGCCTGGGACGGCCGGCAGGCTCGAGCTCAGAGCCGCGCTGATGACGCCGCTCGAAACGGCCCAGGTCTTCGTGAGCAGAGCTCCCGCGGGCGGGCTGCCGACGTGCGACAGCGGCACATCGATGACCACGGTCCCGTTCGGACCGGGGTTGAAGGAGCCCGTGTCGTTGGTGTTGCTGTACGTGTCGTTGTTGCCCGAGGTACCGGTGCCCGCGCCCACGACCGGGACGACGACGCCCTGCGGCGAGCTGACGTGCACGCCGTCCTCATAGGTGATCCCGGACGGGTCGACCGCGACACTCGCGACGTACGTCTGGCCGCCGTAGTCCCAATAGACGCTGTACATCCCGCCCAGCAGGGTGCCCTGCGGGAACGAGGCGAGGTTGTCGATGGTCGTCTTGATCTCGAGGGTGCTCGTGTTCGGGGTGCTGAACTGCACGTTGAGGATGTCCAGCGAGGGCTGGTTCGAGCTCGTGACGTTGACCGTGGTGTAGGGGTCGACCGCGTCAAACGCCCGGTCGCTCACCTGTGCCCCGGGGCAGGTCGTGGGGCTCAGGTTGTCCGGCGTGGAGCCGGGTATGGAAGGCAGCGAGGGCAGCGTGAAGGCAGGCGGCGAGTAGCTGGTCACGCAGCCGCCGGCGTAGTTGTTGGCGTTGTTCGACCAGAGCGGCTGGACGGCGTAGGGCTTGCCGTTGAGGGTGATGTTCACCGCCTCGCCAGGCAAGCCCGCGCCCTGCAGGCCCGCGGTGTTCCAGATCGGGTAGGCGCACTTGTCGCCGGTCTCCGCGCCGATGGGGTCGGGGTCGTACCAGCCGGTGGCGGTCTGGCCTTCGAGCGCGACGCCGTTGGCCCAGACGTTGGGGTCCGTGATGGTCTCGGCGTACTCGTGGCCCGCGGCAACGCTGACCGGGTCGAGAAGGCCCTGGGCGCCGGCGTTGACGATGTTGGCGCCGCAGCTGCCGCCGCCGTCGGTGATGTAAGGCATGTTCACGAAGCGGACGAACGAGCCGTCCGCCAGCTCCAGGCCGCCGTGCCAGGCGCAGTAGCCGGTGGCGTTGTTGGACGCGAACCCGGCCGTGGAATGCCCATGCGGCGTGGCGATGAAGTAGACGCCCTCAGGGTCGTAGCCGAAGTGCTTGACCGCGCGGACCGCCTCGTCGGCGAGCGGCGGGCTGTTGCCGGTGTTGGGCTCGGCGATCGGGTTGTCGGGCGCGAGGTCCGAGTTGTCGTCCCACACGCCGGCCAGCTGGTTGGGGTCGTTGGCGAAGGGCTGGCCGCCGTCACAGCCGGTGGCCGTGGTCGCGACGTGCTGGCAGTACTGGCTCTGGCTGTCGAGCCAGTTGCTGCCGCCCACGCCGCGGAGGAAGCCCGTGAGATAGGGCTTGATCCCGGACGGGTCGGAGGTCCAGTCCCAGTACGTGAGGTAGATCTTGGGGTGGATCAGGACGGGGCCGCCGCCGTAGATCATCTTGCCGCCGAAGGGCACGCTGGCCACGCCGGGGATGAAGTCCGTCGAGCGCAACGCGGCCGCCTTGTAGCCCTGCTCGGTCAGCATCGCGTGCGCCGGCAGGATCTTGTAGCTGGACGTCGGCGTCAGCGAGGTGGTCGCGGCAGCCGCGGACACGCCGGCGGTTGCCACGGCTGCCAACCCGAGACCTGCGGCCAAAACCCGCGCCAAGGCGCGCGGCGCCATCCGCATCTTGATCATTGACTCTCTTCCTCCCGCCAAGTGAGCCGGCTTCGCCCCGGCTTGGCGGTCAAGCTATCCAGCCGGCGGCCCGCGACGCAAGCCCTTAACTCAACTCGCGAGGGTTTTCAGGCGGTTCTCGCGGCGTTGCCGGCCAGGCGGCCGCTGAGCTCGGCGAGGGCTTCTCGGAGCGAAGGCGGGCTGAGAACGGTGAAATCGCAGTCGAGGCCGGCGAGGAAGCGGGCAGTCCAATTGAGATCGTCGGCTCCCACCCGGAGGATGACGTCGCCGTCGCGCTGGACGACCACGCCCACGGTCGCCGGCAGGAGGGCGCGCGCCTCATCCACCTTGAGGTCGACCTTGATCTCGGCCAGGAACCGGTAGGGCAGCGTCGCCAGCGTCGCCTGGAGGTGCTCGACGGTGTCGAAGCCGGCGGGGCGTTCGAAGCTTTCGCGCGTCGTCTCGCAGGAGCGGACCCGGTCGAGGCGAAAGGTGCGCAGGTCAGAGCGAAGGTGGTCCCAGCCCACGAGGTACCAGGCGCCGCTCTGGAACGCGACTCCGTATGGATCCACGACGCGTTCCGTTTGCTCGCCGGCGCCTGAGCGGTAGGTGATCTTCACCCGCAGGCGATCCCTGGCAGCGGATGTGAGCTCGAGCACATTTCCCGCGGCGCCCGGCCCCGCTCGCACCTGGCGCGGCAGGCCGAGCCCGACCACCTGCTGCAGGGCGTGCACCCGCTTGCGCAAACCCTCCGGCAGCACCCGGTCGAGCTTCGCGACGGCGCCCTGGACCGCGGCCGTGTCCTCGACCAAGCCGAGGCGCTGCACGGCGAGCAGGCCGAGCACCACGGCGATCGCTTCGTCGTTCGAGAACATCAGCGGCGGCAGCCGGAATCCCGGCCGCAGGCGGTAGCCGCCCGCCGGCCCGCGCTCGCCCTCAACCGGGATGCCCATCTGCTGGAGGCCGGAGATGTAGCGGCGCACCGTGCGGGCGTCCACGCTCAGCCGCTCGGCGATCTCGCCGGCGCTCAGTCGGCGGTACGCCTGGAGCAGCTCGAGGAGCGTCAGCAGCCTCCCGACCGAAGCGTCCATCAGCTTCAGAAGATTGTTTCATATATAGGGCGGATACTGTCCACATCGGGCTGTAGCCTGTGGCCATGAACAGTTACGAGGTCATGATGGAAACGGTCCGGGCGAGGCGAGAGGAGGCGCTCAGGGCGTCCCGCTGGGGGAAGGCCGCCAGGCTCCCGCGGGTGACCGCCAAGGAGTACGAGCTGATGAGCATCGCCGAGCTGTCAGAGCGGGTGATGGGCGGCTGACGGGCGCCTCAGCCGGCGTCGGGCCGAGACCGTACGCTTCCGGCGTGGACGGTCTCGGCCTATGGTGACGCCGCTGGCCGGGGCGATCAAGCTGCGCCGGCCCCTCGATCTACAAAGGACCCTCGCGCCGCTGTCGCACGGGCATGGCGATCCGACCCTCAGGCTCCAGCCGGGCGAGGCCTGGCGCGCCACGCGGACACCGGCAGGCCCGGCCACCGTCCAGCTCCGCCTCGTCGGGCAGGAGCTGCAGGTCGAGGCGTGGGGCGAAGGCGCCGCGTGGGCTGCTGAGCGGGTGCCCGACCTGGTGGGCGAGAACGACCGGCCCGAGCTGCTGATCCCGCAGCACTCGTTCATCGCCGACCTGCAGCGCCGCTTGCCGGGCCTGCGCCTGCCGCGCAGCCGGGCGGTGTTCGAGACGCTGGTGCCGGTGATCATCGAGCAGAAGGTGATCGGGCTCGAGGCGCGCCGGGCCTACCGCGCGCTGCTGCGCCGTTTCTCCGAGCCGGCGCCGGGCCCGCTGCCCCTTCTGCTGCCGCCCGCGCCAGAGCGAATCGCCAATGCTCCCTACTGGGAATTCCATCCGCTCGGCATCGAGCGGCGGCGGGCGGAGACGCTGATCCGCGCCGCACGCGCAGCGCGGCGGCTGGAAGAGGCGAGCGAGATGGCGCCCGCCGCGGCCCTGGCCCGCGTCACCGCGGTTCCGGGCATCGGCCCCTGGTCGGCCGGCCACGTCGGGCTCGTCGCGCTGGGGGACCCCGATGCGATCCCGCTCGGCGACTACCACCTGCCGCACCTGGTTTCGTGGCTGTTCACGGGCGAGCGGCGCGGCTCGGACGAGCGAATGCTCGAGCTGCTGGCGCCCTATGCCGGACAGCGGGGCCGGGTGCTCACACTGCTGCTGAACGGAGCCGGAGCGGCGCCGCGGCGTGGACCGCGACTACCGCTCCGGAATCTGGCTGAGAGCTAGGGGAACTTGACCTTGCCGCGGAAGTTGAGGATCCCGCTGACAGGGGTGTAGTCGCCCGCCGCCGCGTCGTACTTGGTGATCTCTTCCTGCGTGATCGAGTAGTGGTTCGAGGGCGTGTTCATGATGGTTATGCCGGGCAGCAGGAAGGGGTTGTGCGGCTCGTTGAGGTTGTTCAGCGCGTCAAGCAGGCTCGAACGGGTCGGGTTGACCCCGGCGTTCTTCAGCGCGTCGACCATGCTCCAAGCCGTCGCCATGCCGTAGATGTTGAAGGCGTCCGAAACCTTCCCGGCCGGGTAGTACTGGGCCATCACCTGCTTGTACAGGGTGATGCCGGGGTCGCTGGCGAACTGCGGGCTGATCGGGTCCTTCAGGTAGTTGACCGACAGGAGCCCGTTGACGGACGCCGGATCCTTGGCCTTCGCCTCGGCGATCTGAACGTACGGAATGGGTGCCGAAACCGAGTTCAGGAAGATCTGTGGGTGCCACCCGATCGCGTTGGCGGTGATCAGCGAGATGATCGACGGGGTGGGGGTCTCGAAGATCATGAAGGTGTCGGCGCCGGAGCCTTTCAAGTGGATGATCTGTGAGCTCAGGTCGGTCGCCGTGGCGTCGTTGTTCTGGGTGTCGACGATCATGCTCTGGTGGCTGCCGAGGCCTTTCTTGAGGCCGTTCAGGTAGTCCTGGCCGTAGTCGTCGTTCTGGTAGATCACGCCGATCTTCGCGTTGGGCAGGTTCTTCAGCAAGTACTGGGCGTAGAGGTAAGCCTCGCCCTGGTAGACCGGCTGCCAGCCGAACGTGTACTTGTACTTCGTCCCATCGGCTGACTCGCCGGCGGCAAAGGTGGTGGCGCCCGTCGCCACGAAGATCTGGGGCACCTTCTTCGCGTTCAGGTACTGCTGCACCGAGGTCTGGTTCTGAGTGCCGAGGCCGCCAAAGGTTGCGAAGACCTGATCCTGTTCCACGAGCTGCTTCGTCAGCGGCACCGCCTGGGCCGGGTTGTATGCGTCGTCGAGGTAGAGGTACTTGATCTTCCGACCGTGCACACCCCCGTGGTCGTTGACGTAGTTGAAGTACGCCTCGGACGACTTGGCGATCGTTCCATACGCAGCGGCCGGTCCGCTGAGGGGCACGGTCGCGCCGAGCGTGATCGTGTCCTTCGTGATGCCCACATCGCTGGCGGTCGGGCTGCCTCCGTTGGATGAGCCCGCACCACATGCCGCCAGAGCTAGTAAGGCGCCGGCGGCGACAACCATCCCGAGCCAGGATCTGCGCACTCTGATCACCTCTTTCAAATTGGTTAGGAGCTGGTTACGAGGCCGGATCGACTATAAGGCGCGGGACGACTTTGCGGACGTGTCTCATTCGGTCTCGCCTCAGATGGCGGTTTCCTGCTTAGACTGTGCCCGCCATCGAAGGCCCGCTCCTTTCGATTCGCGACGTGACCCGGCGGTTCGGCGGCGTCGTCGCGCTCGACGACGTCTCCTTTGACGTCGCACCCGGCGCTGTCGTCGGCCTGATCGGTCCCAATGGCGCCGGCAAGACCACTCTCTTCAACTGCATCACGCGCGTGTACACGCCGCAGGGCGGTGACGTCCTCCTGGAGGGCGAGAGCCTGCTCGGCCTGCGGGCTCACGAGGTGGCGCGGCGTGGCGTGACGCGCACCTTCCAAAACGTGAGCCTCTTCGGGAACATGAGCGTGATCGACAACGTCCTGGTCGGCTATCACTTCCGGATGCGGGGGGTGCCTCTCTACTCGCTGCAGTCCGTGCTGCGGCTGCCGGCCATCCGAGACCTCGAGGCAGAGGCTGTCGCGCGCGCACGCGAGGCGCTCGACTTGGTCGGGTTGGGCGCGGTCGCGGGCCGGCCGGTCCGCGGCCTTCCGTTCGGAATGCTCAAAGCCGTCGAGCTGGCTCGCGCCATCGTCTCGAAGCCCAAGCTGCTGCTGCTCGACGAGCCCGCGGGCGGGCTCAACCACGAAGAGCTGAGCAGGCTCTCCGAGCTGATCGGGAAAATCCACAACGATCTCGGCCTGACGACGCTGGTGGTCGAACACCACATGGGCCTGGTGATGGGCATCTCGCAGCGAGTGGTGGTGCTCGACTTCGGTCGGAAGATCGCCGAGGGCACGCCGCGCGAGGTGCAGAACGACGCCGAAGTGATCCGCGCCTATCTCGGTGCGGGCAGCAAGTCGGCGTAGAGAGCCCGATGGCACTGCTCGAGCTCGACAACGTGCAAGCCTCGTACGGCTCGGTCAAGGCACTCCACGGCATCTCCCTGGCCGTCGAGAGCGGCCAGGTGGTGGCGCTGCTCGGAGCCAACGGCGCGGGCAAGACCACGACCCTGCGGGCGATCTGCGGCACCGTCCGCCGTTGGGGCGGCATCCGCTTCGAGAACACCGACCTCACCCGCCGCTCGACCGAGCAGGTGGCCGGCTTGGGCATCGCGCACGTGCCCGAAGGCCGGGGCACGATGGGCCGCTTCACCGTCCAGGAGAACCTCGAGCTCGGCGCTTACAGCCGTGGCCGCCGGGAGCTGAGGGCGAACCTGGAGAGGGCTTTCAACTACTTTCCGGTCCTCGCGGAGCGCCGCGCCCAGGAGGCGGGCACGCTCTCCGGAGGCGAGCAGCAGATGCTGGCCGTCGCCCGCGCGCTGATGTCCCAGCCTCGGCTGCTGCTGCTGGACGAGCCCTCGCTAGGCCTGGCCCCGCAGGTCGTCGGCCGCATCTTCGACATCGTGCGCACGATCAACCGCGAGCAGAAGACGTCGTTCCTGATCGTCGAGCAGAACGCGACCCTCGCCCTTGAGGTCGCCGACCACGCCTACGTGCTGGAGACCGGGCGCATCGCCATCGACGGGCCGAGCGCCAAGCTGCAGCAGGACGAGTCAGTCCGTCGTTCCTACCTTGGCTACTGAGGTGACGCTTTGCAGGAGCTGATCCAGCAGATCGTGTCTGGGCTCGCCAACGGCGGGATCTACGCCAGCCTGGCGCTGGCCCTGGTGATCATCTACACCGCCATGGGCCTGATCAACTTCGCCCAGGGCGAGTTCGCGATGTTCGCGACCTTCATCGCCTGGGTGCTCATCGCCGGGCTCGGGCTTCCCTACGCAGTCGGGTTCGCGATCACGCTCGTCATCGCCTTCGTCGGAGCGGTCGGCATCGAGCGCGTCATCGTCCGGCCCTTCGAGCGTGGTCCACAGCTGAACATCGTCATCGTGACGCTGGCGCTGTTCACCGTCACCAACGGCGCCGCCGGTTTCATCTGGGGCTACGAGCCGCAGTCGTTCCCCAGCCCGTTTCCCGCTCACCCCCTGGTGATCGGCGGCGTGTACATCTCGATCTCGAACCTCGGGATCATCGGTGTGACGCTCGGCATCCTGGCGCTCGTCTACCTGTTCTTCAACCGCACTCCGATCGGACTCGCCATGAGGGCCGCGGCTCTCTACCCGGACTCGGCCCGTCTCATCGGGATTCGGGTGGGCTGGATGCTGGCGCTCGGCTGGGGGTTGGCCGCCGCGGTCGGAGCGGTGTCGGGAATGCTGGTCGCGCCGCAGATCGTGCTGCAGCCGAACATGATGCAGAGCGTCATCATCTACGCCTTCGCCGCAGCGGTCCTGGGTGGCATCGACAGCCCGGTCGGCGCCGTTGTGGGCGGACTGATCTTGGGCGTTGCGCTGGCGCTGGTGGGGGCCTACATCCAGCCGCTGGCGGACCTGCGTCTGCCCCTGAGCCTGGGCCTCATCGTCGTGCTGCTCGTGGTGAAGCCGTCCGGGCTCTTCGGCCATCGCCACGTGGTGCGCGTGTGAACCCCAGGCTGCGCAACATCGTCCTGCTTGCCGTCGTGGCGATCGTCGCGATCGGCCTTCCGTTCGTGGTCAGCACCCCGGACAACGGGTACCAGGCGCTGAATCTCTCCTACGCGCTGACGTTCGCGGTCGCGATCATGGGGCTCAACATCCTGACCGGGTACAGCGGCCAGGTGTCCCTCGGCCACGGCGCCTTCATCGCTGTCGGCGCCTTCGTCGCGGCCATCGGAGTGCACTACTACAACCTGCCCTGGCCTCTGACCATCCCGCTCGCCGGCGTGATCGCCGGCTTCTTCGGCTTCCTCATCGGTATTCCGGCGCTGCGGCTGGAGGGCATCTACCTCGCCCTCGCCACCTTCGCCCTCGGGGTCGCCGCTCCCACCGTCCTCAAGAAGCCGGGCCAGCTGGGTGGCGTCCGGGGCATCATCCTGCCGCCCGTCACCTCGCCTATCGACGGGATCGGCGACGAGCAGTTCTTCTACTTCGTCACCCTGGTCGTGGCCGCGATCCTGTTCTTAGTCGCCTGGAACCTGCTGCGCGGCCGCACCGGGCGAGCGCTGCGGGCGATCCGCGACGGCGAGCTCGCGGCCCGTGCCTTCGGCGTCGACCTACCTTCCTACAAGACGCTGGCCTTCGCGGTCAGCGCGGCGTATGCCGGAGTCGCGGGCGCTCTCTACGGGTTGCTCACGTCGTTCGTAAGCGCCGACGCGTACCCGTTCCAGCTCTCGATCCAGATCCTGATCGGCGCGATCATCGGCGGCATCTCGACGCTCGAGGGCGCGATCTTCGGCGGGCTCTTCGCCTGGTATTTGCCGGTGCTGTCGCAGCAGTTCCTGCTGCCGATCAACAAGCAGCTCGCCAATGCGGCGCCCACCGTCACGCAGGGCGTGATCCTGCTGATCGTGATGTTCCTGGCGCGCCAGGGCGTCGCCGGGCTCTTGCGCCGCGGCTACTACGAGCTCCGCGTCCGGTTCTTCGAGTCGGACGCGGACGCGACTCCCGAGGGGGCCGCGGTCCAGACTTAGGCGCAGCGTGATGCAGACGGCGGTACGAAAGGCAACTCCCGCGGACGTCCCGACGCTGGCGAGAACGCTGGCCGCCGCGTTCTTCGACGATCCGGTCTTCTCCTGGCTGATCCCGCCGCGCGCGCGGTCTCGCGAGAAGCGTTTCCTGGCCATGTTCAACGGCCTCGCGGCGTCTTACGCCGCCAAAGGCCATAGCTATCTCGCCGGCGACGACGCCGCCGCGGCGATGTGGGCTCCGCCAGGCAAATGGGAGACCCCGATCGGCGACATCCTGGGCAGCCTCGTGCCCTTCGTCGGCGCCCTTCGCCTGCGCGCGATCCACTCGCTGATCACGCTCGGCGCCGTCGAGGGCGCCCACCCCAAGGAGCCGCCGCACTGGTATCTCGGCTACCTGGGCACCGTGCCGGCGCGGCAGGGACAGGGGCTGGGCGGCGAGCTGCTCCGCGAGGTGCTGACGGGGGTGGACGAGGCCGGCCTGCCGGCCTACCTCGAGTCGTCCAACCCGCGCAACCTGACGCTCTACCAACGCCACGGGTTCGAGGTGGTGGAAGAGCTCCATCCGCCGTTGGGCTGCCCGCCGATCTACCGCATGTGGCGGGACGCGGGGAAGGGAGGCGGCTGAACGGGCCGAGGGTAGACTTTGGGGTCTGCCCGTTCGTTCGGGCCGCTGCTTAGCGCCTGTAGCTCAGCGGATAGAGCGCGTGCCTGCGGAGCACGAGGCCAGAGGTTCGATTCCTCTCAGGCGCACCACCCGTTCGCCAATCTCCCGCCCCATCAACCAGGCCGCCGCCGGCGCGCACCTGGTCCGGCCGGTATTTCGACCAGGCCGGCGCCGGCGCCGGCCGCGGCCCACCAAATGAACGCTGCGGCCCAGTTCCGCCCCACCCTCATCCCCCGTCGGAGCGCAGCGAGCCGAGCGCTGCATCGACGGCATCCTCGAGCGGCAGCAGGCGGCCTTCGGAACGTGCGGCCGCGCCGGGATCACCCGCATCGCGCAGCGCTGGCAGCAGCCAGCGATCGGCGCAGGTCCGATCGGCCGGATGTGGGATAGCGGCCAGCGTCTCCCAGGCGGCCTCCGCAGCTCCGGCGATGAGCGCTGCGGCTTCCAGGTCGCCTCGTGCCGCGAGCGTGGCGGCGGCACCGTCTAGCTGCTCGGTCGCGCCCCAACTGTCCCTCAACTCCCAAACGGCGGCGAGCGCCGCAGACACCAGATCCGCGGCCTGGGCTGCGTCGCGTCGCGACAGCGCCACGAACGCGAGCTGCAGATCCACGCGAGCCGCAAAGCGCGCGTCGCCCAGCCGTTGGTAGATGTCTCTCGCCTCCGCCAGGAGACCCTCGGCGAGGTCCAGCTCGCCGAGGTGGAGGGCCGCAACCGCGCGATTCAGGCAAGACGTGGCCAGCAGCCACGGATGGTCCAGGCGGCGGACGAGCTCGAGTCCCTGTTCGAACAGGTCCGCCGCGGCTTGGAGGTCGCCCGCGGCGAGCCGCTCGAGCGCCTGCAGCGTGAGGCCGTTGCGCAAACCGGCGTCATCGCCCGCCGCGCGTGACCAGAGCGCGAGCTCGGCCCCGCAGCGCGCGGTCTCGTCATAGGCGCCCTGGTGGAAGGCCAGCCAGCCTGCGCCCCACAACGAGCCGGCCCGCGCCGCCTCGGCGCCACCCGCGTCCAGAGTCAGCAGTTTCGTCAGCCACGCACGCCCTTCGGAGAACGTACCCGCGATCCGCCAGAACATCCAGAGCGCGGCGCCGACGCGTAGTGCGAGGTCGACCTCGCCAGTCGCCGTGAGGTGGTCGAGCGCGACGCGAAGGTTGTCAATGTTCGTCAGCAGGAGCTCGACCTGCTCCTGCTGCATAGCCCCGCGCAGCTCAGATTCGGCACCGAGCGCCAGCTCCGCGAAGTGGCGGGCATGTGCCTTGCGGAGGGCCGCCACGCCTTCCGATCCGACACGTGTGTGGAGCCGGTCAGCTGCGTATTCGCGAACCGTGTCGAGCATGCGGTAACGGCGGGTCTCGAAACCCGGCTCCGCCACGACCAAGGAGGAATCGACGAGCCGCGCGAGGTCGAGCGCGATGTCAGCGTCCGCGCAGATCGCGGTCGCGTCGGGCGCCGCCCAACCGCCGGCGAATATGGACAGCTTTTCCAGGAGCCGCCTTGCGTCGGAATCGAGCAGGTCGTAGCTCCAGGCGATCGTGGCCGCCATCGACCGCTGTCGCTGCGGGAGGTCGGCCGGCCCGCCACTCAGCAGGAGCAGGCGCCGGTCCAGATGGTCGCGGATCTCCTCCGCTCCGAGGGTTCGAGTCCTGGCAGCCGCCAGCTCCACGGCCAGCGGCAGGCCGTCCACGCGGCGGCAGATCTCAGCCACGACGTCGCGGCCGGAGCCTCGGGGCGACGACTCCTGACGTGTCGATTCCAAAAGGGCCTCGAAGAGCTCGACCGCTTCCGCTTCGGCCAGGGGCGGGATGTTCAGCAGCCGTTCGGCAGTGAGATTCAGGGGCACGCGGCTCGTGACGAGGACTCTTGCTGTAGTCGCCGCACGCACGATCGTTCCCAAGTCGGCCGCCGCCGGCAGCAGGTGTTCAAAGGTGTCGAGGACGAGCAGCAGTCGGCGAGACGCAAGAGTGCTCGCGAGCGCCTGGACCGGGTCTCCGCGCGTCAGCACTCTGAGGGCGCCTGCGATGGTTGGCATCGCCAGCTCGGGCGCGGGCAACTCGCCGAGCGCGACGAACACCACGCCGTCGGGGAAATCGTCCGCGGACCGCCGGCAGACCTCAGCCGCCAGCCGCGTCTTGCCGACGCCGCCTGGTCCCGTGATCGTTACCAAGCGGGTGTCCTCGCGCGCCAGCCAGCGACGCACGTCGCTCAGCTCCCTCGCGCGCCCGATCAGCCTGGTCCTTTCCGGGGGCAGCACCCCGAGGTCCGGCGGCGCTCCCTCGATCCGGCCCCGAGCGGCGGCCTCGAAATCGGCGGCCTGCTCCCCCGCCAGCTCGAGCGCCCGAATCAGCCGCTCGGTGGTGTCCCGATACACATGACGGCGCAGCCCGCGTTCGATGTCGCTCACGGCCCGCTCGGAGATCCCGGCCATCTCGGCCAGCTCCGCTTGGGTCAGGCCGCGCGTCAGGCGGAGAGAACGAAGCTGTTCCGCGAGAGGCCCACCTTCCGTCATGCCGGTCGCGATCCTAATCTGCCGGTGCTGCGCCAGTTCCAACTCGGTGGCCAAGTCGGTGGGCGCTCGTCCTGGCTTTCATCTTCCCCTGGCCGCAGATTGGTCGCATCAAATCCACTTTGGAGGTGGCGAACATGTCAACGGAGACCAACAAGGCGACCGTCCGGCGGTACTACGACGAGGTTCTGAATGGCGGCGATACCAGCCTGCTGGACCAGATCGCGGTGCCGGACTACGACGAACACAGCCCTTTCCCGGGCCAGCCCAACGGCCTCGAGGGCCTGAAGGCGCGCGTCGGCGGAATTCTAGGTGCGTTCCATCCCCGATTCACCTTGCACGACCTGGTGGCTGAGGGCGACACCGTAGTCGCGTACTGGACGAACACCGGAACTCACCAAGGTGAGTTCATGGGCATTCCGCCAAGCGGCCGCGTGGTCACGATCTCGGGCATCGACGTTCACCGTCTGCGCGACGGCCGCCTCGCGGAGCACTGGCATGTCATCCAGGAGCTGCAGATGCTGCAGCAACTCGGCGTCATCCCCATGCCGGAGGGAGCTTCCGCCTAGCACCCGTCAACCAGGCCACCGCCGGCGCGCACCTGGTCCGGCCGGCGCTCCGACCAGGCCGGCGCCGGCGCCGGCGGGTTGGCGGGCGGGTTCCGCGGGCAGGTTGGCGGCCGACGACCCCATTGACAAATCATCCGGGAGGTTCTACGGTTTGCGAAACCTGTTCGATAATGCCGAACAGGAGTCAGAGAATTAGGGGGGTTCACGAGATGTACTCGACCTGGCAGAGGGCGCTCGCGGAGGCGCTCGGGACGGCGGCGCTGGTGCTCGTGGGGCCCGGCTCGGTGATCGCGACGTTGACGCTGGCGGGCAAGGCCGTGCCGGCGGTCACGGAGGCCGACCTCCTCGGAATCAGCTTCGCGTTCGGTTTCATCATCACGGCGCTCGTCTACGCGCTGGGCAAGGTGTCCGGCTGCCACATCAACCCGGCCGTGACGTTCGCCCTGGCGGTGACCAGGCGCTTCCCCTGGAGGGACGTGCCGGTCTACTGGACCGCGCAGTTCGTCGGCGCCGTCATCGGCGCGTTCGGGATCTGGGCTGTGTTCGGGCAGAACGCCGTCACCTTCGGCATGGGCCAGACCCACTTCGCGGCGAACGCGTCGGGCTCGGCCTACCTAGAGGCCGGCCTGGCCGAGTTCCTCGGCACCGGCCTGCTGCTGCTGGCGATCATGGGCATCGTCGACTCGAAGTCGCCGCAGCAGCTCGCCGGTCTGGTCATCGGCGGCGCGGTGGTTGGGATCATCCTGATCTTCGGTCCCGTGAGCGGCGCCTCCCTGAATCCAGCGCGAGCCTTTGGCCCGGAGCTGGTCCAGACGCTGGCCGGTGGGGCCACTTACTGGGCCCAGTACATCCCGGTCTACCTCGTCCCGGGTCTGCTCGGAGCCGCGGCCGCCACCTTCACCTACGACTTCCTCGCCAACCCGCGCCTGGTCGAGCGGCCCATCCGTGAGGCCGTAACCGATGAAGAGCACGTCGCCGCGGCGGCGGCCGCCCACTAGCAAGGAGCGCTGAAGACAATGGCAATCGAAACGAGACCGCGAAAGTTCATGAACGACCCGGCGCAGGTCGTCGCAGAGTCGCTGCGCGGCCTGGCCGCGGCTCACTCGGATCTCCTGCGCTATGACGCGGCCGCACGCATCGTGGTGCGGAAGGATTCGCCGCGGGCCGGCAAGGTCGCCCTGGTCTCAGGCGGCGGCTCGGGTCACGAGCCGCTGCACGGGGGGTTCGTCGGAGTCGGCATGCTCGACGCCGCGTGCCCCGGCGAGGTGTTCACCTCGCCCGTGCCTGACCAGATGCTCGCCGCCACCAAGGCTGTCAACGGCGGGGCCGGGGTCGTTCACATCGTGAAGAACTACACGGGCGACGTCCTCAACTTCAAGATGGCGGCCGAAGACGCTGCCGACGAGGGCATCAGAGTGACATCGGTCGTGATCGACGACGACGTCGCCGTGCAGGACTCGCTCTACACGGCGGGGCGACGCGGCGTCGGGGCGACGGTGCTGGCAGAGAAGATCGCTGGGGCAGCGGCCGAGGCCGGCGCGGACCTCGACAAGGTGGCGGACACCGTCAAACGCGTGAACGAGAAGGCCCGATCGTTCGGAGTCGCGCTCAGCTCCTGCACGCCGCCGGCTTCTGGCAAGCCGATCTTCGAACTGCCGGAAGGCCAGATCGAGCTCGGGATCGGCATCCACGGCGAGCCGGGTCGCAAGCGGGCCGATCTCGGCAGCGCTTCCGAAGTCGTGGACGTGATGGTCGAGGCGGTACTCACCGACCTCAAGCCGGCCCGCGGCAGCAAAGTCTTGGCCTTTGTCAACGGCATGGGCGGCACGCCACTGCTCGAGCTGTACCTCCTTTACAACGAGGTCGACCAGAGGCTGCGCGCAGCCGGGCTGGAGCCTCTGCGAAACCTGGTCGGCAGCTACATCACGTCCCTGGAAATGGCCGGGGCTTCTCTGACCGTGCTGGAGCTCGACGACGAGCTGGCACGCCTCTGGGATGCGCCGGTGCATACCCCGGCCCTGCGCTGGGGCGCCTGAGGGACCGTTACCTTTGATCACCACCAGAGCCATGGACGCGGCCGTGATAACCACCTGGATGCGCGAGGTCGAGAGCTCGGTCACCGCCGAGCGCGACTACCTGGTGCAGCTGGACGCCGCCATCGGTGACGGCGACCACGGCACCAACATGCAGCGTGGCTTCGCCGCCGTGGTCCAGGCCCTGGATGGCGAGGTGGGGGCTCCTCCCGGCAGGCTGTTGAGCCTGGCCGGGAAGACGCTGGTCTCGACAGTCGGCGGTGCTAGCGGCCCGCTTTGGGGCTCGGCTCTGCGTAGCGCCGGGCGCACGCTTGGTGACGCCTCCAGCTTCGAGGGTCCCGCGCTGGTCGCGCTGCTCGAAGCTGCGCTGGCCGCGATCAAGGATCTAGGCCAGGCGGAGGTGGGCGACAAGACGATGGTGGACGCGCTGGAGCCGGCGGTCGCCGCCCTCCGCGAGTCGCTGGCCGCCGGGCACGACCTGACACCCTCGCTGGCCGTCGCGGCCGCTGCGGCGGAGGCGGGCATGCACGCGACCACGCCGATGCAGGCCCGGAAGGGCCGTGCGTCATACCTCGGCGAACGGTCGATCGGCCACCAGGACCCGGGCGCCACCTCGACCGCCCTGATCCTGCGCGCTCTCGAGAAGGCGGTCGGAGAGGCAGGCTGATGGCCGAGCGGGCCCTGCGTGGGTTCGCCGCGGCGCCCGGCCTGGTCGCAGGTCGTGTGGTCCGCTTCGACTTGGTGGCGGCCGGCCCTCTCGAGCTTGTCGCCGAGCCTGACCGGGCCGGGGAGGGGAAGCTCGCCCTGGCGGCCTTGGAAAGCTGTGCCGCCCGCGTGGAGGAACTGGCGGAGGAGCTTCGAGCTGCCGGCCGCGACACCGAGGCGGAGATCGTCGCGACGGGAGCCCTGATGGCGCGGGATCCGGACCTGGCTGAGGAGGTCTCTCGCTTGACGCGAGAAGGGCGCCGCGCTGCGCCGGCCCTGCTGAAGGCGAGCAGCTTGCTGGCGAGCCGGCTGGCGGCGCTGGACGACCCGCTCCTGGCCGAGCGGGCTGACGACGTCCGCAGCGTGGGCCGCCGGGCGGCGATGGCAGTGACCGGCACGGTCGGCGCCTCGGCCGAAGGCGTCGTCGTAGCGGACAGTCTCGGCCCCGCCGACGTCGTCGAGCTGGTCGCGGGGGTGCGCGGAATCGTGCTGGCCGCGGGAGGAGTCACGGCACATGCGGCCATCGTTGCCCGCTCGCTTGGCATCCCCATGGTGGTCGGTGCCGGACCCGAACTGCTGACCGTGGCCGACGGCGCGCCGATAGTCGTCGACGGGACGGCCGGCACGGCGATCCTCGATCCCGCCCCAGCTCGAGTGGCCGAGGCTGAGCGTGACGCAGCGCGCCGGCGCCGTGCGCGGGCTGAAGCTGTAGCCCGGCGGGAAGAGCCGGCGGTCACACGCTACGGCCGGCACGTGCGGGTCCTGGCGAACGCGACGACAGCCGCGGAGATCGCCGAGGCGCTTGCGCAGGGCGCCGAGGGCGTGGGCCTGCTGCGCACAGAGCTGCTGTTCTTGGACGCCGGCGAGTGGCCCGGTGCGGACCGTCACCGGCGCTTCCTCGAGCCCCTCCTGCGCCAGCTCGGCGGGCGTATCGCAACGGTGCGGCTCCTGGACTTCGGGGGAGACAAGACGCCGCCGTTCCTTACGGGCACGCCCAAGCGGGGAGTTGAGCTCTTGCTGGAGGCGCCGCCGGCCCTTCGCGCTCAGCTGCGCGGCATCCTGGACGCCGCCGCCGGCGCCCAGGTTCGCATCCTCGTGCCGATGGTCACTCGCGTGGAGCAGCTGACGGCGGTCCGTGAGGCGCTCGCCGGGGAGCTGCGAGGCCGGCCGGCGCCGCTGCTGGGGCCGATGATCGAGACCCCGGAGGCAGCTGAAGGCGCCGACCGCATCGCCGCGTGCTCGGACTTTCTCAGTCTCGGCACCAATGACCTGACGCAGCTCGTCCTGGGCTTCGACCGCGAATCGGCCGCCAGCTCGCCCACCGGCCATCCGGCGGTGCTGCGGCTGATCGAGCGGAGCATTAGCGCGGCGCACCGCGCCGGCATCCCCGTAGAAGTCTGCGGCGAGGCGGCCTCGGACCCCGAGCTGGTACCCATCCTGGTCGGCCTCGGCGCCGACGAGCTCAGCGTCGGCGCGGCAAGGGTGGGGGAGGTACGGAACCTGGTGCGGGCGTGCGACGGGCCCGCGCGGGCTACTCGACCAGCGAGCTGACGCAGGCGGCCAGCGCGACGAGCGCCGCCTGCGCGTCGTCACCTTCCGCGCTCAGCGTCAGCGCTGTCCCGCCCTGGGCGCCGAGCCCGAGCACCGCCAGGATGCTCTTGGCGTTCACGGCCTTCTTGCCCGCCGCCACCCACACCTGTGACCGAAACTGCATGGCAGTCTTCACGAACTGGCCGGCGGGCCGGGCATGCAGGGCCACGCCCGCGGGGAGCCGGACCTCGGTCTCAGAGCTTGCGGGCATTCCAAGCGTCCTCCGCGGCTTGCCGAACGGATTCCAGGTCCATCCCCATCGAGGCGACCACGGCCGCGGCCATCGCGCCTTCCACCAGGGGGGCGTCCGCCAGCCGCACGTGTCCGTTCAGGGTTCCCTCGTCCAGGAGGTGCCTCACCGTCAGGACAGAGCTGCCGAGGTCGGCCAAGACCACCACCCCGTCGCCGGTTTCCGCGCGCTCGACCGCCGCCAGTACCGCCTCGGCGTCGGTGCCCAGCTCGTCGTGAGACCCGCCGCCCGCGCATTCGATGCGCACCTCCAGCCCGGCGACCTGGCCCAGCAAGGAACCCAGTCCACGGGCCAACTCGGAGCTGTGAGACACCAGTACAATCCCGACCAATCCGCCCTCCTGAACGGAACCGAAATTCTGGCGCGTAGTCTACACTGCCGACAGGGATTCAGCAATGCCGAATCAAGAAACGCCTGAACGGCGCGCATCGATCCAGTCCATCGATCGAGCCGCGGCAATCCTGAGGGCGCTCGCGAGCGGGCCACGGCGCCTGGGGGTGAGCGAGCTGGCGGAACGCCTGAACCTGGCGCGGCCGACCGTGCACGGACTCCTGCAGACGCTCCAGGCCCATGGCTTCGTCGAGCAGGACAGGCACTCCGACAAATACCAGCTCGGCCCGGGCCTGCTGCAGTTGGGCTACTCCTATCTCGATCTGAACGAGCTCAGGGCCCGCTCTGTCGTACACGCCGAACGGCTGGCCGCGCGTTCGGGCGCCGCGGTCCGGGTCGGAGTGATGCATGGAGCTGGCGTCGTGATCGTTCACCACGTCTTCAGGCCGGACGCCGGTTTTGGGGTGCCCGAGGTCGGCCTCCAACTGCCACTGCACGCGAGCGCCTTGGGCAAGGCGATCCTGGCTTTCGCGCCTCCCCGCGTGGTGGATGACCTGATGTCGGAGCCCTTGCCGAAGCTGACCAAGTCGACGCTGGCGGGGGATGCCCTACGCCGCGAGCTGGGCCGGGTCGCCGAGCAGGGCTTGGCCGTCGAGCGCGACGAGGCGGTGCTTGGGGAGTCCAGCGCGGCGGCGCCGATCTTCGACCATGGTGGCCAGCCGATCGGCGCGATCGGAGTCGTGGATGCCACCGAGAGGCTCTTCAATCGGGGTCTTGCCAAAGGCGTCGCCGCAGCGGTTACAGAGAGCGCCCGCGCGGTGTCGCGCGAGCTTGGCGCTCCGCGGTGGCCCTACACCGCCGAGCCCTGACGTTCGCCCCCTCAACCAGGCCGGCGCCGGCGCGCACCTGGTCCGGCCGGCATTCCGACCAGGCCGGCGCCGGCGCGCACCTGGTCCGGCCGGCATTCCACCAGGCCGGCGCCGGCGCGGGCGGGTTGGCGCGTTGGCGCCCAGGCGCACCACTCAGAGCGGGTGCCTGAGGAGCCCGAGGCCAGAGGTTCGATTCCTCTCCGGCCCACCACCCTGGCCTTCGGGCTCCGCGGCACGAATCGGACGGACCTCAGCGGTAGGTGGCCACCTCCGGCTCGTCGAGGAACAGCACCTCCGGCGCGCCGACCACGCCCGCGCTGCCCATGATCGAGCGGAGGCTCGGGTCGGCGGCGAACGCTTTCGCGCCTTCGGCGCTCGCGAACTCGTTGACGATCACGATGTCGTTGGGGTCGCCCGCGACCTTGTAAACGCGGTGGCCTGTGGCCCCGTGCTGCTCGCGGACCCGGCGGTGCTCGTCGAAAAACGGCCTCCAGGTGTCATAGCTCTCGACCCTGTGGTGCACGTGAACGATGGCCTTGGACATGCCTTCCTCCTCATGATCGGCAGATGCCGACTTTGTTGATATGGCAACAATAGTCGCGGGACGTTGCCATGTCAACTAATTTCTTGGAGAATCAAGGAGCATGGATACGCTCTCGTTCGAGCGTCGGCTGGACGCCTGGATGTCGCTGCTGCGCACGCAGAGCCGTCTCCTTGATCTCATGGAGGCGGACCTCAAGCGGAGGGTCGGCATCACGATCTCGCGCTTCGACGTCCTTGCGCAGCTGGATCGAAACGGCGGCAGCCTGCGCTTTCAGCGCCTCGCGGACGCGATCCTGCTGAGCCCGAGCGGGCTCTCACGGCTGCTCGACCGGATGCAGCGCGACGGACTGGTCGCGCGGCACGGGCATCCAGAAGACGCCAGGGGCCAGGTGGTAAGCCTCGCGCCGCTGGGCAGGAAGGTGCTGGCCAAGGCGAGGGAGGTGCACCATGCCAACGTGCGGAAGTGGTTCATCGACCAGGTCGGAGACGCTGAAGCGGAGGTGATCACCGAGTCGCTCCGGCGGGTGCGGCTGGCGCTCCCCGGCGGCCCTGCAGCCGAGGACGCGATCGCCTGGGGCCCGGCCGGGCAGACGCGTCCGGGCCGCCGGGAGGTGCCTGGCTAGACCCGATTCCTCTCAGGCGCTCAAGCACCTGCCCGCCTCATGAACCAGGCCGGCGCCGGCGCGCACCTGGTCCGGCCGGCATTCCGACCAGGCCGGCGCCGGCGCCGGCGGGTAGGGGTCAGGCGGGCGGACCGGTGATGTCGATTCCGTGCCCTGCTGCGATCGCGCCCAGGCGCGCCGGGTCAGGTGGTTCGGGGTCGGGCACGCGGAGCTCAGCCGCGGGGCGGCCGGCCTCCTCGACGAAGCGGGCGAACCCTGACGGAAACGTAAAGGTGAGCAGGCGCGCGCCGGACGGCCCGATCTTGAAGCAATGCTCGACGC
Organism: Candidatus Dormiibacterota bacterium; assembly: GCA_036378435.1. Lineage (GTDB taxonomy): Bacteria > Chloroflexota > Dormibacteria > Dormibacterales > Dormibacteraceae > DASUWK01. The sequence continues at coordinate 18,167 of DASUWK010000023.1, read as the reverse complement.
CCCGGGGCAAGAACACGAAGCCGCCGCGCTCGGCCTGCAGCGTCTGCTCCCCGCACCAGAAGGTCGCCTCGCCCTCCAGCAGGTACCACGCCTCGTCCTCGTGTCGATGAACGTGCCGGGGCGGCGAGTAGTCGGGCGGCACAGTCTGGTCGAGGAGGTCGAAGCCGCCGCCGGCGGCTTTCTCCACCATGAGCGCCCCGGCGAACCAGGTGGCGCGACCTTCGCCGTCGGCCACCGCGAATGCTCGTGAGCTGATCTCGTTCACTGCCTTTCCTCCTCGGCAAGGACTTGCCGCACCAACCTGGCGATCACATCCGGGACCCGGCCGGCCGGGATCCCCGCGTCGCGCAATTGCTGCGAGAACGGAAAATCGATCAACACGCACAGCAGGCGCAGCGCGTCGTCGGTCACGAAGGTGCCGTCGAGGGCGGCCTCCACGAGCGCGGAAGCCCCGGCTGACACCCGCGCGTTCACTTCGGCCACCGAGGGCACCAGGTCCCCCTCGCGACGCGCCGCGCGGAGCCAATCGGCCCCGCGTTCGAAGCAGGCGCAGGACTCGCGGACGATCCGCTCCAGCCGCGCTCCCGCGTCAGGCAGGTCCGCTAGGGCGGCGCGCAGCTGTTCGGGAGCCGGCAAGTCGATCGCCTCAAACGCGATTCGAGCGCAGGCCGGGACCAGCTCCTCGAGGCGCGGGAAGTGCCTGTACACCGTGGCGCGGTTGACCCCCGCGGCCGCGGCGATCTCGTCCCAGCTGGTCGCCGCGATGCCCCGCTGGGAGTGCAGCAATACGGCGGCGCCGGCGATTCGGTGGCGGGTTCGGGCGGTTGCCACCGCACGGCCGTCCATGCGATACCGGCGTGGTGACATTGCCGCGACATATTAGCGCGACATTACGTCGCATGCATCCACCGAGCCCTGCCAGTGGCCTGTGGGCGATCCAGCGAAAGAAAATTTACCCATCTTCATAGGCCAGCCCGGCTGCTGCCGTCCCGCGTCGTCACCGTCATGGGTGTCCTCGATGCGCGCCGAGGGCAGACGGAATCATCAATAGGTAATCCAAGGAGACACTCGTGAAGACTTTTCATTTCACCCCCAAGCGGATCGCCATGGCGGCTGTCGCCGCCCTGTCGGTCGTGGCGCTTGGCACCGCGGCGTTCGCGTACTTCGGAGTCACCGGTTCCGGCGGCTGGCAGACGCAGACCGGGTCGACCGGCCCCTGGCTCGTCACCATCGTCGGCGAGAGCACCGCACCCCTGTACCCGGGCGACGGTTCTACGGTTACCGCCGAATACGCCATCCAGAACAGTGGCAAGGGCCCGCAGGAGATCACTGCGGTCGTGCCGACCATGAACCAGGACGGCAACGGGTTCGCCAAGGCATACGACGGGACCGTGATCCCGAACTGCCTCTCGTCGTGGTTTGCCACGAGCAACGTCACCAAGCTCGCCGGCACGATCGTGCCGGGCGGTCACACGGTGTACGGCGACATCACCATCCAGCTGAACGACAGCGGTACCAACCAGACCGCATGCCAGGGCAGCACCCCGGCCTTCACGGTCTCGGTCAGCTAGCAGAAACGCAGCACAGCGGGTGCCGGCCTCGGCCGGCACCCGTACTTATTGAGGAACTGATGAGAAACAAGACGTCGCTGATCACCGCTGTGCTGGTCGCCATCGCGCTGAGCACCCTCGCTGTCCCCGCACGTGCCTACTTCGCCGGCACCGGTAGTGCGACCGGCTCGGTCAGAGTCGGGACATTCAGCACGCCGGCATCCGTTGCCATGAGGGCGAGGCCAGTGTCGTCGCGGCCTCCAGTTCGGCCAGGGGCAGCGGCCTCGAGTCCGACATCGACGCCGACACCTACGCCCACTCCGACGGCGGCGCCGGTCGCCACTCCAACACCATCGCCGACGCCGACGCCAACGCCAACGCCATCGCCAACGCCAACGCCATCGCCATCGCCAACGCCAACGCCATCGCCAACTCCATCGGATCCTGGGCTTGTCGGTTAGTCGGGCAGCCTCTCCGCGTAGCGGCTGACGAGCAGCCAGTCGCCCTCCAACCTCCGGCACACGTCCACGAGCAGGAACCGGCCGCTGATGTCCCGCCCCTTCCAACGTCCGCGCTGCCGCAGTCGACTGATCACGACGGCCGTGCTCTCGAGATCGATGGTGCTCGACTCTTCAAAGTCGAATGCCTCCCAGGCGAACTCGAGGGCCGAATCGATCCACTGCCGCTTGTCGAGCAGTCCGAGCGCGGCTGAGCCGGTCAAGGCGAAACCCGGGTCAACCAGCTGCTCGAGCGTTTCTCGATCCTTCGTCAGCACCGCCGCTTGGAGACGGCGGACGAGGTCTGACGGCAGCGCCTTCTCGTGCACACCACGATCCTCGCGCAGCGGGCGCGCTTGCAGCAGAGACTCTGGCCTACACAGCACGTGTCGCCCATGCCTGGCGGGCTACCATCCCGCCGATGGGTGAGCACGGCCCCCCGCGGATCCACACCGAGGCGGTGGTCCTCGAACTAGGCGCAGGCTTCGGGGCGCTGATCCTCCACGCCGGAGCCGAACTCGTGGGTCACGAGGTCGAGGTGGAGCGGCACGACACCGGCAAGCGCACTCACACCGAGGTCCACGAGCGGGTGGTGAACGGCCGCACCGTGTTCGCGGGCGTCTTCCCTGAGCTCGAAGCGGGAAGCTACCGCGTGCTCGGCTTCGACCTCGACGTCGAGATCGTGAGCGGGCAGGTCACCGAGGTCACCGCCCCGTCAGCTTGAGCAGCAGCGCCGTCCCCTCCCAGAAGACGTAGAGCGGGACGAACATCAGCAGCGGCGTGATGGGGTCGGCGCCGGGCGTCAGGAAGTTGGCTAACACCGCGAGGCCCAGGATCCACGCCACGCGGTGCCGGTAGAGCCAGCGCGAGCTGACTATGCCGAGCCGGCCGAGCACGTAGAGCACCACCGGCAGCTCGAACACCAGCCCGAAGCCGACGGTGAGGAGCAGCGTGAAGCCGAGGTAGTCGTCGATCAGCGGCAGGTAGTTGAGGTCGGCCGGCGCGAAGCCGGTGAGGATGTGGACGAAGAGCGGCAGCGAGAAGAGCGCGACCGCGAGCCCGAGCGTGAAGAAGAAGACGGTCGCCAGGAACAGCGGCAGGGCGAGGCGGCGCTCCTCGCGGCGAAGGCCGGGGCTGATGAACCACCAGGCCCGCTGCGCGATGACGGGGAAGGCGGCGACAAGGCCCATCGTCACCGCCAGGCGGACGCCGAGCAGGAAGGCCCCGCTCGGCGTCGTGAAATAGGTGTGCTGGAGGCCGCCGCGCTGGACCAGAAAATCGACGGCGCGCTTCCAGAAGAAGAAGGCGCCCACCGATGCCGCCCCCCACGCGAGGAGCGACACGATGAGCGCCTGCCTCAGGTCCTCCAGGTGCTCGATCAGTGACATCTCCCGCCCGCGGTCGTCGCCGGCCTGGAGGACTCTGAGGGTGGCCACCGGTTACGCCTCGGTCTTGGTCTCGGGGGTGGTCGCGGCGACCACGTCCTCTTTCAACTGGTCGGTGGCGTTCCGGAACTCCCGCACTCCCCGGCCGAGGGAGCTGCCCAGCTCGGGCAGCCGCTTGGGGCCGAAGACGATGAGGATGATCGCGAGCACCACGATCAGCCAGACAGGGTGGAAAGGCATCTGATCTACCTCCTTCAGGCGCTCTGGCCCGCCTCGTAGCCGCTGTACGGCGTGCCGAGGTAGGGGAATGTGTCGAGCAGCAAGCCGAGCTTCTGCTGGGAGTCGTCGTCCACCGAGCCGTCCATCACCGCGGTGGCGGCGCCGTCGAGTGTGTAGCCGGGGTTGAGTAGCTTCCACGTCAGCCCGGCGATCGCCCGAACCTCGATGGTCACCACGTCGTCTACCGGGCGCCGCCCGTTGGGGAAGCCGGCCGGGTCGCCCGCAACCAGGCCCAAGGGGTTGGGCACGGCGGTCGGCCCGATCGCCATGTTCAGCCGCAACATGTCGGCCTTCGTGGCGCCGGTGAAGTTCTGGAAGCCGAGCCCGGCCGCGGTCGGGATGCCGGTCAGCAGGATCGCGTCGAGGTCGAAGCGCGACGTGCCGTTGAGGCCGGCCAGGTTCATGAAGGTGGCGCCGGGGTAGAGGATCGGCAGCAGCCGAGCCAGCTCCGGCTGGTCGACGTACTTCGCGAACTCGCCGTCGGCGCTCGGCGGGAGCGCGTTCCAGCGGTCCTTGTCCCCCATCGGGACGATGACCTCGTTGAAGAGCGGGTTGCCGAGCCTGGAGACCTGGACGAACGGCCCGGCCTCCACCTCGCCACCGCCGCCGCTCTGGAGCACCCGGGCCCGCCGCCGGTAAGCAGCGGTCCAGACCCCGATCACGGACTTGCCGCTCGCCGGATCGGTCGGCTTGCTCCCGTCGCGCGTCAGCTGAGTCTTCGGCACCTGGATGGCGATCGTGTGCACGTTGACCGGCTCGGTGGCGTTCACCCCCAGCGCGTCCGGGGTCGGGATCAGGTGCAGGTGCTGGAACGGCCGCAGGTCGCCCAGGTCGAAGATCGAGCCCAGGTCGACGTAGAAAGCTTCGGCGCGCTGGCCGGCGAAGGTCATGACGCCGTTGCCCAGGTCCTGCACCGCCGGATGCCCGAGCTTCTCCTCGTACATGGGCGTCGAGCGCGGCCCGATGTTGCAGGGCGGGCAGGCCAGGTGGCTGCCGAGCACGGTCGAGACGCCGTTCTGGATCCGGGTGACCGTGTAGAACTGCCGGCGGTTCCACGAGTCGCTGTCGAGCGAGCCGATCTGGCCGGTGTTGTAGAGGAACGAGTCCGGGTGCCTGACCTCGGTCTCGAACCGGAACTGGTAGGTGACGTCCGGCAGGGCGTCCGCGTTGTTGTCGATGTTGATCTCGTAGAGGACGTCGTCGCCGAACTCGTAGAAGTTCGGCCCGCCGGCCGGCCCCTGCAGCGGGATGTAGTTGGCGAGGATCGTGACGGTGTCCGGTGCGTCGGGGCTGACGAACGCGTACAGGTCGGTGCTGTCGGCGACGGGGTCCTTGGAGATCTCCGGCGCCTCGCGGTGCGAAGACATCGCTATGCCCTCCCCAGCAGCCGGTCCACCAGCTCGGGGTCTTTGAAAACGACCTCCTTGCTGCCGGTCATGACCGCCACCTCGCCCGTCCCCGCGTCGCGGACGTGGGCGACGATCGGGCCCTGCTTTGCTGCGCGCGCCCTGCGGCTGCTCGCGCTCGAGCGCGCGATGGGCAGCTTGCCGAGCGCGGCCAGCGCGACCCCGCCGCCGGCGACGCTGAGCGACGCCTGCGCGAGGAATTTCCGACGTGACAAGTCGGCCATGGGTCTCCCTCCTCCTCCGATGTGAACCCCGGCGGGGTCCTATGCACCTGTACGCAGGAGGGCGGCCCGCGGATTAATTGATCCGGCGGCCCCAGGAATTCGTACAAATACGCGGGATGAACGCGCGCGACCTGCGCGAGATGAGCGACCAGGCGCTTGCCGGCGCGCTCGCCGGCGGAGAGGTGGCGGCTCTTGGCGAGCTCTACGACCGCTACGGTTCGCTCTCGTTCGCGGTCGCGGTGCGTGTGGTCGGCGACCCCGGCCGTGCGGAGGATGTGGTGCAGGAGGCTTTCTTGAAGGTCTGGCGCGGTGCGGCCGGGTTCGACGCGGCGCGGGGCTCGCTCCGCGGCTGGCTGCTGGCCAGCGTGCGCAACCGCGCCATCGACAGCCTCCGCGGCCGCGGCGCCCACGAGCAGGCCGAGCTCGAGCTGCGGCCCGAGATCGAAGCCACGGGGACCGGCTCCGATCCCTGGCGTGAGGTGTCGCGCTCGCTCGAGCGCGCAGCCATCCAGGAGGCGCTCGCCAGCCTGCCTTCGGAGCAGCGCCAGGCGATCGAGCTCGCGTACTACGGCGGCTACTCCTACGCGGAGATCGCGGAGATGTCGCGCGTCCCGCTGTCCACGATCAAGGGCCGCGCGCGGCTGGCGCTGGAGAAGCTGCACTCCTATCTCGTGGGCAGGGGGTTGGTCGGCGATGCGGTCTGAGCACGAGCTGCTGGAGGAGTCGGTGGCCGGTTACCTGCTGGGCGCCGCCGATCCCGCCGAGGCGCAGACCGCGCGCGCACACATCGAAGCCTGCGCGTCCTGCCGCGAGCTGGCCGCTCGGTTGAGCCGCGCGGTCGGCGCTCTCCCGCTGGCTGTCGAAGAGGTCCAACCACCGTCGCGGCTGCGCGAGCGGATCCTGGCCGCGGCAGCGGTAGAGGCTCCCACGCCGGCCGCGCCTGCCTCCCGAAACCTGGCGCGCCCGCGACTCCTCAGGCCCGACTTCACGTCGAAGCTGGAAGTGCAGAGGTGGCGCTGGCTGCCGCAGGCGGCCGCGGCGGTGGCGCTGCTGGCAGTGGGCGTCGCGGCCGGGTTCGGCGTCAAGCAGGCGACTGCGCCGGCAGTGGCCGCCGCGCACTACTCGATCCGAGGGAGCGGGACGCTCCAGGCCGCCAGCGCCACGGTCGTCGATTTCCGCGGCACGGCGACGACGATCGTCGAGTTCCGCGGACTGCCTGCCGCTGCCGAGGGCAAGGTGTACGAGCTGTGGCTCATTCCGAGCGGCGCCAACCCGATCGCCTCCGGCGTCTTCGTGCCAGACGCCGACGGCAGCAAGGTGCTGGTCCTCCCGAGGGACCTGGCCGGAGTTGCGGTGATGGCGGTCACGGTCGAGCCGGGGCCGGACGGGAGCACGCAGCCGACGCAGCAGCCCGAGCTGAGCGGCTCGGTCACCTGACCTGACGCGCCTACAGGCGCAGGGAGAATCCAGGCCAGCCGCGGCGGCGGATGTGGACGGCGACGTAGACGCTGAAGATGGCGAACGCGCCCACCGAGAACAGGAGGTGGAAGGCGTGATGGTTCACCGGGACGCTCAGCGAGTGGGCCACCAGGTGGAGGGTGTCGCCCGCCGCCACAGCCGTGACGATGAAGAAGGCGGCACGCCGAGCGTCTTCCAGCCGGCGCACCGCCCTGACCTCCCCCCGCGAGCCGATCAGCGGCTGTAAGCGCGCGTCGCGGCGAATCCCGCGAAGAGCGCAGCAGCGGCGGTCAGCAGGTGAACGATGTTGTAGGACATCGGCAGCGAGCCGTTGAAACCCAGCAGCTTGCCGGTGAAAGGCTCGACGAACAGCCCGAGCACGGTCACCAACACGAACACGATGCCCACCACGCGAGCGACGAGCTTGGCCGTCGACTCGCCCGCGAAGAATGACCCCAGCACGGCGAGGCCCACAACCCAGTGGATCGCGTTCTGGATGCCGGTCACCATCAGGATGGTGGTCCCGCCGATCTTGAGCCCGCCGCCGCCGAGGATGTCCTCCAGCAGCGCGACCGCGATGTAGGCGATACCGAAGACCAGCGCGTACGTCTGCACGATGCCCCAGCGCGTCCTCTCCATAGTCGCCGTGGAAGCTCCCATCGAGTGCCTTCCTCCTTGAAATTGAGGTGCCGCCGACGCGGCGGTTCGTCAACTCGTACGAAGCCATGCGCCGATCGGATCAATGCTTCGTATCGAGAGCAGGGAGATGCACTCGCACAACCTGCCACTCGTCGCGGTGCTCTGGCTCCCTGCGGCGCTGGCCGCCCTCCGCAGGCTCCCCGGGGTAGACGCCAGGTGGGCGCGTCTCGACCCCTTCAGCCGCGGCGCTCTGCTCGCGATGGCGGTCGCGGCGGCGGTGCACCTCGCGCTGATCCCCGCTCACCTGCGTGACCTTCCGACGGCGGTACTCTTCGCGCTCGACGCGGCCGGCCTGGCCGCTGTGGGCGGCGCGGCGATCCTGGGCATGCCGTACTGGCGCCCGGCGGCGGCGCTCCTCTTGCTCGGCGCCGTGGGCTCCTACGCCGTTTACATCGCCTCGGGCCGCGAGGTGCTGGATCTCACCGGGATCGCCACCAAGGTGGACGAGGTGGCCGGAGCCGAGCTGCTGCTGCTGGGGCACCTGGCTCGTACCCGGCTCTCCCAGTCACTTCCCAGCCGTCCCCTCTGGAAACCACAAAGGCACGTCCGAGACTCGCCTCCTGTCAGCTGATCAATCAACTCAGGAGGAATGCAGCCAATGGACTTCGTTCGTTATCGCAAGCGGCTGGTAATGGCGGGCTTGGTGGCCGGCTCGCTGACCGCGGGGACCATCGCCGGGGCCACCGTGCTGGCCCCGACTCTGGCCAGCGCCGCCGGCATCACGCCGACGGCGTCGACCACGCCCCCGCCGTCGATGCCCGCGCACGGGACGCCGGCCCACGAGAACGCAGAGACGGCGGTGACCGGCGCCAACGCCGCCAAGGCCCAGGCGGCCGCGGTCAAAGCGGTCGGCGGTGGCACCGCCGGCGCCGTCACGACCGACTTCACCAAGAACGGGTACGAGGTGACGGTCACCAAGACCGACGGCTCGACCGTCGAGGTTCACCTCGACAGCTCGTTCAACGTCATGCAGGGACCTCACGGCGGTCCCGGTGGTCCGGGCGGCGCCTAGCCGCACTACGAGGGGCGGGGCATCCGGCTTCGCCCCCGCCCTTCTCTCGCGGCTGCTGGTCCGGTTAACCTCCCCGCATGCCCGACGCCAGACGCCGCACGCAACGCGCCGCACCTCCCGCACCCGGACTGACCGATCTGATCCGCGGGCCGCTGGACGCCATGGCGCGCATGTCGGGGATCGACCGCGCAACGCGCAGCCTCGAGCGGCTCGCCACCTCGGCGGATCGTGCCGCCAAGCTGCTGGACACGCTCGACGCCGCCCGGCTCGAGCGGCTGATCGTCGCCGGCGAACGCGCGGCGGCCATGCTCGACCGTCTGGACGGCAAGAAGCTCGACCGGCTGATCTCCCGCGCCGATCGTTCCCTCGACGAGCTCGACGCGTTGAGCCGCAGTACTCAGGAGATGAACGAGTCGTTGAAAGCGATCGAGCGATTTCTCGTCGATACGCGTGCGGTGCTGCAGCCCCTTGATCGCCTCCCACTGCCACGCGCACTCCGGCGCCGGCAGGGCTCTCGAAGCGAGCCGGCAACCCAGGACGAATAGAGGCTCTCGAAGTCGAGGGTCGCGCCTGCCAGACTTGCACTCCGTGACCGAGACCGAGCGCTCCGAGAAGTACATCCACGGCTACGACGAGTGGACGCGGCGATGGATGCAGACGCGGACCGCGGAAGCTGAGCTGGGCTTCTTGCTGCCTCATCTGAGACCGGGCATGCGTCTGCTCGACTGCGGCTGCGGACCTGGCTCCATCACCGTCGGGCTGGCGGAAGCGGTTGCCCCGGGCGATGTCGTCGGGCTGGACATCGAGCCACGCCAGCTCGAGACCGCACGCGTGTACGCCGCCGAGCGCGGCGCCGCGAACCTGACCTTCGAGCTGGGATCTGTTTACGAGCTGCCCTTCGATGACGCGACCTTTGACGCAGCTGTCGCGCACTTCGTGATCGAGCACGTGTCGGACCCGCTGCGCGCCTTGCGGGAGCTGCGCCGGGTGCTGAAGCCGGGCGGCGTGCTCGCCGTCAAAGACCCCTACTACCCGGCGTTCACCTGGCGGCCGAACCTGCCCGAGATCCAGCGCGCCTGGGAGCTGATCGCGCGCGTGCGCGAGCACAACGGGTCCAGCGAGACGTACTCGGTCGACCTCCGCACCCTCTTGCTGGAGGCGGGGTTTGCGCGCACCGAGGCCGAGGCGGTCGCACGCACGGTCGTATCGCACTTCACCGGGCCTCAGCAGCCGTACGCGATCATGCTCAACCAGCTGCGGGAGCCATCGCTGCGCAGTACCGTCATCGAGCAGGGCTGGGCCGACGCCACCGAGCTCGACGGGCTCGATGAAGCGCTCGGCCGGCTGGGCGACCGGCCGGACCTGTTCGGATTCGTGGTCTGGGTGCAGGCTCTCGCCTGGGTGGAGTAGGCCCACCGGTGAAGTCTCGCGCCATCACCCTGGCCGTCCTCGCCTGCGTGGTGGTGTCGGCTTGCACCAAACCGGTCCAGCACACCGCGCACCGGGTGGTGCACTCGCCTTCGCCCGTGGCCGGTATCAGCCCCTCGCCCGCCCTGCCGGCGCCGCCGCCGATCCACTGGACCGCCTGCTCGCCCGCCGGCTGGCAGTGCGGGCATGTGTCAGTGCCAATCGACTACGCCGATCCCACCGGTCCGACGCTGGCGATCGCCGTCAATCGACATCCCGCCACCGACCCAGCGCACCGGATCGGCTCGCTGCTCGTGAACCCCGGCGGGCCCGGGATCTCCGGCACCAGCTTTGCGGTCAACGACTTCTCCGCGTGGAGTGGGCTCGAGCCCTACTTCGACATCGTCGGCTTCGATCCGCGCGGAGTGGGGGAGAGCCAGCCGATCAAGTGTCTGAGCGACGGTCAGATGGACGCCTTCAACGCGGCGGACGCGGTCCCTGACGACGGCGGTGAGCTGTCAACGCTCACGAGCGAAGCGCAGCAGATGGCGTCCGGCTGCCAGAAGAACGGCGCCCTCCTGGCCCACGTCGACACGGCGTCGGCAGCGCGTGACCTCGACGAGCTGCGCATGGCGGTCGGCGACCAGAAGCTGACCTATCTCGGGTATTCGTACGGCACTTACCTCGGGCACTTCTACGCTCACCTCTTCCCGACGCACGTCCGGGCGCTCGTGCTCGACGGCGTGGTCGACACCAACATCGACGAGTCCTCCTTGACCGTCATCCAGGCGCAGGGATTCGAGAAGAACCTCGACGACTACCTGGCGGCCTGCCCTCACTCGCAGCCGGCCTGCCCTTTCACGGGCAGCAGCCCCAAGTCGCAGCTGCTGGCGTTCCTCGAGCGCCTGGACGCCAACCCGCTCCCGGTCGGCGCCCGGAGCCTCAACAGCACGCTGGCACTGACCGGCATCCTGCTCGCGCTCTACGACACGTCGTCCTGGCCCTACCTCACGCAGGCGCTCAACGACGCGGAGGCGGGCAACGGCGGGGTGCTGCTCCGGCTCGCGGACATCTATACCGAGCGGGACAACAACGGCCACTACTCGAACTCGATCGAGTCGAACTACGCCATCAACTGCCTCGACCACCCGCTTCCGGACACCTCGGACGCATATTTCGCCCAGCGCGCCCAGCACCTGGCGCAGGTCGCGCCGGTCATGGGGCCGTTCGTCGCCTACTCGGACCTGCCCTGCAAGTTCTGGCCGGCCGCCCCCACGAACACACCGGCGGCTCTCGACGCGGTGGGAGCGCCGCCGATCGTGTTGGTCGGGACCAGCAACGACCCCGCGACCCCGTACGCGTGGGCGCAGGCGGTGCGGCACGAGCTGAGCTCGTCGGTGCTGATCACGCGCAACGGCGACGGGCACACCAGCTACGACGTGAGCGCCTGCGTGCGCTCCTATGCCAACGCGTACTTCATCGATCTCAAGGTGCCTCCAGACGGTGCGGTCTGCACCTAGTCCGTGGGGGTGACGTCCCGCAGCTCGGCCAGCACCACCGGGTCGATCTGCTCGATCCCGTCGAGGCGGTCCTCCAGGTTGAGCTTGCCCGCCCACTGGAAGAGCGTCTCTTCGAGCGGGCCCTCGTAGCCGAGCCGCGCCAGGCGCTCCTGGAGCTCGCCCGCGAGCGCGGCGTCGACGGTGACCCATTCGTCACGCGGCGTGCTGCCGAAGATCGCCTGGTGCAGGCCGTAGAGCCGCCGCAGCTCCTCGATCGGGTGCTCGTGGTCATCGACTCGAAGGTCGACGAGCACGTCTGAAAGGTTGGCGTAGCCGCCGTCCTTCTCGACCACCAGGATTGCGGCCGACTGCTGCCCGCGCCGGTCGCCGCCGGCCGCCTGCGCCGCCGCCAGGCAGTCGAGCAGGCGCTCCGAGAGGGGCCGCCCGGCGGAGGCCTCGAACGTGCCGGCCAGTGCGTCGACAGTCGCCGCCGAGACCAGGATGTTGCCCTGCGCCGCGTAGCCGGGGCCCGTGCGCCCGCCGGCCCAGTCGAGGCATTCCGAGCCGGTGTAGGTGGCGGCCGTCCCCTTGGCATCGACGATGCCGAGCTGCCGGTGCTCGCGGCCCTCATCGGCGCTCGTCAAGCGGCCGATCGCATCTTCGGCGGAGACGCCCTGCCGGAGCAGCTCGAGGCCGTTCGGCCCGTAGCCAGGATTGGCCCAGGCCTGCGTGGCGATCGCGCCCGCGGCCGGCTCGGCCCAGGGCACGACAGAGCCGACGGCGAGGAACTTGGACTGGACCGCGACGCCCCACTGGCCGGCGGCGAGGTCGCAGGCGGCGATCGAATAAGTGCTGACTAGGAGCCGCGGCACGCGGCTCCTAGTCTAGGGTCGCCTTCTGTCTAGGTGACGCAGCCCCCGAGGCCTGCGTTGGCGGCGTTGCTCCACAGGCCCTGAACCGCGAAGGTGCCTGTCGACAGGGTGGTGTTGGTGATCGCGCCGGGACCAATCGAGATCCAGGCGCACTTGTCGCCGGTCTCGGCGCCGATCGTGTCCGTCCAGCCCGAGGGCGGCACCGGGTCGGTGGACGCCTCGCCGTACTCGTGCCCGCCGACGATGCTGACACCGTCGAGCAGGCCGGCGCTGCCGGAGTTCACGAAGTTCTGACCGCAGCTCGAGCCGGCGTCCGTGATGTACGGGAAGTCGGTGTAGGAGAGGGTGCCCAGGCTCGACGATGCCGCGCCATGGTAGGCGCACCACTGCGTCGCGAAGCCAGTCGTGGAGTTCCCCTGCGGCGTGTCGATGATGTACTGCGTGCTGGCGTTCGAGGCCGGCGTCGTGTTGCCGAAGAACTGCGCCGCGCGAGCCGCTTCGGCCTGGATGGCGGCGTCGTCCGGGTTGGTCGGCACGGCGTTGGTGTTGTCCGTCCACGTTCCCTTCAGCAGCCCGGTCGGGTTGCCGACGTGGTTCGCGCCCGCCGCGCAGCCGGTGCCGAGCAGCGTGGTGCTGTCGCAGTACTGCGTCTGGCTCGAAGCCCAGGCGCTGCCGCCGGCGCCGTTGAAGAAGCTCTGCTGGTACGGCCCCTCGCCGGAGGGGTCGCGGCCGTTCCAGCCCCAGAAGACGATGTAGACCGCCTGCGCGGTCTGGATCGGCCCGCCGCCGTAGGTCATCGGCGTCCCGAGGCCGAGGCACGTGACCGAGACCACGATGGGCAGCACGCAATCGGTCTTATGCGTCTCCGCGTACCGGAACTCCGGCAGCGTGATCATGAAGTGCCGGGAGATGGTCGTCGTCTGGATCGGAGCCCCTGACCCGGCGGCCTGACCGGTGACGGGCAGGGCCGCGGCGAAGCCCGCGGCGGCACAAAGCAGAAGAAGACTTCGCCTAAATCTCATACTCACCTTTCGTAGCCATGGCTCCCTCGAGACTCCGCTGCGTCGAGGGCGATCTGAGGGAGCACTAGCGGACACAGAACTCGACGCAACTTGACGCTCACTTTACATAGCACCCCATGGCCTGCCAACTCTTGATCGGGGCGGACGTCAGCGGGCGGCGACGAGCTCCTCGCTGACCTCCCAGAGACGCCGAGCGGTGTCCAGGTCCTCGGCCTCGCGACTGGGTGGCGTCAGCCGGCGATCGTGGTAGTAGCCGTCGGATTCACCCGTGACGTCGTCAGTCTCGGCGAGCCAGACCAGGGTCTCCGCTCCCTTCTCGGGCGAGCGGCCCAGCGGCATGACGAAGGCTCGCATCGCGAGGCTCAGGAGCGGCCCGTTGTTGCGGTTGAAGCCGGTGGCGACGAGGCCGGGGTGGAAGCAGTACGCGGCGACGCCGGTGCCCTCGAGCCGGCGGGCGAGCTCACCGGTGAAGAGGATGTTCGCCAGCTTGGTCTCGCCGTAGCGCCCGAGCCCGATGAAGCCGTAGCCATGCCTGCCCTCGAGGTCGTCGAAGTGGATGCGCGCGCCGATATGCGCATCCGACGCGGTGGTGATCACACGCGCCGGCGCGCTCGCGACCAGGCGCTCGCGCAACAGGCTCGTGAGCAGGAAAGGCGCCAGGTGGTTGGTCGCCAGGGTCAGCTCGAGGCCCTCTGAAGTTAGCTGTCTCCGCGAGTTCATCCCGCCCGCGTTGTTCACCAGGACGTGGATCTCCGGGTAGCGCTCGAGGATCTCGCCGGCGAGCTCGCGCACTGAGCTCATCAGGGAGAGATCGGCCCGCAGCGTGTCCGGCTGAGCGTCCGGCGCCGCCGCACGCACGCGCGCCACGGCCGACGCCAGCCGCTCTTGGCTGCGGCCGACCAGCACGAGCTGCGCTCCGCGGCGCGCCAGCTCGACAGCCGCGGCGAGGCCGATGCCCTGGGTGGCGCCGGTGATGATCACCCGGCGCCCGGCTACGCCGGGCCAGGTGGCTATCGCGCGACGCGCTTGCGGGAGCGCTTCTGCTGACCGGCCAGGGGCACGCCCAGGATCATGCGCAGCACGAAGTCGGGCGTGTCTATGTCCGGCTTGTCATGGGCGATCAGGTCGGAGTAGAGGAAGGCCTCGGAAAGCCGGCTGATCGCCGCCGCCAGCGTCGCCGGTTCGAGCGGGGCGCGCCAGCTCGACTCGGCCTCGAGTCTCTCGATGAAGTCAGCGAGCGCGCGCGTGACGCCGCCGTGCACGGTGCCGGCTCCGTCGAGGAGGACGCGCGACGCGACCTCAGGCTCGGTGCGGATGAACGTGCGCATGGCCTGGCTGTCGCTGATCCGGCGCAGGTGCAGGTCGTGCACGAGGCAGAGGCGCTCCGCGCCCGGGGGAGCGTCGACGTCGGCTTCCGCACGCCGGAGGTTGGCGAGTCCGAGCGAGACGATCACCTCCGACAGCAACACCTCGCGGCCGCCCTGCCAGCGATAGAGGGTCGCGCGGCCGATGCCGAGGTCGCGAGCGAGTGACCGCATCTCGATCGTGCCGGTGGCCAGGAAGCTGCGGCGCGCGGCGCGCAGGACCGAGTCGGGCGTCGGTCGAGGAGCTCGCGTCTGCTTCTCCTCGGCGGGACGAGCCACGGTCACCGCGCCCACGGCGACAATCTTCCCCCTCCCGACTGGTTTACGCGAGCGCCGAGATTAGCGGGGCAGGGTGAGCGTGACAGTGCTGCCGCTGCCTGGCTGCGACTCGGCCTCGAGATCGCCGCCGTGCATGCGCGCAAGCTCGCGTGAGAGATAAAGGCCGAGACCCACTCCCGGTATCGCGCTTGTGACCGGTGTGACCACGCGACCGAACCTGGTGAACAGCGTGGCCATGTCCTCGACGCCGATGCCGACGCCCTGGTCGGACACGCGGATCTGAACCTCGGTCGGAGTCGTGGTCATCGCGACGTCGATGACGCCGCCGCCGGGCGAGTACTTGATGGCGTTCGAGAGCAGGTTGACGAGGATCGTGTGCAGGCGACTCGAGTCCAGGCGTGCGTAGACCGGCTCGTCGGGCAGCTTGAGCTCGATCGTCAGGTTGGGATCGAGAGCGCCCTGGCGCAAGCTCTCGACCTCATTGCGCACCACGTCGCGAGAGTCGACCTCGAGGCGGTTCAGCTGGAGGCGGCCCTCCTCGAGCCGCGCCACCTCGAGCATCTGCTCGATGAGGTGCCCCATCTCGCTGACCTTCTGGCCCAGTACCGGCAGCACCTCGCGACCGGTGTTGCTCAGATCGCCGAGGCTGCCCTCGGCGAACATCGAGAGGTAGCCCCGGATGACGGTCAGGGGGCCGCGCAGCTCGTGCGAGGCGAGGTTCAAGAAGTTCGACTTGGCCGCTTCCAGCTCGGCCATGCGCTCGGCGTGGACGCGGAGGCGCTCCTCCTCCTCGCGGCGGGCGGTGAGATCTCGCGTCACCTTGCCGTAGCCGGTCAGGGCGCCGCTGTTGTCGTAGAGCGCGGTGATGACGACGCTGGCCCAGAACTTGGAGCCGTCCTTGCGCACGCGCCAGCCCTCGTCCTCGATCGACCCGTGCTCGCGCGCCTGCTCCAGCTCCCATTGCGGCTTGCCGCCGATCACGTCCTCGCGCGGATAGAAGGTCGAGAAGTGCCGGCCGATGATCTCTGAGCTCTCGTAGCCCTTGATTCGCCGCGCGCCCTCGTTCCAGGTGCTGATGACGCCGCGAGGATCGAGCATGAAGATGGCGTGGTCGCGGACGTTCTCGACCAGCATCCGGAAGCGCTGCTCGCTGCCCCGGAGCTGCTCCTGCGCAAACCGCTCCTCCGTGACGTCGGTGTTGATCTCGAGGATCTCGATCGGCTCGCCCGCCTCGTCCCGCCGCAGGACCCAGCGGCTGGCCACGGCCACCTGCCGGCCGGAGCGGTGACGGTGGAGCAGCTCGCCCTCCCAGCGGCCCGTCGCCAGCAGCTGCCACTCGATCTCGTCGAGGGGCACCGGGTAGACGGTCTTCAAGAGCTTGCTCGGCGCCCGGCCGAGCGCATCGCCGGGCGCGTAGCCGTAGAGCGCTTCGGCGCCGCGGTTCCAGTACGTGATCGCCGGGTCGCGGAAGCCTCGCACGAAGATGGCGTCCCAGGCGAGGTTCAATAGCTCGGCGAGCTCGGCCGGGCCGGGAATCACGAGACCGCCGATCTGTTCCTCGGGTTTGGGGTTGGGGTCCTTCAGGGCTTCGAGATTACGACGGCTTTCGCCGGCGGTAAACCAGGAGCAGCACCGCCCCGCCGATGAAGCTGGCAGGCACGACCACGCTGAGGTCGAGCAGGTGAATCTGAAAGCCGACGGTCTCCGCGCGCTGAGCGGGGAAGCC
This sequence comes from Candidatus Dormiibacterota bacterium, assembly GCA_036378435.1. GTDB lineage: Bacteria > Chloroflexota > Dormibacteria > Dormibacterales > Dormibacteraceae > DASUWK01. The sequence continues at coordinate 1,488 of DASUWK010000023.1, read as the reverse complement.
CATCACGGTGAGAGCGGCAGTCCACCAAAGCTGGGTGGTGCCGAGGCCGGCCAGCCCCTGGATCGGGATGGCCAGCAGGAGGGTCCGAAAGCTCAGCGCGAACCAGGCCTGCCAGATGGTCACGGTCACTCCAAGAGCGGCGAAGAGGGCGGTGTACTGGACGGCCGTAGCGACGCGAGCCAGCGCAGTCGCGACCACCAGCCCCACCAGGTGGCGGCCGCCACCCAGCTCTTCGAGCGCCCGCTCGGCTCGAGCCCCGATGCGCTTCCCGCCCGGCACGCGAGCCAGCAGGGCGAGCAGCGGCGCGCGGAAGCGGCGGCGCCGCAGGCCGGCCATCAGCGCCACGCTGGCCACCAGGGCGAGAGTGGCCAGCGCCCACACGAACCAGGGCAGCCGGGCGCCGGCCAGGGGCGCGGTGACGAGCCCGATCGCGAGCAGCGAGACCACGTCCAGCACCCGTGCCGCGACGGCGGCCCCGCCCGCTCGCACCAAGGTGGTGTCGAGGCGGCGGCCGGCGAGGTAGACGAAGGCCGCATCGGCGGCGATGCCCGGGAGCAGCAGCCCCGGCCACCAGGCGGCCACCGTCACCGCCGCGGTCGGACCGGCGGGCGGCGCGGCGGTCGCCCCGGCGCCGAGCAGGATCCGATAGCGCCACGCGCGCGCTGCCATGAAGACCGCGACGGCCGCCACGCTGATCGCCAGCGGCGCGGGCGATGCGTGCCGGTAGGAGTCGGCGATGGTGCCCGGGGGCAGCCGGTGCAGGAAGTACCAGAGGAGCCCCACCGTCACGACCGGGACCGCGGCCAGCCGCAGCCACCGGACGGCGGAGCGGCGCGGTGCTACGGTCGGCTCGATGGGTTCGCTCGGTCGGGTCGTGGTCACCGGTGGCGCCGGCTTCATCGGCCATCACACGGTAGCCGCTCTGCTGGCCGAGGGAGGACAGGTGCTCGTGATCGACGACCTGCGGCATCCCTGCCCGCTGGGGGCGCCCGCGGCGGCGGAGCTGGTCGTGGCGGAGGTCGGCAGCGCCCGGGCCGCCGAGGCGATCAACGGCTTTGCGCCCGATGCGGTGCTGCACCTGGCGGCACAGGCGGGCGTCAGCCGCTCGCGCCGCGACCCCGCCGGTGACGCGCTGGCCAACGTGGTCGGCACCGTGGGACTGATCAAGGCGTCGCTCGACGCGGGCGTCTTGAGGTTCGTAATGGCCTCGACAGGAGGCGCCATCTACGGTGCGGCCACGCGCTTGCCCACACCCGAGACCGCTGCCGCCCGCCCGCTCAGTCCGTACGGCGCGGCCAAGCTCGCCTGCGAGGGCTACCTCGGCATGTTCGAGCGCTCGCACGGTCTGCGGCCGCTGGCTCTCCGCTACGGCAACGTCTACGGCCCGCTGCAGGACGGCACCGGCGAGGCGGGCGTGGTGGCGATCACCTGCACCCGACTGCTGGACGGCGAGGCGCCGGTCATGCGGGGCGACGGGGGGCAGACCCG
>DASUWK010000022.1:0-2267 GCA_036378435.1 Candidatus Dormiibacterota bacterium | reverse complement strand
GGGCGAAGAGATCCAGACGCGCTCGAAGTAGAAGGTCCGCCCGTCCTTGTCGGTGATCTTGAGCGCGGCCTCGGCGGCCGGCCGGCCACCGACGGTCACTGCCTTGACTGGATGGACGACCCCGATCGCCGAGCCCGCCGTCGGCGGCGCCTGAAGGAGCTGGCCGACCTGGTAGCCGAGCACCGCTTGGGGATCGCCGGGATCGACTGCGGGCGCGTCGAAGGCGGGACGGCCGAATTCCAGCACCGAAGCCTGCGGCCGCACCTGGACGAGGTCGGCGCCCGCCGCGGTGACCTTGCCGGCGTCGGCGGGCCAGTGGACCAGGACCGCGAAACCGAAGCTGTGCGACGCCGACCAACCGCTGGGCAGCGCATAGCTGACGGCCAGGCTCGAGTCGCGGGTCGCGCTTGGCACCGGCGACGGCGTCGACGCGGCGCGGACCAGACCGGTCACGGAATGAGCGGCCCCCGCGCTGTAGGGCGAGAGCCCGAAGGCCAGCCCCGCGACCAGCGGGATCATCGCCGCCAGCAGCCACAGCCGCCAGAGCGGCAGCCGGCGTTCCCCCTGCACCAGCTCGTAGCCGCAGAAGCCGCAGTGGCGGTCGAACGGGCCCGCCACGCCATGACAGCTGCCGCAGCGCCGCAGGGGCAGCAGGCACTGGATGCAGTAGTCGGGCGTGGTCGCCGGGGAGTCGCAGCGCGGGCACAGCGAAGGCGCTGTGAGCGCCGCGGGAGGCAGCTTCATCAGATCTCGGTCACCACTGGGATTACCATCGGCCGCCGCCGCGTTCGCTTCCAGGCCATCCGGGAGACGACGTCGTGGATCGTCTCCTGGACGATGCTGCGTTCGGGCGGCTCGCCCGCCAGCCGGCGCACCGCCGCCGTGACCTCGTTGCGCGCGTCGCGCATCAGATCCTCCGAGGTTCCCTCCTCGATGAAGCCGCGCGAGACCAGGTCGGGGCCGGCGCGGAGCTCACCGTCTTCGCGGTCGAGGGCGACCGTGACCACGACGATCCCGTCGCTGGCCAGGTGGCGCCGGTCGCGCAGCACCACCTGCTCGACGTCGCCGATCCCGGACCCGTCGACGAAGACGAAGCCGGCGCCCACGTCCTCCCCCACCTCGACGCTGTCCGCGGTCAGCTCCACCACGCGGCCGTCCTCGACCACCTTGATGCGCTCGGCCGGGGTGCCTGCCCGCTCCGCCAGCTCGGCGTGCTTTTCGAGCTGCCGGTACTCGCCGTGGACGGGGATGAAAAAGCGTGGCCGCACCGCGCGCTGGACTTCGAGCAGCTCGTCGGCGTAGGCGTGGCCGGACACGTGCACGCGGTCGGCGTCCGAGTAGAAGACGCGGGCGCCGTGCCGGTAGAGGTTGTTGATGGTCTTGTTGACCAGGCGCTCGTTGCCTGGGATCGGCCGCGCTGAGAGGACCACCCAGTCGCCGCGCTCGACGTTGATCAGTGGGTGGCGTTGAGCGGCGAAGCGGCTGAGCGCGCTGAGCGGCTCGCCCTGGCTCCCCGCGCAGAGCAGGACCAGCCGGCGGTCGCCCGACGCCTCGTCGATCGGGAGGACCGTGCCCTCGGCGACCTTCAGGAAGCCGAGCTCGCGGGCGGTGCGGAAGGCGTTCTGCAGTGAGCGGCCGACGACGGCCACGTGGCGTCCGTGCTGCTCAGCCAGGCCGACGGTGAGCTGGATGCGGTGGATGTTGGAAGCGAAGGTGGAGACGACGATGCGCTCCGGCGCCTGCTCGAAGATGGCCTCGAAGGTCGGGACCAGGTCGCGCTCCTTTCCGCTCACCCCCGGCCGCTCGGCGTTGGTCGAGTCGCCGAGCAGTAGCAGCACGCCCTCCTCCCCGAGGCGGCGGAAGCGTTCGAGGTCGGTGGGCCGGCCGTAAAGCGGGTCGGGATCGAGCTTGAAGTCGCTGGTGTAGAGGACGCGGCCGACGGGCGTCTCGATCGCCAGGGCGAGGGCGTCCGGGATCGAGTGGCAGACGTGCACGCCCTCGACGCGGAAGGGACCGAGCTGGACGCGGTCGCCGGCGGCGACCTCGCGCAGGTCGGCCTCGCGCAGGACGCGGTGCTCCTTGAGGCGGTGCCGGGCCAGGCCCAGCGTCAGCCGGGTCCCGTAGACCGGCGGCGCCAGGCTGCCTTCAGCGGGATAGGCGTCGCCCCACAGCCGCCGCAGCAGGAAGGGGAGCGCGCCCACGTGGTCCTCGTGGCCGTGGGTGAGGAAGAAGCCGAGGACCTTGCGCCCGGCCTCCTCGAGATAGGA
>DASUWK010000021.1:0-18874 GCA_036378435.1 Candidatus Dormiibacterota bacterium | reverse complement strand
AGGGGGCCCGGGGCACGCCGCGAGCCCCCTCGGAACAAAGGAAGGGGCTCGCCCAAGCGGGCGAGCCCCTACACGATCAGACCAGGTCGTCTACATCATGTCCGGCGGCATCCCAGCGGGGGCCGCCTTCTTGTCGTCGGGGATCTCCGTGACCACAGCCTCGGTGGTCAGCACCATGGCCGCGATCGAGGCTGCGTTCTGCAGCGCCGAGCGGGTCACCTTGGCCGGGTCCACGATTCCGAACTCGAACATGTCACCGAAGCGGTCGTTGAGGGCGTCGTATCCGAACGTCGCCTTGCCCTTGCGGACCTCCTCGACGATGACGGAGCCCTCCTTGCCCGCGTTGAGCGAGATCTGGCGGAGAGGCTCCTCCAGCGAGCGGCGCACGATGGCGACGCCGGTCGCCTGGTCGCCGGTCAGTCCGAGGCCGTCGTTGAGCTTCGGCTGAGCCTTCAGGAGCGCCGAGCCGCCACCGGCGACCATGCCCTCCTCGACACCGGCCTTGGTCGCGCTCAGGGCGTCCTCGATCCGGTGCTTCTTCTCCTTCTGCTCGACCTCGGTGGCCGCACCGACCTTGATCACCGCGACGCCGCCGGCCAGCTTGGCCAGCCGCTCCTGCAGCTTCTCGCGGTCGAAGTCGGACGTGGTGTCCTCGATCTGGGCCTTGATCGCCTTGATCCGGCCCTGGATCTCGTCGCTCTTGCCGGCGCCTTCGACGATCGTGGTGTCGTCCTTGGTGACGGTCACGCGCCGAGCCTTGCCGAGCTGGTCCAGTCGAGACTGGTCGAGCTTCAGCCCGAGCTCCTCGCTGATGACCTGGCCGCCCGAGAGGATGGCCATGTCGCGCAGCATCTCCTTGCGGCGGTCACCGAAGCCCGGCGCCTTGACGGCGACGGCGGTGAAGGTGCCACGCAGCTTGTTGACGACCAGGGTGGCGAGAGCCTCGCCCTCGACGTCCTCTGCCACGATCAGCAGCGCCTTGCCGGTCTGGACGACCTTCTCGAGCACGGGCAGGAGGTCCTGCACGGCCGAGATCTTCTTGTCGGTGATGAGGATGTAGGGGTCCTCGAGCACCGCTTCCATCCGGTCCGGGTTGGTGACGAAGTAGGCGGACGTGTAGCCGCGGTCGAACTGCATGCCCTCGACGACCTCGAGCTCGGTCCCGATCGCGTTGTTGTCCTCGACGGTGATCACGCCGTCCTTGCCGACCTTGTCCATCGCCTCGGCGATGAGCTCGCCGATCTGCTCGTCCTGCGACGAGATGGCGGCGATGTGGGCGACGTCCTCGTGGCCCTTGACCGGGGTCGAGATCTTCTTGATCTCGTCGACCACGGTCCCGACGGCCTTCTCGATCCCGATCTTCAGCTGCATCGGGTTGGCGCCCGCGGTGACGTTGCGGAAGCCCTCGTTGATCATGGTCTGGGCCAGCAGAGTAGCCGTCGTGGTGCCGTCACCGGCCACGTCGTTGGTCTTCGTTGCCACCTCGCGCAGCAGCTGCGCGCCGGTGTTCTCCGATGCGTCCTTGAGATCGATCTCGCGGACGATGGTGACGCCGTCGTTCGTGACGGTCGGCGCCCCGAACTTCTTCTCCAGTACAACGTTGCGCCCCTTCGGCCCGAGCGTGATCCTGACCGCCTCCGCGACGGTGTCGATCCCCTTCTTCAGGCTCTGGCGCGCCTCTACGTCAAAGGCGACTGCCTTCGGCATGGACTATTCCTCCTCGCTTATTTCTTCTTCGAACCGCCGTTGGCGGCCAGAACCCCGAGAACGTCCTTCTCGGAGATGATCAAGTACTCGACTTCGTCGAACTTGAATTCGTTACCGGCGTACTTCGCGTACAGGACGCGGTCGCCGACCTTGAGCTCCATCGGGACCTTCGTCCCGTTGTCCAGGATCCGGCCGGTGCCGACAGCCTCGACGATGCCCTCCTGGGGCTTCTCCTGGGCTGTGCCCGGCAGCACGATCCCGCTCTTGGTGACCTCTTCGCGCTCGACCGGCTTCAGCACGACCCGGTCGCCCAGCGGCCTTACGTTCATACAACACCCCTCCTGAGCTGGGAAATTAGCAATCTGCCCCGGCGAGTGCTTAGCACTCGGCACGGGCGAGTGCTAATTGTATTACCCGGGCGGGGCCGGTTTCAATCGCGCAGCCTCCTCCCCGCTCGCCGGGGAGGTGGCCCGAAGGGCCGGAGGGGCTACCAGCTGAGGTTCGGATCGACCGCCGGCGCGGAGACCCCCAGGACCTCCACGCGATGGAATCCGGCCGCGGCGACCATGGCGGCGTTGTCGGTGCAGAGATCCAGCGGCGGGATGGTCAGCCGGGCTCGCCCGGCCAGCGTCTCCTCCGCCCGCTGCCGCAGCAGTGTGTTCGCCGCGACGCCGCCGCAAACTACGACCTCACCCACGGGGTGCTCCGCCAGCGCCGCCAGCAGCTTGTCGAGCAGGTGCGCCACCACCGACCGCTCGAAGGCTGCGGCGAGGTCGGCGCGATCCTGGTCGGTGGGCTGGCCGAGGTCACGGAGCTTGTAAAGCAGGGCGGTCTTGAGCCCGCTGAAGCTGAACTCGAGACCAGGCAGGCTGGGAACAGGCAAGGGGATGTGCCGCGGGTCGCCGGTGCGCGCCAGCCGGTCGAGGGCCGGCCCGCCCGGATACCCCAGGCCCAGCAGGCGCGCGGCCTTGTCGAAGGCCTCGCCGGCGGCGTCGTCGCGAGTGCGGCCGAGCACTTGGAACTCGGCGTGCCGCGGCATCCAGACCAGGTCCGTGTGCGCGCCGCTGACCACCAGTGCGAGCAGCGGAGGCTCCAGCTCTGGGCGAGCCAGCAGCGCGGCGTAGACGTGGCCCCAGAGGTGGTTGACGCCGCTGACCGGCACTCGCCAGGCGTCGCCCAGCCCCAGGGCGACGCCGACGCCCACCAGCAGGCAGCCGACGAGGCCCGGCCCCTGCGTGACCGCCAGGAGGTCGAGGTCGTCCGCGGCGACGCCCGCCCGCTCGACGGCGATGGGCACCAGGCGGGGCAGCCGCTCCAGGTGGTCGCGGGCCGCCAGCTCGGGCACGACTCCGCCGTAACGGGCGTGCAGCGCTTCCTGGGTGTGGGTCACCGAGCTGAGAACGCGGCGCCCGCCTTCCACGACGGCGACCGACGTCTCGTCGCAGCTGGACTCGAGACCGAGGGTTAGCTTCAGGCTGAAGGCGGCAGCAGCTCTCGCCGGAGCCCGCGCACGTCGCCGTCGACCCGCCGCAGCTGCTCCTCGTAGGCCTGGCGGAAGCGCGGCGAGTAGATCGAGTCGGACCACATCACGATGGCGTCCTCACCGTTGTCGGTGTAATAGCCGCGGCGCCGGCCGATGACCTTGAAGCCGAAGGCTTCGTACATGCGCATCGCGTTGTCGTTTGACGCGCGGACCTCGAGCGTCACCCACTTCGCGCCCAGGTCGTAAGCGGCCTGGATCAGCGCTGCGAACAGGACGCGGCCGAGGCCCTGGTGCATCAGGTCATGGCGCACCCCGATCGTCGTAACGTGGGCCTCGTCGTACATGCGCCACATCCCGCCGTAGCCGACGATCTCGCTGTCGGCCTCGCCGCTCTCGCGCCGCAGCACGATGTAGTGGGCGCTGTTCTTGGAAGCCAGCTCGCGGTGGTAGGCGTTGCGCGGCCAGGGCGTGGTGAAGATGGCGCGTTCGATCGCCTGAATGGTGGGGATGTCCTCCTCACGCATCGGCTCAATCGCCAGCCGCTGACCGACCTGTACCAAGACCCTCTCGCAGACTAGCGCAGCGTCTGAAACGACTGCATGTAATCGAGCGTGAGGCTATCACAGGGGATTTCACGTGACTCGCGCACGACGAGCGAAGCCGCCGCCCCGAACGACCGGAGCTCGGATTCCGGGACCAGCGTCCTGCCGGCCGCCCGCACCAGGTCGGCCGTCGCCGGGCGCAGCCAGCCCACGACCGGCTGCCCTTGCGGAAGCTCGCCTGCCTCTCCCAGCGCCGGCTCGCCGCCGGCGGGAAGGTAATACACGCGGCCGCGACCGGCCTCCGCTACAGCGGTGGCCTCACCGTCGTATCGCGCGGCCTGCAGCGCCAGGGTCGGAAATGGACGCAGGGGCAGGTTGCGGCCCAGAGCCAGCCCGACCGCGTAGGCGGCGCCCACGCGAAGGCCGGTGAAGGAGCCAGGGCCCGTGGCCACGGCGATCGCGCTCAGCGGCTGATCGCCGAGGAGCCGCTGGACCTCGGCGGGCAAGTCGAAGCCGTCGCGGGAGTCCCGCACCACCTCGGTGAGCGGCTCGAGACGGTCTTCCAGCAGCGCCACCCCCGATCGCGCGGAGCTGGTGTCGATCACCAGGACCATTCGGGCGGCGCCTCCACCAAGCGCAGGCGGCGCCGGTCGGGAGCCAGGGCTTCGAAGGCGATGAGCGCGGTCGCCCGCGGGTCGACCAGCCGGCCGCCCCACTCCACCACCACCACGCCCTCGTCGAGCAGCTCGTCGAGCCCGAGGTCGGCCAGCTCGGCGCTGTCGCTCAGCCGGTAGAGATCGACGTGCGCCAGCGCGGGCCGGCCGGCGTGAACCCGCACGAGTTGAAAGGTGGGACTCTGGACGTCTCCCGCGACGCCCAGCCCGCGAGCCAGCCCGCGGACGAACGTGGTCTTGCCGGCGCCGAGGTCTCCAACCAGCAGGAGCAGGTCGCCGCTCTTGAGGAGCCGTGCAACGCGCTCGCCCGCGGCCTCCGTCTCGCCGGCCGACTCCGTGATCAGCTCAGGCGAAGTGGTCGTAGCCACCCTCGCGCTCCTTGCCGTCCACCAGGATTCGCCGGTCGGCGGTGAAGCGCCCGATCGGGACGATGCCTTCGATCGCGTCCGGGTGGGCCACCACCAGCTCCACCTCCTCCCCGCCGGTGAGAGCCTGCTCGAGAGTGGCGCCGTCCGCCACGGGAACTCGAGCCGAGTCGATCTCCGCGCCCAGGCCGAACTTCGCAATCTCGCGGAGCAGCCCGTCGGAGATGTCGCCGGCCGCGCCGCCGCCGCTCCACCACTTCGGACGCGGTCGCGTCGGCCTGCGCTCGGACAGCGCCGCCGCCTCGCCGCCGAGCGGGCCCGTGACTCCGATCAGCCAGCCCGGCCTCGCGGCCGATCGAGGCAGCGGCGCCTGCGCCGCCCGCCCCAGCGCAAAGAGGGTGAGCGAGAGACACGGGCCCGACGTGGTGTCACCCCCGACGAGGTTGAGGCGGAACTCGCGGGCGCACTCGGCCAGGCCCGCGTAGAGGCGTTCGACCGTCTCGAGGCCCTCGCTGGGCGCAGCGGTCAGCGCCACCAGGCCGTAGGTCGGCGACGCGCCCTTCGCCGCCAGGTCGGCCAGGGTCAGGGCGCAGGCGCGCCAGCCCGCGTCCTCGGGGGGCATCCAGGCGAGGTCGAAGTGGACGCCGCTGACGAAGGAGTCGCACGTGGCCACGGTCGCGGAGCCGTCGGGCTCGAGCCAGACCGCCACGTCGTCGTCGAGCGGAGTGCCGAGGCGCGCGGCCAGCCGCTCGATCAAGCCGAGCTCCCCCACCTCCCGCAGCGTGGTCAGCTCAGGGCTCCGAGGAACGCGGTCGCGGCGCCGGCCGGGTCGCCTCCGGCGAGCGCGGCGATGACGGCGACGCGCTCGATGCCCGAAGCGCGCAGCTGCCCCACCCGCTCGGGCGTGATCCCGCCGATGGCGAAGACGGGGATCGACACGGCCGCCGCGACAGCCGCGATGCCCGCCGGACCGATGACCGGCTTCGTCGTCTTGTTGGTGCTGGCAAAGGCGGGCCCGCTGCCGAGGTAGTCCGCGCCTTCGGACTCGGCCTGCCGCGCAGCTTCGGGGGTGGCGGCGGAAGCGCCGATCAGGATCTCCGTCCCGCCGGCTCGGCGGGCCGCCGCGACGGTGAGGTCGTCAGGGCCGAGATGGACACCGTCCGCCCCCGCGGCGAGGGCGATGTCGAGCTCGTCGTTCACGATCAAGGTGGCGGAGGCGCCGTGCGCCCGCGCTACAAGACGAGTCGCGAGCTCGAAGCGCTCGGCGCGACCCAGGCCCGTATGCCGCAGCTGGATCGCCCTGACGCCGGCCGCGAGCCAGGCGTCGACCAGCTGCTCGATCTCGCGGGGTGATCGATCCGGCGTGATCGCGTAGAGCCGCCCCAGGTCCACCGGCCGCCGCACGGCATCAACCTATACCGCGCACGGGCTCCAATTCAGCCGCATCCGCCGGCGGATGGCCGCCTGCGCGACCGAAACGGTGACCATTCGCCGGCGAATGGCGGCTTAGCGGCTAGGCCGTCTCGTCCTCGTCGTCACCCTCGCCGCGGTATTCGGGGTTGGTCTCTTTGAAGATCAGCTCCTGGGCCGTGTAGAGCACGTCCATCATGGCCGGCACGCGAAACCGTGCCTCGAGCTCGCTGGCGCCTCGGATCGAGGCGAAGATCGCCTCGCTTTGACGGCGCACCCGCGCGGGCACGCGATCGCGCCCGCGCATGTTCAGCTCCTCCAGCTCCCAGAGCAGCCCGTCGATCGAGCTCAGGAGCACGCTCCGGCGCCGGCGCGCGCCCCGGCGATTGGCGTCCCGACCCGCCGAGGTTCGGATGTCGTGGTTGGTTCTGTCGATCAAGCCTGCAACCCTCCACGAATGCAACGCCGGGAGGGCTCCTCTAGTCCCACGCGGGACAGGTAACCCCGGTCGGGTTACAGGAGGGTTACAGGACGATGGCTAACCGCTGAGGATCGCACGCAGCCGATCGCGCAGCGATTCGGGCGCCTTGTCCTCGGTGCAGCAGCTCCGCACTAGACGTCGCATGCCCTCTTCGAAGTGGTAGCGCTCGGCGCAATCCGAGCAGTTCTCCAGGTGCATCTGCACCTCGCCCGTCTCGAGCGGGCTGAGCTCCTTGTCGACAAGCTCCTCGAGCCGGTCGATGCATTCCTTGCAGTTCATCTCAAGCCGATTCCTTGGCCGGGCGCACGATGCCCGACTCCACCGCGTAGTCGTAAAGCCGCCGCTGGAGCTGCCGCCGTGCTCTATGCAGTCGCGACATGACGGTCCCGATCGGCACGCCCAGGATCTCCGCGGCGTCCTTGTAGGCGAAGCCTTCGACGTCGACCAGCATCACCACCTCGCGATAGGCCGGTGGCAGCTGGTCGACGGCCGAGACGACCTCCGTGGCTGCGATCCGGTCCAGGACGTCCAGCTCCGGGTGCGCCGTCTCGTCCTGCAGGCGTTCGTACAGGGCGAAGTCGTCTTCCGAATCCTGGTCGAGGCTGATCTCCGTCCCCTGGCCGCCCTTGAACCGATCCCAGAACAGGTTCCGCATGATCGCGAAAAGCCATGCGCGCAGGTTCGTCCCGGGCTTGAAGCTCGCCTGGTAGCGCAGGGCGCGCGCGTAGGTGTCCTGCACCAGGTCCTGCGCCTGGTCAGGGTCACGCGTCAGACGCAGCGCGCCGCGGTACAGCGTGTCGAGGTGCTCGATCGCCTGCTGGGCGAACGCGCCGTCCCCTTGCGGCTGGGTGCTTGCCATGGGCGCCTCAAGTGTAGTCAGCAGCATCTCCGAGGCCTGGAACGCCTCCAGGCTGCGCGCCTATTCCTGGTAGCGCCGCTCGACGCGCTGCCCCAGCGCGGTCAGGACCTCGTAGGAGATGGTGCCCGACCAGTCCGCGACCATCTCGGCCGTGACGCGCTCGTCGCCGTCCTGGCCGATCAGGGTGACAGCCTCGCCGACCGTCGCGTCCGGTACGTCGGTGAGGTCGATCGAGATCGCGTCCATGCTGACGCGGCCGATCAGCGGCGCTCTTGTGCCCCGCACCAGCGTCCAGCCGGTGTTGCCGCGGCTGCGCAAGACCCCGTCCGCGTAGCCGATCGCGACCGTGCCGATTCGCGACTCTCGCGCCGCTTGCCAGGTGGCGCCATAGCCCACCGTCCAGCCCGCAGGGACGGTCTTGACGTGCGTCAACGCTGCGCGGAGCGTCAGCACGGGTCGCAGCTCGGGCCAGTCACAGCCGTAGAGCGCGATGCCGGCGCGGACCGCGTCAAGCGCGTACTCCGGGTGACGCAGCGCCGCGGCGGAGTTGCACGCGTGACGCAAGCCGGGATCGACGCCGAGGCCGTCGATGGCGGCCAGGAAGCGCTTCATCTGAGCGCGGGTGAACGCCTCGTCCTCTCCGGCCGAGGCGAGGTGGGTCCACGTACCCGTCAGCCGCAGACGAGCGGACGAGACGATGGCGCTCGCGATGCCGGCCGCCTCTTCTGGCAGCGCGCCGAAGCGGCCCATGCCCGTGTCGATCTTCAGGTGCACGGGCACCGAGTGGCCCGTGCGGGCGAGCTCCTCCACCTGGGCCAGGCTGGACACCGCCAGCGCGCAGCCCAGGCCGGCCGCCGCCGCGTTCATGCCTCCCATCACCAGGATGCGGTCCGGGTCGAGCAGGCGGACGAGCTGCGCGGCCTCCGCCGGCGTGGCCACCGCCAGGCCCCAGGCCCCGCCATCCAGGGCCGCTCGCGCGACCGGCTCCGCGCCCAGCCCGTAGCCGCCGGCTTTGACCACCGCGATCAGCTTGGTCCGGGCGGGCAGCCGTGAAAGCAGGTACCCGGCGTTGTGAGTTACCGCGCCGAGGTCGATCTCGGCCCAGCGGTCAGAAACCACCGAGTCGGAGGGTCTGCATCACCGCCGGCACCTCAGGCAGCAGGTCTGAGGCGAGCAGGCCGGAATCGCCCAGCCGGGCGGCGACCCGGCGCCCCGCCTCGGCGTGGACGTACACCCCGGTGACGGCGGCCTCGAACGGGTCCAGGCCCTGGGCAAGCAGGCCGCCGATGACGCCCGAGAGCACGTCCCCGGTACCGCCGGAGGCGAGGGCGGGCACCTCGTGGGGGTCGACACTCAGCCGGCCGTCCGGGGCGGCGACCACGGTCTTCGCGCCCTTGAGGACGACCACCACGCCCCACTCGGCGGCAGCCTTGGCAGCGGTCTGGTCTCGCGCGGACTGGATGTCCGTCGCCGGTTTGCGAACCAGCCGGGCCATCTCGCCGGGGTGAGGCGTCAGCACGCGGTTGCCCTGGATCCGCTTCAACATGCGCTGGTTGTCGGCGAGGGCGTTGAGCGCGTCGGCGTCGAGCACGGCCGGGACCTTCAGCTGGGTCAGCAGGTCGAGGACCAGGCGCCAGGTGGAGCTGTCACGGCCGAGCCCGGGGCCGATGACGGCGGCCGCGGCCGTCTCCAGCTGGCGCAGGACCGCGGCCGTGGCGCTGTGGCCCACGGCGCCGGGCGCAACCTCCGGCACCGGGGTCGCCATGACCTCCGTGCACTTGGCCGCCAGGATCGGGTAGATGCCCTCGGCGACCAGCAGTCGCACCATGCCGGCGCCGGCGCGGGCGGCAGCGGTCGAGGTCAGATAGGCCGCCCCGGTGAGCCCCAGGCTGCCGGCCAGAACGACCGCGGTGCCGAAGGTGCCTTTGTGGGCTTCCAGCGGCCGCTCGGGGATGCGCACGGCGTCCGGGGCAACGAGCGGGCGCAGCGCCGGCTCGGGCAGGTCCAGCTCCGCCGCGGCGACGGCCATGCCGCCGTGGTGGGTGATCGAGACCATCGCGGTCGTGCCCTCCAACGGGCCCAGCAGCCTCACGACGGGCGCCCCGCTGGGGGCGGCCAGCACCTCGATCTTCCGGCGCGGCAGGCAGTACCCGGTGCCGTCGAAGCACTTGATGACGGCCTCTTTGGCGGCCCACCGACCCGCCAGCCGTTCGGGATCCTGGCCGAGCAGCTTCAGCTCGCGCGCTGTGAAAGCCTTCTTGAGGAAGCCCTCGCCCGAGCGCCGGATAGCTGTCTCCAGGCGCGCGACCTCGACCATGTCGATGCCGATCCGGCGCATCAGCCGAATCTAGCGATTTGCCGACAAATGGCGTGTGTCGGCGGGCCCAGAGCGGGGATTTGTCGGCAAATCGCCCAGTCGAGAGGCGAGTGGCAGCCGCGCGTGGCCCTACTCGACGGTGACGCTTTTCGCGAGGTTGCGCGGCTGATCCACGTCGGCGCCGAGATGAGCCGCCAGGTGATACGCGAACAGCTGCAGGGCCACCGTGCTGTAGATCGCGCCGGCGGCCTCCGGGCCGGCCGGGATCTCGAGGATGTCGGTCGCGATGTCGTCGAGCGCGTGGTCGCCCTCCGTGACCAGCGCCAGGACCGGCGCTTCGCGCGTAACCACCTCGTGAACGTTGCTGACCATCTTCTCCTTGGTCGGACCCTCGGTGCAGACGGCGATCACGGGGAACTCAGGATCCAGCAGCGCGATCGGGCCGTGCTTCAACTCGCCGCCCGAGGTCCCCTCCGCGTGCACGTAGGAGATCTCCTTGAGCTTGAGGGCTCCTTCCAGGGCGACGGGGTGGTTGATGCCGCGGCCGATGTACATGAAGTCGCGATAGTTCGCGTACTTGCGCGCGAGCTCGGCGATGCGCTCTTCGCTCTGGAGCACCCTGCGCAGACCGTCCGGCAGCGCCCGCAGCATCTGGGCCAGCTCCTGCCGCCGCTCGGGCGGCCAGCGCTTGTGCGCGGTCGCGAGCTTGCCGGCCAGCAGGTACAGGCTGACCAGGTGGGCGACGAAGGTCTTGGTCGAGGCCACGCCGATCTCAGGCCCCGAGTGCAAGTAGATGGCGCCGTCGGCGTCACGCGCGATCGATGACGCGATCACGTTGGTCACGGCGACGCTCAACGCGCCTCGCTCCTTCGCCTGGTGCAGGCCGACCAGCGTGTCAGCCGTCTCGCCGCTCTGGGTGATGGCCACCGCGAGGGAGCCCGGCCCCAGCGCCGGATGACGGTAGCGGAACTCAGAAGCGTCCTCGGCTTTGGCGGGGACGCCGGCCCAATCCTCGATGACGTACTCGCCGACCACGGCGGCGTGCAGCGAGGTGCCCATGCCGAGCAGGCGCACCTGCGAGACCTCGCGCAGGCGCTCGTCGTCGGCCGCGAACTCGTTGAAGGTGACCTGGCCGTCGTCGGTGATCCGGCCGCGCAGCGCGTTGGCGGCCGCGTCCGGCGCCTCGTGGATCTCCTTGAGCATGAAGTGCTCGAAGCCGCCCTTCTGAGCCTGGCTGATGTCCCAGTCGACGTGGATCACCTTGGCCTCGACCGAGATCCCGTCGATGGTCGAGACCTCGACGCCGAGCGGCGTGATGGCCGCGATCTCGCCCTCGCCGAGGATGATCGCCTGCTTGGTGTACGGGATGATCGCGGTGATGTCGGAGGCCAGGAAGTGCTCGTTCTGGCCGACTCCGACCACCAGCGGCGCATTCAGGCGCGCGCCAACGAGGAGCTCGGGGTCGTCCAGCGAGAAGATGGCCAGCGCATAGGCGCCACGCACGCGCTTCAGGGCTGCGCGCACCGCAGCCAGGAGGTCCCCGCGGTAGTTCTGCTCGATGAGGTGCGGGACGACCTCCGTGTCCGTGTCGGAGATGAACTCGTGGCCCTGCTGCTCGAGCTCGACCTTGAGCTCGGCGAAGTTCTCGATGATCCCGTTGTGCACCACCAGGATGCGGCCGTGGCAGTCGGCGTGCGGATGCGCGTTGACCTCGGTCGGTCGACCGTGCGTCGCCCAGCGCGTGTGTCCGATCCCCAGATGGCCGTGGGGCATGCGCTCACTCAGCTGCTGGATCAGCGTGTCGACCTTCTTCTCGCTCTTGGACACGCTCGAGCCGCCGCCGTCCTCTTCGAGCACGGCCACTCCGGCCGAGTCGTAGCCGCGGTACTCCAGCCGCTTCAAGCTGTCCAGCAGGATCGGCGTCGCCTCCTGCTGCCCGAGGTAGCCGATGATGCCGCACATTGCTAGTGGTCCGTTCGGGAATTAGCTTGACAAGGCGCGGCCCGGACCGCCGGAGCCAAGGAAGGGATGGCGAGAGGAGGAGCGCACCCAATGGTGCGTGACGACGATGCGCCAGGGCCCCTGACGCCGGCTTCAGCACCCAAAGGGTGCCCGGCGGAAACGGGCCGATGCACTGTCGAGCGGTTTCCCGAATGGACCACTAGGGACCTCCTTGGCAGGGGAACGCCTGCCGCGGAGGAAAGGTTACCGACCGCTCCCCCGACCGTCCGAGTGGGCGCCTAGGGCGAAGGGCTGGGCGCGGGCGTCGGAGTGGCGGCCGGTGAGGCCGGAGCGCAGCTCGCCACCTGCCTGAACGTGATCGTGACGGTGACGACAACCGGGCTCACCTGCGTGTTGGGCGGCGCGGTGACCCGTTCCCGGGACACGACGTTAGAGGTGGCCCCGGAGACGTCGATCGGCGCCAGGCTGATCGAGCCCGGCAGGCCGGCCAGCGTGTCCGCGTCCGCCGACAGGGTCACGAACTGGGGACTGAAGGTGATGTTCTGCATCTGGTAGCCGCAGGCCGGGGACCCGGTCAGCGAAGCTGTCGGCGCCACCTGCTTCTGCTGCAGGGTCTGGTGCGCCGTCACGATTACGTCCACCGAATTGACGTCGACCGAGGCGAGCGGCACCGTCTGTGGCGGCCACTTGACCTCGTGACCGGCGCTGTCCTGGAACTTGATCGGCCGGTCCACGAAGTCGCCCGCGCCCGCGATCGGACCCAGATCGACGTAGGGCTGGAGGTCGTTGACGATGCTGGCCGGGCCCGTCACCGTGACCGTGCTGACCGGCTCGGTGGTCGAAGCGCGGTTCATGACCACCTTGTCGATCGTCACGCCGGGCGCCGGCTGGTCGAGCACGCGGATCGGCAGGACCGCCGGCGGCGAGGCTAGGTGGTCGATCGTCACGAACAGCGGTGGCGGCTGCTGCACTGTGACCCCCGGGGCCAGCGTCTGCACCGTCACATTGGCCTGGATCTTCCGCGGCGCGCCGTCCGGCGCCGTCACCTTGCTCAGGTCCATGGTGGCGGTGAAGTCGTCCTTGGTCAGGGGGCTGATCGCGTTCGAGAGGCCGACGACCTGGACGTTGACCGCCTTGGCGTAGCGCACGAGCGCGAGGTTCGGATCGCTGATCGCGTAGTGATCGATCGGGACAGAGAAAGTCTTCTGGGTGATCGGGTTCTGGGCGAAGGCCACGGTGCCGAAGAGGATCACCGCGAGTACACCCGCCAGCAGCTTCAGGCGCCAGTGGTCCGTGAGCCAGGCCCACGAAGCGCCGCCGCTCACTTGAGCCACCCCAGGAGCGGCCGCGTGACGGCCTGCCGGCGCGGCGCGGGTGTCGGGCCGGTCAGCCGGCGCCGCAGCCCCTCACCGTCCAGCCCGCGGGTGATCCGCCCGTCCTCGACAACGGAGATCTGCCCGGTCTCCTCGCTGACGACTAGAACTATCGCGTCCGAAAGCTGCGAGAGCCCGAGTGCGGCGCGGTGGCGCGTCCCCAGCCTTTCGCGCACCTGGCCCTCCTCTGGCAGCGGCAGAAGGCAGCCCGCAGCGAGGATCAGGTTCCCCCTGATGATCACCGCACCGTCGTGGAGCGGCGAGTTCGGGAAGAAGATCGCCTGCAGGAACTCGGCGGAGACCGCGCCCTCTATCCGCACCCCCGTGGCGGCGTAGTCCTCGAGCCCCACCTCGCGCTCGAAAGCGATCAACGCTCCGGTCCTGCGCGCGCTGAGCCGCTCTGCGGCCCGCACGGCCTCGGCCATCGAGCGAGTGAGCGCCTGCGGGCTGAAACCGGCCAGCGGGCGGCTCAGGTGTCCGAGGCGGCCGACCTGGTCGAGAGCCCGGCGCAGCTCCGGCTGGAACAGCACCAGCAGCCCGAACACGATGTACGGACCGGCGTTCACGAAGAGCCACTTGAGCAGGATCAGGTTGAGAGCGACCGCGATCGCGCCGAGCACCGCCAGCAGTACGATCCCGAACAGCAGCTGCGTGGCGCGCGTGCCGCGGAAGAGCTTGAGGAACTGGTAGATGATCACGGCCACGACCAGGACGTCGAGCACCTCGATCGGCCCCGTTCGCCGGATGAGCTCGATGCCCTGGCGGATGTACTCGATGTTCATGCCGAGCTACCGGCTCCCATCAGCGCGGCCATCAAGGCCATCTGGGCGTAGAGGCGGTTCTCGGCCTGCTGGAACACGCGTGAAGCCGGTCCGTCGATGACTTCGTCGGTGACCTCCTCCCCGCGATGCGCCGGCAGGCAGTGCAGGAACACCGCCTGCGGGGCGCCGGCCATCAGCTCGGCGTTCACCTGGTAGCCGCGAAAGGCTTCCAGCCGCGCCGAGCGCTCTTCCTCGTGGCCCATCGACGCCCACACATCTGTATAGACGGCGTCCGCGCCTTGAACTCGTGCCAGGTCGTCCGTCACTTCTACGCCGTTTGGAATCCGGGCGGGATGATAGCCCGGCGGACCGATCACGACGAGGTCCAGTCCGGTGAGCTGCGCCGCCTCGGCCAGCGAGTTCGAGATGTTGTTGCCATCGCCGACGTAGGCCAGACGAACGCCGTCCAGGCGGCCCTTGATCTCCCGCAGCGTCAGCAGGTCGGCGAGGATCTGGCACGGATGGGATTCCTCGGTGAGCGCGTTCACCACCGGGACGTCGGCCGCCCCAGCCAGCTCGTCGAGGGCGGCCTGGCTCTTCAGCCGCCCGACGATCAGGTCCACATAGCGGTCCAGAACACGCGCCGCGTCCGCCACCGACTCCCTCACGCCGAGCTGGACGTCCTGCTCGCTGAGGGTGGTCCAGCGGCCGCCCAGCCGCCCGATCCCGACTTCGAACGAGACCCGGGTCCGGTGCGACGGGCGCTGGAACAGCATGGCGACATGGCGATCCTGAAGGGGCCGGCCCCGGTATCCGCCGGCTTTGATCGCCAGCGCGAGGTCGAGCACGGCGGCGAGCTCCTCCGCGGTCAGATCCCGCACGTGCAGGTAGTCGCGGCCGCGAAGCGAGTCGAGGCTCAGGTCAGCGGATGGAGCGCTTGAGCTCACCGGCTTGCACCGGTCGCCCGCGGAGATCGAGCATCGAGTCGAATTCGGGCAGCCGCGAGCGCGCCTCCCGGTCGTCGCGGTAGCGCAGGATCAGGTCGCGGCACGCGGCCGGCTCGAGGCCGAACTCGCGGGGCCGCATCGTCACCCGGCGCCTCGCGTCCAGCTCGAGCGTCAGCGTGTCGCTCAGCCGCACCTCGCCGCCGGCTGCGGCCCAGCGCACGGAGCCGCCGACGGCCAGCGTAGCGGCCCCGATCCGCTCCCACAGCACTGGCGTCGCCCGCCGCGCCTGCACTACGAGCAGCCGGTCCCGGAACAGGCAGAGCTGGGCCGAGCGCAGCCGCCGGGCCCGCCAGCCGAGCCAACCACTGGCCGCCAGGCCACCGGCCGCCAACCCGGCGGGGCCGGAGATCCAGAGGCTGGGAGCGTGCGTCAGGACCAGGCCCGCGACGGCGCCCGCGCACGCCATCGCAAGAGCGGCCGTCGCGGCCGCCAGCCGAAGCAGCGAGCGTCGGGAGCGGGCGTAGATCAAGCCTGGGAACCATGGTTAATAGTAGGACCGCGGGAAGACGGTGAAGCGTTACGGAACTGCTCTATGACACTCTGCGGGTCTTGCCGGCCCAATACGGCTCGCGCAGCTCGCGCTTCAGGATCTTGCCGCTCGGGTTGCGCGGGATCGTCTCGACAAAGTCCACCGACCGCGGCCGCTTGAAGCCGGCCAACCGCTCCCGCGCCCAGTCGATGATCGCGTCGCCGTCGGGCGTGGCGCCGTCCTTCGCGACGACCAGGGCCTTCACCGTCTCGCCCCACTGGTCGTCGGGAACGCCGATCACGGCGACGTCGGCCACGTCCGGGTGCCCGGCGAGGACCGCCTCGATCTCGGCTGGGTAAACGTTCTCCCCTCCCGAGACGATCATGTCCTTGATCCTGTCCTTGATGTAGACGAAGCCGTCGGCGTCCATGGTGCCGGCGTCGCCCGAGTGAAACCAGCCGTCGCGGATGGTCGCCTTGGTGTCCTCGTCGCGGCGCCAGTAGCCCTGCATCACCGTCGGGGCCCGGATCACGATCTCGCCGATCTCCCCGGCGGGGACCTCCTTGTCGTCGGGATCGACGACGCGGACGTCGACGCCGTACATCGGACGGCCGGCCGACAGCAGCCTCTCGCCCTCGTGGTTCTCGAAGGTGAGGGCGACCGCGGCACCGGTCGTCTCGGTGAGGCCGTAGAGCTGGGTGAAGCGGCACTTGAAGGTGTCGATCGAGCGCTTCAGGATCTCGGGTGAGATCGGCGAGGCGCCGTAAGCGACGTTCTTGAGGTTCGAGAAGTCCGTGGTCTGCGCCTCGGGCATGGAGGTCAGGAAGAGCAGGGCGGCCGGCACCAGGAAGGCGGTGTCCACCCTCTGCTCCGCCAGGATCTTGAGGACTTCCTGCGGCAGGAACTCGCGCACGATCACCGCCGTAGAGCCGCAGAGGATGGAGGCGAGGGCCCAGCCGCAACCACCGATGTGGTAAAGCGGCATGGCAACCAGAGAGCGACCGCCCTCGCGGAGCTCCGGAATCTCGAAGAGCAGGGACCCGGTGAGGGTGTTGAGATTGAGATTGGTCAGCATCGCGCCCTTCGGCAGGCCCGTCGTGCCCGAGGTGTAGAGCTGCCAGGTCACCGAGTTTTCCGCGTCACGTCGAGGATCGCCTGCGTCAGCGTCGCGCGGCAGCTCGTCGAAGCCCATGACGCGACATGCGACCTGGTCGGCGCTCTGCCTGAATTCCTCGTCCACCACGAGCGCGACCGGCTCCGCATCATTGACGACGGTGGCCACCTCGGACGCGGTGAGCCGCCAGTTGACGGGCACGGCTACGACCCCCGCGCGGTCCAGGGCGAGCATGAGCTCGAGGGCGTGCGCCGTGTTCTTGTCCAGGACCGCGACACGGTCGCCAGGTGTCAGGTCCAGCTCGCGGATGAGGCCGGCCGCAAGCGCCGACGCCTGCTGGTCCAACTGCCCGTACGTCGTGCTCTGGCCCCGGTACCAGAGCGCTTCGAGGTCAGGATGGCGCCGGGCGCGCCAGCGCAGCCCCTGCGAGATCGTCCTCATCCCACGGTCAATGTAGCGTGGGGCCGTGAGCGAGAGCGGATCGCACTACTTCTCACCCACCCCGGACGCTCCCTCGGAGCGCCACCTAGTCCGGCTGCGCGTGTCCGGCGTCGACGTCGACCTGTGGACGGACCGTGGGGTCTTTGCCGGCGAACGCGTCGACTCGGGCACGGTCGCGCTCCTCGATGAAGCTCCGCATCCGCCGGACGGCGCGGTCGACCTGCTCGACCTGGGCTGCGGCTACGGCCCGATCGCCGTCACGCTCGCCCGCCGAGCGCCGAAGGCGCGCGTGTGGGCGGTCGACGTCAACACGCGGGCGGTGGAGCTGACCCGGGAGAACGCGTACCTCTGCGGCTGCGCCAACCTCCACGCGGGCGCACCTGTGGACGTTCCCCCCGAGGTGCGCTTCGCGGCCATCTATTCGAATCCGCCCGTGCGGGTCGGTAAAGCGGCGCTGCACGGGCTGCTGCTCGAATGGCTGGAACGGCTGGCGCCGCAGGGCCACGCCTACCTCGTCGTGCAGCGGCATCTCGGCTCGGACTCGCTGGCGGCCTGGCTCGAGAGCGAGGGTTTCGAGGTGGCCCGGCTGGCCTCCAAGCGCGGCTACCGCGTCCTGGACATCAGTGCAGCGTCGAGTTCTTGAAGACCTCGCCGCCTTTGACCACGAGCTTCACATTGGCCGCGTTCGCGATGGCGCCCACGTCATCGAGCGGATCGCCGTCAACGCCGATGAGGTCGCCGAAGGCGCCTTCCGCCAGGGTTCCGGCCTGACCAGCTAGCCCGATCGTCTCCGCGGCCACCGTGGTGGCCGAGCGGATGCACTCCAGCGGCGACATCCCGAGCTGACGCAGCAGGCGAAACTCCTCGTTGTTGGAACCGTGCGGTCCCACTCCAGTGTCAGTCCCGAACGCGATCTTCACGCCCGCCTCGATGGCCTGCCGGATCGATTCCTTGTGGTCCTCGATGACCTGGCGCGACTTCTCCGCCGCATAGGCGGGCATCTTGCCCGCCTCCGCGTGCCGGATGACCCAGAGCGGGGCGATCAGCGTGGGCACGAGCCGGCGGTCACCATCGAGCATCAGCTCGATCGCGTCACCGTCGAGCCAGATCCCATGCTCGATCGTCTTGACCCCGCTCCGCAGCGCATTCTTGATGCCCGCGTTCGCCTGGGCGTGCGCCATCACCTGGCGTCCTTGGGTGGCCGCCTCCTCCACCGCCGTGCGGATCTCGTCGACCGTGAAGGTGGCGTGGTGTGGCGCGTCGCCGGGCGAGAGGACGCCTCCCGAGGTGCAGAGCTTGATCCAGTCGGCGCCGAGCTGGATCAGCTCCCGGACCCGCTTGCGCATCGGTTCCACGCCGTCGACCACGGACGGCGGAACGTCGAACTGGGCTACCAGCGGCAGCTGCGCACCGCAGGGGAAGTGATCGTCGGCGTGGCCGCCGGTCTGGCTCAGGATCTGGATTGCCATGCGCATCCGTGGGCCGGGGAAGTAGCCGCGCTCCACTGCTCTCCGCACGCCGTTGGGAGTGCCGCCCGCGTCTCGGACCGCGGTGAAGCCGGCCTCGAGCGTCGCCTTGCACGCCGGCACGCACTGGAGGAAGAGCTGCGTCGGCGGGGTCATCACCTTCTCAGGGATGTTCACGCCGTCGCCGGCGACGCAGAGGTGGACGTGGCAGTCGATCAGCCCGGGCAGGAGTGTCAGGTCGCCGGCGTCGACCTGGATCGCGCCGGCCGGCACGTGCACCTGGTCGCGGGGGCCGCGGGCGACTATGCGGCCGTCTTCGATCAGCACTGTGACGCCGCCGCGCACGACGTCGCCCCTCGCCGGGTCGATGTACGCGCCGCCGTGGACCGCGGTGGTCACGTCAGCGAAGCCTAGTGGTCTGTCCGGGGATTAGCTTGACAAGA
>DASUWK010000020.1:0-2463 GCA_036378435.1 Candidatus Dormiibacterota bacterium | reverse complement strand
GGCGGTGCGCACGCGGCGGCCGGCATGGCGGGACCCGCGGCCACGCACCTGCCGCCCGAGGCGCCGGCGCCTGAGCACGCGCGGAGCCTTTTCTCGTCCCTGCAGAGCAGCTGGCAGCGAAGCCGGGAGGCCGACGACACGGAACTCGACGCCGCGCCGCAAGACGGCACGGCATGGCACGAGCGCGAGCGCGAGGGAGAGATGTGATGGCTGAGGCTGACGCGGCCGGCGGAAAAGACCTCGCCTGGCTGCTCGACGACCTGACCTCGCGGGTCGAGGATTTCCGGCAGGCCGTGATCTTGTCCCGTGACGGCCTGCTCATCGCCGCGTCCAGAGACCTCAGCAGGGAAGACGCTGAGCACCTGTCGGCGGTCGCGGCGGCCATGCAGAGCCTGGCCACCGGCGCCGGCGACCATTTCAACGTCGGGGGAGTGCGGCAGACGATCGTCGAGCTCGAAAAGGGCCTGCTGTTCGTCATCGCAGCCGGCGAAGGCAGCTGCCTCGCCGCGCTCTGCCCGCCGAACGCCGATGCCGGCCACGTCGCGTACGAGATGGCGATGCTGGCGAAGCGCGCCAAGCCGCACCTGATGTCGCACCCCAGGTTCCCGCTGCCCGGCACCAAGGCGGAGTGATCACGGTGCCGGACCGGGACGGCAAGTGGGTCCGCAGGGACCTGGGACCGGTGGTCCGCCCGTACGCGGTGACCGGCGGCCGGACGGAGCCTGCCGACGGCGAGGTGCTCGACCTGGTCGCCGTGGTCGTCGCCATCGGCAAGGACAGCGGGGTCGCCGACGACCTGATCAGGCGGACCCCGGAGCACCGCAAGATCCTCCGCCTGTGCCAGCGGCCGGTGACGGTGGCCGACATCGCCTCCGACACGGCGCTGCCGGTGGGCGTGGTGCGGGTGCTGCTCGCCGACCTGATCCTCCAGGAGGCGGTGCGGGTGGTGCGGAACAGGCCCGCCGTCCAGCTGCCTGGCAACGACGTGCTTAAGGAGATACTCAATGGGCTCCGCGCGCTCTGACGACGCCGACGCCTCGGTGCTCGCCGCGCACAAGATCCTCATCGCGGGCGGCTTCGGCGCCGGCAAGACGACGCTGGTCAGCACCATCAGCGAGGTGCGCCCGCTGCTGACAGAGGAGCGCCTGTCCAGCGCCGGAGCCGGGCTCGACAACCTGCGCGGCGTCGGGGCCAAGACGACGACCACCGTCGCGATGGACTTCGGCCGCATCACGATCAGCGAGCGCCTGGTGCTCTACCTGTTCGGCGTGCCCGGCCAGGAGCGGTTCTGGTTCATGTGGGACGAGCTGGCCTACGGCGCGCTCGGCGCCGTGGTGCTCGCCGACGTCCGCAGGCTCAGGGACTGCTTCCCGTCCGTGAACTACTTCGAGACGCGCTCGCTGCCGTTCGTCGTCGCCGTCAACTGCTTCGACGACGCGCCGCACTACGACCCGGAAGAGGTCCGCGTCGCGCTCGACCTCGACCCGGGCGTCCCGACGCTGCTGTGCGATGCCCGCCAGCTCAGCTCGGTCAAGGCGGTGCTGACCACGCTGGTGGAGAGCCTCTCGGCCCGCGCCCCGGGCGGACGCCGGATGGCCAGCGCACTGCCGCCGGTGTGACACGATTACAGACGTGGACCTTCTCGCCGACCTCGAGGCACGCGGCCTCGTGCAGGACAGCACCGACCGCGCCGCGCTGCGCGCGCGCATCAATGAGGGTCCTGTCGGCCTCTACTACGGCTGCGACCCGAGCGCGGACAGCCTGCACGTGGGGAACCTCATCGGCCTGCTCGTGCTCAGGCGGTTCGCCGACGCCGGGCACAACGCGATCGCCCTCGCGGGCGGCGCGACCGGCATGATCGGCGACCCGGGCGGCCGGTCCAAGGAGCGGAACCTGCTGGACGCCGAGACGCTGGCGCGCAACAACGAGCGCATCGCCCGGCAGATCGAGCGCATTTCGCGGGTCCGGCTGGTGAACAACCTCGACTGGACCGGGCCGGTGAGCCTCCTCGACTTCCTGCGCGACGTCGGCAAGCACGCGAACGTGAACCAGATGATCGCCCGCGAGTCGGTGAAGGCCCGCCTGGAGAGCGAGAACGGCATCTCGTTCACCGAGTTCAGCTACCAGCTGCTGCAGGCCAACGACTACCGGCACCTGTTCACGACGCACGACGTGGAGCTCCAGATCGGCGGCTCCGACCAGTGGGGCAACCTGCTGGCCGGCGTGGACCTGATCAGGCGCGCCGCCGGCGGCCACGTGCACGCCTTCACCTGGCCGCTGGTGCTCCGCTCGGACGGCAAGAAGTTCGGCAAGAGCGAGGAGGGCGCGGTGTGGCTCGCCGCCGACCGCACCTCGCCGTACCAGTTCTTCCAGTACTGGATGAACGTCCCCGACGCGGACGTGGAGCGCTTCCTGCTGCAGCTGACGCTGCTGCCGGCGGAGGAGGCCCGGGCGCTGGCCGCC
>DASUWK010000019.1:0-13025 GCA_036378435.1 Candidatus Dormiibacterota bacterium | reverse complement strand
CGCGATCAGCTGGACGCGGTGAACGCGGAGACCTCCGAGCACTGGCGGCTCGACCAGATGGCCAAGGTGGAGCGCATCATCCTGCGGATCGCGATCTTCGAGATCGCACTGCGGCGGGAGGTCCCAGAGAAGGCCGCCATCAACGAGGCGATCGAGCTGGCCAAGACCTTTTCGGGCGACGATGCCGGCCGCTTCGTCAACGGCATCCTCGGCCGGGTCGCGACCCGCCCGTGAGCGAGGCTGAGCGGCCCGGCCTGGACGTGCTGCTCGACCAGTTGGAGCGGGCGATCGTGAAGCTCGCCGACGGGCGCGCCCCTCTCGACCAGCTGGTGGACGCCTACGAGGAGGCGCACCGGCTCGCGGAGGAGGCCGAAGGCAAGCTCGCTGAGCTGGCGACGCGCCTGGAGCACACTCAGCCGGGTTGAGCTACATCGCGCCGGCCCTGGCCGCCTGGGCGGTGGCCCAGGTGACCAAGCTCGTCTTCTACTCCTACCGCCGCCGGCGGGTGGACTTTCGCGTGCTGGCCTCGATGGGCGGCTTTCCGAGCTCGCACTCGGCGATGGTCATCGGCCTCACGACCGCGATCGGGCGCCTTAACGGGCTCTCATCGCCGCTGTTCGCCCTCGCGCTTATCTTCTCCCTCGTGGTCATGTATGACGCCGCCGGTGTCAGGCGCGCGGCGGGGCAGCAGGCGGCAGTCCTGAACCGCATGATCGACGACTTCTTCCAGCACCGCGGGCTTGGCGAGCACCGGATGCGCGAGCTGCTCGGTCACACGCCCGTCGAGGTCTTCGCGGGCGCCGCCGTCGGCGTGGCGGCGGGCTTCGCCTTCACCCTGTGATCGACAGGCCGTGACTCGCCTGGACCAAGCCTTGGCGGAAGCGGGACTTGCCGAATCGCGGAACCAGGCGCAGGCGCTCATCCTCGCCGGCCGTGTCCGGGTGGCAGGCGAGACCGTCCGCCAGCCCGATCGGCGCGTGGCGGTGGATCAGCCGCTGGAGGTGGTCGAACCGCCGCCCTACGTCAGTCGCGGCGGCTTCAAGCTGGCAGGCGCGCTCGACGCCTTCGGCGTCTCGCCCCAATCCCGGGTCTGCGCGGACATCGGGGCCTCGACCGGCGGGTTCACGGACGTCCTCCTGCAGCGCGGGGCGCTGCGGGTGTACGCGGTCGACGTCGGGCGCGGACTCATGCACTGGAAGCTGCGCCAGGATCCCCGCGTCGTGCTGCAGGAGCGTGTCAACGCCCGCAACCTGGAGCCCTTCCCGGAGCCGGTGACGCTGGTTGTGGTCGACGTCTCCTTCATCGGCCTGGACAAGGTGCTGCCGGCGGTCGTCGCCGCCGCCCCGGACGCAGACCTGGTGGTGCTTTTCAAGCCCCAGTTCGAGGTCGGCCGGAGCGAGGTGGGCAAGGGCGGGGTCGTGCGTGACGAGGCGGCCATCGCAGCGGCTGCGGAACGCTTTCGCGGCTGGTGCGCGGCCCATGCGCTCGAGGTCGTGGCCGAAGCGCCGTCCGCGCTGCCAGGCACGGAAGGCAACCGCGAGATCTTCTTCCACCTGGTCCGCCGGAGGGAAGTGGATGCCTGAAGCGATCGGGATGCTCTTCCACCCGCAGGTGGACCGCGCGCACCGTCGGCTGGACCAGATCCGCCGCCTCCTCGAGCAGCGCGGCGTGCCGCACTGGGAGATCCTGCGCGAGACCAGTCCGCGGGGCCTCGGCGGCGGCGACCTGGCGTCGTCGCGGCTGCTGCTGACGTTGGGCGGCGACGGAACGTTTCTCCACGGGGCCAGGATGGCCGCTCCTTTTGGCGTGCCCGTGCTGGGCGTCAACCTCGGCCGCCTCGGCTTTCTCACCGAGGTCGACTCCGACGGCCTTCGCGAGGGGCTTACGCGGTTCCTGGACGGCGACTACCGCCTCGAGGAGCGGCGCCTGGTCCAGGTCGCGGTAGAGCGGGACGGCAAGCGGACCCAGCGGGGCCTGGGCCTGAACGAGGTCGTCGTCCAGCGCGGGCTGGAGGCGCGCCTCGTCCGGTTGCAGGTCGCCATCGACAACCAGGACGTCGGCACGATCGACGCCGATGGGGCCATGGTCGCGACCGCCACCGGGTCGACGGCGTACTCGCTCGCCGTCGGCGGGCCGATCCTCGAGCCGACGCTCGCCGACCTGGTCTTCGTGCCTATCAACCCGTTCGCGCTGACCGTCCGGCCCATCGTCTTCTCACCGGGCCTGCTCACGATCAGCGTGCCGCGCGACATCGCCGCGATCTCGATCGACGGCACGGCGCGGGGCAAGCTCAAACCGGGTGACAAGCTGCTGGTCGACGCCTATCCGAAGCTGCTCAAGGTGGTCCGTCTCGGCCCGCCCGAGAACTTCTACCGGGTGCTGCGCGAAAAGCTCGGCTGGGGGGCGCCCCTGGTTCCGGATCCCGGCGAGCGCTAGCCGCCAGTGCTGACCAAGCTCCGAGTCCGCGACCTGGCGCTGGTCGCGGAGGCCGAGGTTTCGCTCGGGCCCGGGCTCAACCTGCTGACCGGCGAGACCGGCAGCGGCAAATCCTTGATCGTCGACGCCCTGGCACTGTCGCTCGGAGCGCGAGCCAGCGTCGAGCAAGTTCGGTTCGGCACGAAAAGCGCGGTCGTGGAAGCGGTCTTCGACGTCTCCGGTCTGCCGGTGGTCGCCGCCGCCGCCGCTCAGTTGGGTTTCGAGGGTGTGGGTGAGCTCACGCTGCGCCGCGAAGTAGGGGGGCGAGGTTCGGCGCGCGTCAACGGGCGGCAGGCCGCGCCCGGACAGCTGCGCGAGCTCGGGCGCCTGCTCGTGGGAGTGCACGGCCAGCACGAGCACCAGGCGCTGCTGGACGAGCAGGCGCAGACCCTCGCTCTCGACGCCCACGCCGGCGCTCTCGAGCTGCGGGCTCGCGTGGCCGTCGGCCATGCGGAGTGGGTCGCCGCCCGCCGGCGCCTCGAGGATCTCGAGCGCCTACGGGCGCGCGGCCTGCGCGAGCAGGATCACCTTCGTTTCCAGCTCGAAGAGCTGCGCGGGGCGGCGCTGCGTGCTGGCGAGGACGAGGAGCTGGCGGCGGAACGGGGCGCCGCGCGGCACGCGGTCCGACTCGGTGAGCTCTCGGCCGAGGCCCTGGAATCACTGCGAGCTGACGACGGCGCTGCCGCGGCCGCCGGACGCATCCGCCAGGCCGCGGGCCTCGATCCCCGCCTGGAGTCACTGGCAGGGCGCTTGGAGGGCCTCTCCGACGAGCTCGCGGATGCCGCGGGCGAGCTCCGCCACTACGCCGAGACTATCGACTCGGACCCGGCGAGGCTGGAGGCGCTGGAGTCGCGGCTGGCCCAGCTCGACGCGATCAAGCGGAAGTACGGCGGGTCGATCGACGCGGCGATCGACGAGCGCGACCAGCTGGCCCTGCAGCTCGAGCAGGTCGACGACCTGGACTCGGCGGTGGCCGCGGCCGAAGGCGAGGTTGGCGCCGCCCGCAAAGCCCTGGAGGACGTTGCCGCCGAGCTCACCGCAGTCCGCACGGCCGCGGCCGCGGGCCTCGCCGCGGCGGTGCAGGCCGAGCTGCAGGGCCTGCTCCTGGCCGGAGCGACGTTCGAGATCTCGCTGCGGGGGCTGGACGACATCACGTCCGACGGCGCCCAAGCCGCGGAGATGCTCTTCTGCGCCAACCCCGGCGAGCCCTTGCTGCCGCTGGCCAGGGTCGCTTCGGGCGGTGAGCTGTCGCGGGTCATGCTGGCCATCAAGTCGGCGGGCGCGGAGTCGGATCGGCTGCCCGTGTTGGTGTTCGACGAGGTCGACGCGGGCATCGGCGGCGAGGCGGCGCTGCAGGTCGGGCTGCGGCTGAAGGCCCTCGGGCGCCGGCGGCAGGTGCTGGTCGTGACGCACCTGGCGCAGGTCGCCTGCTTCGCGGATCACCACCTGCTCGTCGAGAAGTCGGCCGGTGCCGAGGGACGCAACCTGGTGTCCGTACGAGAGCTGCGAACCGCGTCCGATCGGGCGACCGAGCTGGCCCGGATGATGAGCGGCGGCGTCACCGAGAAGGCCCTCGCCCGCGCCCACGAGCTGCTCGACGCGGCGGTCTGAAAGTGCCGCGCTCCAAGCCCTTCAGCGGGCCCGGCGACCGCCGGATCAAGCGAGCGCTATGCATCGTCGCGCACCCGGACGACATCGAGTTCTTCTGCGGTGGCACTGTGCTGCTGCTGACGGACCGCGGCGTCGCCGTGGATTTCGTGCTCGTCACGTCGGGCGACAAGGGGGCTCGCGATCCGAAGCTTTCCCAAGCCGACATGGTCGAGCTGCGGGAGGAGGAGCAGCGGCGCGCGGCGGTCGTCTTGGGCGCGGCTGAGGTCCGCTTTCTGCGGGAGCTCGACGCAGAGGTGGTCGACTCGCTCGGCCTGCGCGGCGCGCTCGTGCGGGAGATCCGTCTTACTCGCCCCCAGGTGCTGCTGACCTTCGATCCGCTGCCCGGCTACCGCCAGCACCCGGACCACCGCGTCGTGGGCCGGGTGGCGCTGGACGCCGCCTGGCCGTGCGCACGCGACCGCCTTTCCTTTCCGACCCCGGGGCTGGACGCGCACGAGACCGCCGAGGCCTGGTGCTTCGGCGGGCCGGATCCCGACCTCGTCGTCGATGTCGCCTCCGTGCTGGAGCGCAAGATCGACGCCCGGTTGGAGCATCGCTCGCAGACCCGCTATGCGCCGGCCCTCCGCCAGCGGTGGCGCCGCACCGGCGGCTTCGAGCGCTTTAAGCAGGTGGACCTCCGCTAGAGCGCCAGCCGCCTCGCCTGGAGGGCCGCCAGGTGGGAGGCGTCCGCCCCGGCGGCGGTGATCTCGAAAACGGCCGCGCCCAGCCGGGCGACCACCATCGACCCAGCCCCGCTTTGGCCGAGCGCGCACTCGTCGACCGGCGCGACCGTGGCCGGGCAGGAGCCCGAGAGCCGCGCCGACCAGAAGGCGAAGGCGGCCTGCGCGCCGCTCGCCCGCAGCGTCTCCAGCACGGTCACGTCGACGGCGGCGCCGCCGCCGGCGAAATGCCGCGTCGACTCGTCGATCCAACCCCACGACTCGTACAGCCGTAAGGCGTCGGCGGCGTCTGGCACCTCGTTGGCGGCCAGCTGGGCGGGAACGTCGTCGGCCGCGACCACAAGGGGCAGGCCGACGTCCGCGATCGTAAGAATGGCGCCGGCCGGGGCGGGGGCCGCGACGACCGGCGACGCCGGCCGAGGGATCACCACGCCCCGCCGCGCGGCTGCCCCGCCCGCGCTCGAACAGCCCACCAGCACAACGGCGATCGCCAGACCGACCAGACCTCGCGCCATCCCCCGATATCATCTCGGCGGGATGGAGACGCCCGGCGGCAGCGCGCGCCTCGACGTGGCCACGCCGGTGTTCGAAGGCCCGCTCGAGCTGCTGCTCGGGTTGGCAGAGCGCGAGCAGGTCGACCTCCTGCAGGTCCGGCTCAGCGAGCTCACCGACGCGTACCTGCAGGCCGTGGCCGAGCTCGAGAGCCCCGACCCAGTGGAAATGTCGGACTTCCTCTGGATGGCCGCGCGCCTGCTCCTTTTGAAGTCGATCGTGCTGCTCCCGGACGCCGAGCCCGACGGCGAGGAGACGGACCTCCTCGGCTGGGAGGAGGACGTACGGCGGCGTCTGGAGGAATACCGGCTGTACAAGGAGATGGCGGAGAGCCTCATGGAACGGGCGCAGACGGAGCCCTACGCGTTTCCCGCCGGCCCGCGGACCATCGAGGCTGAGGGCCAGGAGGAGCCGCTGGAGCTCACGAACCTCGTGGTCGCGTTCCAGAGCGTGCTGGCCCGCATCCCGCCGCGGCCGGTCGTGGTCACAGGGCGCTCCTGGACCCTGGCCGAGAAGCTCGAGCTGCTGGAGCAGCGCCTGGCGCAAGGCGCCGTCGACCTCGTGGAGCTGCTGCTCGAGAGCGAGGACCGGCTCGAGGCGGTGGTCACGTTCGTGGCTCTGCTCGAGCTCCTCCGCCGGGGAGCCGTGCGCGTCCGGCAGAAGGAGGCGTTCGGATCGATCCTGGTCGAGGCGCGGTGACCGCGGCGGAGATCGCGGTCGCGCTGGAGGCGATCCTTTTCGCCTCCCACCGGCCGCTGCGGCTGCGCGAGCTCCAGTCGGCCACCGGAGCGGACAAGGCGCTGCTCAGCCAGGCCCTCTCCGCCCTCGACGAGTCGCTCAAGGATCGCGGCGTGATGGTCCAGCGGATGGGCGACGACGTCCAGATCGTGACTCGACCGGAGCAGTCGCAGTACGTGCGTCGAGCCCTCCGGCCGGACGTCACGGGCCGGCTCAGCCCCGCCGCCTATGAGACCCTCGCGATCGTGGCGTACCAGCAGCCGGTCACCCGTGGGCGCGTGGAAGAGCTGCGCGGCGTCGGCTGCGAGACCGTGCTGGCGAACCTCGAGCTCCGCGACCTCGTGACCGAGGTCGGCCGCGCTCCCGGTCCCGGGCAGGCGAAGCTCTATGGCACGACGATGCGCTTCCTGCAGGTCCTGGGCCTGCGCAGCCTCGAGGACCTGCCGGTGCCGGAGGCGCTGCGGAGCGTTTTCCAGGCCGGCGCAGCCCCAGCGGAGTTGCCGGAATCGAGCGGCTGAACCGCTACCTGGTGCGCTCGGGGGTGGCCTCCCGGCGCGAGGCGGATCGGCTGATCGCGGCGGGCGCCGTCCTCGTCGACGGTCGGCGGCCACCGCCGACCGGCACGCTGATCGATCCCGAGTCCGCCAGCGTGACCGTGGACGGCCGTGCGGTCCGGCCGCTGCTGGGCCACCGGCACCTGGCGCTCCACAAGCCCGTGGGAGTGATGGTCACCGAGTCCGACCCGGAAGGCCGGCCGACCGTCGCCGACCTCCTGCGCGCGCACGGCGAGCAGCGGCGGCTGATGGCCGTGGGCCGCCTCGACTACGACTCGTCGGGGCTACTGCTGCTGACCGACGACGGCGAGCTGGCGCACCGGCTGACGCACCCGCGCTACGGGGTGCCGAAGGAGTACCTGGCCGTCGTCCGCGGCATGCCGGACGAGCGCGACCTGCGCCGGCTGCGCGACGGCGTGCCGCTTGAGGACGGCGTGACCGCCCCCGCGGAGGCCGAGGTAGTCGACCGGGCGGCCGGCGGCGCCGTAGTGCGTCTTGTCCTCACCGAGGGCCGCAACCGCGAGGTGCGACGGATGCTGGAGGCCGTCGGGCACCCCGCGCGCGAGCTGGCGCGTACGTCGTTCGGCCCGATCAAGCTCGGGCGCTTGCGGGCCGGCGACCTGCACCGGCTCCGTGAGCCCGAGGTCAGAGCGTTGCGCCAGGCGGTTGGCCTGTGATCAGCACGATCCCTCCGGCGGAGGCGGCGCTGCCCTTCGTCGCCCAGACGGTCCATCTGCGGTGTTGCGTCCTCCGCGCGCTCCTTCACGCACACGAGTGCGCTCAGTCGCGTGCTCGGCCGCGCCTGGCACCTGGAGCGCCTGGACGCCGAATCGCCAGCGGGGCCCCGCCGGAGTGATCGTGGCCATCGACGGCGTGGTCGCGAGCGGCAAGTCCGCGATCGGCCGCCGCGTGGCCGAGGCTCTGGGCCTACCGTTCGTCGACAGCGGCCTCTTCTACCGCGCCCTGACCAGGCTGGCCCTCGACCGGGGCATCGCCGTCGACGACGAGGCGGCGCTGACCTCGCTGGCCGAGTCCACCGCGGTGGAGGTTCACGGGGAGGATGTACGGGCGGATGGCCAGGAGCTGACCGGCCGGCTCTACGACGGCGACGTCGGCCGCGCCGTGTCCGCCGTGGCCGCGGTGCCCGGCGTCCGCGAGGCCCTGGTTCCACAGCAGCGCGGGCTGGGCGAGCATGGCGTCGTGATGGCGGGACGGGACATCGGCACCGTGATCTTCCCCGGGGCTGACTTCAAGTTCTTCCTCACCGCCAGCCTGGACGAGCGGATGCGGCGGCGTGCGGCCCAGTACGGGCGGCGAGGGGAGGCGGCGGACGAGGCCGCGCTCCTGGCCGAGGTGGCGGCCCGCGATCGCCTCGACTCCGAGCGCAAGGTGGCGCCGCTGCGTCCAGCGGCCGACGCGGACGTCATCAACACCGACGGCCTCGGCCTCGACGAGGTCGTCGATCTGCTCCTGCGGCGGATCGGCGCAGCGTCGTGATCTACGCCTTCATGCGCTGGCTCCTGCGAGCGATCGTCTACGTCTACCTCGGCCGGCTCTTTCACATGGAAGGCCGCGAGCTGGTGCCTCGACGCGGCGGCTTGATGGTCTGCGCCAACCACTCCTCGAATGTCGACCCGCCGATGGTGCCCGGCTTCCTGCCGCGCTCGGACAGCTGGAGCATGGCCAAGGCGGAATGGTTCCGCGACATCCGGGGAGTGATCTTTCGCGCCTATCACGCCTTCCCGGTCGTGCGGCACACCGCGGATCGCACGGCGATACGCCGCGCGCTGGCGATCCTGCGCGGCGGTGAGTCGCTGATCATGTATCCGGAGGGGACGCGGGTCCGCGAGGGTGGGCTCAAGCGCGCAGAGCCGGGGGCGGGCTTCCTGGCCCTGCAGTCAGGGGTGGCCGTCCAGTCTGTGGCGCTGATCGGGACGCGTGCCATCTTCCCGGCCGGCACCACGCTGCCGCGCCGCGGTCCGGTGGAGCTGCATTTCGGCGCCCCGTTTCATCTCGCGAAACACCGGCCCGACGGCCGGCGCGTGACGAACCAAGAAGCCTCCGACGCAATCATGGTGCGCATCGCCGAGCTGCTCCCGGCGGAGGTACGCGGGGAGTACGCGGACCTGGAGTCCTGGCGCCAGCGCCTCGACGGCGTCTGGCAGTGACGCGCGCGGCGGATGCCGCCGTGATCCTGGCTACCCCGACAGCGTCGCCGGCTTAGCCCAGTCTTCCTCGTCCAGGCCACCGAGGGCCGGGTTGAAGCAGGCGTCGAACGCCTCTTTGATGGAGCTCGGCGTCAGCCGGGGCGCTTCCCCGCGGAAGGCGGCCAGGTCGACCAGGCGCGCGACCAGCTGCTTCGGGTGCGACCCGCGCAGGGGCTTGTTCGAGTAGAGGGTCAGCAGGTACCCGACCGCGCGCTCGTCGTACGGCACGCCATTGCGATCGCACTCGTAGCGCAGGATCCGGCCGTAGGCCTCGGGCGACGGATTGCCGATGCCGATCTTGTAGGCCATCCGGCGTAGGAAGGCCTCGTCGACCAGCTCGCTGGGCGAGAGGTTGGTCGAGAACACGATCTGGCAGAGGAACGGCAGCTCGATCTTGCGGCCCGAAGCCGCCAGGTCGAGGTAGTCGATCTTCTTCTCCATCGGCACGATGAACCGGTTCAAGAGGCGCATCGGCGCGACCTCCTGGCGGCCGAAGTCGTCGATCACCAGCACGCCGCCGTTCGCCTTCCACTGCAGAGGCGCTTCGTAGTACCGGTTGGTGGCGTCGTAGGTGAGGTCGAGCTGGGGCAGCTTGAGCTCGCCGCCCGCCACGACCACCGGCCTCTCCACGCGGAGGAGGCGGCGGTCAGCCGGCTGATGGCCCTCGGCGACGCGGTGATAGACGGGGTCGACCAACCGGATGATCTCGTCGCCCACGGCGACTGCGAACGGAACCTCGATGGGGGCGCCCATCAGGAGTGCCATCCGCTCGGTGATGGTGGACTTGCCGTTGCCGGGAGCGCCGAAGATGAACAGCGAGGCGCGCGACACCATGGCGCCGCCGATCTGCTCGACCACGTTGGGCTCGAGCTCGAGGTTGCCGAGCGCGCGCTTGAGCGCGTCGAGCGTGACCGGGTTCTTGTCCGAGACCTGCGAGGTGACCAGGGCCATGTAGTCCTCGAAGGGCACGGGGCACGGTCCCAGGTAGCGCGTCCCGACGGCGGCCAGCTCGGAGGCCCGCTGCCGGCCGGCGCTCGAGACCGTGTAGTTCATCCGCACCGGGATGGGCCGGCCCTCGAGACCAGGCTCGCTCGAGTAACCGCTGGTGTCCATCAGCTGGTTGCGCTGGAACTCCTCGATCAGGGGCTGCATGGTCTCGAAGGGCAGCCCGAGGCGCGCCTCCAGGGCCGCGCCGCTCAGCTGGTCTGCGAAGGCGAGGGTGCGGAGCACCAGGCTGGCCACGAGGTCGCGGCGCAGCCGCAGGTCATCGAGGGACTGCGGAGCGGCACCTTTAACTGGAGGCATGGTGGTTGTCACTAATTGACTGACGAAGAAGCACTGGGAACCTTTCTACCAAAGCTAAACTTCGGGCCCGATGCCCGGTCCTGAATACATCGCCCTCGACCTCGAGACCACCGGGCTGGACTCAGAGCGGGATCGGGTCATCGAGGTCGGAGCGGTCGCGTTTCGGGTCGATGAGGTGCTCGGAACTCTCGAACGGCTGGCCGATCCAGGCCGGTCGGTGCCGGAAACCGTGCTCCGGCTGACGGGTATCGATCCCGCCGAGCTGCGGGGCGCCACGCCGTCCGATTCAGCCCTCGAAGAGCTCATGGAGTTCGCTGCCGGCCGTCAGCTGGTCGGGCACGGCGCCGATCTTGACGTCGCCTTCCTGCGCGGCTCCGGTCTGTGGGAAGAGGGCCGCCAGCTCCTGGACACGCTGCACCTGGCCCGGATCCTGCTGCCGCAGTCGAGCAGCCACTCGCTGCCCGCCCTCGCGACCGAGCTCGGGCTGGACCAGCCGCGCCCGCACCGCGCCCTCGACGACGCCGATGCCACGCGCCAGCTCCTGCTGCGGCTGCGCAAGGAGGCCGCGCTGCTGCCCGAGTCGCTGAAGGAGTCGATGCTGGCTCTGGTCGCGCCCTACCCCTGGGCCGATGCGGCTTTCTTCGCCGACGCGCTGGCGGTCTCCGCGCCGTCCAAGGCACAGGCCTCCAGGCCGGCGGTCACGCGGCCCGCCACGAACGGACGCAGCGGGCCCGATGCTTTCGACCCAGCCTCGCTCGCCGCGCTGCTCGACACGGAGGGGCCGATCGCGCAGGCGCTGCCGGAGTACGAGCTGCGCGAATCGCAGATCCAGATGCTGACCGCCGTCGCCCAGGTCATCCAGCGCGGCGGCGTGCTGGCGGTCGAGGCGGGCACCGGCACCGGCACGAGCCTCGCCTACCTGATCCCGCTGCTGGCCCGAGCGCTGGCCAAGGGCGAGCGCGCGGTCGTCTCGACCTATACGCACACGCTGCAGGAGCAGCTGCTGCACAAGGACGTGCCGGCCATCCGCGAGTGGCTGCCCTGGAGCTTCAACGCGGTCGTGTTGAAGGGCCGTCCCAACTACGTCTCGCTGCGCCGCTGGCGGCGCTACCTCGCGGCACCGTGCGCGGACGCGGCCGAGCTGCGGTTCAAGCTCAAGGTCCTCGTCTGGCTGCACGGCACGGACACCGGCGACCGCTCCGAGCTGCGCCTGCAGGGTGGGGAAGAGGTCCTCTGGGCGCACATCGCCTCCGATCCGCTCGACTGTGTCGGCGTGCACTGCACCAGTGAGGACTGCTTCGTGCACCGCGCCCGGGCGGAGGCGGAGGCCGCGGACCTCGTCATCGTCAACCACGCGCTGTTGGTGGCCGACGCCGCCACCGAAGGTGGAATCCTGCCGCCGTTCGACCACCTGGTCGTCGACGAGGCGCATCACCTCGAGGACGCGGCGACGCAGGGGCTGCGGCGCGAGGCGGAAGGCGCGGGGGTGCTGGCGCTGCTCGAGCGCCTCGCGCCCGCCGACCCCGCTCACGACGGTTTGATCGCCGCCATCGTCAAACAGCCGCGCCTCGGCAGCGCCGACAAGGCGCTGGAGGCCGCCCGGCCGGCGGCTCGCCGGGCACATGAGCGCTGCGCCGAGCTCTTCGGCGCGGTCGACGAGTGGCTCCGTCAGGTCATGGACCCGCTGCGTCGGGACGAGTCCGTGCGGCTGGTCCCGGGCCTCCGCGAGACGAGCGCTTGGGCGGGGCTGCAGCCGCCGGCGCAGAACGCGACCACGGCTCTGGCCGCGCTCGACGTGCAGCTGCGCCAGGCGGTCGCCGCCGCCCGCGAATGGCTGGGCGGCGACGATCCGGACCAGGACCTGCGCGAGCTGGAGATCATTCGCGGCCGGCTGGCTGAAGCCGAGACTCTGCTCAGGGAGGCGTTCCTGGAGCCCTCGAGCGAGCAGGTCTACTGGCTGACCCTGCTGGCGCGGACCTCGTCCGTCGTGCTGCGCGCGGCCCCGATCAACGTTGGCGGGCTGCTCCGCGAGCACGTCTTCGGCGAGCGGTCTTCGGTGGTGTTCACGTCGGCATCGCTGGCCGTCGCCGGCAGCTTCGACTACTTCAAGAGCCGTGTCGGCCTGCCCGATGAGATCGAGACGATGCTCCTGCCCTCGCCGTTCGACTACCTCAACCAGGCGCTGGTCTGCCTGCCGAGTGGCCTGCCCGAGCCGCAAGACCCTGATTTCGACGAGATGCTCGCTCGGGTCCTCGCCGACGTCGCCGGGGGTATCGGCGGCCGGACGCTGGCCCTCTTTACGAGCAATCGCCA
Source organism: Candidatus Dormiibacterota bacterium (assembly GCA_036378435.1). GTDB lineage: Bacteria > Chloroflexota > Dormibacteria > Dormibacterales > Dormibacteraceae > DASUWK01. The sequence continues at coordinate 551 of DASUWK010000019.1, read as the reverse complement.
GCTCCGCGAGACGTACTACGCGCTGAAGCAGCGGCACGACCTCGACGACGTGCTGATCCTCGCCCAGGGCATCGACGGGCAGCGGCGGCAGGTGCTGGCCATGTTCACCGAGTCGGAGCGCGCGATCCTGCTGGGCACGGCCAGCTTCTGGGAGGGCATCGACATCCCGGGCGACCGTCTCTCCTGCGTCGTGATGGCGCGGCTTCCGTTCCCGGTGCCCACGGAGCCCGTTTTCGCCGCCCGCTCCGAGCAGGTCCGCGATCCCTTCCGCGACTACGCGCTGCCGCTGGCCGCCCTGCGACTCAAGCAGGGCTTCGGACGCTTGATCAGGCGGGCGACCGACCGCGGCGCCGTGGTCATCCTCGACCCGCGCATCTCCACCCGCGACTACGGCAAGGCGTTCTTGGAGGTGCTGCCGGTCACGACCGTCTACCACGGCGAAGCTCAAGGGGTGGCGAAGGCGGTCGCGGGCTGGGTGGGAGAGACGACGCGGGCACTCTCTACGTAGTCGCCACCCCGATCGGCAACCTCGAGGACGTGACGATGCGCGG
>DASUWK010000018.1:0-29142 GCA_036378435.1 Candidatus Dormiibacterota bacterium | reverse complement strand
ACCGCCGTGCAGCACTTACGCTGTCAAACAAGCTGTCAACAGGCCCGAGCGCTATCCGCTAATACGAGTCCTCGACTATCACCTTCGTATTCGGATTCAAGCTTGAGTTTATGCGGCTGACCCTGATTGCATTGCGGTCCGGAGCCGCACGCTCTGTCCGGTGAGCTACGGGCGCAGCGACCCCTGAGTTTACCCGTGGCCAGGTGCCCGCCCGAAGGCGGCGCGACGCGCCCGGCGCCAACCTAGAATCGCCTCCATGATCCGCTGGCGTTTCCACGACACCGGCGCCTTCGGCGAGCTCCTGGAGGAGCTGCTGCGCGAGACCGCGCACCGCCGCGAGAGCCCCCGCGGCCAGCCGATGCCGCTCAACGCGTACGACGAGGGCAGCGAGCTCGTCGTCGAGGCGCTCCTGCCAGGCGTGCGCCCGGAAGACGTCGACCTAGGGTGCTCCGACGGCGTGCTGACGATCGTGGCGCGGCTCGAGGTGCCGGACCGGGACTTCGAGCACCAGGAGGTCCACACGACGCAGTTCTACCGCCAGCTCGCCCTCCCGCCTGACTCCCGCTTCGAGGACGCTTCGGCGTCGAGCGAGAACGGGGTCCTCACCATCCGCATCCCGAAGCGGCGGCCGCGCCCTCCCGAGCGCATCCGCATCGAGGTCGCGCGCAAGGCGTCCCCCGAGGCGGCCATCGAGGCCAAGCCGGGCACCGATTACGAGGAGGTCAAGCGCCCGCGCCGGGCGCCCCGCAAGAAGCCCTCCGGCCCAGGTTCCGCTTAGCCGAACGGAGTCCGCCGGCGCGGCAGGAGCTCGAGCAGCTCCTGCTGGATCCACGCGCGGACCTGCTCGCCCAGGTCCAGGACCAGGCTGGGGTCTTCCGCCGCGTCCGCTCCCAACCCGGTGGTGTCGAGGGGCGGCCCGAAAGAGATGAACCACTTGGAAGGCAGCGGCAGCATGCCGAGCGGGCCCAGCCAGGGGAACGTCGGCGTGATCGGCAGGATCGGCATCCGCAGCAGACGCGCCGCCGGCCCCAGGTCCGCGATCACGGGATGGGTCTCCTCCGCGCCGACCACCGCCACCGGGATGATCGGCGCGCCCGTCCGCAGCGCCACCTGCACGAAGCCGCCCCGTCCAAACCGGTTGACGCGGTAACGGTGGCGCAGGCCCTTGGTGGCCCCCTTCGCGCCCTCCGGGAAGACGCCCACCAGCTCGTCGCGGCGCAGCAGCTGGATCGCGTTGTCCGGGTGGGCGAGGACGTTGCCCGTCTTGATCATGAACCGCGACAAGAACGGCATCGCGAACGCCCAATCGAGCACCAGCATCCTGGCGTGACGCCGGCTGGAGTGCTCGAGGCGGATCGCCGTCCGAATCATCGCGCCATCCCAGGGCACCACCCCACCGTGGTTGGCGACGAGCAGAGCCCGGCCGTGGGCCGGCACGTGGTCGAGGCCCTGCGTCTCCACCCGGAAATAGGAGCGATAGACCCATTCCATGAAAGGAAGGACGCGCTCCGTGTAGTCGAGATCGAAGCCGAACTCGTCGACTCCGCGGACGGCGGGTGGGCGCGCGTGGGCATGCACGAGCTCCAGGGGGCGGGCCATGGACCTAGTAGTAGATCATCCCGCGGCCCACGGCCTCTTTCAACCAGCAGCAGGTAGCCGCGTTAACATCGCTGCGGCCTCGTCCATGAATCTCGATTTCAAGGCCGCCGCAGACGAATACGTGGGCTGGCTCCAGCTTGAAGCCAACCGCAGCCCGAACACGGTCCGCGCGTACCAGTTCGAGATCGACCGCCTGAAGTCGTTTCTCGCGCAGCGCGGGCACTCGCTGCAGATCGCCGACCTCCGTCATGAGGACCTACGCGCCTACCAGCGCCACCTCGCGACCACTCTCAAGAGCCCGGCCTCGCGATCTCGGGCACTGGTCGCGATCCGCTCGTGGCTCCGCTGGCTGGCGCGCGAGGGCTCGGTGGAGGACGACCTCTCGAACCGCATCACGCTGCCCAAGCTCGAGCAGCGCCTGCCGAAGCCGATCGACGGCGAAGAGCTGGCTCGCCTGCTGGCGGCGCTGCCGGCGGACACTCCACTGGCGCGCCGGGATCGCGCGCTGGTCTACTTCTTGATCTCGACCGGCTGCCGAATCTCAGAGGCCCTCGCGCTCGATCGCACCGACGTTCCCCGGCAGGGCAACCGGCTCATCGTGACCGGCAAAGGCTCGAAGCAGCGCGCCGTGTACCTGACCGCCGACGCCAAGGCCGCCGTCGACGACTACCTCATGCAGCGGTCGGACACCTCGCTGGCACTGTTCATCAACCTGGACCGCCGAGCCCGCCCGGGCGCGGACCACAGGCTCACGCCCGCGGGCGCGCGTCATGTTGTCAACCGCCTGCGCGCTCAGCTCGGGGCTTGGTCGTTCAAGTCGCCGCACGTGGCGCGCCACACCGCCGCCACCAGCCTGCTCGAGGTGACGGGCGGCGATGTCCGGCTGGTCCAGGAGGTGCTCGGGCACGCCAACCTCAACACGCTGCAGGGCTACACCAAGATCGTGGACGCCCGCAAACAGGACGCCTACAAGCGCTACCAGGAGTTCCTGCAGGAGAAGAAGGAAGGCTCGGCGGGCTGATCCGCGCTAGTTAGAGTTTCTCAATGGCCCGCATCCCGGACCTGCTGGAACGCGGGCGGACGTTCTCGTTCGAGTTCTTCCCGCCCAAGACCGACGAGGAGTCGGATCTGCTCGCCCAGACGCTGCGGGAGCTGGAGCCCTTGGGCCCTTCGTTCGTGTCGGTCACCTACCGGGGCGGCCGCTCTTCGCGCTGGCCGACGCACGACCTGGTGGTGTTCATCCGCGAGAGCACGTCGATCACGCCGATGGCGCACCTGGTCTGTGCCGGCCACGAGCGGGCCGAGCTCCAGGAGATCTTGGCGGACCTCAAGGCCGGCGGGATCGAGAACGTGCTGGCCCTCGGTGGCGACCCGCTGGAGGACGGCTCCCGCGCAGAGCTGAGTTACGCCAACGAGCTCGTGGAGATGGCGCGGGCCACCAACGGCTTCGCCATCGGTGTGGCCGCCCAGACCCAGGGTCACCCGCTGTCACGCGACCTCGAATCGGATCGGCGCCGGCTGGCGCACAAGCTCGAGCTGGCCGACTTCGCGATCACGCAGTTCTTCTTCCACGCCGAGGAGTACGAGCGGCTGCGCGAGGAGCTGGCCAGCCTCGGGATTCACAAGCCGGTGATCCCGGGGATCATGCCGATCACCAACCTCTCGTCGATCAAGCGGATGTCGCAGCTGTCCGGCTACGACGTGCCCCCGGATGTCGTCGCGCGCATCGAGGCCGCCGGCGATGACAAGAAAGAGATCCGCCGCGCCGGCATCGACCTGGCCTGCGAGCTGTGCTCCGATCTCCTCGACCTCGGCGCGCCCGGGCTCCACTTCTTCACGCTCAACCGCTCGACCGCCACCCGCGAGATCTACTCGGGACTGGGCCTCGTCACCGACTCGCGATGAGGTGCGCCACCAGGCCGGTCCACCCGGTCTGATGTGAGGCGCCGAGGCCGGCGCCCGTGTCGCCGTGGAAGTACTCGTGGAAGGGGATGAGGTCGTGCCACGCCGCGTCCTGCTGAAACAGCGTGTAGCCGCCGAACACCGGGCGTGAGCCGTCGGGCCGCTCGAGGAACAGCCCAATCAACCGCCCGGACAGCTCCCGCGCGACCTCGTCCAGGTTCAGCTGCCGTCCCGAGCCCACAGGACACTCGACGGTGAACGAATCTCCCAGGCACGCGTAGAAGCGCTGCAGCGCCTCGAACAGGAGGTAGTTGAGCGGGAACCAGACCGGCCCTCGCCAGTTGGAGTTGCCGCCGAACAGCCCCGATCTCGATTCGGCCGGCTCGTAGTCGAGCGACAGCATCGCGCCGCCGACGTTCATCTGCAGCGGGTGCTCGGCGTGGTAGCGCGACAGTGAGCGGATCCCGCCGGTCGAGAGGAACTCCGTCTCGTCGAGCATCCGCCCGAGGACGCGGCGCAGGCGCTCAGGGCTGACCACCGAGACCAGCTGCCGGTCGCGCATCCCCATGCGGTGCATGTGCTCGATCAGGTCGTGCACGTCCGGACGGTGCTCGACGTACCAATCCATCCGCTGGGCAAAGTTCGGCAGCTTCTCGAGCATCTCCGGCTCGAGCACGGTGACCGCGCAGAGCGGGATCAGGCCGACGAGCGAGCGGGCGCGCACCGGGATGTGCCCGCCGGCGTCCGGGTGCAGGACGTCGTAGTAGAAGCCGTCCTGCTCGTCCCACAAGCCCTGCTGGTCCATGGCCAGCGCGATCAGCGTGAAGTGCTCGAAGAACTTGGTCGCTATGTCCTCGTAGGTGTCGTCGTACATCGCCAGGCGCAGCGCGACCTCCAGCAGGCTGAGGCAGTAGGTCGCCATCCAGGCCGTGCCGTCGGACTGCTGGAGATGGCCTGGCACCGGGAGCCCTTGCGAGCGATCGAAGGGGCCGATGTTGTCCAGCCCGAGGAAGCCTCCCTCGAAGACGTTGTTCTCCTCGGCGTCCTTCCGGTTGACCCACCAGGTGAAGTTGAGGAGCAGCTTGTGAAAGACGCGCTCCAGGAAGTCGTGGTCCCAGCCGCCGTCGAGATCGTGGACTCGCAGCGCCGCCCAGGCGTGAACCGGCGGGTTGACGTCGTCGAAGGACCACTCGTAGGCCGGCAGCTGGCCCTCCGGGTGCATGTACCACTCGCGGCAGAGCAGCAGGAGCTGGGCTTTCGCGAACTCGGGGTCGACGTGAGCCAGAGTCACACAGTGGAAGGCCAGGTCCCACGACGCGTACCACGGGTACTCCCACTTGTCCGGCATCGAGATGACGTCGCGGTTGTCCAGGTGAGTCCAGCGCGAGTTGCGACCCTCTCGGCGCTCCGGCGGTGGAGGCGGCTGGCCCGGGTCGCCGTCCAGCCACTGCTCGACGATGTAGTGGTAGTGCTGCTTTGACCAGAGCATCCCCGCGAACGCCTGGCGCATCACCTCGGCTTCGGCGGACGACGTGCCGCGCGGCGTCAGCTGCGCGTAGAACTCGTCCGCCTCGCGCTGCCGTGAATCCATGACCTGGTCGAAGTCGTCTGCGAGGTCTGCGCGCCCCTCCGCCAGACGCAGGTAGACCTCGACCGTTTCGCCGGGCTGGGCCGAGAGGCGGTAGCGCAGGGCGGCCTTGGTGCCGCTCAGCGCGGGGTTGACGGTCGCGGCGCCGGAGACGACGTGGTCGTTGATGCCGTCCTTGGGGTAGGGCATCCCGCCGCGCACTCCGTACAGCCGCTCGACGTTCGTCACGTTCTCGCAGAACAGCAGCTCCGGTGCGCCGGACCCGACCAGCACCCGGCGCCCCAGCTCCCAGTGGTTCGCGGCCACGCCGGTGGCGCCGTCGGCCTGCAGCGACGGCCGCTGCGGCTCGCGGCCCCAGGACCAGGTGTTGCGGAACCAGAGCGTCGGCAAGAACTGGATGTCCGCCGCCTGCGGTCCCGCGTTCCGCAGCAGCGCTCGCACCAGCACGTCCTCCGGCGAAGCCTTGGCGAACTCGAGGGTGATCTCCCAGTAGCGACCGTCGGCGAAGACGCCGGTGTCCACGAGCTCGTATTCGGGGTCCAGGCGTCCTCGCGCGGCGTTGGTGCGGACGAGGTCCGCGTAGGGAAAGGCGGCCTGCGGGTACATGTAGCGCCACCGCATCCAGGAGTGCGTCGGCGTCGAATCCAGGTACCACCAGTACTCCTTGACGTCCTCGCCGTGGTTCCCCTCGGGCCCGGCCAGGCCGAAGAGACGCTCTTTGAGGATCGGGTCCTCGCCGTTCCAGAACGCGAAGGCCAGGCACAGCGCCTGGCGGTCGTCGCAGATGCCGGCGAGGCCGTCCTCGTTCCAGCGGTACGCGCGCGAGCGCGCGTGGTCGTGAGGGAAGTAGGTCCAGGCTGAGCCGTCCGGGCTGTAGTCCTCCCGCACCGTCCCCCAGGCGCGCTCGCTCAGGTAAGGACCCCAGTGGCGCCAGGGTGCGCGGCCTTCGGGGACCTCACGCAGGCGGCCGTACTCGGCTCCTGAGCTGGCGGGCATTCAGGGATTATCGGGGCGATGCACCCCGCCAAGGGCGGCCTCCACTGGCTGGCATGGGCGTCGGAGTTCTTGGGCACCGCGCTGCTGCTCTTCGGCGGTTTGAGCGCTGTGACACTGGTCTTCATGCCGGGGTCGCCGGTGGCAGCCCGCATGCCGTCCGTGTCGGTCCGCCTGCTCCTGACCGGCGTCCTCTTCGGGGGCACTGGCAGCTTGGTCGCGGTTTCGCCATTCGGCCGGCTGAGCGGCGCCCACATCAACCCCGCGATCACGTTCGCCTTCTGGATCACGCGGCACGTGCATCGCGATGACCTCGCCGGCTACGTCGCCGCTCAGCTGTTGGGAGGACTGACCGGGTTCGGCGCGGTCTACCTGTTGTGGGGCAGCCGGCTCTCTGCCGTCCACTTTGGGCGCACCGTGCCGGGCGCCGGCGTCGCCTTGCCGGCGGCCCTGCTGATCGAGGCGGGGATGACCGCCGCCCTGGTCGGCCTGATCTTCTTCTTCGTGTCGAGACCGAACACGGCACGCTGGACACCTCTGGGGACGTGGGCGCTCGTGGCGATGCTCGTCTGGCACTTCGCGCCGATCACCGGGACCAGCCTCAACCCGGCGCGGACGCTGGGGCCGAACTGGGCGGCCGGCGCTTTAAAGGTCTACTGGGTCTACGTGGCCGGGCCGCTGGGCGGCGCGGCCCTGGCCGCGGCCGTCGCTCGGCTGTTCGACCTGCGCCTGCACACCGCCAGGATGTTCGACGACCCCGAGTACGCCAGCAGCCTGGCGCACTCAAACGAGATGGCGGCTACTCGTCCTCGATCTGGGTGAACATGATCGACTCCTGGATGTCGTATAGGACGTCCATCGCCTCCAGAATCGATCCCGCGTTTCGGTCAGGCTCCTCCGACTCGGCGATGACCTCGTCGACGGCCAGGCTGAGGGGCCTCGGCATGTCCTGCGCCTCGGCCAGATTGAGCAGTTCGAGCTCGTTCAGGAGCTTGTCGATGAGCCGCATCCGGCGGCGCCGCGCGTACTTGAGCTTCATGTCGCGGCGGTCCCGTTCGGTGGAGTACTCGATCGCCGCGTTCGCCTGTTCGATCACTCTCAAACCCCCTCCGATGGCATTCTAGGGCGGCCCGTTTTTTTGTCAAGACGCAGCTTGAATAAATGGTCTAGGGGCTGTGCTAGCATCGGCTGAACCCGCGGGGAGATGAGCCACAGATGATCGCCGGACGGTCCACCCGCATGGAGATTCTCGAGCTCCTCCGGCGCCGCCCGCTCTCCGCCGAAGCCATCAGCTCCGAGCTCGGCATCACCCCCAACGCCGTCCGCCAGCACCTGACCAATCTCGAGCGCGAAGGTTTCGTGCAGTCAGCGCCGCAGAAGGCGAAGCGGGGCCGGCCGGCTCTCCTGTTCTCGCTGACCGAGCGCGCCGACTCCGTCTTCCCGAAGCGCTACGGGCAGCTCGCTTCCATGGTCCTCACCGAGGTTCGGGACATCGGGGGCGAGGAGATGCTCGACGAGATCTTCAAGCGGCTCGCCCAGCGCCACGCCGCCGAGATCGAGCCCCAGCTGAACGGCCGCGGCTTCGACGACCGCCTCAAGAAGGTCGTCTCCTGGATCGGGCGGGCCGGCACGCTGGCGGAGGCGGAGCCCTGCGAGGAGGGCGTCCGCGTCACGATCCACAACTGCCCCTTCCGCGCGACCGCGCTCAAGTTCCCGCAGGTTTGCACCATCACGCCCCACCTCCTGACCGAGCTGCTCGATGTGCCCGTGTCTCAGGAGAAGTCGATCCACCGTCGCGACCCCTACTGCTCCTTTGTCGTCCAGCGACCGGCTGACCCCGCGCCCGCCGACGCTGAGTAGCGCCCAGGCGCGCGAGGTCGACCGGCTCACCGAGGAGCGGTTCGGCATCCCCGTCGACTGGCTGATGGAGGCCGCCGGCTGGCGTTGCGCCGAGGCGTGCGCCGGCTTCTCGGCGGTCGCCGTCGTCTGCGGCACCGGCAACAACGGTGGTGACGGGCTGGCTGCCGCCCGGCACCTCCACCGCTGGGGCCGGCTGCACTCGGTCGCCTGCCTCGACCGGGCCCGGCTGAGCGGCCTGCCCGCGGCGAGGGCGCGCGCGCTCGAGCTGCTGGGGATCCAAATCGCGAGCGAGCTCCGGCTGGAAGGCGTCGACCTGGTGCTGGACGGCCTGTTCGGAACCGGCCTGACGCGCGACGTCGAGGGAGCCGCGGCGGCCTGGATCGAGCTGATCAACGATCGCGCCCCGGCGGTCTTCTCCATCGACGTGCCGTCCGGCATCGATTCGGACACGGGCGAGGTGCGCGGGGTGGCGGTCCGGGCGACCAAGACGATCACATTGGGCCTGGCCAAGCCGGGCTTGCGCGGCGAATTCGTGGTTGCCGACATCGGCATTCCGCGCGAGGCTTATGCAGCCGTGGGTGTCGAGCTGTGAACCACGTCGTCTGGGATCGAGGCGTGTCGGTGCCCGCGCATGGTCTTTGGCTCGATCCACACACGATCCGCGACCACGCCGTGGTCACCCACGCCCATGCCGACCACGCCCGGCGGCACCGGCACGCCGTCATGACGGGCGCGACCCTCGGGTTGCTGCCCGAGAACCGCCGGCCGCGGGCGGCCACAGAGCTCGCCCTCGGCACACCGCACTCGATCGGCTTCGCCACGCTCACCCTGCTCGACGCGGGCCACATGCTCGGCTCGGCGATGGCACTGGTGGAGCACGCCGGCCATCGCCTGCTCTACACCGGCGATCTCAAGCTCCGCCGGGGGCGTTCGCAGCCTCGAACGCAGGTGCCGGCGGTGGACGTGCTGGTGATCGAGAGCACGTACGGGCTGCCCGGCTTCCGCTTCCCCGATCCCGATTGGGTGGTGGAGGAGCTGGCCGTGTGGTGCGCGAAGCTGCTCGCAGCGAAGGTGGTGCCGGTGCTGCTGGCCCACGCCGCCGGCAAGGCGCAGGAAGTGATGCTGGCGCTCGAGCCGTACGGCTTCAGCTTCGCGCTGGAGGAGCGGTGCGTCCCGTTTGCTCACGCGTATGAAGCGGCCGGAGTGCGCTTGCCCGAGTGGGTGGAGCTGGCGGACGCTGTCGACGGCGTTGCCGATGGCCGAGTGGTGATCGCCCCGCCGGCGGGCAAGCAAGCAATTCGCCGCCTTCCCCGCCATCGCACCGCCCTGGTCTCAGGCTGGGCCCAGGACCGAACATTCTGGCGCAAGGTCGGCGCGGACTGCGCCTTCCCGTACTCGGACCACTGCGACTTCGACGAACTGTTCGAGGTCGTCCAGCTCTCCGGCGCCCGGCAGGTTTACACGGTCCACGGCTTCGCGCCGGAGCTGGCGCGGCACCTGCGGCGGCGCGGGGTGCGGGCTTGGCCGCTGGCCTCCGACGAGCAGCTCCAGCTCGCCATCTAGCCCGGCCGGTACCGGCACGCGGACATTTCTCCAGAAATGCACCACCCCGGCCCCTGCAGAGCGCGCCATTTCTCCAGAAATGTCCCTGGGGTGGGTACGGTGGAGGGCGATGAATCCCTGGGCTAGACGAGCCGCGGTAGCGGCCGCCGGCCTCGCCGGGGCCTACGCTGCGGTGACCACCGCGCTCGCCGTCTGGCTCGTCGCCGGGATCGGCCGCAGGGTCGCCAGCGGCCCCGCGTCGATCTGGCCGGACCACGAGGAGCTGGAGTTCCCGAGCCGCGAGCCGCGCGTGCGCCTACGCGGCTGGCTGTTCCGCTCGGGCTCAGGCGTGCGTGAGATCTTCGTCTTCGTCAGCGGCTTCGCCGCCAACCGCGTCGACGCCGGCTGGGGCACCGACGACCTCGCCCGCCGCCTCCTGCAGCGCGGCTACGACGTGCTGCTGTTCGACAACCGTTCGCGCGGAGAGAGCGGCGGCCGCGTCTGCACCTACGGGCATCGCGAGGCCGCCGACCTGCTCGGCGCCATCGACCACCTGGAGTCGCTCGGCTACCAGCCCGGGCAGATGACGATCTGCGGCGGCAGCCTCGGTGGCGTGATCGTCATGCTCGCGGCGCCCGACCTGCCCCACGTGGGGAGCCTGGTGTGCGACAGCGCTTTCGCCGACATGCGGATGCTGATCGACCGCTCGCGCAGCCGCCACCCGGTGGCCGCCCGTGTGGTCGGCCCGGGCATCGCGGCGGCACAGCGGCTCCTCTTCGGGATCAACCACGACGTGAGACCGATCGATCGGGTCGCCGCCTTGCCGGACCGGCCCTTCCTCTTCATCCACGGCACCGACGATGCGATCGTGCCCATCGACCACGCCCACCTCTTGGCCGAGGCGTCGCCCAACCCGGCCACGCGCCTCTGGATCGTGCCGGGGGCCGGCCACCTGATGGCCTACCGCGACGACCCCGACGGCTACTTGAACGTGCTGCTCGACTTCGTCGGCAGGACCGCGGCGCCGGTCGCTCAGTCGGTGTAGCGGGTGATCATTCCGTCCTCGCGGCGCTTCTCGGCCTGGTAGAGAGAGCAGTCCTCGAAGTTCCGGACGCAGATCGGCGGCGAGGCCCTGAACAGGCTCACCTTGCGCTTGGAACGCTTGTCGACGTGGCAGTCGAAGTGGTAGACGTGGGCGGGCCCGCGGGCCTCCCCGAAGTACTCCTCCAGGTAAGGGCAGCGTCGCAAGTCCAAATACGATAGACCGTGTGTTGAAGTTCGCCCAGACCGCCGAGGCGATCGGGGCGACGACCTCCACGCTGGCCAAAACTCGCACCCTGGCCGGCTACCTCAAGACCCTCGACCCCGCCGACCTGAAGCTAGCCGCGACCTACATGACCGGGCGGCCCTTCGGCGGCGCCGACCGCCGCGTCCTGCGGCTCGGTTGGAGCTCCATCGGCCGCGTGATCGAGCGCTTGTCGGCTCAATCCTCGGACGAGCTGAGCCAGGCCTACCTGCGCCACTCGGACCTGGGCGACTGGACCGAGGACGCGCTTGGCGACGGAACCACCAACAGCGGCGCAACCCTGCGCGAGGTCGCCGCGACGTTCGACGCCATCGAGGCTGCCCCGACCGCCGAAGCCAAGCAAGCCGAGCTCGAGGCGTTGCTGCGGCGCCTCTCGCCCCTGGAAGCCAAGTACATGGTCAAGGTGCTGGCCGGGGACCTTCGCATCGGCCTGCAGGAGGGGCTGGTCGAGGCTGCCATCGCGCTCGCCTTCGAGCGCGAGCCTGCTGCGGTGCGACGGCTGCACATGGTGACCGGGGATATCGGCGAGACGGCGGTCAAGGCTCGGGCGGGTGAGCTCGCCACCGCCGCCGTCACGCTCTTTCAGCCCCTGCGCTTCATGCTCGCCAGCCCGGTGGAAACCGCTGAGGAGGCGATCCGGCGCTCGGGAGCCGACGAGGTCTGGACCGAGGAGAAGTACGACGGCGTGCGCTGCCAGCTGCACGTTGCGGGCGGCCAGGTCGCCCTGTTTTCGCGCGACCTCAAGGAGACGACCGCCGCCTTCCCCGAGGTGACCGAAGCCGCCGAGAGCCTCGGGCGCGAGCTGGTCGTGGACGGCGAGATCCTCGCCCATCGAGAGGGCAAGGTGCTGCGCTTCTTCGAGCTGCAGCGGCGCCTCGGCCGCAAGGTGGTGGGCGAGAAGCTGCGGGCGGAGGTGCCGGTCGTGCTGGTCGCCTTCGACCTGCTGCGGCTCGATGGCGAAGACCTGCTCGACCACCCCCTGCTCGAGCGGCGCCAGCGGCTCGAGAGCCTGGATCTGCGCCATCCGTTCCTGCTCGCCCGCCGCGAGGTGGCCCGGTCGGCGGAGGACCTCGACCGCATCTTCGCCGAGACCCGGGAGCGCGGCAACGAGGGCCTGATGGTCAAGGATCCCGACTCCGGCTATACGCCCGGCCGCCGCGGCATGGCCTGGCTCAAGCTCAAGCGGCCGCTCGCCACCCTCGACGTCGTAGTCACCGCGGTCGAGTGGGGGCACGGTAAGCGCCGCGGCGTCCTCTCGGATTACACGTTCGCCGTGCTCGACGAGGCGAGCGGGAAGCTGGTGAACGTCGGCAAGGCCTACACCGGGCTGACCGATGCCGAGATCGCCGAATACACGCAGCGCTTCCTGGAGATGACGACCGCGGATTACGGGCGCGTGCGCGCGGTGCGGCCCGAGGTCGTGCTCGAGGTCGCCTTCGACTCGATCCAGATCTCCAACCGCCACAAGAGCGGCTTCGCCCTTCGCTTCCCGCGCATCGTGCGCATCCGCGACGACAAGCCTCCCGGCGAGGTCGACACGCTGGCGCGCGTGCGTGAGCTCTACGACCGCTACTTCGGCGGCACGACCGAGGTCGCGCTGGCGACCGTGGCGGAAACCTAGATGAAGCTGACTTTTATGGGGACCGCCGGGGCGCGGTTCATGGTGGCGAAGCAGCTGGCTGCGTCGGGCGGCCTCTACCTCGAGGACGGCGACACCCGGATGGCCCTCGACCCGGGCCCAGGCGCCGTGGTGCAGTACGCCAAGCGCAAGGTCGACCTCGCCAAGCTGAGCGCCATCCTCGTCAGCCACCGGCACCTCGACCACTGCAGCGACGTGAACGTGATGGTCGAGGGGATGACCGAGGGTGGGTTCCACAACCGCGGCGAGCTCTACTGCCCGAGCGACGCGCTGGACGGCGACCCGGTGGTGCTGCAGTACCTGCGCGGCTTTCCCGAGCGCATCGTCCGGCTCGAGCCGGCAACCACCTACCGGGTTGGCTCGATCGAGTTCACGACCTCGCCCAGGCACATCCACGGCGTCGAGACGTACGGCTTTCGCTTCGGCGACAAGCTCGGCTGGGTCACCGATTCCGCGTGGTACGACGGCATCGCCGAGGACCACAAGGCCGAGGTGATGCTCATCCACGTGGTGCTGAGCGAGCGCCGGCCGCCGCTGCCCCACCTGGCCATCGCCGACGCAGAGCAGATCATCCGCGACGCGAGGCCGAAGCTGGCAGTGATCACGCATTACGGGATGACCGTCTGGCGCGCCCATCCCTGGGAGATCGCGGAGCGGCTGAGTCAGTCGACGGGCGTCGAGGTGAAGGCCGCGCGCGACGGCATGACCCTGGAGGTCTGACCCGGGAGGCTAGTTAGCCCGCGGGCAGCAGCTCGGCTTCGGCCACCTCGATGCCCGGGCCGCCGATCACGCCGTCGATCAGCCCGTAGTCGATCGCTTCCTGCGGCGACAGGTAGAAGTCGCGGTCCGTGTCCCGCTCCACGCGCTCCAGCGGCTGCCCTGTGTGCTGCGCGATGAGCTTGTTGAGCTCCTCTTTGACGCGCACGACCTCTTTCGCGTGGATCTCGAGGTCGCTGGCCTGCCCCTGCAGGCCCTGGCCGCCGATCAATGGCTGGTGCAGGTGGACGCGCGCGTTGGGCAGCGCGAACCGCCGGCCCTTGGTGCCCGCCATCAGGATCACCGTGCCGAAGCTCGCCGCCCGGCCGATGGCCACCGTCGAGACGGGGCAGGGGACGTACTGCATCGTGTCGTAGATCGCGAAGCCGGCCGACACCGATCCACCGGGTGAGTTGACGTAGATCTGAATCTCCTTCTCCGCATCCTCGGCGGCCAGGAAGACCAGCTGGGCGACGATGAGGTTGGCCATCGTGTCGTCGATAGGGCGGCCGACGATGATGATCCGGTCACGGAGAAGCCGCGAGTAGATGTCAAAGGCGCGCTCGCGGTTGCCGCCTTCGTTCTCGATGACTGTGGGGACCAGGGCCATGGCGCCTCGGAAGTCTATGCCCGACGAGCTTCGGCGCCCTCGATCCAGACCTCGCCATCGCTGGCGAACTCCTTCTTCCAGATCGGCACGCTCTCTTTCAGGCGGTCGATGCCCCAGCGGCAGGCTTCGAAAGCCTCGGCCCGGTGCGGGCAGGATGCGGAGACGACGACCGACGCCTCGCCGATGTCGAGCCGCCCGGTCCGGTGGGCCATCGCCACGCGAGCCTCGGGCCAGCGCTCGGCGATCTCGTCCGCGATCTTCTGCATCTCGCGCTTTGCCATCTCCGCGAAAGCCTCGTACTCGAGGTGCGTGACCGAGCGGCCGCGCGCGTTGTCCCTGACCACCCCGGTGAAGGTGCAGATTCCGCCCGCCCCGGGATGGGTCACCGCGGCCTCCAGCCGGCGCGCGTCGAGCGGCTCCGTGCCGATCTCGATCAGGACGGCAACGCCGGCGCCGCCGCTCACCGGGGGTATCAGCGCCAGCTCGTCCTGGTCGCCGACCACCGCGCTCCACGCGACCAGCTCCTCGTTGACCGCGGCGCGCAATCGCCCTGGATCGAGGTCGAGATCGGGATACCGACGGCCCACCTCGGCCAGTGCGTCCCCGGCCGTCGACCCCTCTGGCAGCTCGAGGTCCAACCAGGCTTGACCGGCCTGCTCACGCAGCCGCGCGAAGAGCCGGACCCGTACGCGAGCCGCGGTCATCACGCCTCCGCCGTGAACACGTGCACCTCTTTGCCCGAGTCTAGGGCCCGCTCGATCGTCATCCGCGTGCCCTGCGACTGGCCATCCCAGAAGGCGACCAGCGCATCGGCCTGGTCGATGAGCCGCTGGTTGCGTTCCGCCGAGGCCCTCGCGTCCTTCGCCTCCTCGAAGGAGGCGGCGACGCGGATCACCGGCAATCCCGACTCGCGGGCGGCCTTGGTGGCCGCCGCGTCCACGCCGCTGGCGCTCCCCGTGACGAGGCTGCAGTCCTTGGGCAGCGAGCGCACGTACGCGTCGACTCGAGCGAGGTCGGGGAAGCGGCGGCTCCCGATGACGGCTAGCCTCAGCCGGCTTCCGACCCCTCGTCGAGGTGCTGGAAATTCTCCTCGAACATCCCCTTGAGGCGCCTCGCCTGCGCGTCGTATTGGTTCGCGTCGGGCCAGGTCGCGCGCGGGTCGAGCACCTCGTCCGGCACCCCGGGCACCGTGACCGGCACGTCCAGCCCGAAGATCGGCTCCTTGCGCATCTCGACGTCGCGCAGCGTGTTCTCGACGACCGCTCGCACGATCGCGCGCGTGTGCGCGATCGATATCCGCTTGCCGACGCCGTACGGCCCGCCGGTCCAGCCCGTGTTCACCATCCAGACGTGCGCGTCGTGGCGCTGCACACGCTCCACGAGCATGTCCGCGTACGTCTGCGGGTCGCGGGCCAGGAACGGCGCCGCGAAGCAGGTGCTGAAGGTCGGCTCAGGCTCGGTGACGCCTCTTTCGGTGCCGGCCACCTTCGCCGTGTAACCGGACAGGAAGAAGTAGCGAATCTGGTCGGCGTCGAGCCGCGAGATCGGCGGCAGGACGCCGAAAGCGTCGGCGGAGAGGAAGAGCACGTTGTCGGGATGCCCCGCGACCCCGCCCGGGTCGGCGTTCGGGATCAGCTCGATCGGATAAGCCGAGCGCGTGTTCTCGGTCTTCGACTCGTCGTCATAATCCGGGACGCGCGTGGTGGGGTCGAAGGCGACGTTCTCGAGGATGGTCCCGAAGCTGTTCGTGGCCGCGTAGATCTCGGGCTCAGCTTCCTGCGAGATCCGGATCGTCTTCGCGTAGCACCCACCTTCGAAGTTGAAGACGCCGTTGCCGCCCCAGCCGTGCTCGTCGTCGCCGACCAGGCGGCGAGTCGGATCGGATGACAGCGTCGTCTTACCGGTGCCGCTCAATCCGAAGAACAGTGCGACGTTGCCGTTCTCGCCGTAGTTGGCCGAGCAATGCATCGGCATGACGCCCGCGCCCGGCAGCAGGAAGTTGAGCGCGGTGAACACCGACTTCTTGATCTCGCCCGCATAGCGGGTGCCGCCGATGATCACCATCCGGCGCCCGAAGTTGACGAGGATGAACGTCTCGGACCGGGTGCCGTGCACTGCCGGGTCCGCCTTGACGGAGGGCAGCGACATCACTGTGAAGTCCGGCGCGAAACCGTCGAGCTCGCCCGGCTTCGGCCTGATGAAAAGGTTGTGCACGAAAAGGCTGTGCCAGGCGTACTCGGTGACGACCCGAACGCGCAGCCGGTGCTCAGGGTCGGCGCACGCGAACACATCCTTCACATAGACCGGGTGTGCTTCGCAGAACCGCACCATGCGGTCGAGCAGGGCGTCGAACTTGTCCGGCTCGATCGGACGGTTGCCGCCCTTCCACCAGATGGCGGATTCGCTGCTCGGCTCGCGCACCAGGAACTTGTCCTTCGGTGAGCGGCCCGTGTGCTGGCCCGTCTCAGCCGTGAGGGCGCCGGTTGATACGAGGGTGCCCTCCTCGCCCCTGATCGCGTGCTCGTAGAGCTCAGCGGGGGGAAGGTTGTGCCAGGTGTTGAAGGCGGAGCCCACGCCGAGGTGATCGAGGACCGGTCGCTCTTGGAGCTGCACTGGTACTACATGGTACTGGCGCGCCGGTCGAGCCGAGAGTCAGAGAATGGCGGGCGGAGTCGGCGGCCGGCCTTCCAAGATGTCGCGCAGCCGGACCTCCACCGCGCCCTCTGAGCCGGGATGCGTGAGGATGTAGAACCGGTCGTCCTTGATCGCGTCCACGACCGCGGCGCCGACTTCGGCCGGGTCGATGCCGCCCTGCACCAGCGCCCTGCCCGCCTCGTGCAGCAGCCCGTCGGACTCGCGGTCCGGCTGGATGTCCGCGGGCCGGTTCCGCTCCGACTCCCAGATTCGTGTCTTCACGAAGCCGGGGCAGAGAACGGATACGCCGATCGGGTGGCCGGCGAGGCGCAGCGAGAGATAGGTCGACTCCGAGAGGGCGACGACGGCGTGCTTGCTCACGCTGTAGGCCGAGAGGATGCCGGTGATGAGGCCCGCCAGGGAGGCGGTGTTCACGACGTGGCCCTCACCCTGCTCGATCATGCGCGGTACGAAGGCCCGGGTGCCGTTGATCACTCCCCAGAGGTTGACGTCGAGCACCCACTTCCATTCGCCGGCCGTGAGCTCCCAAGGCGCCGCGGCGGCCGACACGCCGGCGTTGTTGCAGAGGACGTGGGCGGCGCCGTACCGCTCGTACACGGCTTCGGCCAGGCTCTCGACAGCACCGTCGTCACGGACGTCGGTAACGACCGGGAGGACGTCGGCCCCGCCGGCCGCCAAGTGGCCCGCCGCCTCGTCCAACGCGACCGGATCGACATCCGCCATGGCGACCTTCATGCCCTCGGCCAGGAACGCCTGAGTCATCGCCAGGCCGATGCCGCTCGCCGCGCCGGTGACGACGGCGACCTTGCCCGGAAGCTCTCTCAAGCCGGGCGCTTCGAGGACCGGCGCTGCTTGCCGCTCACGTAGTCGACCAGGATGTACTCGCCGAGCCGCTCCGGCGATACGAAGAACGCGCGGCCGCGGTTGATCTTCGTCATCTCATTGACGAACTCGGTCAGATAAGGGCCGCGCTCGAGCATGAAGGTGTTGATCACGATGCGATCGCGCGTGCAGCGGCGCACCTCTTTAAGGGTCTCCTGGATCGTGCGGTACGTCGGCGGGTAGGCGAAGTAGACGCGGCCGTTGTCGAGGTGGGCTGTCGGCTCGCCGTCGGTGACCATGATCACCTGCCGGTTGCCGCGGTGCCGCGCCAGCAGCGACCGGGCGAGCTGGAACCCGTGCTGCATGTTCGTGCCGTACACATAATCGTTGAGCGTGATCTGGGGCAGCGAGTGCGGTTTGAGCTCGACCGCGTGGTTCGAGAAGCCGACCACATAGAGAGAGTCGCGCGGGAACTGGCTGCGGATCAGGCTGTCCAGCGCGATGGCGACCTTCTTGGCGGCGAGAAAGCAGCCGCGCAAGAACATGGAGCGGCTCATGTCGATCATCAGCACCGTCGCCGATTCGGTCGAGTGCTCGGTGCGGCGCACTGTGAAGTCCGAGGGCTCGATGTGCACCGGCACGCCGCGTCCCTCGCGCTCGAGTGATTCGAACAGCGTCTCCTTGAGATCGATCAGGAACGGGTCGCCGAACTCGTAGCGCTTCAGCTCGTCGCCGGGGTCGACGCCCTGTCCGGCGTGGTCGAGCCGGTGCTGTCCGATCCGCGCCCGCTTTAGCTGCATGAAGATGTCGCGCAGCGCGGACTGACCGATGCGCCGCATGCCGCGGGGCGTCAGCTCGAGCCGGCGGTCCTTCTTTTCGATGTAGCCCGCCTTCTCGAGGATCTCCGACACCCGGTTCAGCTGGTCCAGCGACTGTGCCGCCTGCGGTCCGAGGAGCTCCTGGGCCAGGCCCCGATCCACGTCGTCAAGCCTGAAGCTGCCGCGCTCCAGCTGCGACTCGAGCCGGTCCATGCGCTGCAGCCGGTCCATCAGGCCCATCGCCTCCTGCATCGACAGCGGGTCGTCGCCGAAGAACGGGTAGCGCTCGCTGAGCTCGCTCGGTGGCATGAACGAGTTCATGAGCGAGCCGAGACGCATGAGGTCGAGGCGCAGCGAGTCGTCCTGAAGCAGCTCGTCCATCAGCTGACGCAGCTCGTCGCGCGCCTCCGGTGACAGCGATTGCATCAGCGACTGCATCTGCGCCATCTGCCGCTGCAGGTGCTCCATCAGCTGGTCGAAGTTCTCGATGCCGGGCGGGAACATGTCGCCGAAGCGATCCATGAAGCCCTTGAAATCGGGCTGCTCGCCGCGCATGCGTTGCTCGAGCATCTTGTTCAGCTCGCGGACCATTTCGCGGACGCGCGACAGGTCCTGCCCCTTCATCGCCTCGATGCCCTGCTTCATGCCTTGGAACATCTGGTCGACCATCTGCTTTTGCAGCTTCTCCAGCAGGTCCTGGAATTTCTGCCGCGCGTCGTCGTCCATGAAGTCGTAGTCGCGCAGCCCCTTGACGCGACCGCCAAGGTCGTCGGGCAGCCGGTCCAGCTGGTCGCGGCGCTGGCGCGCCATCTTCTCCACCACGTTGCGCGGCGTGCCCTCCGGCGCCGACTCGACGCGCTGGTCCATCCCGACGCGCTCGGTGTCGATGACGTCCTGCACCTGGCGGCGCACATCCTCAACGGCGCTGTCGAGGTCGTAGCGGGCCAGCTCGCGCTCCCGCTGCTCCCGGAGCTGGCGCAGAAGCTGGTCGAGGCCGTCCATCCCGTCGCTGCCCCAGCGGAAGAGGCGCTGCAGCGCGGCCTGCAGGTCGCCGTAGTTCATCAGGTCGTCGGAGATCGCGTCCAGGACCTCGTCGGCGTCCGGCAGGTCCAGGTTCTGAGTGCCGTCCCACGCCGAGTAGCGGAACGAATTCCCCGCCATCCCAGGATTATGTGCCTCCATTTCGACACATCCGCCGGCAAATGGCGCGCTCAATGACCAACATTCGGCCCATCCGCCGGCGGATGGGCAGGCAGTGGCGCGCCTAGACGGTGTCCCCGGGCTTGATGTCCAGCACCTGTACCCCGCTCCCGACCAGCTGCTGCAGCTGGGCCGGCGTCCCGGTCTGGCCCAGGTGCGGGCCCCAGTGGGACGGGACCACGGTCTTGACCCCGAGCAGCTCTGCGGCCTTGGCCGCCCGCTTCGGGTCCATGTTGTAGATGCCGTCGATCGGCAGGATGGCGGTATCGAAGTCGTGCAGCTCGGCGATGAGGCGCATGTCGCCGAAGACGTCGGTGTCGCCGGAGAAGTACACGGTGAAGCCGTTCTCGAACTCGATCACGAGGCCGCAGGCCTCGCCGCCATAGACGATGCTGGCGGTCTGGTCGGGCGGGTCGGAGATGCCGCAGGTGTGATCGGCGTGGACGAGCGTCACCTTGATGCCGTCCAGGTCATGCGTCCCACCTTTGTTGCCGCCGTCGAGGTTCTGGATGCCCTTGGTGCTCATCCACATCGCGGTCTCGAACACGGCGTGCACCTTGCAGCCGGTCTGCTTGGCGATCTCGACGGCGTCGTAGATGTGGTCGTAGTGGCCGTGGGTGATGAGCATCAGGTCGAGCTGGTCGACCTGCTTGAGGTTGTCCGGGGCCGCCGGGTTGTGCATGACCCAGGGATCGATGAGGATCTCCTTCCCACGCGCGCTGCGGACCTTCCAGGTGCCGTGACCGACCCACGTGAAGCTGACCTCTTCGTTTAGCGCCATGCCTCGGAAACTACCATGCTCGAGATGGCAGAAAAGCGTTCGCGAAGGCTCTCGCCGATTCGTCGTACGGCGCCCGACGTCGGTGAGGCGGAAGCTCCCGAACGGCGGTCGCCGACCGCGTCCGAACAGAAGATCAACCAGTACCGGAAGCGCCGCTACAACTCGCTGAACGTCGCCGGCGACGCCGTCAAGAAGCGGCGTGAGCAAGGCAAGCCGACCGCTCGGGAGCGGATCGAGATGCTCCTCGACACCGGCACCTTCCAGGAGCTCGACCTCTACGCACAGAACCGCGCCCACGGCTTCGGCATGGAGGAGCGCCGCGTGGCCGGCGACGGCGTCGTCATCGGATTTGGGACCATCAACAGCCGTCCGGTGGCCGTCTACGCCTACGACGCCACTGTGCTCGGCGGCTCGCTCGGAGAGGTGACGGCGGAGAAGATCGTGAAGATCCAGGAGATCGCGCTCCGGGACCGCATCCCCATCATCGGCATCAACGACTCGGGCGGCGCGCGCATCCAGGAAGGCGTGGTCGCGCTGGCCGGCTACGCGAACATCTTCTTCCGCAACGTCCGCGCTTCAGGCGTGATCCCGCAGATCTCGGTGATCGCCGGACCCGCCACGGGCGGAGCCGTGTACTCGCCGGCGCTGACCGACTTCATCTTCGTGGTCGCCGGGCACGGCTACATGTTCATCACCGGCCCGGAGGTGATTCGCGTCACCACGGGCGAGCAGGTCACGTTCGACGAACTGGGCGGCGGCGAGGTGCACAACACCCGTTCCGGCGTCGCGCACTTCCTCTCGAAGGGCGAGAAGGAGTGCGCCGAAGACGTGCGCCGCCTGCTGTCCTACCTGCCGTCGAGCTCTCTGGAAGGGCCGCCATACCGGCCGCCGAAGGACGACCCGGAGCGGGCGGACAACGCTCTTCAAACCGTCGTCCCGGAGTCGCCGAACCTGCCCTACGACATGCGCGACGTGGTGACGCGCGTCTTCGACGACGGCGAGTTCCTGGAGGTGCAGCCGTTCTTCGCGCGGAACATCATCGTCGGCTTCGCCAGACTGGACGGCCACGTCGTCGGGGTCGTCGGCAACCAGCCCAAGGTGCTGGCGGGCGCGATCGACATCGACGCGTCCGTCAAGGCCGCGCGCTTCATCCGCTTCTGCGACGCCTTCGGGATCCCGCTCGTCTCCTTCGTGGACGTGCCCGGCTACCTACCGGGGACGGCCCAGGAGCACGGCGGCATCATCCGGCACGGCGCGAAGCTGCTCTACGCGTACGCGGAGGCCACGGTGCCGAAGCTGACCGTGATCACGCGCAAGGACTACGGCGGCGCGTACTGCGTGATGTCCTCGAAGCAGCTGGGCGCCGATCTAAATCTGGCGTGGCCGACGGCGGAGATCGCGGTGATGGGACCGGAAGCCGCGGTCAACATCATCTATCGCCGGGAGCTCGCCGCCAGCTCCACTCCGGACGAGCGCCGGAAGGAGCTCGTGGCCGATTACACGGAACGGTTCGCCAACCCTTACGTGGCGGCAGAGCGCGGCTACGTGGACGACGTGATCGAGCCGCGGGAGACACGCCGCGCGCTCGTCCGCGGCCTGCATCTCTGCCTCAACAAGGTGTCTGACCTCCCGCCGCGCAAGCACGGCAACATCCCCCTCTAGGCGGCGGCGCTGTCGCGGAGCACCACGGGCTTGCGCGCCGTCCGCGCGCTGACGATCAGGGCCACGCCGGCAAGGATCACGACCGAGGCGATCGCCTCCCCGAGGCTGAACTGCTCATTGAGCAGCAGCACGCCGAGCGCGATCGCGACGACCGGGTTGACGTACGCGTACGTCGAGACGATGGACAACGGCGCCCGGCTCAGGAGCCAGGAGTAGGCGGTGTAGCCGACCACGGCGCCGATGGCGAGGAGATACACGAGCGCCCAGAGGGACGGCACCGCAGACGGGGCCAGCGACGTCGGCAGCTGCTCACCTGAGAGCGGCGCGACGACCGCAAGCACGGCGCCGCCGACCAGCATCTGGAAGGCCGACGTGGCGAGCGGAGCCATGCCGGTCGGACGCTTTCCCGCGAAGACGGAGCCGGCCGCCCAGGCCACGGTGCCGGCGATGATGATGCCCGTCCCCACCAGGTCGACATGGCTGCCCGGCTGCGGGCGGACAAGCAGCACCAAACCTGCGAAGCCGATCAACAGGCCGGCGCCCGCGCGCGCCGCCACGAGCCGGCGGTCGAGCGCCATCACGATCAGAGCCATGACCAGCGGCGAGAGCGCGACGATCAGGGCCGCGAGGCTGGACTGGAGCGTCCGCTCCGCGAGCATCACGGCGCCGTTGCCGAAGGTGATCAGGAGCACGCCTGGCACCGCGGCCAGGCCGATCCCGCGCCACGAGACGCCGCGCAAGCCGCCGGAGAGCGCCGCGAGGGCGAGCAAGAGCGCACCGGCGAGGAGAAACCGGGCGGCCGCGGAGTACAGCGGCGGCAGGCCGCGATCGACGATGCGGATCGCGAGGTAGGTCGAGCCCCAGACCAGGTAGACCGTTCCGAGGGCGGTCCAGACGCGCCAATCCAGCCGGTTGGAAGCCATCACCCATACAACCGCCGAACGGGTTTAAGAGTTCCCGGTTTTCTCGAGGACCTTGAGCTCCTCGGCCCGATGCATGTAGTCGTCCACGGTGACCACGAACTCGGCGTGGCTCCAGGTCAGGGGCGAGACCGAGAGCGGCCCGCCGGTGTGGGGGTCGAGCTGCTCCGACAAGAGCCCGCCGGGCAGCTGGTGCTCGCAGACCCACTCCAGCATCCGGCGCGGCGCCAGCAGGTCGCCGAGATCCTTGGCCGAGGCGATCAGCCACTGGGCGACCCACAGCGTGCAGATGAACCAGGGGTTGCCGGGCACGTTCTGAACGTCCTTGTCGACCTGGAAGTAGTAGTCGTCCGCGTAGCGGGCGATCCCGCCGCACTCGCTGTTGATCCTCAGCTGTTCCTGGACCTGCTGCATCGTGGCGACGATGCGCGGGTCCATGGGCGAGTACATGCCGAACCGCCACAGCCCTGTGATGGCGCTGTCGATCACCTTGTCGACCTCGATCCCGTCCGGGTTCGCGTTGATCCGCCGAGCAAAGCGGCCGAGCTCCTCTCGGTAGAGAAGCCGGTCGGTCGACTGGCGAAGGATGTGCGCGTAGGTCTTGAGCTTGGCCGCCATCTGCTCATCCCCGAAGAGCTCTGCGAACTCGCGAGCGGCTTCGAGGCCGGCCCAGATGGCGCCGATGCTGAACGCGTGGACGCCCCAGCGCTCCTCCCAGAGGTCCCAGGACGGCTTGGGCAGGCCGGCGTTCTGGTCGGCGTAATCCATCATCCAGTTCGCCGCCGGCACCACTAGCGTCGTGTACAGGTCGACGACGAAATCGAGCGCGCGGTGCTTGCTGTAGTGCTGCCAGAGCGCCCACAGCACGAGCCCCGTCTCGTCCTCCTGGACGGGCAGGACGCGCTGCCCGTTCTTGTCGATCCACGGATGCCAGGACGAGCCGGGGTTGCCGGCGGGCGTGTACTTGTGGAGGAAGAAGCCCTCCTCGACCAGCGTTTCCCGAGCGAACAGGAAGAAGCGGCGGGTGACGTCCTCGTGGCCGGCGCGGTCGAGCGCGTTCACGGCGATCGCCGCGTCTCGCGGCCAGACGTAGGCGTAGGTGTCGCGGGCGAACTTGGTGATGTCGAAGTCGGTAGCCGCCACGACGCCCCCGCCGGCGTCGGCGTGGCTGCGGACGGTGAGCACGCTGCGGCGGTAGAGGTCGCGGATCTCAGACCCGAGGTCGGTTTCGACGCGGTGCCGGTCCTTGTCCACCCAGTGCTTCCAGTAGGTCTCCGTGCGGTTGCGGTAGGTGGACTCGCCGCGGTGGAGGATGATCTCCTGCCCGAACTGGGTGGTCTCGCTCAGGCGGTGCCCGAAGCAGAGCCAGAGCTTGAGGCTCTTGGCATGGCCGGCCTGCGCGGAGCCGAGGTCGAACATCACGGTGCTGTCGACGGAGCCCTGGTCGATCGGCGCGCAGGCCAGGTCGCCGTCCAGGGCGTCAACCCATGTCCCCTGCAGGCCGTTGCCCTTCTTGCCGGCCGCCCAGCGGTGGATGCCGTGGTCGCGCCCGACCTGGCCGCCGACGAGGAAGTAGAAGTCGTTCTTGTAGGCGACCAGCGCTTTGTGCCGCGGCTCGTAGAGCACGGTGCAGCCGAGATCCGACTCCTGGATGTACCAGTCGTGGTGGAAGAAGGCGCGCAGCTTCTCGATGGGGCGGTGCGGCGCCACTGTGACCGAGCGCACCAGGAAGTCGCGCGCCATGTCCACGTAGTCGTGGAAGTGAACGGAGAGGCCGAGCTCCGCGTGGGTCAGCTCCACGTCCGTCACGAGGGCGTCTTCGACGTAGGCGAGCTTCCGTTCCCAGCCGTCGTCGCCCAGCCAGGCCAAGCGGCCGTCGGCGTAGAAGCCGGTGCGGCAGACGTTGCCGAGGGTGTGGTTCCACTGCCCGACGTGCGGATAGAAGATGTCGCGCATCTCGTAGTCGGCGTCGAAGTCGATCAACACGCGACCGTTGCCGATAACCAGACTCCGGGGCACGGCCGCGATCGTAGTTAAAATCCGACCGCCCTGGCCTCCACCGAACCGCTCCCGATCCGCATCGTGGCCTCGGCCCGCCGGCGGCGGACCGTGTCGGCGCGCGTGACCGGCGGCGTCCTGGAGCTGCGCGTGCCCGCCTGGATGGGCGAGGCGGAGCGCATGCGCTGGGCGGACCGGATGCGCGAGCGGATCGAGCGCCAGCTGCGGCGCGCCGCGCCCAGCGACGAGCTGCTCGAGCGCCGCGCCCAGGCGCTCAACCGCCGCTACTTCGACGGCCGCCTGGCCTGGAGCTCGGTCGCCTTCGCCGAGCAGCAGAGCCGCTGGGGCAGCTGCACCTACACGGCCGGCGTCATCCGGATCTCGAGCCGCGCGGCGGCGCTGCCGCGGTTCGTCCTCGACTACCTGCTCGTGCACGAGCTGGCCCACCTCGAGCGACCTGACCACGGGCCGCGCTTCTGGGCGCTGGTCAACCGCTATCCATTCTCAGAACGGGCGCGCGGCTACCTGATGGCGCTGGACGCGGCAACAACCAGGCCGGCGCCGGCGCCGGCCGGGTCGCCATAGCGCCGCTCTAGCAACTACTTGCCATAATGGAAAGTACTTGCTAGAATGGCGCCACTGTGAAAGGAGGTGGCGACGTGGAAGGCATTGAGCGGATGGAGGCAAGGCAAGCGCTCGACGAGATAGGGAGGCGCCAGCAAGGGGTGATCGACAGGGTCATCGTGCCGCGCTGGTATTGGTGGTTCGTGAGCCTTGGGATGGTTGGGGTCGGCATCGCCGCCGACACCCAGAGCGCCCGGGTGATCGTGCCTGCAGCCCTCGTCTACGGTCTCGTGCTGGCGGCGGCGAACTTCTGGTACACGCTCGGCCTGGGTTCGGGCGCGAAGGTCGGGAGGCAGCTGCTCGGCCCTGCGGGCGCCGTCGGGATCGTGCTGTTCATCTGGGTCGTGGTCGGCGTTTCGCTGGGGGTCGCCTTCGGCTTGCGGGCAGCCGGCTTGGGCACCCGGGCGCTGCGGGGACAGCCATCGGAGCCGTGCTCGTTCTCGGCGGCGGACCTTGGCTGATGAGCCGCATGCGAGCGGTGATGCTCGCGAACCGCTCTTGATCACGAGCCTCGACCCTCTCATCCACGCACCGGCGCGGCTGGCGATCATGGCGATGCTGGCCGCGTCGGACTGGATGGAGTTCAGGCTGCTGCGGGAGGAGACTGGTCTCTCGGATTCGGCCCTCTCGAAGCAGCTGACCACACTGGAGAGCGCCGGTTACATCCAGGTTCGCAAGTGGTTCCTAGGCAAGCGACCACGAACTTCCGTGAAGCTCACTCAGCGCGGCAGGGCGGCGTTCGACACACACGTCGCCGCCCTGCGGGCGCTGGTCGATCGAGACGGGGTCGCTAGTTCGCGGTGAAGACGATCTTGGTGGCCTCGCGCTCCTCGAACATCCGGTAGGCCTCGGCGCCGTCGTCCAGCTTCATCCGGTGGCTGATGATCGACGCCGGCTTGAGCTTGCCCGCGGCGATCAGGTCCAGCAGCGGGCGCATGTGGGCCTGGACGTTGCACCAGCCGGCCCGGAACGTGAGGTCCTTCAGCCAGGCGTGGATGTAGGGGAAGTCGCCGACGGTCGTGTCCGGCACGCCGACCACCGAGATCGTGCCACCCCCGCGGACGGCGTTGATCGCCGTCTGGATCGCGGCGTGCACGCCCACGCACTCGACGCTCGCGTCGGCGCCGCGACCGCCGGTCTCCTTCTGGATGAACTCGACAGGGTTCACCGCCTTGCCGTTGATGGGGATGGCGCCGTACTCCTGCGCCAGCTCCAGGCGGTGGTCGACGAAGTCGATCGCGTAGACGCGGGACGGGCCCCAGAGCTGCGCCGCCTGGACGGTGAGCAGGCCGACCGGACCGGCGCCCACCACGGCGACCACGTCGCCGGGCTTGATGTCAGCCCGCTCGGCGCCGAAATAGGCGGTGGACATGATGTCGCCAACGAAGATCGCGTCCTCGTCGTCCATGCCGTCCGGGATCGGCTCCAGCGAATAGTCGGCGTCCGGGACGACCACGTACTCGGCCTGGCCGCCGCCCAAGCCGCCCCAGAACTCGCCGTGGCCGAAGGTCTTCTTGTTGGTGCACTGCGAGAACCACCCTCTCCGGCAGAGGTCGCAGTGGCCGCAGGACGTGTAGAACGCCGCGACCACACGGTCGCCCGGCTTGAAACGCGTCACCTCCGAGCCGGCCTCCTCGACGACGCCGACGAACTCGTGCCCGACGACCGCTCCTTCGTTCACAGGCGAGCGAAGGTTGTAGATGTGGAGGTCCGAGCCGCAGAGCGCGCTCAGCGTGACCTTGAGGAGCACGTCGCGAGATCCCTCGATGGTGGGCTTGGGGACGTCGTCGACGCGCACGTCGTGGTGGCCCTGGAAAGTGATCGCCTTCATGCCGGGATTGTAGTTGGGGGTTGACTCGCGATTGCTGCTTGGCTTACAGCCCGGTGCGCGTTATATTGATATGCGGGCTGTAAGAATTCACTAGCCCTTTTTACGTAACCAGGGAGTAGAGATGCAGCCGCTGATCGTGGTTGTGGCCATCGTAGTCATCGTCCTCGTCGCCCTCCTCGTCGCGGTCACCGCCAGGAGTCGTCGAAGCCTGCCCAGCACTCGGCCGCTTCCCAGCAACCTGATCGAGGCCTACGAGAGCAGGCTCCCCGAGATCGAGCGCCTCTTCGTGGCTCAGCCGCGGGAAGCGGTCGCAGCAGCCAAGCTCCTCGTCGACGACATGCTCAACCGGATGGGTTACCCGGTTCGCATGGAGAACGAAGAGCGCGTGCGGGACCTCCGAGGCCGGCACCGCCAGCTCGGCGAGATGTACAAGCGGGCGACGTCGATCAAGGCCGAGCCGACGACCGAGAAGCTGCGCCAGTCGCTCAAGGAATACCTCGAAATGGCGCGGCGGCTGCTCGACGAGGCGGCCGGCGTCGAGCACGACCACGGCGGCCACCGGCGCGAACTGGCCTGATCCCGCGCTAGCCTAGCGGGGTGCGGCTTCGCGGCGCCGCGGTCCTGATCACCGGCGCCTCCAGCGGCATCGGCGAAGCCACCGCGCTTGAATTCGCCCGCCGCAAGGCTCGGCTTGCGCTCTGCGCACGCCGTCTGGATCGCCTGCAGGCTGTGGCCGAGAAGTGCCGCGAAGCGGGTGCGCCCACCGTCACCATCCGCCGCGCCGACGTCAGCCGACGAGCCGAGGCGCGCGCCTTCGTGGCCGCCGCCCTGCGCGACCTCGACCGCGTGGACGTCCTGGTGAACAACGCCGGCACGGGCTGGTCGGGGCGCTTCCACGAGATGCCGGAGGAGGCGGTCCTCAACCTGGTCAACACGAACATGCTCGGCCTGATCTGGGCCACGCAGGCGGCCTTACCACCGATGCTGGCGCAGCACGCCGGCGTGGTCATCAACGTCGGGTCCAACGCGGGCGTGCGCGCCCTCCCCTACTCCAGCACCTACTCCGCCACGAAGTTCGCGCTGACCGGTCTCGGGCATGCCCTGCGGGGCGAGCTCAGCGGCAGCGGAGTGAAGGTCGTGACGGTCTACCCGTACATCACCCGCACCGACTTCGATCCCAACTCCGGCCCGGTCGGGCCTTCGTACTCGGCGGCCTTCGTCGCGGCTTCCATCGTGCGGGCGGCCCGGTTCCCGCGGCGGGACGTGATGCACTTCCCAGGCCGGCTGGCACACATCGCGGAGCCTTTCCTCGGTGGACCACTGGACCACCTGCTGGGTGAGATCCGGCGCTCCCGGCAGCCCGAGCTGTCAGGACCGGGCGACCTACCGGAGCACGTCGCCGAGCTGGACTGAGCGAGCCAGCGGGCGGGCGCCGGCGGGAATCACGCCCGAGGTCCGGAAGTCCCACGGCCTGAGACAGCTCGCCAGGAAGGCAGGGTCGTCCAGCCGCTCGAGCGCAGCCTGAAGCCGCGCAGCGAGCGTGCCCTCGTCCAGGTGGGACATGACGATGAGGAAGCCGGTGTCGCCCGGGTAGAGGCCGATGCTCGTGAACCCGAGGTGGGCCGCGAAGATCTCGAGCGCACGCTGCGACCAGAAGTTCACATGCTGGCCCCCCTCCGTCGCCAGGTAGCCCCACTCCGGGCCGTGCTGGTCGGGCTTGTAGATCTCGGTCGAGATCAGCAGCGAGCCGCCCGCCCGCAGGACTCGGGCGAGGCTCTCACCCACCTCTACCGGCTGCACCAGGTGCTCGAACACCTCGAGCGCCAGCACGAGGTCGTAGGTCCCGGGGGGCGCTGCCGAGAGGTCGGCAACCACGTGGTCCGGCGCAAAGTACGGCTTTGGCACGTGCGGATCGGACGTCCATGCCGAGTAACCGGCGTCCAGCAGCATCTGCGTCATCAGGCCGTAGCCGCCTCCGAAGTCGAGGATGTCGGGTGCCGCGGGAAACGCACCGACGTCCGCCAGCGCCGACAGGT
>DASUWK010000017.1:0-2871 GCA_036378435.1 Candidatus Dormiibacterota bacterium | reverse complement strand
GCTCGATCTTCAGGTCGTCGGCTAGCACGTTCTTGATCTGGATCTCAAGCGCGTTGTCCCGCTCCTGGCCGGACAGCGGGGCGAACGGATAGAACGTCCCCCGCTTGTACAGGTAGACGAGCGCGAGACGGCGCTCGCGCTCGTCCCTGAAGGCCACCAGCGTGCACAGCAGTTGCGGGCCGAACCCGTTGTCGACCAGCGCGCTGTTGACCGCGTGCAGGTCGGTGACCAGGGCGTCGAGCTCGTCGCTCAGGTGGCTGCTGACCAGCCAGGTGTAGCCGTAGCTGTCCCTGGTCACCTCGACCGGCAGGCCGCCGTCCGGCTTCCCCGCGTCCATGTTGAGCAGGTCGCGGACGTCGGACTGGACGTCGTCGAACGTCTTGCCTTCCACGGAGCGGAAGCAGACCGAACCGGATCCCGTCGGGGTGAACCCCGTCGACGCCTGCAACGTGATGGCCGCGGACGGCAGCGCGAACAGGTCGTCAAGCTTCGGCTGGACCGGCTTGGTCCGCCCGAGCAGCGTGTCGAGGAAGCCCATCGGCTACCTGGGCCCGCTCAGTCCGCCCGGGGTGGGCTGACCGAGCTGGCGCTGGATCTTCGCCAGCTGGTCCAGGCGCTTCTCCAGGCTCGGGTGCGTGGAGAACAGCTGCGACAGGCTCCGGCCGCCTCCGCCGCCGCTGCGGCCCCCGCCGCCGGTGAGCTTCATCGCGGGCGCGAAGTAGAACGCGTTCAGCGGCTCGGCAGCCCGCAGGTCCTCGTTCGGACTGTAGGCCATGCCCTGGCTGACCTTCGTCAGCGCGCTCGCCAACGCGCTCGGCTGGCCGGTGAGCAGCGCGCCGCTGCGGTCGGCCGCCAGCTCCCGGTACCTGGACAGCACCCGGATGAGCAGGAAGCTGACCGCGTACACCACGACCGATACCGCCATGATGATGAGGACCACGGGGATCCCGCCCTGGTTGTTGTTGCTGCTCCGCCGTCCGCCGCCGAAGAGCTCGGAGTAGAAGGCGAACCGCACCAGCAGGCCCGCCACGATCGCGAGCAGGCTCGCCACGGTCATG
The DNA here is from genome assembly GCA_036378435.1 of Candidatus Dormiibacterota bacterium. Lineage (GTDB taxonomy): Bacteria > Chloroflexota > Dormibacteria > Dormibacterales > Dormibacteraceae > DASUWK01. The sequence continues at coordinate 1,813 of DASUWK010000017.1, read as the reverse complement.
ACCTGGACGTCCTTGTGCGCGACGTGCGACAGCTCGTGCGCGAGCACGCCCTCGAGCTCGTCGTTGTTGAGCTTGCTGCGGTACAGCAGGCCCTCGGTCACGCACAGCACCGAGTTCTTGCTGTTGCGGCCGGTCGCGAACGCGTTGGGCATGACGGTCGGGGCGATCGCCACCCGCGGCTTGTCCATGTCCGCCAGCGCGCACAGCCGGTCCACCATGGCGTGCAGGTCAGGCGCCTCCTGCGGGGTAACGACCTTGGCCCCGGCCGCGGCCAGCGCGATCTTGTCCGAGTAGAACAGCGAGGCGATGGCACTGCCGCCGCCGAAGATGAGCGCGATGAGCACGATCGACGCGCCCGACGCGTGCACCGCCGTCATGATGCCGATGATGGCCGCGACGAACGCGACGAATACCAGTCCCAGGAGGAACATCGTCACGGTCATCCGTACGGTGAGCCCCCGGTCAGGCGCATACCTGGTACGCGCCATATGGCACCTCCGATCATGCCAGGCTGCCTTGTCCCTGTACGCACGCTCCGCCTGGCCCCTAAGGGGAATCTACCTGAAGAACGCTGGGGGAAAGCTGAAGCGTCCCGCAGAGGGAGCCTAAAGGGCTCCCGCCGTTACGCCCTTGGCGAATGCGCCGGTTACGGCAGGCCGATCGAGTCGCCGGGGATCGTGCCGTCGGCGAGCAGCTTGCGCACCTCGTCGATGGTCGCGTCCGAGAACGGCAGGATGTAGTCCGCGGTCACGATCGTGTCGTCAGGCACCGTCGTCCCTGACTCCCGCACGAGGCCGACCGCCGCGCCGAGGGCGGCGTGGAACGCCGCCTCGTCCGTCTTGCTGACCGCGGCGTCCAGCTCGCTGTCGAGCGCGGTCAGCTTCGCCGCCACCTCGTCGGGGACCTGGAACTGGCCCTCGCCGAGGATGCGCACGATCACGACCCGTCACCCGCGTGCGGCTGCTCGGCCGCCTGGGTGGCCTCCGGGCCCTTCGAGTCTCCGTTCGCGTTGGCCTCGATCTGGCGCGGCGCTCCGGCCGACAGCTCGCCCTTGATCCTGGCCAGCTCGGACTCGATCTCGTTGCCCGTGCCGAGCCGGTCGAGTTCCGCCTGGATGGCGTCCTGCTGGCCGCCCACGTGGTCTTCGAGCGCGCCCGAGGCGAGCAGCTCGTCGATCGCGCCGGCCCGGGCCTGCATCTGCGCCGTCTTGTCCTCGGCGCGCTGGATCGCCAGGCCGACGTCGCCCATTTCCTCCGAGATGCCGGAGAAGGCCTCGTTGATGCGGGTCTGCGCCTCGGCGGCGGTGTAGGTCGCCTTGATGGTTTCCTTCCTGGTGCGGAAGGCGTCCACCTTGGACTGCAGCCGCTGCGAGGCGAGCGTCAGCTTCTCTTCCTGCTCCTGCAGGTTCGCGTACTGCCCCTGCAGGTCGTTGAGCTGGCCTTGCAGGCCGGCCTTGTTCTGCAGGGCCGCCCGCGCCAGGTCCTCACGGCCCTTCGACAGCGCGTCGCGCGCCTGGCCGTCGCGGCGGTCGACTTCTTTCTGCAGGGAGTTCATCTGCAGCTCGACCCGCTTGCGCGAGGTGGCGACGTCCGCGACCCCGCGCCGGACCCGGGTCAGCATCTCGACCTGCTGCTGGTAGGAGTAATCGAGGGTCTCGCGAGGGTCTTCCATACGGTCCAGCGCCTTGTTGGCCTTGGCCCGGAAAATCAGCGAGACTCGCTTCATCACGCTCATAGACGCGGCCGTCCCCTTCGTTCAACTGAGCGCCGCCCCGGGCGGCACGGTGCCACCACGCGACGGCTGATTGCCGCCG
>DASUWK010000016.1:0-2352 GCA_036378435.1 Candidatus Dormiibacterota bacterium | reverse complement strand
GCCGCCTGGGTGAGCACGGCCTCGACGGTGCGGACCTCGACCTCGTTGTGGTGCGCCTCGATCGCGTGCACCACGTCGTCGGACTCGCCGTACTTGCGGGCGATCTCCGCGCCGATCAGCGCGTGGCTGCCCTCCACCTCGTGGGTGAGCGCCTTGCCGATGTCGTGCAGCACCGTGCAGCGCTTGAGCAGCAGCGGGTCCATGCGCAGCTCGCTGGCCATCATGCCGGCGATGTGCGCGCTCTCGATCAGGTGCGCGAGCACGTTCTGGCCGTAGGAGGTGCGGTAGCGGAGCCTGCCGAGCAGGGCGATGAGCTCAGGGTGCATGTCGGTGATGCCCAGCTCGGTCATGGCGTCCTCGCCGGATCGCTGGCAGAGCAGTTCGATCTCTGCCCTGCCGCGCTCGTAGGCCTCCTCGATCCGCTGCGGGTGGATCCGGCCGTCCTGGACGAGGCGCTCCAGGGTGATGCGAGCGATCTCGCGGCGCACCGGGTCGAAACAGGAAAGCAGCACCGCCTCCGGCGTGTCGTCGATGATCAGGTTGACGCCGGTTATCGACTCGAAGGCGCGGATGTTCCGGCCCTCGCGGCCGATGATCCGGCCCTTCATCTCGTCCCCGGGCAGGTGCATCACGGAGACCACGGACTCGCTGGTCTGCTCCACGGCCACCCGCTGGATGGCGAGCGTGACGATCTTGCGGGCGCGCTTGTCCGCCTCGGCCTTCGCCTCGCTCTCGAGGGTCCTGATCGTCACCGCGGCCTCGCGCTTGGCCTGGTTCTCGATCGTCGCGACCAGCTCGCTCCTGGCCGCGGCCGCGGTCAGCCCGGCGACCCGCTCGAGCTCCAGCCTGGTCGACGCGGCCGCCTCCTCGAGGGCCCCGGACCGCTCCTCGAGGTCCTGCTTACGGCGCTCGAGCGCCTGCCTGCGCTCCTCCAGGCGGCGGATCTCGGCGTCGAGGCGCTGCTCCCGCTCGCTGATCCGCAGCTCGCGGCGCTCCAGGTCGCCGCGGAGCTCGCGCATCTCGTCCTTGACGGCGCGGATCTCGTCCTCGACCTCGCGGCGGCCCTGCGCGGCCTGTTCTGCCGTCTCGGTGGCGCGCTTGACGATCCCCTCGGCCTCGGCCTGAGCGCGGATCCTCAGCTGCTCGGCGTCCGCCTGCGCGCGATCCCTGAGCTGGTCCGCCTCGGCTTGCGCGCGATCGCGGAGCTGGCCGGAGTCCCGTTCCACGGTCTCGGCGGCGGCGAGGCCGGCGGCCGCGGCCAGCGGGGCGGAGTCAGCGGGCGGTGCGGTTCTGGACGCGGACCGGCGCAGCACGACAGCGAACGCGCCGAACGCCAGGGCCAAAGCGACCAGTCCGATCACCATGAACGCGACTCCGCCGCTCACTGGCACCCCTTTCGTCCGTCGCTCCCGGAACCCTGACGGTCAGGGCGGTACCCAGGGCCGTGTCCGGGGGTCGCCGCCCCCTGGCTCACGCCCTGGCGCGAGGGGTCCCGCACGCCGTCCGGCTGCGGCGACTAGCCGTCGTCTTCGGGTTGCCCGAGCCGATCACCCGTCCAGCGCTAGATAACGCCTCACTGCCGTGAGGTTAAGCGTTGATAACGGTTTGAGCAAGCAGGCGGTCACAGGAGAAACCAGAGTTCACTGAGAGAAATAAAGCGACTTCAGTCCGTATAGGTGTCGAGGTCGTCGAAGCAGGATGCTTCGACTGGCGCACCTTCCGCCTCCAGGGACTCGCGGACCACGCGGAACGCGAGACCCGGCGGGTACCCTTTGCGGGCCAGCATCCCGGCCAGCCGCCGGATCCGCGCCTCGGACGGCAGGCCCCGGGTGCTCGCGAGCCGCTGCTCGACCAGCCGGCGCGCGGTGGCGACCTCGGCGTCCGGGCCGAGGTCCTCGATGGCGTCCTGGATCTGGTCGTCGTCGACGCCGCGCTGCCTGAGCTCGGCGCGCAGCGCGCGGCCCGCCAGCCCGCGGCTGTAGTGCCTGGATTCCACCCACGCCCGGGCGAACGCGGCGTCGTCGATCAGCCCCACGTCGGCGAACCTGTCGAGGATGGCGTGCGCCGCGTCGTCGGGGACGCCGCGGTCGCGGAGCGCGGCGGCGAGCTGCGCCCTGGTCCGGGGCGCCAGCGTCAGGAGCCGCAAGCAGATCTGCCGCGCCCGCGTCTCCGGATCCTGGTCCGTGGCGCCCGGGGCACCCGTGGTGCCCGGGGCGCCCGGGGCGCCGAAGACGACGCCAGTGCTCTCAACGCCCGTGTGCTCCGCGCGCGCCGTGCGGCGCGTGGGGTCCTTGTGGCGGGCCACAGGGGCTCACGCCCGTCAGGCGCGAGTGGCCGCGCTGGCGCCCTTCG
>DASUWK010000015.1:0-17466 GCA_036378435.1 Candidatus Dormiibacterota bacterium | reverse complement strand
GCCACGTTGGGCAGGAGCCGCCCTCGCGCTCGCCGCGGTGATAGGAGTCCTCAGCGTCGTGATCCCCGGCTCAGGAATGTCCGCCAATCGGCTGCTGAGCCTGCTCGGAGCCGTGCCTTCTGTGCTCCTCGCCGTCTTCTTCATCGAGATGGGTCGCAGGCTGCTGATGGAGCCGCAGCAGATCCCGCAGCACTGAACGCCGGCGCGAGAGCGTGTTTGAAATCGACCTCAATGTCACGGCCGAGCAAGCCCTGGAAGAGTGCCGCCGGCGCGGCCTGTCAGTCAGAAGCGAGCGGCCACTGGCCGGCGAGGCCGGAGGCCGCCACTGGCATCTCACATTCTCCGCTCGCCCGGGCACTCTCGAGCTCTCCGCCACCCCGGACCGCGTTTGGCTGAAGGTGCACCCACTGCGAGACGGAGGGTGGGCGACCGCAATGGCTCAGGAACTGGCGGCGGCGAAGTCCAGGATGGCCCCGGTCGCATCGAAGTCGCGGGAGATCCGGCCGACGAGGAACGGCGGAGCGTACTGAGGACCGCCGGGCCAGCCGTGCCCGCCGCCCTCGATGCGATAGAGCACGACGCGCGGCCCCTCTTCGTCACTCCAGGTGAGCCGTTCGACGCCGGCCGCTTCGGCTGGTTGGATCGCCGGCGTTGCGCCGCAGCCGTTCGCGCTCACCCAATCGGCTGCCACGGATTCGACGGCCACGGTCTCCCGCCCGGCGGTGGTTCCGAAGGCGGCGCGTCCTCGACGCCGCGCAAGGCGAGCCATCAAGCCGGACGGCGCGCCGCCGCCATAGGGCACGGCGCGGTCGCCCGTGCCGGCGATCAGCAGTGCGGCGGCACGCTGGGCAGGCACCGGTCGGCGTTCTCGGCTGGCCGCCCGCGCAGTGCCGGCGACGAGCGCGATTCCCGTGGCTGGAACGACGCCGTGGCGCGCCAGGTGCTCGGCGAAGAACGCGCCGTTGGACAGTCCGACCAGGAACACGCGGCCGCCATCGCGCCGCAGCTCAGACGCCAGGGCGGCCATGAAGCCGTCGTCGTCGATCCCATCGGGCCGCGCGCCGCCGACGTCGTCCCAGATCCTGTCCACGGCGTCCGGGAAGACGACATCGAAGCCTGCCTCTGCGCCGCGGGTGCCGAGGCCGGTCCACTCGGCCATCCGGTTCCCGTCCAGCCCGGTGCCGTGCAGCACGATGAGCAGCGGCACGTCGGGCCGCGGCGGCCCGGCCATCCAGTACGTGCGGCTCCGTCCGCCCACGTCGAGAGTGCGCTGCTCCACCCGCGCAGCGTGCCACTATCCTGGCGTTGTATGAGCGAGGTTCGAGAAGCTGTGCGGTCCCGGTATGCGGATGCGGCCAAGCAGCTGGCCGTGATCAACCAGTCGGCAGAGCCCTGCTGCGGCGGAACCTACGCAGAAGGCGATCTGGCCGAGGTCGGGCTCAGCGATGCGGTCAGCCTCGGCTGCGGAAACCCGACCGCGCTGGCGGACCTCAGGCCAGGGCAGGTCGTCCTGGACCTCGGCTCGGGCGCCGGCCTGGACGTGCTCCTGTCCGCGCGGCGAGTCGCTCCTGGCGGGCACGCCTACGGAGTGGACATGACCGACGAGATGCTCGCGCTCGCAAACGCCAATCGAGAGCGAGCTGGGATTCCCAACGCAACCTTTTTGAAGGGCACCATTGAGGCGATCCCGCTCCCGAATGACGCGGTGGACGTCGTCATCTCGAACTGCGTCATCAACCTCGCCGAAGACAAGGGCGCCGTGATCGCCGAGGCGTTTCGAGTGCTCCGGCCGGGCGGTCACCTCGCGGTCGCGGACATGGTCGAGCTCGAGACGCTGCCGGCCGACCTCAAGCAACGGCTCGACAGCTGGGCCGGCTGCATCTCGGGAACCATCCCAGTCGAGGATTACCGAGCCCTCCTCGTCGACGCCGGCTTCGAGCTGCCGCAGATCGAGGTGCACACGATTCAAGAGATGCCGGGTGGCGGCAAGGTCGGCAGCGCGTACGTGAGGGCGCGCAAGCCGAACTAGGCCCGCGTTCACGGCGGCGGGACCCTCAGGGCCGCCAGACTGACCGGTTATGAGTCCGCGCTCCTCGGCTGCGTCCGCCAACACTTGGTTTCGCGGCTGCCGGCCGGAGGTGGCGGCGACGCCCGAGGGCAGAATCCTCGCCGTCGGGCCCGAAGCGCGGCGCGCGGCGGGTCGAGATGCCGAGGTCGTCGAGCTGGGCGGGGAGGCGCTGCCGGGCCTCGGCGACGCCCACCTGCACCTGATGTGGATGTCCCGCCAGCGGCTGGAGGTGGAGCTGGGCGGTACCCGGTCGCGCGAGGAGGCGCTGCGCCGCGTGACTCGGCGAGCACAGAAGCTTCCGCGCGGCGCCTGGGTCATCGGCCGGGGCTGGAACAACGATCTCTGGCGCGACCGGGCCTTTCCCGGCCGCGTCGAGCTCGACCAGGCGGCCGGCGGGCGACCGGTGATTCTCACGCGCAAGGACGGCCACTCCGCGTGGGTGAGCACGGCCGCTCTCAAGGCGGCCGGGGTCGACCGCGACACCGCCGATCCACCGGGTGGCGTCATCGATCGCGAGCCCAGCGGAGGGCCGGCTGGGATGGTGCGGGAGCGGGCGCTGGATCTCGTGAGGCGGGTTGTGCCGGTGCCGGGCGAGGCGGAGTTCGACGCCGCTCTCGCCGCGGTTCTTCGAGACCTCGTCCGTCTCGGCTTGACCCAGGTGCACACGATGGACGGCCCCGACCTGTTCGCCGCCCTCCAGCGGCTGCACCGCGGGGGCGGCCTGCCGCTGCGGGTCACGTGGCACCTGCCCATGCACGACCTGACCCACGCGGAGCGCTTGGGCGTCCGCTCCGGCATGGGGGACGTCCGGCTGCGCATCTGGGGCGTGAAAGCCTTTCTCGACGGCTCGCTGGGCAGCCGCACGGCGGAGATGCTGGGGGGTTCCGGCGTGCAGACGCTGCCTCAGCCGGAGCTGGAAGAGCTGTGCCGCCGCTGCGCCAAGGCCGAGCTCAACGTCTGTCTCCACGCCATCGGGGACGGCGCCGTTCGCCGCGCGCTCGATGCGCTCGAGCCGCTGCAGGGAGCGTGGCCGCGCTGGCGCCCTCGGGTCGAGCACGCCCAGTGCATCGACGCCGCCGATGTAGCCCGCTTCGCGGAGCTGGGCGTGATCGCTTCGATGCAGCCCGTGCACGCGGTTTCCGACCGCGAGCTGGCGGACCGCGAATGGCCCGGCCGTACCCAAAACGCGTACGCCTGGCGGCCCCTCCAGGCCGCGGGCGCGGTGCTCGCCTTCGGATCGGACGCCCCCGTCGAGGACGCTTCTCCGCTGCTCGGCCTGTCCGCCGCGACGAGCTGGCGCCGGGAGGCCGGGTGGCACCCGGAGCTCGCCCTCACGCGCGCCCAGGCACTGCGCGCCTACACCTGGGGCGTCGCCTACTCCGCCGGTATGGAGCGGGAGACGGGCCGGCTGCGGCCCGGGCTGCTCTGCGACCTCACGGTCGTGGATGGAGAGATGGTCCGCGCGACCATCGTCGGCGGCCGCGTCAGCTGGCGGGCCCGCTGAAGGCCGGAGACAGCTTCTCCCACGTCCTGGCGAGGTGCTCGTTGACGACCTTCACCTCGCCGAGCACGGGCATGAAGTTGGTATCGCCGCCCCAGCGCGGGACGATGTGGACGTGCACGTGATCCGGGATGCCGGCGCCCGCGACGCGGCCCTGGTTCACGCCGATGTTGAAGCCCTCCGGCTTGAGCACCTCGCGGAGGGCGCGCAGGGATTGCTGCACGCCACGCATGACGGCCAGGCTCGCCTCGTCGCCGAGCAGTTCGAGCCCGCCCAGGTGCGCATGGGGCGCCACCATCAGGTGGCCGCTGTTGTAGGGGAACCGGTTCAGCACGATCAGCACGCCGCCGTCCCGGCTGACCACCAGCGTCTCGCGGTCCTGCTCAGGCGGCCGCGCCAAAAGGCGGCAGAAAAGGCATCCCTCGTCCGGCTCTTCGCGGCCGATGTACTCCATCCGCCAGGGCGCGTACAGATGCTCCACGGTTGATCTACGTCCTCCTGCTGCTGGGCGTGACAGCCGTCTGGGGCTGGACCTTCGTCCTGGTCAAGGACGCGATCTCACAGTACCCGACGCTGCCGTTCCTGGCCCTCCGCTTCGCCATCGCCTTCTTGGTCATGGCCGCGCTGGTCAGACGCGTGCCCGACCGCAGGGTGCTCGGCGTCGGCGCAGTGGTCGGACTCGCGCTCAGCGCGGGCTACCTCCTGCAGACGGTCGGCCTCCAGTCGACGTCGCCAGGCAACGCCGGCCTGATCACCGGCCTCTTCGTCGTCTTCACGCCGGTATTCGAGCGAGCGTTCGGCAGGCGCCTGCCGGCTCGCACCGTGGTGGCGGTGGTGCTGGCGTTGGTAGGCATCGCCCTCCTGGCCGGGCGGCCGGGAGGGGTGGCCTTCGGCGACGTGCTGGTGCTTGGCTGCGCCGTGGCGTTCTCTCTTCACATCGTCCTGCTGGGCCGTTGGGCGCCGACCCTCCCCGCGGCGCCGTTGGCCCTGGTCCAGATGGTCGTCGCCGCCGGGCTGTTCGGGGCGGCAGGCGGCGCCGCCGGTCAGTTCAGCGCGCCGCCGGTCGCAGTCTGGCCCGCCATCGCGATCACCGGCGTCTTTGCGTCGGCCCTGGCCTTTTTCATCCAGACGTGGGCGCAGTCGCACCTGGCGCCCTCCCGCGTCGCGCTGATCCTGGCCAGCGAGCCCGCCTGGGCGCTCATGTTCGCCGTGCTGCTGGCCGGTCAGCGGCTGGGAGCTGCGCAGGCATTCGGGGCGGCCCTGGTGCTGGTGGCGGTGATCGGTCACGAGGCCGCCGGCGCGATCTCGGGGCGCGCGCCGGCGGTCGATAGAATCGGTCAACCGTGACCGCCCAACCCCGCAGCGACGCATACGTCCCGCAGGAGATCGAGCCCAAGTGGCAGCGGAACTGGGTCGAGCGCCGGCTGCTGAACGCTGACGACAGCTCAACGAGGCCGAAGTACTACGACCTGGTGATGTACCCGTACCCGTCGGGCTCGATGACCGTCGGTCACGGCCGCAACTACGTGATGGGCGACCTGCTGGCGCGCTTCATGCGCATGCGCGGCTACGAGGTGCTGCACCCGTTCGGCTGGGACGCTTTCGGCCTGCCGGCCGAGAACGCTGCTATCAAATCGGGCGGCCACCCGGAGGAGTGGACGCGCGCAAACATCGCCGAGATGCGGCGCGACGTCGAGATGCTCGGGATCCTCTACGACTGGGATCGCGAGGTCACGACCTGCGACCCGGACTACTACCGGTGGACGCAGTGGCTTTTCCTGCTCTTCTACGAGCGCGGCCTCGCCTACCGTGCGCTGTCGCCGGTCAACTGGTGCCCCGTGGACCAGACTGTGCTGGCCAATGAGCAGGTGACGCCGCAGGGGACTTGCTGGCGTCACGAGGACGTCAAGGTCGAGAAGCGCGACCTCGAGCAATGGTTCTTCCGCATCACGGACTACGCCGACGAGCTGCTCGACGCGATCGACTCGCTGCCCGGTTGGCCGGAAAAGGTCAAGACGATGCAGCGCAACTGGATCGGCCGATCGCACGGTGTGGAGGTCGACTTCGGGCTGGACGGACGCGCCGAGAAGCTGCGCATCTATACGACCCGACCGGACACGCTCTTCGGCGTCACCTTCATGGTGTTGGCGCCCGAGCATCCCCTGGTCGAGCAGCTGGCGGCGCCGGAGCGCCTGGAAGAGGTCCGCGAGTACACGCGGCAGGCGCGGTTGAAGACCGAGATCGAGCGCCTCTCGACCGAGCGCGTCAAAACGGGCGTCGACACCGGCGCCCATGCGATCAACCCGATGAACGGCGAGCGGATCCCGATCTGGGTCGCCGACTACGTGCTGATGGGTTACGGCACCGGCGCGATCATGGCCGTGCCCGGCCACGACGAGCGCGACTTCGAGTTCGCGCGCAAGCACGGGCTGCCGGTGCGCGAGGTGATCGCTCCCCAGGGCGGCTCCCAGGGCGAGCTGACCGAGGCGTACGTCGGGCCCGGGGTCATGGTCAACAGCGGCGAGTTCGACCGCCTGTCCACCGACGTCGGTTTTGAACGAGTCGCCGCGGCCGTCGAAGAGCGCGGGCTGGGCGTGCGCGTGACGCGCTTCCGGCTGCGCGACTGGTTGATCTCGCGCCAGCGCTACTGGGGCTGTCCCATCCCGATCGTGTACTGCGACGAGTGCGGGGTGGTGCCCGTCCCTGCCGACCAGCTGCCGGTCACGCTGCCCCGCGAATACCGGCCGCTGAAGGACATCGAGGCGTTCTGGAGGACATCGTGCCCGCGGTGCGGTCGTGGCGCGCGCCGCGAGACCGACACTATGGACACGTTCGTCGACTCGTCATGGTATTTCCTGCGCTACGCGTCCGCGCGCGACGAGTCGCAGGTGTTCGATACGGAGCTCGCGGATCACTGGATGCCTATCGACCAGTACACGGGCGGCGTCGAGCACGCCATCCTGCACCTGCTCTACTCGCGCTTCTTCCAGAAGGTGCTGAGCGACGCCGGGCTGGTGCGCGATCGCGAGCCCTTCCAGCGGCTGTTCAACCAGGGCATGGTGCTGCGGTTCGGCTCGGCGATGTCCAAGTCGAAGGGCAACGGGATCTCGCCGCAGGAGCTGGTGTCGCGTCAAGGCGCGGACGCGGGCCGCGTCTACGAGATGTTCATCGGCCCGCCGGAGCAGGACGTCGAGTGGCAGGACGACGGGCTGCACGGCTGCTACAAGTTCCTGCAGCGGCTTTGGCGCCTGACTCTGAGTCCTGAGTCGATTGCGACCGACGGGCGTTCCGCTCCCGACCTGGACGCCTTGGTGCGGAAGACGCACCAGACGATCCGCAAGGTCGGCGAGGACTACGAGGGCTTCCACTTCAACACCGCGGTGGCCGCGTTGATGGAGCTCGCGAACGCTGTGCAGGATTACGTGGCCGCCGGCGGCGCCCTCGATGAGCGCTTCGATGAGTGCGTCCTGACCCTCGTGCTGCTGCTGCATCCGATGGCGCCGCACATCACCGAGGAGATCTGGCAACGGCGCGGTCTGGAGGGCTACTGCTCCGACCAACCCTGGCCGGCCTGGTCGGCCGACCTGGTCGCGGAGCCGGTGGTGACGCTGGTCGTGCAGGTGGCGGGCAAGGTTCGCGATCGGCTCGACGTGCCGGCGGGACTCGACCGCGACACCGCACTCGCCCGCGCGCAGGACAGCGAGCGCGTGCAGCGGGCCCTCGAGGGCCGCCAGCCGGCCAAGGTCGTCTACGTGCCCGACAAGCTCATCAACCTCGTGCCTTAACAGGCTGGGTTGACACCCGCCGCCGCACCCCCGATCCTCCCTTCGCTCCCCCCGAGGGTGGGCGGCTATGGCGGGGGGTAATACGGTCGAGGCAAGGTCGCGACCGGGCGTCGCGCTGCCGGGCTCGACGACTCCGACGGAGGCTCGGGCGCTGGCGGCCGCGGCGGAAGCCGCCGGGGCCGAGGCCGTCTGGGTGCTGGACGTCCGCCGGGAGCCCTACCTGGTGTCGATGGCGGCTCTCGAGGCCACCACCCAGGTCGAGGTCGGCGTCAACGTCGCCGTCGCCTTCGCGCGCAGCCCGGCGTTGACCGCGACCGCCGCCTGGGACCTGGCGGGCGCCTCGGGCGGCCGCTTCGTCCTCGGGCTCGGAAGCCAGGTGGGCGGGACGCTCGAGGCGCGCTTCGCCGTCTCGGCTGACCATCCGGCTCCGCGCCTGCGCGACTACGTCGGTGCCGTGCGCGCCTGTTTCGACGCCTACGAGCACGGCCGGGGCTACTACGAGGGCGACTTCTACCGGCTGCGCCTGCCGGTGTTTCAGCCCGGCGCCGACCGGGACCACCCGCGGCCTCCGGTTTACGTCGCCGCCGTCAACCCGGTGATGACGCGCGTCGCGGGGGCGGTCGCCGACGGCCTCGCCGCCCATCCCTTCACCACCTTGCGGTACGTCAAGGAGGTGATCCGCCCTGAGCTTGCCGCGGGCGCGTCAAGCGCAGACCGGGAGCCGCCGCTGCTGCTGCTCCAGCTGGTCGTCGCGCCGGACCGCGAGTCCGCGGTCAAGCAGATGACCGCCTACTGCGTGCCGGCCTACAGGCGCGTCCTCGACCACGCCGGGCTGGGCGAGGTCGCGGACGCGATCTTCGCAGCCAATGCGCGCGGTGACCGGGCGCAGGCGCGTGAGCTTGTGGACCGCGAGGTCGTCGACCAGCTCGGCGTCATCGTGGCCGGAAGCGCGGCCGAGCTCAAGGCGAGCCTCGAACCGTGGCACTCGGTGGCGGACCGCCTGTCGCTGTCGGTCCCCTGGTACGGCCTCGAGCACGAGAGCCAGGTCGCCGCCTACCGCGGGCTGCTGGAGCTGCTGCCGGCTATCTGATCCCCGAATCGATCACGAAATCGACCGTTGCGGTCTGCCCGGCGGTCACGGCCACCATCCGAACCCCGCGTACTGGCCGCACGGTCTTGACCGTCGCCTGGTAGGTGCCCGGGGGCGCCTGGATCGCATAGCTGCCATCGGTTGCGCTCTTGGCCGACAGCGCCTGGCCGCCCGCCTCAGGCACGAGGTCGACTTCGATGCCGCTGGCCGGCCGGCCGGGGCACGGGCTCCCGACACGCTCCACCGGTGCGCAGGGATAGAGCAGAACGTGGCCCCGCACGGTCCCCAGGGCGGCGTTTCCTCCGGTCCCGGAAGGCCCGGTCTTGGCCCCGCAACCCGCCACCAGGAGGACGGCGAACGTGGCCACGGCAGCCGTCCGAATGCGCCACATCCCTCGGCTACGCTAGCAGCGATGCAGGTGGTCTCGGACACCGTTCGCGAGCAGCTCCGGAGCCGCTTCGAGGAGCGGCTCCGCGATCCGGTCGAGGCGCGGATTTACCTCAAGCCAGGGTCCGGCCGGCTCATCCTGCCCACCGGTATGGGCTGCCCGACCTGCGAGGACACGCGACTGCTGCTCGAGGAGGTCGCCGCGCAGGCTGCCGGGCAGCTCTCCATCGAGGTGATCGACATCACGCAGGGCGTCGTCACCGAGGACGTGCTCGACGTCCCCCTCGTCACGCTGGCCAGAGCCGGCGACCCGCACCGCGTCCGCTTCCTCGGCCTGCCGTCCGGCTTCGAGTTCGGGATGCTGGTCGACGCGATCGAGAAGCTCTCCGCAGGCGACTCCGGACTGGCGGCTGACTCGGTCGGTTCGCTGTCCGACGTGAGCGAGCCGATCGAGATCATGGTCTTCGCGACCCCGACCTGCCGCTACTGTCCCTCGGCGGTGGGACTCGCCACCGGTCTTGCGGTGGCCAGTCCCGAGATCACCGCCGTCACGGTCTCAGCCAACGAGTTCCCGCGGCTGTCACAGGCGTTCGGTGTCCAGGGCGTGCCGCGCACGGTGGTCAACCGCCGCGGTGCTTTCGTCGGCGCCGTCCCGGAACCCGATTTCGTGCGGGCCGTGCTGCAGATCGCCGGCGCGCTGCCGGAAGAGGCTGACCAGCCGGTTGAGGAGGGAGCGAGCACCGCGCTCTAGGCTCGGGCTCGTTGGGCTGGGGGGGCAGGATTCGAACCTGCGATCGAGGCTCCAAAGGCCCCTGCCTTGCCGGACTTGGCTACCCCCCATCCGCGAGGCGGGCCGGCTCAGCATACCGTCGGCGGCGGGCAGCTCCTTAACAACCAGGGTTCCCTCCGCGGGCTGCTCTTCCTAGCCTCCTCACCGCCATGCCCATCCACCTGCCCCCCGGGTGGCCTCGCCTGGCGGCGCTCGCGCTACCGCCGGCCCTGGCCGCCGCGCTGCTCGGCTCGATCTGGCTGTTCGGAGCCGGGTCCGAGTCGCCTCCAGCACCCGTGCCTGCGGCCCTCACCCAGCTCGCGCCACCGCCGGCGCCGGGCCTGCTCGTATTCGTCAGCGGCGCGGTCGCTCATCCCGGCCTCTACCGCCTGCTCCGAGGGGAGCGCGCCTACGACGCGATCGCCGCTGCCGGCGGGCTGCTCGCCGATGCCGACCTGGCCAGGCTGCCGAACCTGGCGGCACGCCTGCGCGACGGCCAGCAGATCAAGGTGCCGTTCGGCAAGGGCCCGGCCGGCTCGGTCAGCGCGCCCAAGATCCATCTGAACGCGGCCACCTTGGCCGAGCTCGAGACAGTCCCCGGCTTCACGATGGAGCTGGCCCAGGCGGCCATCAGCTATCGCGACAGCTACGGCGGCTTCGCCAGCACCCGCGAGCTGGTGACGGTGCTCGGCATGGACGAGGCCGACTACCTCGTCGCCAAGAAGTACGTCACGGTGTGACCCGACTTCCGCCGGCGATCCTGGTCTGCGGCGCTTGGGTGCTGGGCGTCGCCGTGGCGATAGTCCTGGCGCCGGGACGCCCGCTGGTCGGGGCGATCGCGCTGTGCCTCGGCGTTACCACCGCGGCTGCCGCGGTGGTCGTGCGTCCCCTGCGCATTGCTTTCGCCGTCGGCGCCCTGTTCCTGGGTGTCGCGCGGGCTGAAGCCGCCGGGGGCGGTCCCGATCAGCAGGCGGTCGCCTACCGCCTGGTCGGAGCCACCGTCCAGGTCGCGGGCACGGTTGCCGATGATCCGAAGGACCTCGCCAGCGGCTACGAGCTGCTCGTCGCGCCGACCGCGGCCGCTCTGGCAGACGGAACCCGGCTGGGCGCCTTCGGCGATGTGCTGGTCATCGCCAAAGGCGTTCGTCGTGCAGAAGCCGGCGACACCGTCCAGGCCGGCGGCAAGCTGACGCTGCCGGCCGATGCCCCTGGCTTCGACCGGCGCGCCTACCTGGCCGCCAAGGGCGCGTGGCTCGAGCTGCGCGTGACCTCGGTGAACGTCATCGGCGGCGGCCGAGGCTTCGGGCGCATCGCGGCGCGGACTCGCGATCTCTATCGCCTGGCCGTCGATCAGCTGCTGCCGCCGCCACATGCGGCCGTGCTCGAGGGCATCGTGCTCGGCGTCCGCACGGGCATCCCGCCGCCTCTGAACCAGGCGCTGATCGCCACCGGCCTGATCCACCTCCTCGTGCTCAGCGGCCTGAAGGTGGCTGTGTTCGCTCGCCTGGTCACCGCTGCACTGCGCGGCCTGGTCGGCCGCGTAGGCACCTGGGCCGCCGTCGGGCTGGTGGCGATGTACGCAGCGGTCGGCGGCGCGACCCCGGCCGCGGTTCGCGCCGCGGCGATGGGGGCGCTCGTGCTCGCGGCCGGCAGGCTGGGCCGGCCCACGCACGTATGGACATCGCTGGCGGTCACAGCCGCCGTCATGGTCGGCTGGCAGCCCGAGCTTGCTTGGGACGTGGGCTACCAGCTTTCCTTCCTCGGGACGGCGGCGATCATCTTGCTGACACCGCCGATCACCGCCCGCCTCGCGTGGATGCCGGCCGTACTGCGCGAACCGTTCGCCGTCACCTGCGCCGCCCAGATCGGCACGGCTCCGCTCGTGGCCGCCGACTTCCACGTGCTCGCTCTGGTCGGGCCACTCGCCAACGCCTTGGTCCTGCCGCTCCTGCCCGCTGTGATCGCCTTGGGCCTGCTGGTGCCGCCGTTGGCCCTGCTGCCGGCGCTCGGGCATGCCCTGGTCCTGCCGCTCGCCGGGCTGCTCGCATACCTCGAGCAGATCGCGGCGGTGCTCTCGCGGGTACCGGGCGCGGCTCTTACCGTGCCGACGCTGCCGGCGACGGCGGGACTTGCGTACTACTTCGGGCTGGGCGGTCTGGTCGCGGCCTGGGGCGGCCGTGGGGAAAGCAGGCCGCGCCGTGCCGCCGTGGCCACCGGTCTGATCGCGCCCCTTCTGATCGCGGGTGGCGAGCTGGTGAGCTGGTCGCTGCCTCATCCGCAGGCGGCGGTCCTCGCGATCGGCGACGGCCAGGCGCTGCTGCTGCGCGGTCCCGGCGGCTACGTCCTCGTCGACGGCGGGCCGAGCCCGGCGCGACTGCGCGACGCACTCGGCGTGCACATCCCGCCGTGGCAGCGGGACCTCGCCGCCCTGGTGATCACGTCGGACGGCATCGGCGAAGTGGGAGGCCTGGCCGCGTTCGACCGCCGGGCAGCCGCGGTTCTCGTGCCGGCCGCCGGACTCCCTGGCACGGCCTGGCGGCGGGCTGCGCTCGCCGCCGTGACCGGTGGGGCGCGTTATCTCCCCGTCTGGGCTGGGGAGCGGCTCATGGTCGCCGGGCTTCGCTTCGACGTCTTATCGCCCGAACGAACCGAGCCGGGCGACGAGGTCGGCTGGGGCGACCTGGCGTTCAGGGCCACCGGTCCATCCAGCCGCGCGCTCTGTGCGTTCGGCGATCTGTCCACCGACGCTCAGCGGGTGGCCGCCTCGCACCTGACGGGCCGCTGCGACTACGTCGTCTTCGACGGCCGAGGCGCGCTCGATCCAGACCTGGTTCGATTGCTCGACCCGACCGCCCTGGTGCTGTCGAGCTCGGTCGGGACGAGGACGCCGACGGGTCTGGCGCTCGCCTCGCTGCACCGGACCGACCAGGAGGGCGACGTGACGCTGGGGCTGTGAACGCCAGATCGCTACCATCGGCCGGTGCCCGATCAACGCGCCCTCCTGCTCCACGGCGAGGAGACCTTCCTGGTCGAACAGGAGGCCGCTCGCGTGCTGGCGGCCTGGCGTCAGGAGGTCGTTTCGGATTTCGGCTTCGAGGCGCTCGATCCGGTCGGTCTGACCCCGGCGCGGCTGCGTGATGCGATCCTGCAGGCGCCGTTCCTGGACCCCTGGCGCGTGGTCGCCGTGCGCGGCGTCGCCGCCAACCGTGCGGACGCGCTCGCCGCCGCGCTGCCTGAAGTCCCCGAGACGACCCGCCTGCTCTTGGCGATTACCGGCCGGCTCGCGGCTGGCGGCAAGCTGCTGAAGGCTTTCCAGGCGATTCCCGGCGCGACCGTGCGCGAGCACCAGCGCCTGCGCGGGCGCAAGATCGCCGACTGGGCCGTCAACCGCGGGCGCGAGCTGGGGCTGCCGATGGCGGCGGCGGCGTTGGTGCCCCCCGTGACTCCGCCAGAGCTGGCCGTCATCGACGCGGAGCTCCGCAAGCTGGCGGACTACCAGGCGGGTGGCGGCAAGCTCGACCGCGACACGGTCAAGGAATTGCTGGCGGGCGGCCGGGAAGACGACGTGTTCCGCCTCACCGACGACCTGCTGCCCAGGCCCGGGCCGGTCGCGTTCAAGGCGGCGCGCTCACTGCTGCGGGCCGGTGGCAACGCGACGACGATCGGCTACCGCATCGCCCGGCACATCGCGCTCGTGCTCGAGGTGCGTTCGCGCATGGACCGCGGTCAGTCGCTGGCGGATGTTCAGGCGGAGATGCGAGAGCACCCGTTCGTCCTCCAAAAGGCATACGACACGGCCGCCGCCAGCGATCCCAAGCGGCTGGAGGAGGGTCTCGGCGCGTGCCTCGACTACGAGTGGGAGGTCAAGTCAGGGCAGCTGGAGGCGGAAGCCGGGTTGGACGCGCTGCTCGCGCGGCTCTAGCTCTTGGTCGTTCGCTTGGCGGCGGGCTTCTTCGCCGGCGCACTTTTGGCGCTCTTGGATGCGGCTTTGGCCGCGCCCTTGGCCGGCTTCTCCGCCGTGGTCGTCTTGCCGCGGCTGCCCTTGGTCGGCTCCTGGGTCAGCTGACCCGCCAGCGCCGCGTTGAGCCGGCGCTGCAGCCGCGACTTGCGTCGAGCCGCGTTGTTGCTGTGCAGCACGCCCTTGGCCGCCGCGCGGTCGAGGCTGGCGATCGCGGTCGTAGCCAGCTCCGGCGCCGATTCGACGCCGTCGGTGACCAGAGCGCGCCGCAAGCGGGTGACGCGCGTCTTCACCGCCGACCGCGTGGAGCGGTTGCGGACGGCGCGCTTTGCGCTGGCCCGCATCTCCTTCTTGGCGGCGGCCGTGTTAGCCATGCGTCACCGACCGGCTGGGAGTCAACACGAATTCAGGATTATAACCACCGTGCCTGACCTCGAACTCGCCGTAGCGGCTCACGCGAAGGTCAACCTGGCTCTCAGCGTGCACGGCCTCCTGCCCGACGGCCGCCACCAGGTGTCGACCGTCCTGCAGGCTATCTCGCTTCACGACCTGCTGCAGGTCAGGCTCGCCGCCGAGACATCTTTGGAGGTGATCGGCGACGCCCCCGCCGGACCGGAGAACCTGGTGCTGGTGGCGCAGCGAGCCCTGGAGGAGGCGGTGGGCCGGCCTCTGC
Source organism: Candidatus Dormiibacterota bacterium (assembly GCA_036378435.1). GTDB lineage: Bacteria > Chloroflexota > Dormibacteria > Dormibacterales > Dormibacteraceae > DASUWK01. Next base: position 3,235 of record DASUWK010000015.1, on the reverse strand, counting down.
CGGCCGCTCTCCGGCTCGTCAAGCGGATCCCGCCCGGCGCCGGCCTGGCGGGCGGCAGCTCCGACGCCGCCGCGGCACTCCGCGCACTGTCGCGTCTCTATCGGCTGGACCTGGAGCTCCGAGACATCGCGGCGGAGCTCGGCGCCGACGTGCCCTTCTTCCTGCGCGGCGGGGCGGCGGAGGCGGGCGGCTTCGGCGCCGACCTCAGGCCGTGCCCAGAAGCAACGGGCTGGTTCGCGCTCGCCTGGCCGGGCTTCTCCGTCAGCACCGGGGCCGTGTACGAAGCCTGGGACGGCACCGGCGGCGCCGGCCCGAACCAGCTGCAGGCGGCGGCGTTCACCGTCGAGCCGCGGCTCAGAGCCTTCGCCGAAGAGCTCGGCACCGGCTGGCAGATGACCGGCAGCGGGTCCGCGTTCTTCACCCAGTCGGCGGATGAAGCGGGGGCCCGGGCAGCGGCCCTACCCCTCAGCTGCTGGACGGCGATCGCCGCACCGGTGGGCGCGTGGGGCTGAGACTTGCGGCGGCGGTCACCGCCGGCAAGGCCACCGCGGCCGCGTCGCGCCTGGCTCGCCGGGGTGGCGGCGCCACCCTGCCCGGCGACGTGGCGCGCTGGGTCGACCGCGACGTGCTCCGAGATCTCTCCAGGCAGCTGAGCAAGGGCGCCGTGCTCATCACCGGCACCAACGGCAAGACGACGACCTCGCGCCTGGTCTCGCTCCTGCTGGAGGAGCCGGGCCGGCCGGTGCTGACCAACCGCACGGGCGCCAACCTGATCTACGGGCTCACCGCCGCCGCGGTGGCGGCCGCCGGTCCGGGTGGCGGGCTGCGCCGCGACTGGGCCGTCCTCGAGGTCGACGAAGCCACACTTCCGCTGGCGGTCGAGGAGGTGCAGCCGCGGCTGGTCCTGGTCGGCAACCTCTTCCGCGACCAGCTCGACCGCTATGGCGAGCTGGAGAAGATCGCGCGGCTGCTCCACGGGGCCCTGACCCGACTGCCGGACGGAGCCACCGCGGTGCTCAACGCCGACGATCCGCGAGTGGGGGAGATCGGCCTCGCCTTGGAGCGGCCGCCGGTCTGGTACGGCCTTGACTCGCCCAACGTGGCTCGGCCCGAGCTACCGCACGCCGCCGATGCTCGAGTCTGCCCCCGCTGCGGGAGGGAGCTCGAGTTCGCCGCGGTCTATGTCGGCCACGAGGGGGACTATCGCTGTCCCGAGAGTCATTTCCACCGCCCCGACCTCACGTATGCCGGTCATGACGTCCGGCTCGACGGGTTGGACGGAGTCGAGCTCACGGTCGAAGGCTCCCCGATCAGCCTGCCGCTGGGAGCCCTCTTCAACGCCTACAACCTGCTCGCGGCGTACTCGATCGGGCGCACGCTCGGCCTCGAGCAGCACGTCATCGCGGACCGCTTGCGCGACGCGGCCGCCGCCTTCGGGCGCTTGGAGCGGATCGAGGCCCGGGGCAGGCGGCTGACGATCCTGCTCGCCAAGAACCCCGCCAGCTTCAACGAGGTCCTGCTCGCGGCGACTGAGCTCGCGGACGCCAGGCAGGTGCTGCTCGCCCTCAACGACCGCATCGCCGACGGCCGCGATGTTTCGTGGATCTGGGACGTGGATTTCGAGGTGCTCGGCGGCCGTGAGGGCATGACGATCGTGCCCAGCGGGCTGCGGGCCTACGACCTGGCGGTGAGGCTGAAGTACGCCGAGGTGGGAGGGGTGAGGGCGCCGCAACCCGACTTCGGGCCGGCGCTCGACCAGCTGCTGGAGGCCACGCCGCAGGGCGGCGACTGCTACCTGCTGTGCACGTACACGGCGATGCTCGAGATGCGCGCCGAGATCACCAGGCGCGGTTGGGCCCGCCCATACTGGCAGACCTAGGCATGGCCGAGCGCCTTACGGTCGGGTGGCTCTACCCGGACCTGATGAACATCTACGGAGACCGCGGGAACGTCCTCACGCTCCTGCGGCGCGCAGCCTGGCGCGGCTTCGACGCCCGCCTCCGCGAGTTGCCGAAGGGGGATACCGGCGACCTGGCGGACGTCGACGTCTTCTTCTTCGGCGGCGGCCAGGACCGCGAGCAGGGACAGGTCTACGAAGACCTACTCGAGCACAAGGCGCACCGCCTGGCCGGGGCCGTAGCCGGCGGTGCCGCCGTGCTGGCGGTGTGCGGCGGGTACCAGCTGCTGGGGCGCTACTACCAGACGGCCGAGGGCGAGCGCATGCCCGGCATCGGGCTCATCGACGTCCGCACAGAGGCTGGTGATCAGCGCTGCATTGGCAACGTCGTGGTGGACGCCTCGGCCCTCGGCGTCCAGCCGTCCACGCTCGTCGGCTTCGAGAACCACTCGGGTCGAACGTTCCTCGGCGACGGGGTACGTCCGCTGGGGAAGGTGGTCGTGGGGCACGGCAACAACGGCGACGGCTGGGAGGGCGCGGTGTTTCAGAACATCTTCTGCACCTACATGCACGGCGCGCTGCTGCCGAAGAACCCGCAGCTGGCCGACCTGATCACGACCCGGGCGCTGGCGCGCCGCGCCGCCGGGCCGCTGCGCGCGCTGGACGATTCGCTGGAGCTCGCTGCCCACGATCGGGTCGAGAAGCGCGTTCTCGCCGCGCGTGGCTGAGCCTCCCGACCTACCGCTCCTCGAGTTCGACACCGACCGCGACGCCGTGATCGAGCCTGGGGTCTGGCATCCCCCAGGAACCGTCGCCGAGCGCGGGGTCTACTGCTTCTTCCCCGAGGTCGTCGAAGCGATCGGGCAGCGCGGCCGGGTGGCGGTGGGCTTCCGCTCCGAGATCGGCAAGCACCTCGTTTACGAGATCGAGCACAAGGGCGTGCCGCTGGCGGTCATGCACAGCGGTATCGGCGCCCCGGCGGCGGTCTTCCTCTACGAAGACCTCATCGCCCGCGGGTGCACGACCCTGGTCGCCTGCGGCGGAGCCGGCGCTCTGGTCGACCACCCGCTCGGGCATCCGATCGTGGTCAGCTCCGCTGTTCGCGACGAAGGCACGTCGTTCCACTACCTGCCGCCCGGCCGCGAGGTGGAGGCGGATCCAGGCGGTGTCGCGGTCCTGAGCCAGGTCCTGGAGGAGCGCGACCTGCCGTACGAGGTGGGCAAGACGTGGACGACCGACGCGCCCTACCGCGAGACGCGGGGCAAGGTGGCGAACCGGCGCGCGGAAGGCTGCCTAACCGTGGAGATGGAGGCTGCGGCGTTGATCGCCGTGGCGCGG
>DASUWK010000014.1:0-2527 GCA_036378435.1 Candidatus Dormiibacterota bacterium | reverse complement strand
GCCGCTCATCGCGTCGGCCGCCTGGGTGAGCACGGCCTCGACGGTGCGGACCTCGACCTCGTTGTGGTGCGCCTCGATCGCGTGCACCACGTCGTCGGACTCGCCGTACTTGCGGGCGATCTCCGCGCCGATCAGCGCGTGACTGCCTTCCACCTCGTGGGTGAGCGCCTTGCCGATGTCGTGCAGCACCGTGCAGCGCTTCAGCAGCAGCGGGTCCATCCGCAGCTCGCTGGCCATCATGCCGGCGATGTGCGCGCTCTCGATCAGGTGCGCCAGGACGTTCTGGCCGTAGGAGGTGCGGTAGCGGAGCCTGCCGAGCAGCGCGATCAGCTCGGGGTGCATGTCGGTGATGCCGAGCTCGGTCATGGCGTCCTCGCCGGACCGCTGGCAGAGCAGCTCGATGTCGGCCTTACCGCGGTCGTAGGCCTCCTCGATCCGCTGCGGGTGGATCCGGCCGTCCTGAACGAGGCGCTCCAGGGTGAGGCGCGCGATCTCGCGGCGCACCGGGTCGAAGCAGGAGAGCAGCACCGCCTCCGGCGTGTCGTCGATGATCAGGTTGACGCCGGTTATCGACTCGAAGGCGCGGATGTTCCGGCCCTCACGGCCGATGATCCGGCCCTTCATCTCGTCGCCGGGCAGGTGCATCACGGAGACCACGGACTCGCTGGTCTGCTCCACGGCCACCCGCTGGATCGCGAGGGTGACGATCTTGCGGGCGCGCTTGTCCGCCTCGGCCTTCGCCTCGTTCTCGATGTTCCTGATCGTGACCGCGGCCTCGCGCTTGGCCTGGTTCTCCATGGTGGCGACGAGCTCGTTCCTGGCATCGCCCGCGGTCAGCCCCGCCACCCGCTCGAGCTCTTGCCTGGGCGACGCGGCCGCGTCGTCCAGGGACCTGGACCGCTCATCGAGGTCCTGCTTGCGGCGCTCGAGGGCCTGCCTGCGCTCCTCCATGCGGCGGATCTCCGCGTCGAGGCGCTGTTCCCGCTCGCTGATCCGCAGCTCGCGGCGCTCCAGGTCGCTGCGGAGCTCGCGCATCTCATCCTTGACGGCGCGGATCTCGTCCTCGACCTCGCGGCGGCCCTGCGCCGCCTGCTCGGCCGCCTCGGCGGCACGCTTGACGATCCCCTCGGCCTCGGCCTGAGCCCGGGTCCTCAGCTGCTCTGCGTCCGCTTGCGCGCGGTCCCTGAGCTGCTCGGCGTCGGCCTGCGCGCGGTCCCTGAGCTGCTCGGCGTCGGCTTGCGCGCGGTCGCGGAGCTGGCCGGCGTCCCGTTCCACGGCACCGGAGGCGACGCCATGCCCGGTGGCTTCGGTGAGCCGCGTGGAGTCCGCGGGCGGCGATGTTCTGGGCGCGGACCGGCGCAGCACGACAGCGAACGCGCTGAACGCCAGGGCCAAAGCGGCCAGCCCGATCACCAGGAACGCGACTCCGCCGCTCACCGGTACCCCTTTCGTCCGTGCTCCCGGAACCCTGACGGTCAGGGCGGTACCCAGGGCCGTGTCGTCGGGGTCGGTGCCCCAGGCTCACGCCCTGGCGCGAGGGGTCCCGCACACCGTGCGGCTGCGGCGACTAGCCGTCGTCTTCGGTCTGTCCGAACCGATCACCCGTCCAGCGCCAGATAACGCCTCACTGCGCTGAGGTTAAGCGTTGATAACGGTTTGAGCAAGGGAAGAGTCACTGTGGGAACCAAAGTTTACTTAAAGTAATAAAGTGACTTCACTCCGTGTAAGTTTCGAGGTCGTCGAAGCAGGATTCTCCTACTTCCGCACCTTCTGTCTCCAGGGCCTCCCGGATCACACGGAAGGCGAGGCCCGGCGGATACCCCTTGCGCGCCAGCATCCCGGCCAGCCGGCGGATCCGCGCCTCGGACGGCAGGCCCCGGGTGCTCGCGAGCTTCCGCTCGACGAGCCGGCGCGCGGTGGCGGCCTCGGCGTCCGGGCCGAGATCCTCGATGGCGTCGCGGATCTGGTCGTCGTCCACGCCGCGCTGCCTGAGCTCGGCGCGCAGGGCGCGGCCCGCCAGCCCCCGGCTGTAGTGCCTGGACTCCACCCACGCCCGGGCGAACGCGGCGTCGTCGATCAGCCCGACGTCGGCGAACCTGTCGAGGACGGCGTGGGCGGCGTCATCGGGCACGCCGCGGTTATGGAGCGCGCTGGCGAGCTGCGCCCTGGTCCGGGGCGCGAGCGTCAGCAGCCGCAGGCAGATCTGCCGCGCCCGCGCCTCGTGGTCCGTGGCGCCCGGGACGCCCGGGTCGCCACGGCCGTCACCGCCCGGGTTACTGGCGCCTGTCTGCTCCCCCCGGCGCGTGCGGCCCTTGTGGCTTCCCACAGGAACTCACGCGGGTCAGACGCCAGCGCCCTTCGCCGCGGGACCGGTCGGCACCGAGGCGAGGCCCCCCGCGGGACCGGACGACGGACCCGCCGGGCCTGCGGGGCCAGCTGACTGCGCGTTGGCGTCCGCGTCCAGGCGCGGGCCGACGCCGAGCTTCTCCTTGATCTTCTTCTCGATCTCGTTGGCCACGTCCTCGTT
>DASUWK010000013.1:0-2002 GCA_036378435.1 Candidatus Dormiibacterota bacterium | reverse complement strand
GCCGCTCCGGGCGCGCCACGTCGTCCACGTGTCTCCCACTACGGGCGGCTGTTACAAGTCTCACTCTGTTGCGCTGACACCCTCGATGACAATCGTGTCGCCCTGGTCGCCGGGGCGAAAGGCGAGGTGCGAGAGGGGGCTCGTCGCGGGCCCGCGCAGAACGCTCCCGCTCAGGCTGAAGCGGGAGCCGTGGCAGGGGCACTCGAAGGCACTGCCCGTGCCGTCGAGGGCGTAGTTGCAGCCGAGATGAGGGCAGGTGACTGCTAGGCAGTGGAGGCGCCCTCCGGCCCGGGTGAGAAAGCCTCCGTAGGTGAGGTCTCCCGCCGAGTTGACGCCGCCGCCGTCCGCCAGCACAAAGGCGGTGTTGGCGGGAGCGTCGAAGTGGAACGCTTCGCCATCCACAAACTGGTCGAGCGCTCGGTCGAGAGGGATGGCCACCGGCCGCGCGCGCGAGGCGGCGCCCTGATTCGGCCAAAGAAATACGCCCAGCGGCGCGGTAGCCGCGACGACGATGGCGCCCAGCAGGCCGCCCAGGTACCACACGATGAACGCGCGTCGAGATCTCACGCCGCCAACTACGGCCCGGGTGACGTAACGGGGCGGCGTAGCTCGACCCATGTGCTGGACCTGGCTCGCGTACACGGCGACTCTACTGCTGACGAGCATCCTCCACCGGCGCGGCATTCCCCGCGCCCTGCGTGCGGCGCGGAAGCAACCGTGAGTGGCCTCCGGCCGATGATCACAATCAGCGACCGCATCGAAACCAGGGTCGATGTCGGTGCCGATTGGCTCTTCCGTCAGCTCTGCGACCCCGCCCAGATCGTCGCGTGTGTCCCGGGGGCCACACTGACCCGGCAGCTCGGCGCCGATCGCTTCGAGGCCCGCATGACAGTGCGCCTGGGCGCCCTGGCGCTGGGCTACGCCGGCCAGGGACTGCTCGTCGCGTCGGGTCGGGGGACTCGGCGGCTCACCATGATGGTGCGCGGCGCCGATCTGCTGCGCACGACCTCCGCCGATGCCTGGCTGATCGCCGCCGTGGAGCAGGACGGGACGGGCGCGCTGGTCCGCGCTCGGATGCGCCTAGATCTTTCAGGTGGCGCTGCGCGGCTGAGCAAGCGGCTGGTCGAGGCGGTGGCGTGCAGGCTGATCGAGCAGACCACGGAGAGGATGCGCAGCCGCTTCGCCCGGTTGTGCGTGCCGTAATGCGGCGACGTAGTTGGGCGCCGTGAAACAACATCTGCTCCGGTCAGTACTCCTCGCCCCCCTGGTCCTCGTCGCCTGCACCGCGCCCGGCTACGGACAGTCGAGCGCCGGCTCGGGCGCCTACTCCAGCGCCCCGACGCCGGCACCGGCGGCGACTCCCTCCGCCCCGGCATCCAATCCCGGGCTCACCCTGATGAGCCGGAACTCCTCCCTCGGCCAGATCCTGGTCGACAACGCCGGCCGGACCGTCTACCTCTTCGAGGCCGACAAGGCCGGCGCCTCGTCCTGCTATGACGCGTGCGCCCAGTACTGGCCGCCCGTGCTCACCAACGGCGCACCGCAGTCTGGCACTGGCCTCCAGGCCGCGCTCCTCGGGACCACACAACGCAAGGACGGCTCGACCGAGGTCACTTATGCCGGGCACCCGCTGTACTACTTCGTCGCCGACAAGCAGGCCGACGACATCAAGGGCCAAGGGCTCAACAACTTCGGCGGCAGCTGGTACGTCCTCTCTGCGGACGGCACCAAGGTCGACCGCTCGTGAGGAAGGGTCTGGTCGCACTGACTGCTCTCCTCGCGGCCGCCGCCGTCGCCACCGGTGCGCTGTCGCTCCAACACTCGAGCGCCAGCGCGGCCGCCACGCCGCGGCCCTCCGGCAGCATCGTCATCGAATGGAACCGGGAGCTGGTCAACCTGGTCAACACGCCGGGCAACCAGCCCACCACCATTCACCCGACGCGCAGCTTCGCGATCCTTCACACGGCGATTTACGACGCTGTGATCTCCAGCAGCCACAGGG
>DASUWK010000012.1:0-10501 GCA_036378435.1 Candidatus Dormiibacterota bacterium | reverse complement strand
GCTGGATTCACTACCGTAGGGCCAAGTTGTACCTGCGCACCCGCCGCGTCCGCCACCAAGATCGCGTCTACGAGTACGTCGAGATCGTGGAGAGCCAGCGCCGAGAGGGCCGCATCCAACGCCGTTCCATCGGCACCCTGGGCCGCAAGGATCTGCTCAAGCCGGAGACCATCGACGGCCTGATCGGGCATCTCCAGAAACTGGCTTCGCCGGCCGGCCGGCGGGGGCTACGAGTGGGCGAGATGCGCATGCTCAAGGTCAAAGAGTTCGGCCCCATCTGGGCCTGCCGCCAGCTCTGGCAGGAGCTCGGCCTGGATCAGCTCCTGGCCGGTATTCCACAGCCGGCCGGGGCGCCGCTCGAAGAAGCCATCTTCCGGCTGGTCTGCAACCGCCTGGTCGACCCCCAGAGCAAGCTCGGGGTGAGCGAGTGGCAGGAGCAGGTGGAATGGCCGAGTGGCAAACCGGCGCTCGCCTACGAGCAGCTGCTGCGCGCCATGGACCTGCTCCATCCCCATCAGCGAGCGGTCGAGGACGCGGTCTTCAGCAAGGTCACCGAACTCTTCAGCCTGCCCCTGAGCCTGGTCTTCTACGACCTCACCTCAATCTACTTCGAGGGCGACGGCGTCTCTCCTTTGGCCGAGTACGGCTACTCCCGCGACCATCGCGACGACCGCAGCCAAGTCGTGGTCGGGCTGGCCGTGACCCAGGAGGGATTGCCGATTACGCATCGGGTCTACCCGGGCAGCACCGCTGACCCGCTCACCTTCTTGCCCATGGTGGGCGAGCTCAAAGAGCGCTTCGGACTCCCCGACGCCGTGATCGTGGCCGACCGCGGCATGTTCAGCGCCGCCAACGTCGAGGGCCTGGAAGCGAGCGGAGTCAAGTACGTGCTGGCGCTGCGGGCGCGGCAGCAGCTGGAAGGCCATGCCGCTCTCGAGTTGGCCGACCGGGCCGGGCTGCCGCGACCCAAAGACGAGAGCGCGCCCTGGGAGATGCGCGAGGTCAGCCTCCGCAAGGGCGTCCGGCACGTGGTCGTCTACTCCGCCTACAAGGCGCTCCACGACCGCCTGGTTCGGGCCCGCCGGCTGGAGCGGACGCGCAGCGATCTTCGTCAGCTGCAGGCGCGGGCGGCCAAGCTCAAGCGGCGGACCATCATCGAGCGGGCGACCCGGATCCTGGCCGAGCACAAGACCAGCCAGTACTTCGGCTACCTGGCCGGCGACGGCGGCCTCAGCTTCTGGCTCGAGCGTGCCCATTACCGTCGGCAGCGCCGGCATGACGGCGTCTTCATCCTCCAGACCAACCACGCCGCGCTCAGCGCCCCGGAGATCGTCCGCTCCTACGTGCAGCTGCAGGAGGTCGAGCGCGCCTTCCGCGCGCTCAAGTCCCTGGTCAAGGTCCGGCCCATGTTCCACTGGGCGGAGCGGCGGGTCGAGGCCCACATCTTCATCTGCTTCCTCGCCTACCTGCTGGCCAAGGCGCTCGAGCTCCGACTCCGGGCCGAGCCCGCCACCAGCCAGCTCAGCGTGGCCAGGGCGCTCGACCGCCTCCTCACCTGGAAGACCATCGATTACCGCTGGCAGGACTTCCTCATCACCGAGGTCAGCGAGCCCCAGGACTCGCTCCGGCCGGTGCTCAAGGCGCTCGGCCTCAAGCTCACCAACCCGGTTCTGCGCACGGCTCCCGCCCCCGCCGCCTGACCCGAGCTGTCCGTATTCAAATGTAGGGACAACCCCAGTTCAAATTGTCAAAGTCGGACTAGCCAGCGCGCACCGGTGGACACTGTGTCGACAGGACCATCGACATGGCGAAGGCGATGAAGTCGACGCCGATCCAGGCCGCTCGAGGCCCGGTCAAGCTCGGTGGCGCGCCCGCCTTCGCGCCGATCCAGAACGTCTACATCTGCCAGGTCAAGCCGGTCAACGGCGAGCTCCGCAACGTGCCGATCAAGATCTGCAACAGCGTCAACCCGTGGGGCTTCCTGGACCAGTCGGAGCGGGAGGCCGGCTTCCGCAAATACAGCCGCGACCGGCCGACGCCTTAAGCTTTCGGACCGTGCACGAGGGGCGCCGCCTGCGGGCGGTGCCCCTTTTGTTTGCTTGCGCGGTAGGCCAGCACGAGGAGCCCCGCCGCTGGGAACCCGCCCATCGCGAGCCAGCCCGCGGGCGCGATCCCGATCACCGCGCCCACGAGGGGACCGATCAAGGAGCCGATCGAGTAGCCGGGAAAGAGGAGCCCGAACGCCGAGTTGGGAGCCTCGGGTGCCGCCTGAGCGGCGAGCCGGGAAAGCACGCCGGCCGCGCCGCCGAAGCCGATCCCGGCCGCTGCTGCGGCGACCAGCAGCAGCGGTGCCGACAGCTGCCAGAGCAAAAGCGCCGCGACCAGATTGGCGCCCAACACCACGGCCAGCACCCGGTCGACGCCGAAGCGGTCGGCCGCGGCGCCGCCGAAGAGGCGTCCTACGGCGTTGCCGGCCGAAGCCGCGAGCAGACCTGAGGTGGCCAGCAGCTGTGGGATTCCGATCCCGCGGGCGTAGGTGACGATGTTGACGAAGGCGTCGGACCCGACCGGTCCGGTGCAAACCTCGACCAGGAACCCGGTGAGGATCAGCGGACGCAGGAACATCCGCAGCGGCGCTTCCGGCAGCGGCGCATCCGCCGGCCGATGCGGCACCGGGAGGGCCGGCATCCAGGCCAGCGCAGCCGCGGCCAGCAGCACCAGGACGGCGCCCAGCACCCGCAGGGCGCCCACCCAGCCCAGCGCCGGCGCCAGCGAGCTGGCGACCGGCACCTGCACCAGCGCCGCCAGCGCGTAGCTCGCGGTCACGGCGCCGCCCACCGTGCCCACCCGGCGCGGGAAAGCCTGGGTCGCCGCCGCGACCGACCCCGCCATCCCGATCCCGCCACCCATCCCGAGCCCGATCCCGGTGTAAAAGACGGGGAACGTCAGCCCTGAGGGCAACGTCAGCGCCACCGCCAGCCCGAAGCCCATGAAGGCCAGCCCGGCCCAGCAGATGCGGCGTGGGGGCAGGCGGTCCGCCAGCCGGCCGGCCACCACCATCCCGATCGAGTAGCCGACCGGGCTTCCCGCCCAGACCGCTCCGATCAGGAGCGGCGACCAGTGGTCGTGCGCTCGCACGTAGGGGGTGAGGGCGCCCCAGACGTAGACCAGCCCCATCGAGAACTGGAGGACCAGCGCGCCCACCAGGACGCGCAGCCGCGCGGCGCTAATCGCGGACCAGTGCGAAGATCAAGGCCGGCGCGCCCTCGGCGCCGACGACCTTGTAGAAGGGCGCGCAGAACTCGAACTGCTTGCCGAGCAGCTCGCCCGGCCCGGTCGCCTGCTCGATGATCACGATGCCCTTGCCGAGGAACGCCTTGTGCAACCGGAAATCCTCCGAGGTGACGTCGCGCAGCCGCGCCGAGTACTCGTGGAGGCCGGAATCGACGTGTCTGCAGGGGGGTGCAGGCTCTGGTGGATCGAGGTCACCTGCCCGAGGCCAGGCCCGCGGTTGTGGCGCTCGAGCTCGACCCGCATGTCGGTCGAGGTCGACGATTTGGTGTCCGCCCCGACCGGCACCGTCAGGTCGATCAGCCTGCCCTCCAATCGCTCGGCTAGACCTCCCAGGCGGCGAAGATGCGCACCGGCGATCCGGTTCCGCCCACGAAGCGGAGCGGCACCACTATCACGCTGAACCCCTGGTGCATAGGAATCCGGTTGATGTTGTTGACCACCTCGGTGTGGTTGACGAGGTATTCGGCGCAGGCCATGTGGTTGGGATAGGAGAGGTCGGCCGGGTTGTCGGTCGAGACCGCGTCGGTGAGGATGTTGACCACGCCGGCGTCGAGGATGAAGCGCGAGGCTTCCGCGTCGAGCCCTGGGTACTGGGAGACGTAGGCGATCGCGTCGCCGGCGTCCCAGTGTTTGGCGGCGCCGGTGTAGTAGAGCAGCGTGCCGCCCCGCGGCAGCTCATCGATCCCGGCGTCGGCCATCGCGCGCCGGATGCGGTCGAGTGTGATGTGGGTTCGCGGCGCCACGTCGGAGACGTCGATCCAGACTGCCTCGGTGAAAGACTTCTCGATCGGAAACTGCTCGATCGTCAGGTCGGGCCGGTCCTCGTTGAAATGGAAGATGGCGTCCATGTGCGTGGAGTCGTGGTCGCAAAAAGCGATGCCCTTGACCGCATAGCCGCGGAAGGGCGAGTCGCCAAGGCGCAGCCGTGATTCCGCGTGCGTCATGTGGTCCCACATCGCGACCTTCATGTGGCCCGGATAGACGGGGATCTGGGGCGAGATCTCGCGCGACAGGTCGAGCACCTTGAGGCGCTTGCCGAAGAACGTGATCTCGGCTTCGGGCGTGTACTTCTGGTAGTCGCTCCGGGTGACGCTCATCAGCGCGAGGCTCCCGCACCGCTTCGAGGCGAGCGCTTGAGCACGCCCTCTGCTATGCGCACGAAGTCGTCCTCGTCGAGCAGCCCGTGCTTCTGGAGCGAAGTCGACTTGACCTCCTGCAGGATGGCATTCATCTCTTCGTCGCCGGCCGGGCCGAAGCCGGTCTTGTCGAGCCAGACCAGGACCGAGTCGAGGCCGCTGCCCTTGCCGAGCACGATCTCGGGACCGGTCTGGCCGACGAACTCGGGGCGGAAGGGGAAGGCCTCGGTCAGGTGCTCACTGCCGACGTTCTTGACCCAGGTCGCGATGATCCCGGACTCAACGTGGAACAGCCGGTCGCCGACGATCCCGCGGTTGGGCGGGACGCTCAGGCGAGCCGCCTCGCGCACGGTTTTCGAGAGCCCGTACAGCTTCGAGAAGTCGATCCCGCTCTCGATGCCGTACATGGTCTTGAGCGCGAGCACGGTGTCCTCGAGCGGCGTGTTGCCCGCCCGCTCGCCGGTCCCGGTCACCGACACCTGGACTGTTTCAACACCGTTGACGACGGCCATCACCGTGTTGGCGACGCCCATCGAGAAGTCCATGTGAAAGTGCGCTTCGAGCGGCTTGTCGATCCGCTCCCGCACCTTGCGCGCCATGAAGGCCGCCGCGTTGGGTGAGAGCACGCCGAAGGTGTCGACCAGGGCCAGCGAGTCCATGTGCCCGTCGCGGGCGATGACCTCGATCATGTTCAGGAAGGTCGTGATGTCGGCCCGGGTCGAGTCGATCGGGAAGAAGGAGACCTTGAGTCCGTTCTCGTGCGCGAAGCGGGTCGACTCGATGGTCAGCTCCAGCGCCCGCTCGTACTCCCACTTGTAGGCGTACTTGATGATGTGCTCGCTGGAGGGGATCTCCATCACGATCCCCTCGACGCCGGTATCAAGGGCGCGCTTGACGTCGTCGACCATGCAGCGCGAGAAGCTGAAGATCCGAGCCGGCAGGCCGGCGGCGGCGATCCGCTTCACCGCCTCCGCATCGGCCGGCGAGACCGCGGGCAGGCCGGCTTCGATCCGCTGCACCCCGGCCTCCGCCAGTCGCTCGGCGATGCGCAGCTTCTCATCGGGCGTGAACTCCACGCCGGCCTGCTGCTCGCCGTCGCGCAGTGTGACGTCGTGGACCTCGATCCGCTTGGGCGGGCTGAAGCCCGCGTTCGCTTCCTCCTGGTAGTTCCAGGGGCTGACGAAGTAGTCGTTTGTCTTCCAGGGCTCGTTCTCGGCCATTCAGGCTTCTCCTTCAGTCCTCGAAGCGGAAGAGCCGGGCGGGGTTGCTCTCCGCGATGGTGCGCGTGGTCCGCTCGTCGGCCGCCTCTTCGAGAGCGGCGACCGGCTGCGGAGTGGCCATGTCGAAGGGCAGGTCGGTGCCCACCAGGACGTTGTCGACGCCGGCGCGGTCGATCAGGTAGCGGAGCGCCGCCGCGTCGTGGGTGATGGTGTCGACCAGCACCTGCCCCATGTACTTCCAGGGGTCTTCGGGTGCCGACCGCAGCTCGGGCCGGACCGCCCGCGCGTGCCGGAGCCGCCCCGCCTGGAACGGGTAGTAGCCGCCAGCGTGTACGAGCAGCACTCGCAGGCGGGGGTGGCGGTCGAGGACCCCGGCGCAGATCAGCCGCTCGACCGCGATCGTGGTCTCGAGCTGGTTGCCGATCACGTTCTGCAGGTAGTAGTCGTTCAGTCCGCGGTGCGGCTCGTTGTAGGCGGGGTGGAGCAGGACTGGCGTTCCCAATCGTTCGGCGGCCGCCCAGAAGGGCTCGTAGCGCTCCTCGTCGAGCCGGCCGCCCGCCACGTTGGTGGCCACCTCGACAGCGACCGCACCCTCGCGCACCGCCTCTTCGAGGACCGCCGGCGCGCGCTCGGGACTGGCCAGGGGCACGTGCGCCATCCAGCGGTAGCGGTCGGGATGCGCCGCGGCGAACTCCTTGAGGCCCTGGTTGGCGGCGCGGGCCATCCGCTCGCCGGCCTCGGGGTCGACGTCGTAGAAGAAAATCGGCGGCGCGGGCGACACCACCGCGCCCTCCAGCCGCTTCGACTCCAGCTCCTTGAGCTTGGCGTCAGGGTCGCGGAAGGACGCGAACAGCTCGAAGCTGACGTGGTTGGCGCCGCTCACGCGATCCCCTTCGATGGTCGTGCGGTAGGCGGGATCGCTTTTGAGGAGCTCGATCACCGGCTCCGGGATGGCGTGGTTGTGGACGTCGATCTTCAAATCAGCTCCCTCTGAGGATGTTCGTGATGCGCAGCCGGTGCGAGTCCGGGCGCCGCCGGAGTGCAGGAAGGGCAGGCAGTCGCGGAGGCACTTCTCGACTCCTGAGTCTCGGTTCTCCATCGCCGACACGCGACAGCCCCCAACGTGCGCCAGCCGCGAACTCGCGCGCCTCCGCGCACAGCTCGACCAGCTCGGGTGGCGGCCGGAAAAAGGGAGTCGCCGCGCTCGCCACCGTCAGAGCATGATGCGGCCACCGGCGACGTCGAGAGTCACCCCGGTGATCCAGCGGGCGGAGTCGGAAAGCAGGAACAGCGCGGCCAGCGCGGCGTCTTCGGGATCGCCGATCCGGCCCAGCGGGGACAGCGCGGCCACCTCCTCGATGCGCTCCGGGGTCATGATCCGGGTCACCCGCTCCGAGAGGACGGTGGCCGGCGCCACGCAGTTGACGCGGATTCCATACTCGCCGACCTCTTTGGCGAGGTGGCGGGTGAACATCACGATCGCCGCCTTGGCCGCGGCGTAGGACGAGGTGAGCAGGATGTCGAGGAAGCGGCCGCCGTTGGAGGCCATGGTCACGATCGCTCCGCGGTTGCGTTCGATCATCCCGGGCAGGAAGGACTTGCAGGTGAGGAAGGTTGAGGTCAGGTTGGAGTCGAGGACGGCGTGCCACTCCTCCTCCGTGATCTCCCACGTCCGCGTGTAGGCCGCGAAGCCGCCCGCGAAAGGGATCAGCAGGTCGGCCGGTCCCAACTCCGCCTCCACCTGACCGCGCATCCGCTCGATGTCGGGGTAGCTCATGACGTCGGCGCTGACGCCGATGGCTTCGGCTCCGCCGTCGCGCAGGGTGTCCACAACCCGGTCGATGGCACGTTGGTCGCGGGCCACCACCGCCACCTTGGCCTCGTTGGCCGCGAGCAGGTCGCACGTGCAGCGGCCGATGCCCCTTGAGCCGCCGGTCACGACCGCGACCTTGCCCTTCAGATCGGGGTAGATGGGGGTCGCCGCCGGGGCAGTGTCAGCCACGGCTGGTGGCGACGACCTCGGGATTGACCGGGCACCTCGGTGGCTCTCCCTCAAGGCTGCGCACCACCTCTTCGGCCGCCCGCCGCTGCAGCTCGTCCTGCGCCTCCTTGGAATAAAAGGACGCGTGCGGGGTGATCAGCGCGCGCGGGTGGCTGCGCAGCGGATGGTCCGCGGGCAGCGGCTCCGGCTCGGTGACGTCGAGCGCGACCGCGCTCAGCCGTCCATGCTCCAGCGCGCGGGTGGCGGCCTCGAGGTCGACCAGCGGCCCCCGCGCGGTGTTGATCAGGACGGGCGTGCGCCGCAGCTGTCCGATCAGCCGCTCATCGATCAGGTGGCGGTTCTCCGGCGTCAGCGGCGCGTGGATGCTGATGACATCCGCCTCCGCGACGGCCTCCTCGACTGAGGCGGCGCGCTCGACGCCCGCGAAGTTCCACTCCTTCACGAAGGGGTCGTAGGCCACGACCTCGATGCCGAAAGCCTGAGCGCGTGTGGCCACGCGGCTGCCGATCCGTCCCACGCCGAGCAGCGCCAGCCGCCGGCCCCGCAGCCGGTTGATGCCGGCCTGGGGCACCTTCCATTCGCCGCCGCGCACCGAGCGGTCCATGAAGGCGACGCCGCGCGCCACTGCCAGCAGCAGCGCCAGGGTGTGGTCGGCGACCTCGTCCAGGCAGTAGTCGGGGACGTTGGTGACCACCATTCCGAGTCGGGTCGCCGCCGCGACCGGCACGTTGTCGTAGCCGATCCCGTAGCGGGCGACGACCTTGCAGGTGGGTGCGGCGGCCTCGAGGACCGCCTCGGTCAGAGGCGCGTAGCAGACCAGGATGCCCGCCACGCCGCGGGCGAGGCGGACGAGAGTGGGCTCGTCCGCCTGCGGCGCCTCGATCACCTCGACCCCCAGCGGCTCGAGCAGCGAGCGCTCGATCGTGGTGCCGCCGAAGACCTGGTCGGTGATCAGGACCTGTTGGGGCATCTATTGCGACCCTAGAGGCCTGGCCTCTAGTTCAGCGCCTCCTCATAGAACGGGTACTTGGTGAAGATGATCGGCCCGTCCTTGGTGACGAGCAGGTTCTCCTCCAGCCGCACGGTCTGCTCCAGCCCGGGGTGTCCGGCGAAGGTCTCGGCGGCGAAGTACATCCCCTCCTGCAGCTCGACCGGGTACTGCAGTGAGTAGGCGCGCGAGATCCACATGCCCTCGTAGAGCGAGAGGCCGATGGAGTGCGCGAACTGCTGGAGCGTGACCGTGCCGTACTCGTCGTCGGCGTAGATCGGCAGCTTGGAGGCGACGTCGGCAGTGGTGTTGCCCGCCTTCATCATCTCGATCGCCGCGTACATCGACTCGTGGCACTCCTTGTAGAGGTCCTTCTCGCGGGGAGTCAGGTTGCCGCCGACCTTGAAGCAGCGGACGAAGTCGACGAAGTAGCCGCCGGGGCCGATCGCGTTCTGGTCGACGATGACCAGGTCGCCGAGCCGGATCGTCTTGTCCGTGTGCCAGCGGCGGTAGGGGCTGGTGTTGCCGCCCGAGGCGACGATGATGTCGTAGACGAAGTCGAAGCCCTTCTCGTAGAGGTACTCGTTGACCTTGGCCGTGATGTGGGCCTCGCTGACGCCGGGCTTGAGCCACTCGTGCTCGATCTTCCACATCGAGGTGTCGCCGATCGCCGAGGAGATCTTCAGGCACTCGATCTCGTCCGGCGTTTTGACGACCCGCGCGCCCGACATCGCCGGCCAGGCGCTGACGATGTCGAGGCCGGCGCGCTGGAAAGCGGCGGTCGCCGAGGGATCCATCATGTCGACCCCGATCTTTTCCTTGGTCAGCTTGTGCTCCTCGAGCACCCGGTAGATGGAGCCGACCATGCGGTCCGCCATCATGGTCTCGGCGGTCTCGGCCCACTTCCAGGTGATGGCGGGCCGGATGTTGCCCTTCAGCCAGGGCGCATCGATCTTGGCGCACTCCATGTCCGAGCCGGCGGTCTCGAAGAGAACCGGGTCGCCGCCGCGCGGCAGCACGCAGTAGCGGATGAAGATGTTGTTCTTCCAGTTGCCCTGGTAGACGCTCGTGATGTAGCGGACGTTCTCGCCCACGAAGCAGACCAGAGCGCCCAGGTCGTGCTTCTCCATCATCATCCGGGCTCGGGCAAGGCGGTCGCGGCGGAGGCGGTCGAAGTCGACGCGAGCCTGCCAGTCGGTGCCAGTCGTGCTGTAGGTGCGCCGGGGATCGAACTCGTGCGGCTTCTCCAGGAAGGACAGGTCCATGCCCTTGCCGAAGGGCGTAGTTTGGTTGTCGGGCATCGGTTCCTCCTGTTCCGCGTAGCGGAATATCGTTCTCTACACTGAAACGGGCTGACTGAAGTCTAGGCGAGAACGGAGATCTCACGGAAGACGAGCTCCCGCGGCGCGACCGGGAATGCGACGCCGACGAGCCGTCCGCCGCGTCCGAGAGCGTCCAGCGCCCTATTCAGGCTGGCCGGCGTGCCCAGCAGGTGGACCACGACGTCGGGACCTCCGCGCCAGCGCGAGGGCAGCCGCATCGCGCCGAAGTTCGAGGAGTTGACCAGCTCCACGCGCCTCGCGGAATAGGATTTCGGAGAGTGAAAGGCCTGCGCCTGCACTCCTGGCGCGGCGAGCTGGTCGCGGAAGAGCTGCGCGAACCGGTAGCCGCGGACGGCGCGGTCCTGATCGAAGTCGAGGCCTGCGGCGTCGGGCTGACCGTCCTCAACTGCATCGCCCGCCACCTCGGCAGGGATCCCGAAGACATGCCGCGCGTCCCCGGCCATGAGCTGGTCGCGCGCGTCATCGCGACTGGACCCGGGATTGATCCCGCCCGCACCGGCGAGCGCGTGATGGCCTAC
>DASUWK010000011.1:0-28227 GCA_036378435.1 Candidatus Dormiibacterota bacterium | reverse complement strand
TGCTGGAGCCCTCCGGCACGATCGGGAAGCCCATGCGGCTGAACTCGAGGGCGTCAGACGAGGCGTCGATGACCTCGCCGTCGCCGAAGTGAACCGTGACCTTCAAACCCGTGCCCTCCCTGCCGCGGCAGCGAGTATAGGTGCTGGGGCCGCCGGCTACGCCCTAAAAGCGCCTCCCGCGGACCTTGTCGATGTCGAACTGAGCCGTGTCAGCGATCAGCATCACGGCCATCACGCCCGCCTCCAGCGGGTCCGTGACCACCAGGTCCGCCGCATCTGGCACAGAGCCGGCCATCGAGGTGGAGATGACGATGATCCCGGCCCGGCGGATGTCTTTCACGGCTTCGGTCACGTCGCCGCCCATCAGCGCACCGGCCAGCACGAGGATGCGGGCCCGGTGCAGCCGGGCGACGGCGCGGACGGCCGCCGCCAGGCGGTCCTCGCCGACGAGCGGGATGGTGTCGACTGAGATCCGCTCGCCGCGGATGTTGTGGCGGTCGGCCTCGGCCACGGCGCCCTGGGCCACCATCGCGACCTGCGCGCCGCCACCGACTACGATCACCCGCTTGCCGAAGACGCGCTGGAAGGACGGCACCGTCGCCACCTTGATCACCGCCTCCAGGCCGCGCAGCTCGGCCGCCAGGGCGTCGGGGTCACCGACGCCGGTCAGCTCGACCTGGAACTCCACCTGGCCCGCGCCGCCGCCGGTCGTCGAGATGTAGCTGATGTTGGCGCCGCGGCGAAAGATGACCTCTGACACCCGGTAGAGGACGCCGGGCCGGTCCTCAGCCCTGATCAGGTAGGCGGGCATGCCGGTTTCGCTCGGCTCCTGCATGTCGACGCTCAACTTTGGCACGCCGCATGCTGGAGAGGTGAAGGTGTTGGTCGCCGGCGGCAGCGGCGTGATCGGCCGGCCGCTCGTCAGCCAACTGGTCGAGGCGGGCCACGAGGTGGTGGCGACAACGCGCTCGCCGGCGAAGGCTGCGGCCCTCAGCAGCGCAGGCGCCACGCCGCTGGTACTTGACGCCCTCGACATCGAGGCGGTGCGGCGCGCCGTGCACGAGGCGCGGCCGGAGGCGATCATCCACCAGCTGACGGCGCTGCCCGCCAAGTACGAGCCGACCAAGCCGGAGTTCTATGCGGACACCAACCGGCTGCGCGAGGAGACGACGCGGCAGCTGCTGGGGGCCGGGCAGGAGGTTGGCCTGCGCCGCTTCGTCTTCCAGTCGATCTGCTTCATGTACCGGCTGGAGGGCCCGATGGTGCTGGACGAGTCGGCCCCCGTCGCAGATGCCCCGGGCACAGTGTTCGGAGAGGCCGTTCGCAGCACCATCGCTGGCGAGGAGCTCGCGCTCGGAACCGGCGGCGTCGACGGGGTCGTCCTGCGTTACGGCCAGCTCTACGGCCCGGGGACGTACTACTCGCGCGACGGCGACTTCGGCCAGCGAGCGCACTCGAGGATGCTCCCCGTGGTGGGACACGGACGCGGGACGTTCTCCTTCCTTCACGTCGAGGACGCGGCCTCAGCGGCTGTCGCCGCGCTGCAGCGAGGCGGAGGCGTCTACAACGTCGCCGACGACGAGCCGGCGCAGCAGCGAGAGTGGCTCCCGGTGTTTTGTGACGCCATCGGCGCTCCGCGACCCTGGCGCGTCCCGGTCTGGCTGGCGCGAGTGATCGCCGGCTCTTTCGTGGTGGACAACGTGGTCAACGGGCGCGGAGCAACCAACGCAAAGGCCAAGGAAGAGCTCGGCTGGACGCCGTCCTTCCCGACCTGGCGCACCGGCTTCTACGAGACGACTGCCGCCGGATCCGGGGAGCGTGCCGCCCGGTAATCGCGAAGGGCGGGCACCGCCAGCGTGAGCACGACCGCGCCCACGATGCAAGCCAGGCCGCCCGAGATCACCGAGACCTGCACCGTGCTGAGCGTGGCCACGACGCCGGTCTCCGCGTCGCCGAGCCGCGGGCCGCCCGTCACCACCATGATGTTCAGGGCGCTCATGCGGCCGCGCCAGCCGTCAGGCACAGCCAGCTGCAGGATCGTGCCGCGGAACACGGCGCTGAACACGTCCGCCGCGGACGCCAGCGCCAGCATTAAAAGGCCGATCCAGAACCACGACGGGTGGAACGTGGTGACGCCGAACAGGGTGATCGCCGCGCCCCAGGCGAGGACGGACCAGATCACGACCCGCCCGCGGTGGACGACCCTCGAGATCCAGCCGGTCAACAGCGCGCCGCCGAGGCCGCCGACGCCCAGCGAGGAGTAGAGGAGTCCGAGGCCGGTCGGACCGGTGTGGAAGACGGTCGTCGCCAGCGCCGGGAACACGGCGCGCGGCATCCCGAAGATCATCGCGTCGAGGTCGATCAGGAAGATCGAGAGCAGGACGGGCTTGTCGCGGATGAACGCCAGCGCGTCCAGCGGAGCGCGCAGGCCTGCCGGTCGCGCCTCGTTCGACGGCGGCTGCGAGCCCATCTTGAACACAGTCGCCAGGGCGACGAGATAGCTGAAGGCGTCGCCCGCGTAGGTCCAGAAAAGGCCGGCGTGGGCGATGATCAGGCCGGCCAGGGCGGGCCCGACTATCAGCCCAGTCTGGAACAGGACCTGGTTCAACGCCATGGCGGCCGGGACCCGGCGCGGCGTCACCAAACGCGGGATCATCGCCGAGCGCGTCGGCTGCTCGAACATCTGGACCGCGGCTCCGGCGGCCGTGATCGCGTAGATGTACGCGAGCGGCGTGCGCACGTGGAGAGCGCCGAGCATCAGCAGAAGCGAGGTCACGCCCTCGAGCGCCAGCGCCACCAGCAGCAGGCGGCGCCGATCGACGCGGTCCGCCAGCGCGCCGGCGTACAGGCCGACGGCGAAGACGGGCAGGACCTGGACCAGGCCGATCATGCCGACGGCGAACGACGATCCCGTCAGCAGGTAGACCTGGTAGGGGACGGCGACGATAGTCAGCTGCCGGCCGATCATCGAGACCAGCTGGCCCGAGATCATCAGGCGGTAGTCCGAGGACTCGCGCACCGGGGAGACGTCGACCGCCATCCCTCTGGCCGCACGGACCAGGCGGGAGGTCACGGCTCGATGCTCCCTCCCCACCAAGCCTCCCAGCGCGCGTCGCCGGTCGCGGCGCGGCCGGCCTTGGCCAGGCAGAGGGCGATGTCCTCCGCCTGCTCCGGCGTGAAGTAGGTCCCGAAGTGTCGGTTCAGGCCGCGCAGGTGGACCGGAGCCGCGCGCCGGAACCGGCGCCGGCCCTGTGGCGTGATCACGGCGTAGATCCCGCGCCGGTCGCCGGGCACGGGCTCGCGAGCGACGAGCCCCTCCTGCTCCAGCGCGGCGATCGCCTGTGTCAGACCGCTCTTGCTCAGCATCGCGCCCCGCGCCAGGTCCTGCATGCGCAGGCGCTGGCCGGGCGCGTGGTAGAGGCGCAGGAGGATCTCGTACTCGGTGAGCTGCAGCCCGCGCTCAGCCTCCAGCTCGGCGTTGAGGAGGTCGCGAACGGAGTTGATCGTGCCCAGCAGCGCCCGCCATGCCTGCATGGCTTCCGGTGAAGGGCGCTCGGCCACGGAGGCAATCTAGCAGCGTTGTTCGGCGGCGAACTGTCGCCCCTGAGGGGTGATTTGCCGACAAATGCGCCGTCGGCGCGCCCGGAAGCGGTCGATTTGCCGACAAATCGCCTTTTTGGGTTGGGGCGCCTCGCCGCCGGGAGACGAGCCAGAAATAAGAGACCCGCGGCCACCTAGGCAGCCGCGGGCCTCGGTAACGGGAGGGAGCTAGTTCAGGCGCCTTCGGCCAGCGGGCCGGTGGCGCGGGTCCAGTCGGAGCCTTCGAGTGGACGCGAGTGCCGGTTCACCGCTGTTTGCACGCCTGCTAATCCCTCACTTACGCGTCGACCGAGCCGATCGTCCGGCCCGACTTCCCGGCGAGCATAGGAACCGCATCGGACCAGGGTCAAGCTCTGAGATCAGCCGACCCGCGGGGTCCGCTAAATTCACCGGCATGTGCCGCAGCATCCACCGGCTCCGCGAGGGAGCCACCCGCTCCGACGACGACGCGATCCACGAGGCGGCGAGGCAGTACGTCCGCAAGGTCAGCGGCTTCGGCAAGCCCACCGAGCGGCATCGCGAGGCCTTCGACAGGGCCGTCGCCGACGTGGCCGAGGCCACCCGGCGCCTGCTCGACCAGGTCACGCTGACGCTCACCGCCTGAGCCCGTGGCCGAACACTTCGCCAACTTCCAGAACTCGATCTACCTGGCCGGCCTGGGCGACGTCCGGCCGGATCTCCCGCTCACCTACCCCGAGCTGGAAGCCGCGGCGCGCGGCAAGCTCCGACCGGAGGCCTACGGATACATAGCCGGCGCGGCGGGGTCCGAAGACACGCTGCGGGAGAACCTCGAGGCCTTCCGGCGGCACCGCCTCCTGCCGCGAATGCTGAAGGGGGTCGCCGAGCGCGATCACTCCATCGAGCTGTTCGGGCGCATGGTGCCCGCGCCGGCACTGCTGGCGCCCATCGGGGTCCAGACCCTCGCCCATCAAGAAGGCGAGCTCGCGTCGGCGAGGGCCGCAGCCGCGCTGGGGCTGGGCTACGTCCTGAGCACGGCGTCCTCGCACTCGATCGAGCAGGTCGCCGAAGCCTCGGGCGGCGGTCCGCGCTGGTACCAGCTCTACTGGCCGCGGGACCGCGAGCTCGCCACCAGCTTCGTCGCCCGAGCCGAGAACGCCGGCTTCGAGGCGATCGTGGTCACCCTCGACACCCATCACCTCGCTTGGCGGCCGCGCGACCTGACGCTCGCCTTCCTTCCCTTCATCCGCGGCGAGGGCGTCGCCGTCTATTGGAGCGACCCCGTGTTCCGGGGCGGCCTGGAGTCGGCGCCGGAGGACGATCCCGCGGCGGCCGCCCTGCACTGGGTGTCGCTGTTCTCGGATCCCGGCCTGCGCTGGGAAGACCTGGCTTGGCTCCGCGCGCAGACGCGCCTGCCGATCCTGCTGAAGGGCATCCTCCACCCGGATGACGCACGGCACGCGGTCGAGGCGCGGATGGACGGCGTGATCGTCTCCAATCACGGCGGCAGACAGGTCGACGGCGCCGTCGCGTCATTGGACGCGCTCCCGCGCGTCATTCAGGCGGTGCCGCCAGGCTTCCCGGTGCTTTTCGACAGCGGCATCAGGACCGGCGCCGACATCGTGAAGGCGCTGGCACTCGGAGCGCGCGCGGTCCTGATCGGACGGCCGTGGATGTGGGGCCTCGCGCTCGCGGGGCAGGCCGGCGTCGAGCACGTCCTGCGCTGCCTGCTCGCGGAGTTCGACCTCACGATGGGGCTGATCGGGGTGACGGGGCCGGCCGAGCTCGGGCCCGACCTCCTCAGCCGCTGAGCTCTTCGTCGGGAGCCGCGATCTCCAGGTTTCGCCGCCGCACGACCAGGTAGGCGACGGCGCCGGCCAGGAGCGTCGCGACCCCGCCGACCGCCAGGCCCGTCCGCGCGCCGAAGGTCTGCGCGACCCAGCCGATGATCGGTCCGCCGACGGGCGTGGTGCCGAGAAAGACGGTCACGTAGAGCGCCATCACGCGGCCTCGATAGGCCTGCGAAGAGCTCATCTGCAGCAGCGAGTTCGACGTCGCCTGGAAGGCGACCATCGCCACGCCCAGCGGGACCATGCCGACGAACTCCAGGCCCAGGGTGGGCATGAACGCCACCACCAGGAGCAGGGCGCCGAAGGCCATTGCGGCGGCCGTGAGCCACGTGTACGTGGGACCAGCCCGGCTGGCCACCAGCAGCGCCCCGACGACCGACCCGACCCCCATCAGCGACAGCAAGACGCCGTACGTGCTCGCGCCCGAGTGGTAGACGAACTGCACGAGCAGCGGCAGCAGCACCGAGAAGTTGAAGGCGAGGGTGCCGACGACGAGCATGAGCAGCAGCGGCAGGCGCAGCTGCGGGCGGCGCCACGCGTAGCGCAGGCCTGCCTTGATCTGCCCGGGCTCCTTCGCAACAGGCGGGCTGCGATGCAGCTCGTCCGGCCGCATCAGCAGCAGCGCGCCCACTACCGGGTAGTACGAGAAGCCGTTGGCGAGAAAGCACCAGCCGGTGCCGACGGCGCCGATCAGGAGCCCTGCGACCGCGGGGCCGATGACGCGGGCCATCGTGAACGTGCCGCTGTTGAGGCTCACGGCGTTGCCGACGCGGGCCCGGCCGACCATCTCGCTGACGAACGATTGCCGCGTCGGGTTGTCGAGCGCGTTGACGCAGCCGATCAGCACGGCCATCGCATACACCAGCCAGAGCTGGACATGCCCGCTGACCGTCGCCGCGCCGAGGACCAGGGCGGGCACCGACGCGGCCGTCTGCGTGGCGATCAGCGTCAGCCGCTTGTCGAGCCGGTCCGCCAGCAGGCCTCCGAAAGTCCCGAAAAGCAGGATCGGGAGGAACTGGAGCGCGGCCGTCACCCCGAGGGCGACCCCGCTGCCCGTCAGGTGGAGCACGAGCCACATCTGCGCAACCGACTGCATCCAGGTGCCAGTCACCGAGACCAGCTGGGAGATGAAGAAGAGCCGGTAGTTGTAGATCGCGAGCGAGGAGAAGGTGCGGCGCAAGGGCTACCTTGAATTGTGTGAGGCGGCTCGCCGCGTTCGCTCTGCTGGCGCTGGTGGCCTGCTCGTCGAGTCACCCCACCGCCAGGCATGGGGCGTCACCCTCGGCCGCGGTTTCTCCGGCGGCCAGGCCCAGCCCCTCAGCCCTGGCGGCGCCAGGCCCGCTGTCCTTCAACGTCACGCCGCTGGCGACCGGGCTGACCGTCCCCTGGGCGCTGGCCTTCGCCGCGAACGGTGACATCTGGTTCACCGAGCGGGCGGGCCGCGTCCGCATCATCCGCGCCGGTCACCTGCTGCCGACCCCTGCGCTGATGCTGAGCGTGGCTCAGCAGCCGGGCTGTGAAGGCGGCCTGCTCGGGATCGCGCTCAAGGAGCCCTACGCCTACCTCTTCTATACATATGCGAGCGGATCCGGGAACCTGAACCGGATCGCGCGCTTCACGATCCAGGGCGACCAGCTGGTGTCCGAGAAGGTGCTCCTGGACGGCATCCCCGCGGGGTCCTGCTATCACGACGGCGGCCGGTTGAAGATCGGGCCGGACGGGCTGCTTTATGCGACCACGGGCGAAACCTTCAACGCCTCGCGGGCGGCCTCGCCGACGGGGCTGAACGGCAAGATCCTCGCCCTCGGGCTCGACGGCGGCGGCGAGCACGTCGTCGCCTGGGGCTTGCGGAACCCCGAAGGCATCGCCTTCGATGCGGCCGGCCGTCTCTACGCAAGCAACAACGGGCCGAGCGGCGACCTCGGCCTCTATCACCACGACTCGCTGTATCTGATCCAGCCTGGAGGCTTCTACGGCTGGCCCTGGTGGGCCGGGAGCGTCCGCACCGGCTACGGCGGATCGCCGCCGCAGCAGCGGACGCCGCCGATCGTGGAGACGGGCGACACCACCTGGGCGCCCAGCGGGATCACGTTCTTCGCCCGCCCCGGCGAGCAGGCGGTGCTGATCGTGGCCGAGCTGTTCGGACGGGCCCTGCGCCGCCTGGTCATCGACCCCGCCAACCCGGCGAACGTGACCTCACAGTCCATCGTGCTCAGCGGCTACGGCCGCATGAGAGAGGCGGTGGCGGGCCCAGACGGCTGCCTCTATGCGCTCACCAGCAACCGTGACGGCCGCGGCTCGCCCGGCGCAGCCGACGACCAGGTCCTGAAACTCTGCCCCAAGTAGGGAATTTGATGCCTCGACCCACAGTTGGTAGTCTCTAAGGCTCATGCGCGCCCCCTACCTGGAGTCTTTTCTGCTGACTCGCCGCAGGGCTGTTGACTACGCGCGCAACGCGACCTGCCTCTGTCGCTAGTCGCCTAAAGCACAGGCGACCCCGAGTCCCCGGCGGTTTTTAAGTCCAGGCCGCCGCCGCGGGCCCGTCCCGGCCAAGGACAGAGCAGCAGGTTTCAAATCGATGGTTCCGAATCCTCCTTTCGATCTCGAGGGCATGTCCAAGGTCGAGGCGATCAAGGCGCACAGCAACCAGCTGCGGGGCGAGCTGTCCACGGAGCTGAAGGAGGACACCAAGCTCTTCACCGAGGACACCGTCCAGGTCCTCAAGTTCCACGGCGTCTACCAGCAGGACGATCGGGACCTGCGCAAGGAGGCCCGCAAGCTGGGCCTCGACAAGCACTACCAGATGATGATCCGCACCCGGATCCCGGGCGGCATCGTGTCCGCCGACGCCTACCTGGCGCACGACCGGGTCGCCGGCGAGTGGGGAAACGGGACTCTGCGGGTTACCACCCGCCAGGACTTCCAGCTGCACGGCGTTCTGAAGGGCGACCTCAAGTCGTCGATCCGCGCCATCAACGAGACGCTGCTCACCACGCTGGGAGGCTGCGGCGACCAGGAACGGAACATCATGTGCTGCCCCGCTCCGGTCAGCGACCGCTTCCGCGGCGAGGTCCTGCGCGCCCTGCGCGACCTCGTGCACGGGCTGACGCCGACCACGCAGGCCTACAACGAGATCTGGCTCGACGGCGAGCTGGCGGCCTCCAACCAGCCCGAGCCGCCCGTCGACGAGCTGTATGGCGAGCGCTACCTGCCGCGGAAGTTCAAGACGGCCGTCGCCCTCGAGGGCGACAACTGCGTCGACGTGTATGCCAACGACCTCGCCCTGATCGCGCGGCGCGACGATGAGGGCGGGCTGGCCGGCTTCGACGTGCTGGTCGGCGGCGGGCTGGGCCGCACGGCGAACAAGCCCGACACCTGGCCCGCCGTCGCGCTGCCTCTCGGTTTCGTCGTCGCCGACCGCGTGGTCGACGTGGCACGAGCGGTGGTGGGGGTCCAGCGCGATTACGGCGATCGCACGAACCGCCGGCATGCGCGGCTCAAGTACACGGTGCGAGACCACGGCATCGACTGGTTCCGCGAGCAGGTGGAGACCAGGACCGGATTCCGCCTGGAGCCGACGCGGCCGCTGCGCCGCGACCCGGTTCTGGACCACCTCGGCTGGCATGACCAGGGCGACGGCAGCTTCTACTATGGGCTGTACGTCGAGAACGGGAGAATCCAGGATTCCGATGGCTGCCGGCTGCGCAGCGCTCTCACCAAGATCGTTGAGGAGCTGCGCCCACAGGTCCGCCTCACGGCGCAGCAGAACGTGATCCTCGCCAACCTCGAGGAGTCCCAGCAGCCGCGCTTGCGGGCGATCCTCGCCGCGCACGGCGTCACGCCCAGCGAGCAGGTGCATTCCGTGATCCGCAACTCGATGGCGTGCCCGGCCTGGCCGACCTGCGGGCTCGCGGTCGCCGAGTCCGAGCGGGCCATGCCGACGCTGATCCGCCAGCTGGCGGACCTCGTCGACGAGATCGGCCTCGCGGATGAGCCGATCAGCTGGCGCATGACCGGCTGTCCCAACGGCTGCGCCCGTCCCTACCTTGGAGATGTCGGATTTGTGGGCACTACACTCGGCAAATACGACGTCTACCTGGGCGGTGACCCGGAAGGCACGCGCCTGAACAGCCTCTACGCGCGCAACGTCCCGATCGAGGACATTCCCCAGCTCCTGCGCGGCCCGCTGTCCTTGTACGCCCTAGAGCGCGGGCCCGGGGTCACCTTCGGCGACTGGGTCGACGGCGTGGGTGTGGACGAGCTCTCCCAACGCGTCCAGCCCGTGGAGGCCTCGTTATGACCGGAGGCGATCTGCCCGCAAACCCGTTGAGCGCGGAGGAGGCGCTGCGTTGGGTGTACGAGCAGCACGAACGGGTCGCGCTGGTGGCGAGCTTCCAGGCGGAGTCGAGCGTGCTCATCGACCTGGCCTGCCAGATCATCGAGCGGCCGGAGGTCATCACCCTGGACACCGGCCGCCTGCCCGAGGAGACGCACGAGCTGATCGAGGAGTTCCGCGCCCGCTACCCCATCCGGCTGCGCGTGGTGCAGCCCGATGCCGCCGAGGTCGAGGCCATGACCGCGAAGCACGGCACCAACCTCTTTCGCCAGTCCGTCGACCTGCGCCTCAAGTGCTGCGACGTCCGCAAGTCGCGGCCGCTCGAGCGCGTGCTGTCCGGCTACGACGCCTGGATCACGGGCTTGCGGCGGCAGCAGTCGAGCACGCGGGCGGCCACGCAGCAGGTGGCCTCGGACCCTCAGCACGGCGGAATCACAAAGGTCGCGCCGCTGGTGGAGTGGACGAAGGAGCAGGTCTGGGAGTACATCCGCGAGCACGATGTCCCAGCGCATCCTCTGTACGCGTTCGGCTACACCTCGATCGGCTGCGCGCCCTGCACCCGCGCGACCGCTCCGGGTGAGGCCGAGCGCGCCGGACGGTGGTGGTGGGAGGTCGACGGCGTGAAGGAATGCGGCCTCCACTGGCGTCCCTCGGAGGCCACGGCATGAGCAAGGGCTTCGTCGTCTGGCTCACCGGCCTTTCGGGCGCGGGCAAGAGCACAATCGCCAACCGGCTCCGCGACGAGCTCGTGGCCGGCGGCCACGGTGTCGAGGTGCTCGACGGCGACGAGGTCAGGACCAACCTGTCCAAGGGCCTCGGCTTCTCGAAAGAGGACCGCGACACCAACATCCGGAGGATCGGCTACGTCGCCGGGCTGCTGTCGCGGCACGGTGCGGCCGTGATCACCGCCGCGATCTCGCCGTACCAGGAGATCCGTGACGAGGTCCGGTCCAAGACCCCTGGGTTCGTCGAGGTCTACGTCCGCTGCTCGCTGGAGGAGCTGGTGCGCCGCGACGTCAAAGGCCTCTACCAAAAGGCGATCGCAGGCGAGATCCCCAACTTCACAGGCGTGAGCGACCCCTACGAGGCGCCGGTCAATCCCGAGGTGGTCGTCGACAGCGAGAGCGAGACCGTCGAGGAGTCGGTCGCCAAGATCCTGGCCAAGCTGGCCACCCTGGGCTACACGGCGGGCGCGCCGCGCGAGCGTTTCGGCACCGAGGCCGACCTGGCGCGGGCGGACCGCGGGCCTCGTCTCGACGTCGGCCCGCGGGCGGAGGCGGACCTGTACATGCTCGGCGTGGGCGCGCTGGCGCCGCTCACCGGCTTTGCCGGCCGCGCCGACTACGACGCCATCCTTGCCGAGGGCCGGCTCGCATCGAGCGCTCCGTTCACCATCCCCGTGACCCTGCGCGTCGACAAGGCGCCGGCGGGCGACGTCGTGGCGCTGTGGCGCGACGGCCGCCCGCTGGGGCTGGTCGAGGTGCACGAGGTGTTCGAGACCCGGCCCGACGAGGAGGCGCTCGCCGTCTTCGGCACCACCGACGAAGCGCATCCAGGAGTCCGGGCCATGCAGAGCGAAGGCCGGCTGGCCGTCGCCGGCGACGTCGTCGTCTTCGGCAAGCCGCCGAGCGACTTCCCGGCCTTCGACCTGACGCCTCGCGAGGTGCGCGCGATCCGCGACGAGCGCGGCTGGCGCACGATGGTCGGCTTCCAGACTCGCAACCCCGTTCACCGCGCTCACGAGTACCTCCAGAAGGTTGCGCTGGAGATGGTCGACGGCCTGCTGCTTCACCCGCTGGTGGGCGAGACCAAGGCCGACGACATCCCCGCCGACATCCGGATGCGCTGCTACGAGGCGCTGCTGGAGGGCTACTACCCCGCGGAGCGGACGCTGCTGGCGACCAACCCCGCCTGGATGCGGTACGCCGGCCCCAAGGAGGCCGTCTTCCACGCCATCGTGCGGCGCAACTACGGCTGCACCCATTTCATCGTGGGCCGCGACCACGCCGGCGTCGGGAACTACTACGACACCTACGCCGCGCACCGGATCTTCGACGGCTACCGGCCGGGTGAGCTTGGGATCGAGCTGCTGCGCTTCGAGCACACCTTCTGGTGCCAGAAGTGCGGAGCGATGGCTTCCACTCGAACCTGCCCGCACGGCGCCGACGACCATCTGACGCTGAGCGGCACCAAGGTGCGCGAGCTCCTGCGCAGCGGCGCCGAGCTGCCGGGCGAGTTCTCGCGGCCCGAGGTGGCCGAGGTGCTGCGCGAGGCCTACGCGGAGCCGGAAGCCGAAGCCGCCGGCTAGCGAACCATGAGCCGTTCCTACTACCCGGTCTACCTCGACCTGAATGGGCGCCGCTGTGTCGTCCTCGGCGAAGGTGAGCTGGCCTCCGAGAAGGTTCTTGGTCTGCGCCGTGCGGGCGCCGACGTCGTCTGGCACCGCCGCCCGCACCAGCCGGGCGACTTCAGCGGCGCCACGCTCGCGATCGACGCCAGTGGGGACCTTGAAAGCAACGCGCGCGCCCGCGACGAGGCCACGCGCGAGAAGGTGCAGCTGAACGTCGTCGACGTCACGGACAAGTGCGATTGGATAGCGCCGGCGATCGTGCGCCGCGGGCCGCTGCAGATCGCCATCTCCACCGCCGGTGAGAGCCCGTTCCTCGCCTCCACCCTGCGCGCGCGGATCGAGCGCTGGCTCGGCGAGGAATGGGGACCCTTCACACAGCTGGTCGGGCGCGTCCGCAGGCGGCTGCGCGGCAGGGGCGTGCCGCTCCAGGAGCAGACCGCGATCTACCGCCGGCTCATGCGGCCGGAGGTGCGCGAGCTGCTGCGACTGGGCGAGACGGCGGCGGCTGAAGGCCTCGCGGCGGCCATCGAATCGGGCGGCTCGGCCGCGCTAGGGCGCGTGGCGCTCGTCGGCGCGGGCCCCGGCAGCGTCGGCTTGCTCACGGTGGCCGCCCGCGACCTGCTCGCCGACGCGGACATTGTGCTTCACGATGCGCTGATCGAACCCGAGGTGCTCGCGCTCTGCGGCCCGCATGCTCAGCTGATCGACGTCGGCAAGCGCGGCGGCCGGCCCAGCGCCTCGCAGGGCGAGATCAACCGGCGTCTCATCGAGGAGGCGCGGAGCGGCCGCTTCGTCGTGCGTCTGAAGGGCGGCGATCCCTTCCTCTTCGGGCGCGGCGGCGAAGAGATCGAGGCGCTCGCGACGGCCGGCATCGAAGTGACCGTCGTGCCCGGCGTGAGCGCCGCTCTGGCGGCGCCGGCCGCCGCGGGCATCCCGTTGACGCATCGGGAGATGGCGTCGACCGTCGCCATCGTCGCCGGTCACGGGCGGACCGAGGACGGCAGCCAGCTGGAGGCGATGGCCTCGGCAGCCGAGACGCTCGTGGTCCTGATGCCGGGCAAGGCGCTCGAGGACATCACGGCGCGCGTGGCGCGCGTCGTCGGCGCGGACCGTCCAGCGGCCCTGATCAGCTCCGCCACCACGCCGCGGGAGCGGGTCGTGCGGGCGCCGATCGGTCGCCTGGCGGAGGCGGCCAGGGCCGCCGGGCTGCAGCCGCCGGCCACGCTGGTGGTCGGCCACGTCGTGGCTCTAGGCCAGGTTGGGGAGAACCTCGCGACCGAACAGGCGCAGCTTCCCTAGGAAGCCTTCGGTGAAGCCGAAGGAGAACATGACGTGCTCGGCGCCGGCCTCGCGCCAGCGCTGCAGCTCGGAGATCATCTCCGCCGGCTCGCCGGCCAGCCCGATCCGAGCGCCGGACTCAACCGTTCGTCCGCCGGCCTCGCTCCGCAGCAGCTCGGTTCGCCCGCTCCACTCCTCAACGCCGATCGCCGTCGACTCGTACACGTCCGCGTAGCGCGCGGCACGCCTTACCGCAGCGTCCGAGTTGCCGCCGACCAGGATCGGCAGGTCACCGCGCACTGGCAGCGGCTCGAACACCCCGTCCTCGTAGCCGTAGAACTCGCTCTCGAACGGCTCGCGCGAGCCGGAGAACAGATGGCGGTAGAGCCGTAAGACATCGTCCAGCCGCTTGCCTCGCCGGCTGAAATCGGCGTGTACGTTCGCGAACTCCTGCTCATGCCAGCCGGCGCCGAGCCCGAGGATCAAGCGGCCGCCGCTCAGCTGGTCGATCGTGACCGCCTCCTTCGCCACGGCGACCGGATTGCGCATCAGCACGACGATCACGCTCGTGATCAGCTGCAAGCGCTCGGTCTGCCCGGCCAGCCACCCGAGCACGGTCAGCGGGTCGTAAACGCGCTCATAGCGATGCGGCTGACCCGCCGGCACCAGCAGGTGGTCGGTCGTGCCGATGCCGTCCAGGCCCAGCGACTCCGCTTCGCGGGCGATCTCGAGCATCGCTTCGACGGTCGATCCCGGGCCGAAGTTGGGGATCGCGAGGTAGAGCTTCAACTCGCCGCCTCGAGCGGGCTCAGCAGCTCGTCGGCCGACACACTCGGCGGGCCGACGACCGCCAGGCGCATCTCCCGCGTCGCGTACCAGCTCCGAGCCGCGGCGTTGAGATCGTCGACGCTGACCGAATCGACCAGCGCGAAGATCTCCTCCGGCCGGCGCACGCGGCCCCAGTTGAGCAGGTCCATGGCGCCGCCGAGGGCAAGGCTCATCGAGTCCTCGCGACTGATCGTGTAGCGGCTCTTGTACATGGCGCGCGCCTTTTGCAGCTCTTGTTCGGTCACGCCATCCGCCAGCAGCCGGTCGAGCTCGCGCGAGATGGCGGTCACCGCCTGCACCGCGCGCTCGGGATCGACGCCGGTCGCGATGGTGATCGCGCCCGTGTCGAGGAACGGGTGCAGCGACGACGAGATGTGATAGCAGAGTCCCTGCCGCTCCCTGACCGAGATGAACAGGCGGCTCGACATCGAGCCGCCGAGGATCATCGTGACGAGCTGGGCGGCCATCAGGTCATGCTCGCCGGCGGCGATCGCGGGGCCTGGAAGCACGATGTGAATCGCCGCTTGCTGCACGTCACGACCCTCGCCGACGGTGCGTCCGTCAGCGAAAGCAGCGGGCTCCGGCTTGGCGAGCTCGCGGCTGCCGAGGCCGTCGAAGTACTCGCCGGCCAGGCCGAGAATGCGCCCGTGCTCGACGGGGCCGGCGACGGCGAGAGTCATGCGCCCTGGGGCATAGAAAGCCTCGCGATAAGTCGCGATCTGGTCGCGTGACACGGACTTGATGACGTCGTCGAAACCGACGATGTCCCAGCCCATCGGCGTGTCCCCGTAGAGAAGCTGGTTCGCAAGCCGTGAGACCCAGCTGCCCGGCTGGTCGTGGTACATCCGCATCTCTTGCAGGATCACACCGCGCTCGCGCTCGACCTCGTCAGGTTCGATGAGCGCGTTGGTCAACATGTCGGCGATCACATCGAGGGCCTGGTCGACATAGTCCGCCGCGCTCTTGACGAAGTACGCGGTGTATTCCTTTGACGTGAACGCGTTGAACATGCCGCCGAAAGAATCGATCTCGCTGGCGATCTCCAGCGCGCTCGGCCGCCGATGCGTGCCCTTGAAGAAAAGATGCTCGAGGAAGTGAGCGGACCCCGCCACCTCGCGCGTCTCGTAACGCGAGCCCGCGCCGACGAAAAGGACAGCGCTCGCCGACGCCATGCCCGGCACGGTGACGACCGTCAGCCCGTTCTCAAGGTGGGATACCTCGGCCGCCATCGAGGTTGAGTCTAGTCTCGGGCCCGGAGCTAGCCTCCGCGCGCGGCGGCGCGCTTCTGAGCCCGCACCTCACGCGCCTTGGCCAGGGCAGCTCGGCGCCGCTCCAGCACTTCGGGATCGGTGATCGGCCGCCGCGCTCGACGCGGTGCGCTCGCCGTGGATGCCCGGCGCCGGCCGGCGCCCGGGGCGAGTCCTGCGAGCGCTGATTGCACGGCACGAAGCTCTCTCTGCAAGCGAGTCACTTCCGCGCGCAGCTGCTTGTTCTCGAGCGTCGCCGACTCAGCCTTGTCGATGAGGCGGCGAAGCCGGGTCAGCGCGGGGCGCACGCTGCGCCGATCGATGACTAAGGCCGCTGCGCGCGGCCTGCGCGTGCCTGTACGAGGCATGTTCTCTCTCCTTCGCGAAAACAGACGGACGGTTGCTCTCAGTCTAAGGTCGGCAAGTGCAGAAGTGGTAACGCGTTAGATCAGGTGCTCGTACAACAGCTCGTCAGACGAGAGACGGCGATACTTCATCTGTATCTCGTCCATCCGCTGCAGCAGCGGCTCCAGGTCTGACTGGGACCGCAGCTCGATGCCGACCAGCGCCGCGCCGCGCTCTTTGTTCGTCTTCTTCATGTACTCGAAGCGCACGATGTCGTCCGTAGGACCCAGCGCGCTGTCCACGAACTGACGCAGCTGCCCGGGTTTCTGTGCGAACTCGACGAGAAAATAGTGCTTCAACCCCTGGTGTACGAGGCTGCGTTCCATGATCTCGGGATAGCGAAGGATGTCGTTGTTGCCGCCGCTCAAGACGCAGACGACGCGCTTGCCCGCCAGGTCGGCTCCCACATGCTCCAAGCCCGCCACCGCCAGGGCGCCCGCCGGTTCGGCGACGATGCCTTCATTCTGATAGAGCGCTATCAATGAGGTGCAGACCGCGCCCTCCGGCACCAGCACCACGCGGTCGACGTATCTCTGCGCGAGATCGAGGGTCATACGGCCGACGGCTTTGACGGCGGCGCCGTCGACGAATGTGTCGATGGCGTCGAGCGTGACCAGCGTCCCTCGACTCAGCGAGTCATGCATGGCGGGGGCGCCCGCGGGCTCGGCCCCGATGACGGTCGCGCCGTCGCAGCGCTCGCCGAGATACGAGGCGATGCCGCCGATCAGCCCACCGCCTCCGACCGAGACGAGCACGACGTCCGGACAGACGCCCAGCTGGGCGACGATCTCGCGCGCGATCGTGCCCTGGCCGGCGATCGTGGCCAGGTCGTCGAAAGGATGGACGAAGACGCGGTCGTGGCGCTTGGCGAACAGCTGCGCGGCGACGCCGGCCTCGTCATAGCTCTCACCGACGAGCTCGACGTCGACCAGCCCGCCACCGAAGTGGTGCACGCGATCGATCTTCTGGTGAGGCGTGATCACGGGCATGAACACCGTCCCGCGAACTCCGAGCAGCGTGCAGGCGCGCGCAACGCCCTGGGCGTGGTTCCCCGCGCTCGCGCAGACAACGCCGCGAGCCGCCTCCTCGGCGGTGAGCCGGCTCATCTTGTAGTAGGCGCCTCGCAGCTTGAAGGAGCGCACCTCCTGCAGGTCTTCACGCTTCAGGTAGACCTCGGCGCCGAACTGCTCCGACAGCCGGTTCGAGAGCTGGAGCGGCGACTCGTCGACGATTCCGGCCAGCCGCTGGGCGGCGGAATCGATCTCGGCGGCCAGGGCGGCGCCTGCAGGGTGGCGTGTCTCGCTGCTTTCGAGCATGGTGCGGAAGCGCCCAGGGTAACTTGGAGCGGTGAGGATCGTCTCGCTGCTGCCAAGCGCCACGGAGACGCTGTTCGCGCTGGGGCTCTCCGAGCAGGTGGTGGCTGTGACTCACGAGTGCGACCATCCGCCGGCGGCGCGCTCGCGGCCGATCGTCACCCGCTCTACGCTCGCCCTCGAGACCGAGCAGAGCGGAGGCATCGAGCTCGCCGTGTCGCGCGCCGCCACGTCGCAGCAGCCGCTCTATGAGGTGGACACGGAGGCGATTCGGGCGCTGAAGCCCGACCTCGTCGTAGCGCAGGACGTGTGCCGCGTCTGCGCGGTGGACGCGGAGCAGGTGGCGGGCGGCCTCGACGGCATCCCGATGCTGCGCCAGCATCCGCACAGCCTGGAGGACGTGCTGACCGACATCGAGGAGGTCGCCAAGGCAGCCGGCGCCGACGCGGCTTCCCTGCTTGCCGGCCTCCGGGAGCGCATCAGATCCGCCGCCGGCCGGGCCGGGGAGCTGCCGCGCGTGCGCGGGGTCTTCCTCGAATGGATCGACCCGCCCTACCCCGCCGGCCACTGGACGCCCGACCTCCTCGACCTGGCCGGCATCGACGACGCGCTGGCCCGACCGGGCCGCCCGTCCGTCGCGACGACCTGGGACGAGGTCGCGAGGGCGGCGCCCGAGCTGCTGGTGCTCGCGCCCTGCGGCTTCGGCCGCGAGCGCGCCAAGGCCGAGGCGGCGCTCGTGCGGGACCGGATCGAAGAGACGGGCGCGCGCGAGGTGGTCGTCCTCGACGGCTCGGCCTACTTCAACCGCCCGGGTCCGCGCCTGGTCGACTCGCTCGAGCTCCTGGTCGCCGCGAGGCTGGGAGAGCTCAGCACCCGGTGAGCGGGCGCCAGCGCGTCGTCGTCATCGGCGGCGGCTTCGGGGGCCTGGCCGCGGTCCGGCGCCTGCGCGGCGCGCCGCTCGATGTGCTCCTGATCGACCGCAACAACTACCACCTGTTCACGCCCCTGCTCTACCAGGTGGCGTCGGCGCTGCTCGACCCGTCCGAGATTGCGTACCCGCTGCGCACCCTCCTCCGGAAGATTCCCAACGCCGAGTTCCTCTTGGACGATGTGACGGGCATCGACCTCCAGGCCCGTGTGGTGATGACCACCCAGGGGCGGCAGCCCTACGACTACCTCGTGCTGTCACCTGGCTCCGTCTCCAACTTCTTCGGCATCCCAGGCCTCGATCATCGAGCCCATCCGCTGAAGACGCTGCCCGAGGCGCTTGCGCTGCGCAACGACGTGCTGCGCAAGGTCGAGGCGGCGCGGTGGGAGACCGACCCCGAGCGCCGGCGCGCGCTCCTGACGTTCGCCGTGGTGGGAGGCGGCCCGACCGGGATCGAGTACGCGGGCGCGCTCGCCGAGCTGATGCACGTCCTCCGGCGCGACTATCGAGGCCTCAACTTCCACGAGGCCCGCATCGTGCTGCTGGAGGCGGCGAGCCGGCTGCTCTCAGGGTTCGACGAGAAGTCAGCGGGCCACGCCCGGCTGACGCTGGAACGCAAGGGGATCGAGGTCAAGCTGGGCGCCGCGGTCAAGGAGGTCACCGACGGCCTGGTCGAGCTGGCGGACGGCGGCTCGGTCAAGGCGGCCACGGTGGTCTGGACAGCCGGCGTCGAGGCCAGCGGATTGGGGTTCGGCCTCGGCCGGCCCGGAAAGCAGCAGCAGCTGGTGGTGGGCCCCACGCTACAGCTCGACGGCCACCCGGAGGTTTTCGTGCTCGGCGACCTGGCCAGCGTCGAGCAGCCGGACGGCAAGGTGCTCCCGATGCTGGCGCCGGTGGCCATGCAGCAGGGCGATCACGTCGGCCGAGCCCTGCGGTCGCTCGCCGCCGGCGTCCCCGTGCGGCCGTTCCGCTACACCGACCGAGGCATCATGGCGACGATCGGCCGCAACAACGCCGTGGTCGAGCTGCGGCGGTTTCACTTCCGCGGCTTCGTCGGCTGGGTGCTCTGGCTGGGCCTGCACCTCTTCCTGCTGATCGGGTTCCGCAGCCGCGTGGTGGCCATCGTGAACTGGGCCGGCGACTACCTCTTCTACGACCGCCCGATCAGGCTGATCGTCCGATCGGGGGACTCCCCTGATACGCCCCGTCCACCGGCCGGCAGCTGAGCACCGGCGCGCCAACCGCTGCCTCGAACGCCGCCACGTGCTGGGCTTCCAAGAGCGCCAGGACGCTGCCGCCGAAGCCGGCGCCCATGAGCCGCGCGCCGAGGCAGCCGGGGGCGGCATCTGCGCGCGACACCAGCGCGTCGAGCTCCGGCGTGGAGACTTCGAAGTCGTCGCGCAGGCTCGCGTGAGATTCGGTGAGCAGCCGGCCGAGCGCCGGGCGATCGCCGGCCTGTAGGGCGGCGACGAAGAGTCCGACGCGCTTGATCTCGGAGAGGACGTGGCGCAGCCGGCGCTCGCTGGCATCGCCGCCGCGGCCGCCGACCGCGGCCTCCGCCTCGGCCCGGCGCTCGTTGTAGGGAGTCGCCGCCAGCTCGCGGCTCACGCCGCTGTCGATCACGGCCAGGACGAGGTCCGCCGGCAGCGGGATGTACCGGTGCTCCAAGGAGGCGCAGTCCAGGAGGATGGCGCAGCCCGACCGCCCGAGCGCGGAGGCGAACTGGTCCATGATCCCCACCTGCACGCCGGCTGCGCGCTGCTCCGCGGTCTGGCAGAGGCGCGCGGCCTCCACCCCGCCGAGCTCGGGCGCCAGCGTAGCCGCCGTGGCGACCAGCAGCGCCGCTGAAGAGCTCAGGCCGGCTCCTTGGGGCACGTCGGAGTCAACGGCCACGTGCAGGGGGCCGGCGCCCAGCTCCTCGGCCAGCGCCTGGACGTACTTCAAGCCGCCGGCGCCGCCTTCGAGGACCCACTCGTCGGCCGGCCCCACCGCGACGTCCACATAACGGTCGACGGCGGCGGGCAGTACGAGCCCGCCGACGTAGTCGACGTGCTCACCGATGAGGTTCACCCGGCCCGGCGCGGAGGCGGTGGCGCTGGGCTCGTCGCCGAACGCCCGCCGGAAAGCCGCCCGGGCGTCAGGCAGGCGCGGGCTCCTGGATCTCGCGCGCCGGCGCGTCCACGGGCGCGTCCTCGATGACCACGCCGTCCTTCAGCCGGATGATCCGGTCGGTCTTCCCGGCCAGATCGACGTCGTGCGTGACGATCACTACGGTGACGCCGTGATCCCGGTTGGTCCGCCGCAGCACCTGCATGAGCCCGTCCGCCAGCTGGGTGTCGAGGTTGCCGGTCGGCTCGTCCCCGAGGATGATGCGAGGCTCGTTGATGAGGGCGCGCGCCACGGCTACGCGCTGCTGCTCACCGCCTGAGAGCTGCGTCGGCCGGTGGCGCGAGCGGGCTTCGAGGTCGACCTCCCGGAGCAGCTGCAGCGCCCGTTCCTTGCCCCCGCTGCGCTTGGCGCGGTTGTAGCGCAGCGGCAGCATAACGTTCTCGAGCGCGGACATCGTCGGCATCAGGTTGTACTCCTGGAAGATGAAGCCGATCTTGGCCGCGCGCAGGTCCGCGCGCTGAGAGTCGCCGAGCGCGCCGGTGTCCTGGCCGTCGATGTGCACCGAGCCCGCAGTCGGGCGCAGGAGCAGGCCGACCAGGTCCAGCATCGTGGTCTTGCCAGAGCCGGACCGGCCCACGACGGCGACGAACTCGCCCGACTCGATGCGCAGGCTCACGCCGTCGAGCGCCTTCACCAGCGCGTCGCCCTGGCGGTAATGCTTGGTGAGGTCGAACGTCTCGATCGCGCTCATGCGGCTCGCCTCATCCCTGCGTCCGCAGGGCGGTGACGGGGTCGAGGCGTGCCGCCCGGAACGCCGGCGCGAGACCGGCCAGCGCGCCCAGCGCCACCGCGAAGCCCAGCGCCAGGATCGCCAGGCCGGGGGTGACCAGGAAGAGGGCTGACTGCGAGGGCGGCGTGCTGGCGTCGGCCAGGGTCACGATGATCGCTCCCAGCCCGAAGCCGACCACCCCGCCGATCAAGCCGATGGCCGTGGATTCGGCCAGGACCTCCAACAGGATGTCGCGCGTGTGGGCGCCCACGGCCTTCTTCAAGCCGATCTCCCGGATCCGCTCCGTCACCGACATCAGCATCGTGTTGACCACAGCGAGGCCGCCGATGATCAGCGCCAGCAGAGCGGCGCCGGTCGTGATGGCGGTGAAGATGGCGCCCCCCGACTTGAAGCCGGCGACGACGACGCTGGGCTTGACCGCCTTCACGCCGGGCACTTCCCGGTTGATCTTGTCGGCCAGCGCGTCCGCGTTGACCCCCGGCTTCGCGTAGGCGGAGATGCCGGTGCAGAGGGTCGACGTGTCGATCTTGCCGCGCAGCGCCGCGGGCAGGCTGTCCGAGAGCAGCAGCTGGCCGTCGGCGAGGCTGATCTCGGCAAAGTTGTCGGGGGCGGTCCGCGTCCGGTCGAGCAGGCCGACCACGGTGAACGGGTGGTTGATGAAGTCGGGCTTGGCGTCGGATGGGCGCACCGGCAGATTGATGGTGTCCCCCACCTTCTTGTTGAACTCGCGCGCGAGCGAGTACCCCAGCACGACCTGGCCGCGACCGCCGGCGTCGATGTCGTGGCCGGACGCGAAGGTGGTCCGGAGCGTCTGGTAGCTGTCCTCCGCGGGATCGTGGACGACGATCGTGTCGGGGATGCCGAAGCTCACCACCCCGATATCGCCGGGCTTGGCGGGCAGGCTGATGCCAGGGAACGCGTCGGCTACCCCATCGACCTGTTTGATCTGCGCCACCTGGTCCGTGCTCATCACCGAGCCCAGCCCGGCGTTGTCCGGACCGACCTGGATGCTGGATTGGAAGTACTTCACGCCGCCGTCCAGGAGGGCGTTGAAGTTGGCCGCCATCGAGC
Organism: Candidatus Dormiibacterota bacterium; assembly: GCA_036378435.1. Taxonomy (GTDB): domain Bacteria; phylum Chloroflexota; class Dormibacteria; order Dormibacterales; family Dormibacteraceae; genus DASUWK01. The sequence goes on along the minus strand of DASUWK010000011.1, from coordinate 6,164 downwards.
CCATCGTCGTGAGGGCCAGAATGCCGATCGTGATCCCTGAGATGGTCAGGATCGAGCGCAGCTTGCGCCGGCCGATATTGCGCAAAATCTCCATGGCGGGAACGCCAATCTAGCAGGGCATGGCGGCCGACATCGCGATCACCCCCCGCGGGCCTTTCTCCTGGGAGCTGGCCACGGACATGCTCGGCACGTTCCCGCCGACGGCCCACCATGGCGCCGGACCTGTGGTGCGCATCGCCTTCCCGCTCGACGGCGGCTTCCAGCCGGTGGCGGCCAAGCTCTGGTGGGAGGACGGGACGCTGTACGGCCAGGTCGCGGGCACCAGTCACGTCGAGCAGGTGCAGGACCAGGTGACACGGATCTTCTCGCTGGACGTGGACGGCACCGGCTACCCCGCCGTCGGCGAACGCGACCCTTTCATCGGCCGGCTGATGGAGCTGCGACCCGGCCAGCGACCGGTCCTCTTCACGTCGCCCTATGAGTGCGCCGCCTGGGCGGTGATCTCACAGCGGATCAACCGTCTGCAGGCCGCGCGGATCAAGGACCGGCTGATCGACGAGCGCGGCGAGCGGATCGAGGTCGGCGGCGGCACCGCGCGCTGCTTCCCGCCGCCGGACCGGCTGCTCGACCTCGAAGAGGTGCCCGGCTTGGCCGCGGCGAAGGTCGCGCGGCTGCGCGGGGTGGCCTCAGCCGCCCTCGGCGGCATGCTGGACGCAGACCGGCTGAAGGAGATGGGCGAGGCGGCCGCCGTCAAGTACCTGCGCCTGGTCCCCGGCATCGGCGAGTTCTGGGCCCAGGGGGTGTACTCCCGTGCCTGCAGCGCGCCCGACGCGTTCCCCGGCGAGCCGGCCACGCTGGCGGCGCTGGCGGCGGCCCGGGGCGAGCCCGAGCCGCCGTCTGGTCAAGAGCTGGAGGAGATCACCGACCGCTGGCGGCCGTACCGGATGTGGGTGTCAGTGCTGCTGCGGCTGGCGGCCGGACGCGGGCTGCTGGAGACTCGCTGACGCCGATCCGGTTGTGGAGGCGGCGCAGTAGGCCCGGCGCCCACCAGTTCCACTCGCCGAGGATGCCCATCAAGGCCGGCACCAGGAGGGCGCGGACGACAAACGCGTCGACCAGCACTCCGACGACGGTGCCGATGCCGAGCTCCTTCATGAAGACGATGTTCGAAGTGGCGAAGGCGCCGATCGCGATGCTCAGGAGCAGGGCGGCCGCGGTGACGATGCGTCCGGTGCGCTGCAGCCCGAGGGCGACGGATTCGGAGTTGGGCAGGCGGCTGTCATGCGCCTCCTTGATCCGTGAGAGCAGGAAGACGCTGTAGTCGGTCGAGAGGCCGAAGATCAGCGCGAACAGCAGCACCGGCTGCGTCTGCTCGAGGGAGCCGACGCTGGTGAAGCGGAGCAGCGACTGCAGGTGGCCCTGCTGGAAGACGAACACCAGCGCGCCGAAGGTCGCGCTCATCGTCAGCAGGTTCATCAGCACCGACTTGATCGGCAGGATGGCCGAGCCGGTCATGAGGAAGAGGATCACGAGCGTGGTCAGCGCGACCAGCGCGGCCGCGATCGGGAGGCTGTTCAGCAGCCCTTTCTGAAGGTCGAGGAACGAAGCGGACAGCCCGGACACCTGAAGAGTCAGGCTGGAAGGCAGCGCGCGGATTCCCTTGACCGCGTTCAGCGCGGGCTGGTCGTAAGGCGAGTTGCCCAGGCTGGCGTCGATTCGCCACACGTCGTGGCCCTCGTATTTCGGCGGCGCCACCGCCTCAACACCGTCCACGCCGCGTACGTCGGCGGCCAGCGCGGTCACCTGTGCCTGGTCCGCGGCGGGCGCCTTGACGACCACTACGGCCGGCGCGCCGATCTGGCCGGGGAAGTTGCTCTTGATGGCGGAGTCGACGACGTGAGCGCTGACCGACGAGGGCAGCGTGGTCGCGTCGACCCAGCTGAACTTGATGCTCAGGAAGGGGGCGCCGAGGGCGACGAGGAACGCGGCGCTCAGGACCGCGAACACGATCGGGCGCCGCATGACGCTGCGCGACAGCGAGTACCAGAAGCCGCGGCTGGTGGACTCGGCGCGCTGCCAGCGCCTGGGCGCCAGCGCGTTCACTCGCGTGCCCAGGATCCGGAGCACCGCGGGCAGAACGAGCAGCGCCGTGGTGGAGGCGATCGCGACGACGATCACGCCGGCGACGCCCATGGAGAAGAGGAAGTTCAGCGGGAAGACCATCAGCGCCGCGAGCGCGGCGGCCACGGTCAGCGAGCTGAAGAAGATCGTTCGCCCCGCGGTCTTGACGGTTATCGCAACTGCTTCGTTCACGCTTGCCCCGCCCGCGAGCTCCTCTCGGAACCGCGAGACCATGAAGAGCGAGTAGTCGATCGAGAGGCCCAGGCCGAGCCCGGTGGCCAGGTTGAGGGCGAAGATGCTCAGCGGCGTCTCGGCGTTGACAAGGCGCAGGCCGAGGAAGGTGCCGAGCACGGTGATGCCGCCCACCAGCAGCGGCAGCGCGGCCGCGACCACGCCGCGGAACACCCACAGCATGAGCAGGAAGAGGATCGGGAAGGCGAGGCTTTCGGCCTTGGCCAGGTCGGCTTGGACATTGGCCTGCACCTCGGCGAACGTCGTCCCAACGCCGCCCAGCGTGACCGCGGGGTCGCTTTTGAACTTCGTCTCGAGCCTCGTGGCGGAGGCCGCGATGGCGTCGTCGTCGGCGCCGCGCTTGAAGAGGCCGATGACCAGGGTCTCGCTGCCGTCCTTGGAGACGAGGGCTGGGTCGTGGGACATGAAGAAATCGGTGGTCGAGCTGATCGCGGGATCGGCGGCGATCACGCCGGCTACGCGCTGCACCTCAGCCGAGGCGGCGCCGCTGGTGATCGACCCCACCTTGACGAGCGCGATGACGTCGCGGTCCGCGCGGGATCCGGTGGCCGCGGCGAGCGCCTGGCTCGCCGCTTCGCTCTCCGAGTTGGGGTTGGTGAAGCCGCCCTGGTGGAGCTGCGCGGACACAGACCCGCCGAAGGCGCCCGCGACGAGCATGAAGGCGAGCGCGAACCCCGCGACGAACCAGGCGCGGTTGTTGGCCAGCTTGGCGATCCCATCGAACATGACTAACCCTCCCCCGTTGCTTGATTGGTGGTTGCGCCACCGACCGCGGCGGCAGAGACGAGCGCCATCACCTCGAGCGCGTCGAGCGCGGCGTCGCCGTCGAACTCCGGGTCGAGGAGACGCTGCAGCGCGATGCCGAGGAAAGCGCCCCACAGGGCGGCGCTGATCGCTTCGGCCCGCAGGCCCATCGGGTTGCCCGAGTCGGCCAGCACGGCCTCGGTGATCTGGTTCACCATCTCGCGGCGCTCGTCGAAGAACGTCCGGAGCCGACCGGCGACCTTGGGGTCGTGCATGCCGACCCCGACCATGTCGAAGATGACCTTGAAGGCGTCGCGGTTCCAGACCTGCCAGTGCTTCTCGGCCGCGAAGCCGATGCGCGCCTGCTCAAGCCCAGGCACGCCCTCCAGGTCGAGCTGGGTGGCTGGGCAGCCGTGCTCCAGGGCGGCCAGGAGCAAGTCGTCCTTGCTGTCGAAGTAGTAGTGGGCGAGGCCGGTCGCCAGTCCAGCGCGACCCGCGATCTCCTTCATCGTGGTGTCGCGATAGCCCTCCTCGGCCAGCGACTGGAACGCCGCGTCCAGGATCTTGGTCTGCGTCTCGGTACGCGTCACTCAGACCTCCTTGATTGAATGCTCATTCAAATTTGAATGAATGATCAATCAAGGGCCTTGGCGTTGTCAAGCCGGTTGCTGCGCCGGCGCCGGCGCCGGCCTGGTTGAGAGCCGCCATGGACCACTTCGGCGCCGGCGCCGGCCTGGTTGAGAGCCGGGGGTGCAGACACCCTGGACGGGCGCAGCTCGGCGGGATAAGGTGCGCGGCGCAATGGCTCGCCGTACGGCTCTGGCCATCGCCGCACTCTGCGGCGTGGGCCTCCTCGCCAGCCTCGTGCTGCTCGCGCTCGACTGGACGGCGATCGAACCGTTTCCCCTCGGCGTCTTCGACGCGCAGACGCCGTGGCTCATCAACGCCGCGGTCAGCGGCGCCTTCGGCGCGCTGATCGCCTACCGGCGGCCGCGCAACCCGATCGGCTGGCTGCTGCTGGCGCTGTCCCTCACGGACATGTTCGACTTCCTCGCGATCTTCGGCACCTGGCGCGCGCAGCTGGCGGGCATCCACGCCGGCTGGGTCGGATGGCTGGCCTGGTTCGGCAACTGGCAGGGCGCCTTGGGCGCGACCTCCCTCGTCATGCTCCTGTTCTTCTTCCCCGACGGCCGGCTGCCGGGCCCGCGCTGGCGTCCGGCGGTGTGGGCGCTGGTGGCCTTCGGCCTGATCTACGGCGTCGGTGCGGCGATCTCGCCCACACCCATCCAGCCGTCGCCGTTGCTGCCCGCGCTGCAGAACCCGATGGGCATCAAGAGCCTACCCGCCTGGACGGGCACAGTCCTGCCGACGGCCGTCGTGGCCCCCATCTTCGGCCTGGTCATCGGCGCGGTCGTGCTCCGCTACCGCCGCTCCGAAGGCCTGGCTCGGCGCCAGATCAGGTGGTTCGCGCTCGTGGTGGCGACCGGTCTGGCCATGACGGTGGTGGCCTTCGCGGTCAGCCTGTTCAACGCCACCCTCGGCTCCAATCTCTCAGCGCTCTTCTTCGACCTGGTGATCGGGGTCGCCGTGCCGTTGACGATCGGCCTCGCGGTGCTGCGCCAGGGCCTGTACGACATCGACATCGTCGTCAGCCGGACGCTGACCTACGGCGCACTGGCCGTCTTCATCACCGGCATCTACCTCGGCGTGGCCGTCGGCATCGGCGCGCTGGCCGGCGCCGGCGGGCGGCTCAACGTCCCGCTTTCGATCGTCGCCACCGGCCTCGCGGCGATCGCCTTCCAACCCGTGCGGACCCGGGCACAGCGCGTCGCGAACCGCCTCGTCTACGGTGCGCGGGCGACTCCGTACGAGCTCCTCTCAGAGTTTTCGGCGCGGGCGGCCGACGCCTACGCGGCGGACGAAGTGCTCGCCCGCATGGCCCGCGTGCTCGCCGAAGGCACCGGCGCCGATCGGACTGAGGTCTGGGTGCTGTCGAGCGGCCGCCTCCGCAGGGCTGCGGCGTGGCCGGACGGCCCCGCGCCCGAGGCGGTGGCACTTGGACCGGGCGAGGAGCCTGCGATCGAAGGCCGCGACCGGGTCGTGCCGGTGCGCCATCAACGCGACTTGCTGGGCGCCCTCGCGGTCAACAAGCGCGAGGCTCTGACGGCGATCGAGGACAAGCTGCTCGCGGACCTCGCAAACCAGGCGGGGCTCCTCCTGCGCAACGTGCGGCTCACCTCCGACCTGCAGGCGCGGCTGGAGGAGCTCAGGCTGTCGCGTCAGCGGCTGGTCGAGGCGCAGGACCAAGAGCGGCGCCGCATCGAGCGCAACCTGCACGACGGCGCTCAGCAGAACCTGGTGGCCCTCAAGGTGAAGCTCGGGCTGGCCGAGCACCTGCTGGGAATCGATCCCGACAAGGCGCGGGCGGCCCTGACCGAGCTCAAGACCGATGCGGACGAAGCGATCAACACCCTGCGTGAGCTGGCGCGCGGAATCTACCCGCCGCTGCTGGCGGAGCGAGGCCTGGCCTCGGCGTTGGAAGCGCAGGCGCGCAAAGCGACCGTGCCGGTCGAGATCGACTCTGACGGCGTCGGCCGCTACGCGGAGGCGGTCGAAGCGGCCGTGTACTTCTGCGTCCTGGAGGCCCTGCAGAACGTGCAGAAGTACGCCGGCGCGAGCCAGGCGACCGTCCGGCTGCGCGCCCAGGACGGCGCCCTCCAATTCGAGGTGAGCGACGACGGCCGCGGCTTCGACCCCGCGCTGGTGCAGCGGGGAGCCGGGCTAGTGAACATGTCCGACCGCATCGACGCGCTGGGCGGCTCGCTGACGCTCAGCTCGCGCCCCGGCGGCGGGGCTGTGGTCTCCGGGACGGTGCCCGCAGCCGCTAGCGTTCCGGACTGATGCAGTTCGGGCTCGAGGTCGCCGTCTCCGGCCTGGCGACGGCAGTAGCGGTCGTGCTGTTCCTGCTGGCCTTCCGGCGGCTCCTGACTTCGATTCCGCGCGGCAGCCTGACCTACCCCGCGCCGCGCAGCGCGCGGCTCGTCGCC
>DASUWK010000010.1:0-2242 GCA_036378435.1 Candidatus Dormiibacterota bacterium | reverse complement strand
TCGGCCGCCGCATCCGCACCGGATCCCCAGGCGGAGCCCGAGACTCAGCCGGCACCGCCGGAGTCGGACGCGACGATCCCGCCGCCGCCGACGGATCCGTCCGGTCCGAAGGGCGCGGCGACCAACGGCGCGAAGCCGGATCTTGCGGCGGCGCTCAGCCAGGAGGCCGTGGCCAAGGCGCTCAACTCCGACGTGCCGCCGCGTGACGCCGCCGAACGGGTCACCTTCGCCACCTGGGCGATCGTCACGGGCAAGTCGCCGGGCGGCATCTTCAACCCGCTGCCGACGCTCGACGACGACACCGCGGCCAAGATGGCGCAGCGGCTCTCGGAGCGCGCCGAGGGCGCCATCACCGCCGAGGACGTCCAGACGTCGGACACCATCGAGGCGCTGGCCGAAAAGGTCCGTCAGTACCTGGAGGCCGGGCAGATCGACGGCTTCGTCCGCACCCTGCGGGCGCGGCCTGAGGGCAGTTCCAAGCCCCCGGTGTTCGTGTTCCATCCGGCCGGCGGGTCGACCGTGGTCTACGAGCCGCTGCTGAACCGGTTGCCGGCGGACACCCCGATGTATGGGTTCGAGCGCGTGGAGGGCACCGTCCAGGAACGGGCCGCCCAGTACGTGCCGAAGCTGTTGGAGATGAACGCGGGCAAGCCGTTCATCCTGGCCGGGTGGTCGCTCGGCGGCGCGCTGGCGTACGCGTGCGCGATCGGTTTGAAGCGGGCGGGCGAAGACGTGCGGTTCGTCGGGATGATCGACACTGTCCGCGCCGGCGAGGAGATCCCGCAGACGCAGGAGGAGACCCGCAAGCGCTGGGACCGGTACGCGAAGTTCGCCGAGCGCACCTTCAACGTCGAGATCCCCGCGATCCCCTACGAGCAGCTCGAGGAGCTCGACGACGAGGGGCAGGTCAAGTTCGTGCTGGACATCGTCCAGCAGAGCGGCGTGCAGATCCCCGGGGGCATCGTCGAGCACCAGCGGACGTCCTACCTGGACAACCGGGCGCTCGAGACCGTCGAGATCGAGCCGTACGACGGCCACGTGACCCTGTACATGGCCGATCGCTACCACGACGACGTCATCGAGTTCGAGCCGCGGTATGCGGTGCGCCAGCCCGACGGCGGGTGGGGCGAGTACGTGGCCGAGCTCGAGGTGGTGCCGATCGGTGGCGAGCACATCCAGGCCATCGACGAGCCGATCATCGGCAAGGTCGGTGCTCACCTCGCGGACGTGCTGAATAAGGTGGAGGCCGAAACCAGTCAGACGAGTGAGGTGGGCAAGTAGTGACGGAGACCGTGCCAGCTCCGGGGGCAGCTCCCATCCAGCACACCACCGCCGAGAAGCTGGCCGAGCTCCGAGCTCGCCTGGAGTTGGCCAAAGAGCCCGGCGGTGAGAAGGCCGCCGCCAAGCGCGACAAGAAGGGCATCCCGAGCGCCCGCGCGCGCGTGCACGCTCTGGTCGATCCGGGCACCTTCCTGGAAGTCGGGGCGCTGGCCAAGACGCCCAACGACCCGAACGCGCTCTACGGCGACGGCTGCATCACCGGCCACGCCATGATCGACGGCCGTCCCGTCGGGGTGTTCTCCCACGACCAGACCGTGTTCCAAGGCACCGTCGGCGAGATGTTCGGCCGCAAGGTCGCGCGTCTGATGGAGTGGTGCGCGATGGTCGGCTGCCCGATCATCGGCATCCAGGACTCGGGTGGCGCCCGGATCCAGGACGCGGTCACCTCGCTGGCGTGGTATGCCGAGCTGGGCCGCCGCCACGAGGCGCTGTCCGGGCTGGTGCCGCAGATCTCCCTCATCTTCGGCAAATGCGCTGGGGGAGCGGTCTATTCGCCGATCCAGGACGACCTGCTGGTCTCGGTGCGCGACCAGGGCTACTTCTTCGTCACCGGCCCCGACGTGATCCGGGAAGTCACCGGCGAGGACGTCACCCTCGACGAGCTCGGTGGCTCGGATGCGCAGGCCCGCTACGGCAACATCCACCAGGTGGTGAACTCCGAGGCCGAGGCGTTCCAGTACGTGCGTGACTTCCTGTCGTTCCTGCCGTCGAGCGCCGTCAGCGAGCCGCCGATCGTCAACCCGGGCCTGGAGCCGGAGACGACCCCGACCGATCTGGAGCTCGACACGATCGTGCCGGACTCGGACAACATGGCCTACGACATGCACGAGATCCTGCTGCGGATCTTCGACGACGGCGACTTCCTCGAGGTCGCCGCGCAGCACGGGCCGGCCATCATCAC
>DASUWK010000009.1:0-64054 GCA_036378435.1 Candidatus Dormiibacterota bacterium | reverse complement strand
GTCAAAACTGCTGTCAGGCGGCACCGCTTGTTAGCGGGAGTAGCTACAAACCGCACTGCTGACTATCAGATCTGAATACGAATTTCAGCTGGTGGGCCGGGAGGGAGTCGAACCCCCAAAGCTTTCGCGGCGGTTTTACAGACCGTTGGAGTCGCCACGTCTCCTTTGCCGACCCACAGCGTGCACCCGGTGACCCCACCGGGTGGACCCGGGCTATGGTACCCAAACACTTGGTGGCCCACCCCCGCGCCCGCAGCGCCCTCCACCTGGCGGCGACGCTCTTCCGTGCCAGCCATCCGGAGCCGGTGGTCGCGATGACCACCGCGACAGCGCTGCTCGCCGCCGGCTCCGGCAAGGGCGCGCGGCGTGCCGTGCTGGCCACCGTCGCCGTACTCGCCGGACAGCTCTTCACCGGCTGGACAAACGACGTCCGAGATGCCGACCTCGATCGCCGCGCGCGACGCCAGGACAAGCCCGTCGCCGCCGGCGAGCTAGCACCGGAGACGGTCCGCAAGGCGATGCGCGCCGCGCTGCCCGTCGCGCTCGTGCTCAGCCGCGCCGTCGGCGCCAGGGAGTTCAAGGCCCACGCCGCGGGCCTCGTCGCCGCGGCCGCCTACAACTTCAGGCTCCGCAACACCCAGCTGAGCTTTCTCCCCTACGCGGTCGCCTTCCCGATGATCCCGATCTTCGCGGCGGGCGAAGCCCCTCCGGGCTGGGTGCTCCTCGCGGCGGCGCTGATCGGCGGCGCCGCCCACTTCGGGCAGGTCCTGCCGGACATCGAGACCGACCGCGAGGCGGGCGTCATGGGTCTGCCGCAGCACCTCGGGGTCGACAACTCGGCTCGCGCTGCGGCAGGTCTGCTGACCGCGGCGGGAGCCCTCCTTACCGTCGCCACGCGCCGGCCGCGAACGGCCCTCGCAGCGGGAGCCGCCGTCCTGTCAGCCGCCGGCGCCGTCAAGCTGGCAGGGGACGGCAAGCCCAAGACGGCCTTCCGGCTGATCATGCTGAGCGCGGGCCTGCTCGGCGCCGGCTACGCGTTGGGCCGCCGCTCGAACGAGAAAAGCGGGCTAGTAGATGAAGCCGATGAGCGGGACCTGCCCGCGCCGGATGGTCCGGTGGTCGACGACTCCCCAAGCCACGAAGTTCATCTCGGAGACGACCCAGGACCCGTCTGAGTTCACCTGCTCGACGTAGGCGACGTGCCCGTACGAGCTCTCCCAGGTCACCATGATCGCCCCCACCTCGGGCGTCTGGCCCTCGGGCCGGCCCGCCGCGCGCGCGTTGGGCCACCAGTCGGACGCATTGCCGGTCCAGTAGACGTGGCGCCGCGTGGCGACGTACCAAGTGCAGTAGCCGTACGGGAAGTTGCCGTTGGAGTAGGGCCCGACGCCGCCGCCCGACCGCACGCTGTAGCCGCCGTATGAAGAGGACGTTCCGCGGTTCGCGGCGGTGATCGCCGGACCGCTCCCGCCGGGCAGCACCAAAGCCTGGCCGGCAGAGACGGAGTTAGAGCGCAGGTAGTTGAAGTCGACGATCGCCTGCGGGCTGACGTGGTACCTGGAGGCGATCCCGGCCAGCGTGTCGTTCGGCTTCGCGAACACCACGACGCCGGGCACCGGCGGAATCACGATGCGGTTCCCCGCCGACACCGTCTGGGTGGCGATGAGCTGCGGGTTGGACCAGAGGATCTGGTCGACGGTGACCCCGAACTTCAGCGCGATCGAGGTCAGGTCCTCGCTCTTGCCGACGACGTAGGCGATGGCCGTGTGCGAGATCGCGGCGGAGGTCGGCACGGCCAGCGGCTCGACGATCGTGTCCATCCTGCCGAGGCTGACTCCGCTGATGCTTCCGCCCTGGCCCATGACGAGACCCTGGGCGTTGACGGCCCCCAGCCTCAGGAAGAGAGCATTGGGGAGATGGCTATCGACGGTGGCGTAGCCGGAGAGTACAAGCACAACGGCAAGCACGATGAAATGTGTGATGTACCGGCGAAGAGCCAACAACTACCCCCGTTCACGGCAGGCGACAGCCCGGTCGGCTGGGCCTTAAGCAAAGGGCAAGGTAGCAGACGCGGAGCGAACCAGGCAACCCTTAAGGGGTTAAGACAGCCAGCCCCTCATGTCCCGCTGAGTTCGACGCCGCCGATCTCGCCGGACGTCAGCGAGACCCCGCGCAGGGCGTGGTTGTTGGTGTCCGCGACGTACGCCACATCGCCCAGAACGGCCACCCCGCCAGGCTCGTTGAACTCGTGCGCCGAGCCGGCCAGCGTGGTCACGGCACGCCGCTCGGGATCGAGGAGCTTGATCTTCGAGTTGTAGGAATCGGCGATCACCACGCGGCCCCCGCCTTCCCACCAGGCCACCCCAAGCGGGTGCTGGAGCCTCACCTCGTCGCCGGCGCCGTCGACGTCACCGAACTCGAAGAGGTCGAGCCCGACCACGGTCTGCACCTCGCGACGATCGAGGTCGATCCGGCGGACGGCCGAGACCTCGCTGTCCGCCACCCAGAGCGCGCCCGCGCCGGCGGCGATGCCGCTCGGCTGCGCCAGCCAGGCATCCGCGAGCGGCCCGTCTCGCAGGCCTTCGCGCCCGCTGCCTGCGAATGGCTCGATGCCGCCGCTCGCCGCGTCCAGCCGCCAGATCTGGTGACTGCCGGCCATGGCCACGTAGACGGAGCCGTTCACCACGCAGAGGTCCCAAGGCGAGCGCAGCGCGCCGGCGGCCAGGTCTGCGGTGGACATCGCCGCGCTCCCGGTTCCCGCGACTCGCCGCAGCGAACCGGTCTCGAGATCGGCCAGGTGAACGCTGTGCGCGCCAGTCTCCGCAATCCAGAGCCGGCCCCCGTCGAAGGCCAGCCCCTGTGGACGGCTGAGCCCGCCGAATGCGCGCAGCAGCCTCCCGCTCTGATCGATGACCAGCACTCGGTCGTGGTTGGTGTCGGCGACAGCCAGCCGCTCGCCCATGGGGTCGGCGGCGACCTTGCCCGGAAATGCGAGCGCTCCGCGAGTTGCGAGCGACTCTTCGTGGACCGGCAGAGGACGCGAGGTGTCGAGCAGCCCGGCGGCCCGGAATTCGTCGAGCATCTCGCGTACGACGCGTTCAAGGGCGGCGATCGGCGCCTCGCCCTCGTGCTTGGCGATCACCCGGCCGGCGGGGTCGATGAACATCAGCGTCGGCCAGGCGCGCACCGCGTATTCGTTCCAGACGGCGAAGTCGCGATCGTTCACCACCGGGTGCTCGACGCCGTACCGCAGCACCGCGTCGCGCAGGTTCTCGGTGGCTTGCTCAGCCAGGAACTTGGCCGAGTGCACCCCGATCACCACCATCTCCGGGCCGATCCGCTGCTCGAGCTCCCGCAACTGCGGAAGCATGTGGAGGCAGTTGATTCAGCAGTAGGTGAAGAAGTCGAGCAGCACCAGACGCCCCCGCAGGTCGGCGAGCGTCAGAGGCCGCTCGACGTTGAGCCATGAAAGGCCGTCGGGAAAGTCCGGCGCGTTGACGGTCCCGAGATATTTCGTCGCCATCGAATGCGTGAGAACGCTACTCGCCAGTGGCCCGTCCGGGAATTAGCTTGACAAGGCGCGGCCCGCACCGCCGGAGCCAAGGAAGGGATGGCGAGAGGAGGAGCGCACCCGACGGTGCGTGACGACGAATCGCCAGGGCCCCTGACGCCGGCTTCAGCACCCAGAGGGGGCCCGGCGGTGACGGGCCGATGCATTGTCGAGCGGTTTCCCGGACGGACCACTAATTGCGAACGGGCAGCTCGACCAGGAACGTGCTGCCGCGGCCCGCGGCCGATTCGACTCGAATGTCGCCGCCGTGAAGGCGCGCGAGCTCCCGCGAGACGTACAGGCCAAGGCCGGTGCCAGGGATCTCGGGAGCGTCCTCGGTATGTACACGGCTGAAGCGCGCGAAGAGGCGCCCCTGGTCCTCTTTCGGGATCCCGATGCCCTGGTCCGAAACGGCGATGATCGCGCCACCATCGGACGGGTTGACGCGGCAAGACACCCGGCCCCCGGCGGGCGAGTACTTGATCGCGTTGTCGATCAGGTTGTTAACGATCGTCGCGATGCGCGAGCGGTCGGCGGTGGCGACGATCGGCTCGGGGGCCGCCTCGACCACGATCGGATGAGTCGGGCCGGCGACGCTGCGCATCTCGCCGGCGCACTCGCGCACCAGCTCGCCCAGGTCGGTGGGCTCCTTGCGCAGCTGCAGCCGCTCGTCGTCGAGACGGGCGGTCTCCATCATCAGGTCGACCATCATGCCCATCGCTTTGACCTTCGAGCTCACGATCGGCATGATCGCGTTGGCCTCGTCCGGGAGCTCGCCGAGCGTTCCGTCCTCCAGCATCGACGCGTAGCCGCGGACGACCCCCAAGGGGCCGCGCAGCTCGTGGGACGCCAGGCGCAGAAAGTCCGACTTCGCTTGCTCGAGGGCGGCGATGCGGTCACCCTCCGCACGGGCTCGTTCGAGCCGCATCTCGCTCGAGTTCGCGAGCAGCACGAACTCGGCCGCGAGCTGGGCCAGGACGGCAAGCACCGGGACGGTCAGGCCCTGCGTGACCCCGGTCACCACTGGGATGCTGGCAGCAGCCATCGGGGCCATCCGCAGCGCCATCGTGACCAGCGTCACGACCGCGGTCTGGACTCGCGACAGCAGCCACCCGGCGAGGATCACCGGGATGAACGCGAGCGCGCCCACCGATCCATGCGAGGCGTAGCGGATGTCGGAGATCGAGATCAGGGCGACGCCCAGGCAGCAGCAGACGACGAATATCCAGCCCTCCGGCCGGCCCGCCAGCGCGCCCGGCCCGAAGGCCATCAGCAAGTTTCGCCGCCTCGTGCTGCGCTTCGCTCTGGTTGCCATCATCGTGTTCTGATAGGTCGACTATCAGCTTACGTGACCGCTACAATATTGTTTTCCGCAAATTTTTCCGCTAGCAGCCCCGATCGACGTCGTATTGGCCGTCTGGCGAAAGCGATTGGAAGACCTCGACCTGCGCTCCCGGCCACAGCGGCCGCCCGCAAGTGCCGAAATCGAACATGTCGTTGCCACCCGCCACCCAGTTCGGCACGCCCGCCGGGGCGAAGCCCGCGGTGATCCCGTCCCACATGGTCGAGACCGAGTAAATCCCCGCCTGGATGCCCTGGGTCTGCTCGAAGTAATCGAGGGTGCCCTGGATCACAGCGGAGTTGAGTCCCACGTTGTCGCTCCAGGTGTTGACGACCTCGACGTCGAGCCACCAGTTCTGCACTTCCTCCGAGGCTCCCCCCGTGTCCGCCAGCGCCGTCACGTACGCGTACTGCCCGGAGACCCAGCCGTAGTTGTACGCCTGGCAGTAGAGGTCGTCGGGATCGCAGGTCAGCGGGCCGTCCATGCTCAGGCCGTAGGCGACGTTGACGTAGAGACCCGCGTATGCGGGGTTTTGTTGCGCCCACGCCAGCTCGGACGCCAGGCACGGGTTCTCCGTCAGCGGCTTGCCGTCGTTGACCCCGGCGATTCCGAACCACTCACCGGACAGACTGGGATAAGGCCCCCCGCACTGCGGCCACGAGATGTCGTAGCCGGCGCTCGCGCCCGGGTAGGCGCCCGCGGCGCGCACAGGCAGCGGGGCGCGGGCGATCAGCGCCAAGAGAACCGCGGAGAGAACGGCGACCGCCGCCACGAGCGCCAGCACGCGCCCGGAACGTCGCGAGGCGAGCAAAACGGGCGGAGGTTAGTGCTCGCCTCCGAAGGCGCGGCGGCGAAACGGTGAAGTTGCTGGCTACTCCGGCTTGAACGGGGGGCTCGGGAAAAGGCTCGGGAGCGGCACCGGGAACGGACTCGGACTTGGATGCCCAGCGCCGCCGCCGCCAGTGCCGCCACCGCCGCCGCCGCCCGATCCGCCGCCGGAACCCGACCCGCCCGCCCGCTGACCAGCGCTGGCAGCCGCGCTGCTCGAGGTCTGCGCTCCGTTGGCATAGAACGCGCTGTAGGCGTCGCGGCCGAGGACGAGCGTCACCGCACCGGCCGCCGGCGCCTGCGCGCCGGGCTGCGCCTTAAAGAAGGACGAGAGGAAGGCGAGCGTGTGCTTGGCCTTGCCGGAGGTGCCGTCGGCGATGCCCGTGGTGCTGTCGCGTCCGGCCGACCCCGCGTCGGTCACGTTGGGGAAGCCCATCTCGGACAGCAGGTCCTTCCAGACCGCGCTCAGCTGGCCGCCGTCGCCCGAGGCGTCGACCAGCCGGATCGGCGCCTTCTCCTTGATCGCGGGCGCCTGGAAGAGGGTCGCCAGGTACTGGCGCAGCATCGACCCGTCGCCGTACGTGTGCAGCGTGTAGCCGAGCTGGTCGCAGGTGCACGAGTAGAGGAGGTTGCCGCTGTTGAGGCTGATGTGCAGGATGCCGTTGCGGCGCAGCTTGCCCTGGTCCGACCAGAGCGCCTGCGCATCGGACGGGATCGCCATGTCGGTGCGGACCTCCGCCTCGAGCCCCGAGACGATCGTCGGCAGGTTCGCGATCGCGTTCAGCTTCAGCGCGCGCTTGCGGAACGCTTCCAGGAAAGTCTGCTGGCGCTGGGCGCGAGCGAAGTCCGAGGCTTCGCGAGTGTCGGCGTCGGTGAAGGCATGGCCGCCGCAGAGGCGCTGGCCGTTCCGGTAGCTCCACCAGCCGGTCTCGCTGCAGGCTGTATACCGGCCGCGCACGTAATAGAGCGCCGTCGCGCCGTTCATGTGCGTCCACCCCTGCTGGAAGAACAGCGTGATCCAGCCGTTCCGTCCGGCGGGGACGTCGATGCTGAAGCTCTCGGGGACGTTGATGTCGATGCCGCCCATGGCGTCGACGATCTTGTCGAAGCCGCTGAAATCGGCGCCCACGTTGTAGTCGATGTGCAGCCCCGTCACCTGGCTGATCACGTCGTCGGCCAGCCGGAAGGCGCCGTCGCGCTGGTCGGACGACTGGTACTTGCCGGCCAGGCCACCGCCCCAGTTCTGCGACTGCATCGCCACCTCGAAGGCGGCGTTGATCTTGTCGGTCACGGATCGCCTGGGATCGCTGAAGGCGTGGAAAGTCACCTCGGTGTCGCGTGGGATGGAGATGTAGGCGGTCTGGCTGGTGACCGGGTCGAGGCTCACGACCATGATCGAGTCGGTCAAGTACGGACCGTCGTGGTTCGGGCCGCCGTAGCCGAGCAGCAGGATGTTGACGCGCTGACCGGAGTCCAGCTTGTGCTGCAGCTCGCTCACGCCGAACAAACCCCCCAGCCCGCCCAGGCCCGAGCTGGAGATGCGAGAGATGAACACGCCGCCGCGTATGGCCACGAAGGCGACCAAGAGCACAAGGATCACCGCGACGGCGATCAGGCCGCGCCTGTTGAGGCGCGTTTCCTCCTGAACCACCAACACCAATGATCTCATTGATCTGGATAGCGCAGGGGATATAAAGCCCCCGCAACCCGTACGATCCCGGCCGATGCTGTGGCGGAACGCGGACTTTCTCCGGCTCTGGGGCGGCAAGACGGCATCTTCGGTCGGGGATCGCGTCAGCGCCCTTGCGGTGCCCACCGCCGCCATCCTCCTGCTGCACGCGGACGCACTCCACGTGGGCCTGCTCTACGTGTGCTTCTACCTGCCCTACCCCCTGCTGGCGCTGCCCGCCGGCGTGGTCGTCGATCGCATCCCGCGGCGCCCCCTCTTGGTCGCCTGCGACCTCGGCCGCTTCGTGGCCGTCCTCTCCATCCCGATCACCGCGGCGGTGGGGCACCTGGCCCTGGTCCAGCTCTATGCGGTCGGCCTCGCCCAAGGGGCGCTCGGGACCTTCTTCGAAGTCGCCTACCGGGCTTATCTGCCGGGCCTGGTCGGCCCAGAGGGTCTGGTCGAGGGCAATTCGCGGCTCGAGGCGAGCGACGCCGCCGCGCAGACCGTAGGGCCGGGCCTGGGCGGCCTCCTGATTCAGCTGCTCACCGCGCCCACCGCCATCCTGGTCGACGCGTTCTCCTTCGTCATCTCAGCCGCCGGGTTGATGCGAATTCGCCGCGTGGAGGCGCGGCACGAGGCGCCGGCCGACACCGGCGCGGGCTTCGTCTCCGAGCTGCGCGAGGGCATTGCAGCGCTCGCGCGTCATCCCGTGATTCGCTGGACGGCGGCCTGCGTGGCCACCAACAACTGCGGGCTGATGATGACGCGCACCGTCTTCCTCCTCTTCGCGTACCAGGTTCTGCACCTCGCCCCCCTTGCCGTGGGCGCGATGCTGCTGCTGCAGGGGCTGGCCGGGTTGGCGGGCGCGGCAGCGGCGCCAGCAGTCGAGCACCGGCTGGGTACGGGCCCGACGCTGGCGGCATCGATCGGCGGCGAAAGCCTGGGCTGGGCGCTCCTTCCTCTCGCCATGGTGGCGCCCGCGCTGCCGATCGCGGTCGTGTCGATGCTGCTCGCCGGCTTCTGCGGGCCGATCTGGAATGTGACCAACGTCAGCCTGCGGCAGTCGCTCGTGCCGGCGCGGCTGCAGGGCCGGATCCACGCGTCAAACTTGGCCATCGCGTTCGGCACCATTCCGCTCGGCGCCCTCGCCGGCGGCTGGCTGGCCGGCGCGCTGGAGCACGCGGTGGGCTACGGGCCTGGCCTGGCTTTGACGCTCGCGACCGGCGGCGTGATCGGCATCGCCGCCGTCGGCTGGGTGCTCGCGCGGCCGGTACGCACACTTCGTCTGCGACCGGCGGTCCAGGCGACCTTATAGTTCTCGCCGCATGATCGAGGCGGCTGCACCGCCGCGGACGACCGGCGGCCTGCGCGGGGTTCTCCGGCAACTGGCGCTGGCGACCCCCTGGCTCGGCCAGTCCTACGCACTCACGCCGATCTACACGATCCTGCTCCAGGTCCAGGTCGCCGATGCGGTGACGCGCGGCTCCCAGGCGACGGCGGTCGGCCTCGCGACCGGAGTCGGCGGCATTTTCGCGCTGGTGGTGCCACCGATCGTCGGCCAGTGGTCCGATCGGGTCAGCAGCCGCTTCGGGCGCCGCCGGCCGTTCCTGGTGGCGGGATCGGTGGGCATGATCGCCGCCTGCCTGGTGCTCTTCAGCGCCCGGACCTATCCCCCGCTGCTGATCGGCTTCGTCGCCTTCGTGGCCTTCATCAACGTGGCCGGTGTGGCGACCTTCGGGCTGGTGCCCGACCTGGTCGCCGGCGAAGAGACGGGCCAGGCGAGCGGCCTCCTGAGCGGCTTCACGCAGTTCGGCGCCGTGGCCTCGCTGCTGACCCTGCTGTTCCTTTCGAAGGCGCACAACCTGCGCGCTTCGTACTTCCCGATCATCGCCGTGATCGTGATCACGGTCGTGCCGACGCTCTGGGCGGCGGCCGGCGAAGGTCGGGATCCAGCGCCCAGCCGGCCCCGTCCCACGTTCCGGCAGTTCATCGCGCCGCTTCACAGCGGAGACTTCGGCTGGGCCTTCTTCACCCGGATGATGACGGTCGCGGGCCTGTGGTCCGTCCTTCCGTTTCTCGTCTATCTGTTCCGGGACGTCGAGAAGATTCCGAACCCGGACCAATTCACCGAGGTGTTCGAGCTGATCGTCACCGCGGTGGCCGTGCCCCTGGCGATCGCGGGCGGCCTGGCTTCGGACCGCTTCGGACGCAAGCGATTCGTTTACGCCAGCGGCCTGCTCTTCGTGATCACACTGCTGGTCTTCCAGGTCGGGCAGATGCCGACCATCCTCGTCCTGGTGCTGGGCGTGATCTACGGCCTCGGCTACGGCTGCTGGGGCTCGGTCGACTGGGCGCTCGGACTCGACACGCTGCCGGACCGGAAGGCGGCCGCGGCCAAGGACCTCGGCCTGTACCACGTGGCCGACAGCCTCCCGCGCGTCGCCGTGCCGCTGGCCGCCGGTTTCATGGTGGACGCGCTCAACCGGGTCACGACCGACCTCGGCTACCGATCGATCTTCGTGCTGGCCGTGATCTTCTACCTTCTGGGAACTCTCTTCGTGAGCAGGATCCGCAGCGTCCGGTAATTTGCAGGAATGACTGCAGAGGAGGAGGAGGCGCTCACGGATCAGGATCGCTTGATGGAAGGCGAGGACCCGGATTCGGACAACCTCGAGGATGCCGAGCACTGGCTGGCCACCTATTCGGAGCTGCTCGGCTTCAAGGACCGGCTGCTTCGAGAGGCCGAGAGCGGCACGGCCGAGCTCTCCGACAGCTCGCAGGAGGAGGCGTTTCGCGATCTCAGCCTTCTCGATAAGGAGAAGGCGCGCCTGGTCAACCGCTACGTGTTTTGGCGCGACAAGGTCGACGAGCTCCGTAAAAGCTAATCTGACTTGAGCGTTTTCTGATAGCCTAACTATCAGGAGAGGTGGACGTGACCACCAAGACGCACGTCCCGGACATGAGCAACAGAAAGGTCGGCTCGAGCCGATTGGTCGAGAGCGCGATCGACGCGGTTCTCGACGATCGGCATGACTTCGACTCGCATCGCGAGCTGGTCGGCGACCACGCGAGGCTGCTGGCCCACGAGATCAGGGGCCACCTCGGGGTGCTGAACGGCTACATCGCGATGCTGGAGGACGGCTCCCTGGGCAAGCTCCCGCCACGAGCCCGAGGGGCCGTGCCCGAGATGCGAGCCAAGGCGCGTGCGATCGCCCACCTCGTCGACGACTTGCTCGAAGACGCCCGGCTCAACGACGGCCAGATCCACCTCGCCATCCGCACGGCCGACCTGAAGGCGATCGTGGCCCAGTCAGTAGACGAGGCTCGCCCAAGCCTGCCTGCGAACCATTCGCTCGTCGCGCACCTGCCGTCGGAACCTGTCTTCGCCCTGGTCGATCGCGGGCGGATTGCGATCATCCTGCGCAACCTGATTGACAACGCCGTCAAGTACTCGCCGGACGGCGGACAGGTCGATTGCCACCTGGAGCACGACGCCACCAAGGCGGTCATCTATGTGGCCGATCGGGGGCTCGGCGTGCCCATGGCCGACTCGGAAGCGATCTTCCACCGCTTCGGTCGCGGCTCACAGCGCGATCGGATCGCGGGTGTGGGCCTGGGCCTCTACATCTCCCGGCGCCTGGCGGAGCTGCACGGCGGCGAGATCGTGCAGCGCCCCCGCGCGGGCGGCGGTTCGGTCTTTCGACTCACGCTGCCTCTCGCCTAGCTGGCCGTAAGCCTCCTCCCCACTTGCTGGGGAGGTCCGGCGCGAAGCGCCGGGGAGGGGATCGTTTCGCGGTCGAACGGATGTGTTCCGAGTTCGGGCTGGTCTCAGCCCTTCCGGCTTCGCTGCGCTCAGCCACCTCCCCGCCGAGCGGGGAAGGAGCCGCGTCTCGGGGGCCGGACCGCCTAGCTGGTGGCGCCCCGTGAGAGATTCGAACTCCCGACCGTCTGCTTAGAAGGCAGCTGCTCTTCCTCTGAGCTAACGGGGCGCGATCGCGCGCGCAATCGTATTCAGAAATACCCCATCCGCCGCCCTGCTGCCTCCGGACGGCCTGAGAGCCGCGATCAGCGAGAGCGCTTGGACCGGTACATCGCCACGTCGGCGGCGTTGAGCAGCGCATCGCTGTCCGCGCCGTCATCGGGGAAGCAGGCGACGCCGACGCTGGCGTCGACCACGACCTCGACGCCGCAGCTGATCGCGATCGGCTTCTGCACCGCCGCGCGGAGCTTCTCCGCCATGTGCTCGGCGGACTGACGCGAAGGACAGTCCGGCAGCACCACGGCGAACTCGTCGCCCGCGAGTCGCGCCACCGTGTCGGAGCTGCGCACCGACGACTCGAGGCTAAGGGCGACGCGACGCAGCACCGAATCGCCGGTGTCGTGGCCGTGCACGTCGTTCACCTCCTTAAAGCCGTTGAGGTCGACCATCAGCATTGCCACCAGCTGCCGGTGGCGCCGCCCGGAGTTGATCGCCTGCTGCAGGCGGTCGTGCAGCAAGACGCGGTTGGGCAGGCCCGTCAGCGCGTCATGCAGAGCCGCGTGTCGAAAAGCTTCGCGCTCCGCGGCCAGCTGACCCCGCAGCCTTTCCGTCTCCTCGTCGTAACTGCGGGCCATGCGCATGACGGCGGAGTCAGCCGCGACGCGCACGGCCTGGCGAGCCGTCTCCAGCACTTCCGCCGGCGTGTCCAACCCCTGCGCCTCGCCGTCGAGGCAGCCGATCACGACGTCGCGCCACACGAGATAGGAGCGCGTGACGTTCACGATCGAGAGCTGCTCCGCCGCGGCGAGCCGGCCTCGCTGCTCCAGCCAATGTGCCTCGTGGTCGCTCATCGACTCGCCGGTGATCAGCCAGCGCGCCACCAGCATGTTCGAGACCAGCAGGGTGTCCCGGCGGGAATCGTGAAATTCGCGGCTCGCGGGCCGTCCAACCCAACGCCGTTCCAGCAGGATCTGCTGCGCGCGCTCAGCGCATTCAGCGGCTCGCCGAGCGAAAGCCTCTCCGAGCGCCGCCGCTGCGCCCGCGCCGACCGTGACCATTGGTGCGGCGAGACGATAGCCCCGTCGCGGCGAGAACGGAAGTGGTTAACCGCACAATTCCGCCCACCATCTGACGACTGCGGTGGCTGGGAAACGCGGTGCGTCAAGACCGCGCGGCTGGTTATGACGCGACTTTGGCGGCCTGGTTGGGCTCCACTCTCTCCAGGAACAACCTGACCAGCTCGGCATCCCACTGCGTGCCGGCGCCGTCCAGCAGTATCGCGCGCGCTTCGTGAGGCGACAGGCCGGCGCGATACGGGCGCGTGCTTACCATCGCGTCAAACGCATCGCATACGGCCACCACACGCGCGGCGAGCGGGATCTCGTCGGCGACCAAACCGTCGGGATAGCCGAGTCCGTCCATCCGCTCGTGGTGATGGCGAACGATCGGCACGAGCGTCGACGCGGAGAGCAGCGGCGCCAGGATCTGGGCCCCGATCACGGTGTGCAGGCGCATCTGCTCGACCTCTTCGACGTCGAGCGGGCCTGGCTTGAGCAGGATGTGGTCCGGGACGCCGATCTTGCCGATGTCGTGGATGACCCCGCCGCGATAGACATCCTCGAGCTCTGCGCCGGCGATCCCGGCGGCGGCCGCGAGGGCCAGCGCGGTGCGGCCGACCCGCTCTGTGTGCGACTCGGTGTACGAGTCCTTCGCCTCCACCGCTCGCGCCAGCGCGAAGATCACCCGCTCTGAGTCCTCCAGCCGGTCATAGAGCTCCTTCAACCGCAGGAGAGAACGCACCCGCGCCAGCAGCTCATGCCGGTCGACCGGCTTCACGATGAAGTCGTCGGCGCCCATGTCGAGGCCCCGCGCGCGGTCTCCGGCCTGGTTGAGCGCGGTCACCAGGACGACCGGCAGCAGTCGCGTGGGCTCAGCCGCCTTGATGCGGCGGCACACCTCGAACCCGTCCAGCCCCGGCATCATGATGTCGAGTAGGACGAGGTCGAGCGAGTGCTCGGCCACGATCGTCAAAGCGTCGTACCCGTTGGTGGCGCTGAAGACCTCGCAGTCAAGCTCGGCGAGATACTCCATCGTCACCTCGATGTTGAGGCGGCGATCGTCCACGACGAGTACGCGCGGGCGGCGGCGTGAGCTGAAGCGCACGTGTTCCATGTCGGCAGGCGCGTGCAGCATATCGCCGCACTCTGCGCCCGCCAAGACTTTACGACGTGGTCAGGAAGCCACTGGAAACGGGCCCGCGCGCGCCACCATGCCCGGCAGCTCTTTGTTCAGCTGGGCGCCCAGCCACTGCGAGACCTCGATCAGAGCCTCGAGATCGATCCCGGATTCGACGCCCATGCCGGCGAGCAGGTAGACGAGGTCCTCGGTCGCGATGTTGCCTGTGGCGCGGGGAGCGAAGGGACAGCCGCCGGCGCCTCCGATGGAGGCGTCGAGGAGAGTGGCGCCGCTCTCCAGCGCCGCGAGCGCGTTCGCATAGCCGGTGTTCCGGGTGTTGTGGAAGTGACAGCCCGTGACCACGCCGGCCGCAACTAACGGGGGCACCAGCCTCCGAACCTGTGCCGGCACCCCGACGCCGATGGTGTCCGCGAGCACGATCTCGTCCGGCGCCACGGCCAGCACCTGCCCGGTGACCGCCTCGACCTTCTCGGCTGAGACGGGGCCTTCGAACGGGCAGCCGAAGCAGCACGAGAGGGTCACCGTGATGCCGACGCCGTCGGCGCGAGCGCGCTGCACCAGGGCCCGCCCGACCGCAATGCAGTCGGCGACGGTCGAGTTCTGGTTGCGCCGGCAGAACTCGTCGGTGACGGCGAAGGAGTAGTTGACGTGGCGCGCGCCGGCAGCCAGCGCGCGCTCATAACCGCGCTCGTTGAGCGCGAGCGCCGTGAAGACCACGTCGGGATGGCTCGGCAGCGCCGCGAAGACCTCGTCCGCCCCCGCCATCTGCGGCACGAGCTTGGGGTTGACAAAGCTGGCGGCCTCGATCCGCCGCAGCCCCGCCGCCGCGAGGCGTGCGCAGAGCTCGGCACGCACGGCCGGCGGCAGGATCGCCGCCTCGTTCTGCAGCCCGTCCCGCGGCCCGACATCGCAGATCAGAACCCCCATCAGGGGGTCAGATTAGACTGCCGGGCCGCTCGTCAAGGTGATCGTGGCGGTGTGTGAGGCGCCGTCCGACGACGTCCAGGTGACCGAGATCTGCTGTCCGGGCTTGTGGGTGTGGATCTGGTTGCCCAGCGCAGTGGTGTCCGGGGTGGCGACGCCGTTGACGGCCGTGATGACCGAGTTGGAGCCGATGCCCGCCTGCTCCGCCGGCGAGCCCGGCTGGACGCCGACCACCAGGACGCCCGAGACGCCGTTCAGTCCGAGCTGCCCGGCCGTCTGCGGGTCGAGGTCGCGGACCTGGACGCCGATGTAGCCGGACGGTCCGATGATGATGTCCGCGCTCTCGTGGCCGGCGCGGATCTCCTTGATCACGTTCATGGCCGTGGTCGCCGGCACGGCGTAGCCGAGCGTCGAGGTCGACGTCCGGAAGCCGCGAGTCTGGCCGGCGGTGATCATGCCGAGCACGTCGCCGTTCGAGTCGACCAGCGCGCCACCCGAGTCACCGGGGCTGATCGGCGCGTCGCTCTCGATCAGCCCGGTCAGCTGCTCCGAGGTGCCATTGTCGTTGGTCGCCGTGATCGATTGGTCCAGGGCCGTGATCGAGCCCGTCGTCACCGAGGGGGCGCCGCCCTGCCCGAGCGCGTTCCCGATCGCGATGACCTGCGTGCCCACCTTGAGCTGGGACGCGCTCGCCGTGTGAACCGTGGGCAGCCCGCTGGCGCCCGAGAGCTTGATCAGGGCCACGTCGGCGCTGGGATCAACGCCGAGCACGGTCGCGCTGTAGGTCTTGCCGGTCGAGGGCACGGTGACGCTGATCGTCGTTGCGCCTTCGACCACGTGGTTGTTGGTCAGCACCTCGCCGTTCGAGGTGAGGATCATGCCCGTGCCCGCGGCCTGGCCGCCGCTCAGTGTCGTGTTGATGTCGACGATGGCCGACTCGACCCTGGAGAGGTGGGCGCCGCTCGGCGCCGAGCCCTGGTCGGTCTGGCCGCCGGGCGCCTGGTTGGAAGAGCCCGAAGAGGGATTGTTGGCGTTGGCCTGCTGGCCGACGAGGATTCGCGCGAGCGTCCAGCCGATGCCGATCCCGCCGCCCAGCGCCAGGCCGACCACGAGCACGGCCGCGACGGCCACCACCACCAGCCGGCTCTTCCGCGGCGTCGGCGGCGGCTCCCAGATCGGCGGCGAGTAATAGCTCACCGGCGGCATGGGCGGCGGCGCCGGCATCAAGGGGGCTTGGTCGGGCTGGCCGGCTCCCTCGGGTCCTGTCTCTTGATTCGGCTCTTCGGGCGGTGTCATGTCAGAGAGGGTTCCAGGCCTCGATCAGCGCGCCCCCAGCATTTCCTGGTGATTTGCTGAGAAGTGGCGGCAAGAGATTCGCAACTGATTCAGAAGTGATTCCAAGCCGCGGCGCTGAGCATGCGCGCATGAGCAGACTACGCTTGGTCTTGATCGCCGCCGGGGCCGCCGTGTTTTAGGCCCGCGCCGGCGGCGGCCTGGTGCGTGACGCGTGCTGACCAGGCCCGCGCCGGCGGCGGCCTGGTGGGGGTAGGCCGGGTCCACCGCCCCGCCCGGCGCCCACCTCGATTCTGCGTTCTCTCTAGGATCGGAGTCCGTGGCTCTCGACGCGGACGTAATCGTTGTGGGCGGCGGGCTGGCCGGGCTCGTGGCAACAGCCGAGCTCGCCGATCGTGGCCGCCGCGTGATCCTGCTCGACCAGGAGCCCGAGGCGTCCCTGGGCGGGCAGGCCTTCTGGTCCTTCGGCGGGCTGTTCCTGGTCGACACGCCGGAGCAGCGACGCCTGCGGGTCCGGGACTCGCGCGAGCTGGCCTGGCAGGACTGGCAGGGCGCCGCGGCCTTCGACCGGCCCGAGGACTTCTGGCCGCGGCGGTGGGCGGAGGCCTACGTGGACTTCGCCTCCGGCGAGAAGCGTGCGTGGCTGCACGGCCTGGGCGTCCGCTGGTTCCCATTCGTGCAGTGGGCCGAGCGCGGCGGCTACTACGCCACGGGGCACGGCAACTCCGTGCCCCGCTTCCACATCACCTGGGGAACCGGCCCGGGCGTCGTCGAGCCGTTCGAGCGGCGCGTGCGAGAGGCGCAGCGAGCCGGCCTGGTGCGGCTGCGGTTCCGGCATCGAGCGACCCAGCTTCTCGTCAACGACGGCAAGGTCGAAGGCGTCGCCGGCGAGGTGCTCGACGCTGACTCGGCTGAGCGCGGCGCGCCCAGCAACCGCACGGTGACCGGCGACTTCGAGCTCCGCGCCCAGGCGGTGATAGTGACGTCGGGAGGGATCGGCGGCAACCACGACCTCGTGCGCGCCGGCTGGCCTGAGCGCTACGGGTCGCCACCCGCCGAGATGCTGTCGGGCGTGCCCGCCCACGTCGACGGGCTGATGCTCGACGTGGTCTCGGCGGCGGGCGGCCAGATCATCAACGGCGATCGCATGTGGAACTACCCGGAGGGGGTCCGGAACCACTCGCCGATCTGGCCGCAGCATGGTATTCGCATCCTCTCTGGGCCCTCCCCGCTCTGGCTCGACGCGACCGGCAAACGCCTGCCGCAGCCGCTGTTCCCGGGCTTCGACGCGCTCGGCGCCCTCGAGGCGATCGTGAAGACGGGCCACGGTCACTCGTGGTTCCTGCTCAACCAGCGCATCCTCGGCCGGGAGTTCGCGCTCAGCGGCTCGGAGCAGAACCCCGATCTCACCAACCGCGATCGGCGCCTCGTCCTCCAGCGGGCGATGCCCGGCGCCCTGGCGCCGGTCGAGAAGTTCGCCAAGCTCGGGCCCGACTTCCTGGAAGCCGCGACGATCCCGGAGCTGGTCGCCAAGATGAACGCGCTGGTCGGCCAGGACCTGATCGATGCCGGCGCCCTCGAGGCCGAGGTGGTCGCCCGCGACCGGGAGATCGACACCGGGCTGGGCAAGGACGCGCAGGTGATGGCGATCCGAGCGGCGCGGAAGTTCCTCACGGACCGGCTGGTGCGAGTCGCCAAGCCTCACCGGCTGCTGGACCCCGAAGCGGGGCCGCTGGTGGCCGTCCGCCTCTGGATCCTCACCCGCAAGACGCTGGGCGGTGTGCACACCGACCTCGCCGCGAGGGTGCTGCGTGCCGACGGCGAGCCGCTCAGCGGGCTCTACGCGGCGGGCGAGGTGGCCGGCTTCGGCGGCGGCGGGGTGCATGGCTACCGGGCACTCGAGGGCACTTTCCTTGGTGGCTGCCTCTTCTCGGGACGGATCGCGGGTCGCGAAGCGGCGATCGCGACGGGCTAGTCCCGGAGCTTCAGCAGGACCTTCCCGGTCACCCGACGCTCCTCGAGCTCCGCGATCGCCTCGCCGGCCCGCTCCAGCGGGTAGGTCCCGCTGATGATCGGGTTGAGCTTGCCGGCCTCGAGGAGCGGCAGGATCTCGGCCCACTGCTCCTGGAAGTAGCCCCGGTTCATGGAGGCGTAGGCCCCCCACCCGACGCCGACGACATCGACGTTGTTGAGGAGCAGGCGGTTGACCTTGACCGTCGGGATCTCGCCGCCCGTGAAGCCCAGCACCAGCACGCGCCCCTCGGTCGCCAGGCTGCGCAGCGAATCGGTGAAGCGGTCCCCGCCCACGGGGTCGACGACGACGTCCACCCCCCGGCCGCCCGTGAGCTGACGCGCCTGGTCCTTGAAACCGTCGACCAGGATCGCGTCATGGGCGCCGGCGGCGCGCGCGACCTCGGCCTTGGCTTCGCTGGAGACGACGCCGATGACGCGGGAGGCACCCAAGGCCAGGGCCATCTGGATGGCGGCGGTGCCGATGCCGCCGGCTGCGCCATGGACGAGAACGGTCTCGCCGGGTCGCAGGTGGCCGCGCTTGGTGAGCGCGAAGTGGACGGTCAGGTAGTTCATCGGCAGCGCCGCGCCGACCTCGAACGTGACCCCCTCGGGCAGCGGCAGGACCTGCTCGGGATCGGCTGAGACCACCTCGGCGAAGGCGCCCACGCCCAGCATGGCCGCGACGCGATCGCCGGCCTTCGGCGCGCCTCCGTCCGGCGCGCGCCGCACGACCCCTGCGACCTCCGAGCCCGGCGTGAACGGCGGGTCCGGCCGCAGCTGGTACAGGCCGCGGGTGAGGAGGACGTCCGGGAAGGTGACGCCGGCCGCGTGGACCTCGATCTCCACCCTCGCGTCGTTGGCGGCGGGCTCATCGACCTCCGCCACCTCGACCGCCGACGGCCCGTCCAGTGTCACCACGCGCACCGCCTTCACGGCTTTGATTCTGACGCCAGGCGGACGTAGAACAGAAGACCGCCGGACCGCTGGAGGCTGAAATGCCGGGCGACGTAGGCCTCCAGCGGCGGATCGGGGGCGATGTACCAACGCTCGATCGGCGTGTCGGTGACCAAGTAGTCCGCCCGGGTGAAGGTGGCGGCCCACACCGGGTCGCGAGTCCCGAGCGCCAGCATCGTCCCGTAGGGGTCGGTCATCGGCGTGCAGCCGAAGCGGTCGCTGGTCACGAGGAGCCGCGGTTTGTCGGAGATCGCGCAGGCGCCGGCCGGCACCACCGAGTCGACCGCGCGCGCGACATCCTGCGTGGAGAGGGAGGCTATCGAGGTCAGCTGGGTGACGAGCAGGTAAAGGCTGACAGCCGCGGCCGCGGGCAGCGCCGCCTTGCGCAGCCGGCTCACGACCAGCGCCGCCGCCGGAGCCAGCACCGGCACCAGGACCGCGGGGTACTGGGGGTAGAAGGCCGCGTGACCGCCGGCCGCTCGACCGAACTGGGCCACGAAGACGTCGCGGTAGAACGCGTCCGGCGCCTCGATCAGAAACGGCAGCGCCGGGAGCAGGAAGCCGGCGGCGGCTCCCGCGGCGAACGGCAGCAAGCGCTGTCTTGGCCTGGTGGCGGCGAGCAGCAGGACCGCGGCCGCCGGCACGATCGCCGTCAGCTTCACGGCGCCGGCCAGCCCGAACAGCACGCCGGCGAGCACGATGACGCGCCGGCTCACCGGCCAGGCGCCCGTCCGGAACAGCAGCGCCAGTCCCGCCAGGCAGAGCAGGTCGACCACCGGCTCGAGCAATCCGGCGCGCAGCGCGTACAGCTCGGCCGGGAAGAGCGCGGCGACGGCGCCGGCCGCGATCATGGCCGCGGTCCCGAGCGGCCGCACGATCCGGACCGCCAGGAGCGCGTTGGCGGCCGCCAGCAGCGGCGTGCAGGCGCGCAGCACGGCCAGGCCGTCGCGCGTGCCGATCGCCTCCGAGAGCCAGGCGAAAGGCGCGGCCAGGAGCGCGAGGCCCGGCGGCTGGACGAAGACGAAGTCGCGGTAGGGCAGAGTGCCGTGGACCAGGCGCACCGCCGCGCCGAGGTAGACGGAGATGTCCGGGGTGAGGCCGAGCAGCTCGCCCGGCCGGCTCAGCTGAAAGGCCGTGACGGCCGCCGCCAGCGCGGCTGCCGCCCAGCCGAGGCGCGTCAGGCCCTGATTCTCTCCAACAGGTAGGGCAGTGGATCGAGAAATTCGCCGTTGCGGCGAATCTCGAAGTGCACGTGCGGTCCGGTGGAGACACCGGTCGAGCCGACGAGGCCGATGACCTGCAGCTGCACGACCTGCTGGCCTTGCGTGACGAGCTCGCGCGAGAGGTGCCCGTAGAGCGTGTAGAAGCCGTGGGCGTGGGCGATGATCACGAAGTTGCCGTAGCCGATCAGGTTGCCCTGACCGTCCTTCTCCGCCCCCGCCTCGACGACCACTCCCGACGCGGCGGCGACCACCGGGGCGCCCTCAGGCGCGTCGATGTCGATGCCGCTGTGGAAGTGCGGGTACGCGACGCCGTTATAGGTGCGGGGCGGCTCGGCCGTGAAGTCGGTCGGTCCGAACGCCTGTGACACGTAGCCGCCCACCGGCGGGATGAAGAACCCGGGCTTCACGGGGTACGCCGGCACCTGGTACATCGGCGCTGCGGGCACCGCAGGCACCGCAGCGGGTTGAGGCGGTGGCGTTGCATCGACGAGCCATTGACCGGCGGGTGGTTGAGCCGCCGCGACCGAGTAGTCGGAGACGCCGGTGGCGTGCGCGGGCACCGCCGACCGTGTCACTTCGACATAGACGGCCCAGCCGATACCCACCAGGCAGATCAGCGCTAGCGCCAGCGGGGTGAGAAGCTTCCAGCTCTCAACCGGCCGGCGCGGGTTTTCGTATGGCGAGGCAGCTTCTCCCGCGACGTTTGGTGCGTGCCTGACCGCCCAGGCACGGCATCAACGTACGAAACCCGATCTGCTCGACGCTAGTCGGCGAACTCAGCGGGGAGTCGAATTGGGGTGGCTAACGGGATTTGAACCCGTGACACCCAGATCCACAATCTGGTGCTCTAACCGTGCTGAGCTATAGCCACCGCCGCGGCCCGTCGCGCCCGCGCGCGCAGCCAGGCAGCGATTGTACCCACGGCGGTCAGGCCGCCTAAGTCTCCTCGTCCTCCTCTTCGCCGCGCCCGCGCCGCATCAGAGCAAGAGGGATTCCGGCCAGGAGAACGAGCACGATGACGGCGGCGATGACGATCGGCAGGAACTGCCCGCCACCGACGGTCACCCCGCCCGCCGAGTGCCCGCCGCCCTTCGTATATCCGCCCGCGAAGTAGCCGATGAAGCTCGTCCGCGTCGAGATCGTGTACTGCTGCGAGACCTGAGAGGCGCCCAGGTTCTTCCATGGGCCCCCGCTCTGCGGCATGCCGAACAGGTAGCTGGGCGCCGCCACGCCGCTCGCGTAGGTCAGCTGGATGAGTGCTGCCTTCACCAGCGGAGCGTCGGCGGTCACCAGGTACACGTTGGTCGCCGGGGTGAACCCCGTGGGGGGCGGATAGGTCGCCTCGGGCTCGATCCGCACGGTCACGCCCGTCTGGCCTGGTGACACCTGGAAGGCGCCGGGCACGAAGCTGAGAATCACCTGACCGTCGCTGGTGTAGGTGGTGAACGGAGCCGTAGTCCCGCCGACCACCGGGATCACGGCGTGACCGCGCAGCGGCGGCTGGTTGCCCGCGGCCAGAGACGGCGGCGGGCTGACCCAGCGGTAGGGCGTTACCGGCGCCAGCCCGTCGTAGAAGCCGGGTCGCACACTCCACGCCGCCACCGCATAGGCGGCGGCCGCGAGGCCGAGCAATAGAGCGGCGGGGAGCCGCAAGCGCGTCACAGCGCGAGGTCGGCCAGCACGTGAGCGGTGATCGGCGCCACCAGGTCCCTGCACGCCCACCGCCAGAGGCCGAGCAAAAGGCCCAGCGCGGCAACGGCGGGCAGGAAGGCCGGCGGGTGCGACAGGACGTGGGCGACTACGAACGCAGCCGTCGAGCCGAGTACCGCCGCTGCGGGCCCACCGGCCTTATCCAGCGCGGCGAAGAGCGCACCGCGAAAGGCGATCTCCTCCCCGACCGCCACGATCGCCGCGGGCAGCAGCAGGTTGCCGGGCAGGCCGGGCAAGGCGGCGTTTCGCGCAACGGCGGGCAGCAGCAGCACTGCCGCGATCACGACTCCCGCCGCCAGCCGCCACCCGAGCTGCCGTCGATCCAGGCCGAGGGCGCGCAGCGGCATGGTCAGGGCGAGCATGCAGAGCGCGCTCCCGCCGAGCAGCAGCGCCCAGCCGGTGAACACGGGCAGCCGCTCGGCGAGGACTCGGGCCCACTCGATCGCGATCGCGAGCAGCGCAAGCAGGGTCGCGCGTGACCAAGCCGCCAGCTCGGTTCGAGGTCGGGCGGCCGCGAGCACAGCCATCGGTCGGATTGTGCCGGTTTCGCACCGGACGGCTTTGGCGACCGGCCGGCCGGCGCCGAGGCTGTTACGCTCCGGCGCCGCCGACCGAGCCTCCCGTTCCCTTCTTCTCCGCGAGTGCTCGGGGCCGCGCCTCCCGCTCCCTGGAGGCGCCGCCTCGAGCTTCACGCGGCAGCACGAGAAGCATCTGGCGAAGCCGGCTGAGGCGGGCTGATGCCGCGGTAAAGAAGTGTTAGAGCTTCAGCCGGTTTTGGCTTCCACCGGGGCCTCGAGCGCACGGGTCGAGACCTCGAATCCCGACCAGGTGGTGACGCGCTCGGGCTCGAGCCGCAGGCCGAAGCCAGACTCGCTCGCCAGGCCGTAACGCCGCAGCACGATCTCACGAGCTTCGTCATCGGCTGCGATCCGCCCCCGCAGGCAGGCGCCGATCATCCTCGTCGCGCGGAAGCGGTGGTGCGACTCGACGACGATCGCGCCAACGGTCGGCTTGGCCGGCGGGGCCGGCGTCTCGGCTCGAGCGATCGCGAAGACCTCGTCGCGGCTGACGTTCCAGTGGACGTTGGAGAGGACCGGGTAGCCGCCCTGCAGCCAGCAGGCCACGCCGCCGCCAATCTTGCCCAGCGAGCGTCCGAGCCGCGCGGGAATGCCGGGCAGGCGGGCGGCTTCCAGCGGGGGCAGCGGCTCGGCCACCTGGGTGACCACACGGTGGGCGCGGAGCCGGATGACAACGCGGTTCTGGGGCCACCAGTGCGATGGGATCTTGGTGAGGTCCATCAAATATCCGCCGACGTAGCCCGCGTTCTTGAGGGCGTAGCCGGCGAGGTTCATATAGAAGGAAGGGCCCTGCAGAGCGGCCCGCAGCTGCCCGCTGACGGACAGCGGGTCGAAGGTTTCGAGCGTTCCGAGCAGCAGCACGCTCGAGCTGCCGACGGTGACCAGAAAGCCGGCTCGGGGGTCGCGGCGCGCCAGGGCGAGCTTGGTCGCGTAGCGCGAGGTCGTCATCCAGATCGAGCCGTCCCCGAAGTGGTAGGCGGCCGGGTTGACCAGGGGCTGCTTGCCGGCGTGCAGGCTGAGCATGCCGATCCGGCCGCCCGCGAGGATGGCGAGAGCATCGTCGTCGAGCTTCACGCCGTCTCCTCGAGCACGTATTCCCCCAGCCGGTCCAGCGCCGACTGCAGCCGGGATCGCGCCAGCCGCTCGACCGGCCCGGCCAGGAGGTTGCCAAGGGCCGCGGCGGGCGGCTCGTAGTCGATGGTGAGACTGACCCTGGTTCCCCCGTCTGCCGCGGCGATGTCCCAGGCGCCGCGCTGGCTGATCAGACCGCCGAGCGATCGCCATGCGATCCGGTTCGGGCGGCGCCACTCCGCGAGCTCGAGCTCGGCGGTGAGCGGCACGCCCAACGTCTTCATGGCGACATCGAAGCGGGCCCCCTCGCCCGTGGTCTTGCGCGTGAGCGGCTCCCACCGGCTCACCCCGTCCAGGACGCGCGGGACATTGCGATGGTCGGAGATCCAGTCGAACACCGCCTCGGGCGACGTCTCGATGAACGTGCTGGCCTCGAACCGCCGGGTCATTGAATCTATGTTGGGGGTATGGCGGAGGTGCAGTTGAGAGATGAGGTTCGCGGACCGGCTCCGGCGGACCTCAAGACCCAGCGTGACTCCTACTGGGTTTTTCTCGAGAGGCTCTGCCTGGGCCTGGTGCGGTTTCGCGGCGGGACCATCTACGGACTGGGGCTGCCCCTGATCAGAATGAGCGAGCCGGACTATGCCGACGGGTTCTGGCGCTGGCGGATCGAGGGTGGGCTGCTTGCCGCCCGGCCAGGTGGCGAGCTCTGCTTTGGGGCGGAGAACGGGCACCTCGTGGGCTACCTGCGCGGCTACCGGCCCACGATTCCGGAGCCCCTCTACGGCCTGACGCAGCGGCCGGTGCACAGGCTGATAACGCGGCTTTTCCTGCTGCACCTGCGCGGCCGGCGCAACCCGCCCGGTGTGCCCGCCGCACCGGCGGCACGGCTCGCCGCGACCGCCATCGATGCCGTCCTTCTGATGAACGTGGCGCGGCTCCTGCCGCGGCGCGCTCGGCCCCTGGCCGCGGTCGCCTACTTCGCCGGGGCCTGGACCGTGACCGGCCGCACGCCCGGCGAGCGAGCGCTCGGCCTGCGGGTGGTGGCCGCGGACGGCAGCGCGGTAACGCTGGGGCAGGCGCTGCTGCGCGCCGTGCTGGCGCCGGCCGCGCTCGTAACGCGTCGCGCCGTGCACGACGAGGTCGCCGGCACGGAGGTGGTCGTAGACCAATAGGCTGCACAGCTCACAAGATGTGGCGACAGTGGCGGGCCGCAAGCGCGGCCGGCCATCCTCCGGACTCCGCTGGTGCACCCCATCCGCTGCGTTAGCTTCTGCGCTTCTCGCTCACGCACGTTCGTGCGCTCGCTGCGATGCTCGGCGCTGCCTAGCGCCTGGGGCACCCCAGCGGATCTGTCGCGACTTCCCGTGAGCCGTACAGCCTAGGCCAGCAGGGACTCCGGGTCGATCGGCAGCGTGGTCACCCGCTTGCCGGAGGCCGCGCTGACGGCATTGGCCAGGGCCGCGGCACCGGGCACGGCGGGCGGCTCACCGACGTGGCGGGCGCCGAACGAGCCGAGCTTCGACGGCACCTCGAGCATGACGATGTCCGGCTCCGGCACCTGGTCGATCGTGGGCAGCTTGTAGTCCGCGAAGGTCGCCGTCCGGAGCTGGCCGTCGGAGTCGTAGACGAGCTCCTCGCCGAACGCCCGGCCCAGGCTCTGGAGGGCGCCGCCGTGGATCTGACCTTCGACCTCGGGCGGGTTGAGGGCCCGGCCGATGTCCTGGATCGCGGCGAAGCCGGTCAGCTCGAAGTGGCCAGTCGTCGGGTCGACACGAGCCCGCGCGATCTGCACCGTGAAGACCGGCGCTGCCTCCTCGACGGCGGCCTCCCCATGCGCCTTCAGCCGGTCCTCCCCGTCGGCGGCCGCGGCCAGCTGGACGAGGTCGATCGACCGCGCGGGCACGCCGCGCACGTGGACGCGGCCCTCGGCGGTCTCCAGGTCCTCTGGGGCCGCCTCGAGCACATCTGACGCGAGCTCGAGCAGCTTGCGCCGCAGCTCGGCCGCCGCGGCCTCGATCGCCGGGCCCACGGAGTAGGTGGTGACCGATCCGCCGGAGCCAGGAGCCTTGGGCGCGCTGGCGGAGTCCGGGTGCTCGATCTTGATCCGGTCCGCGCTGACCCCGAGGACCTCGGCCGCGATCATCGCGAAGGTCGTGTCGGTACCGGTCACGTCGACCGTGCCGAGCTGGAGCACGAGGCTGCCGTCGCGGTCGACGCGGCAGACCGCCTCAGCCGGGGCGTTCGCGCCGCCCCAGGCACCCAGCGCGACGCCGACGCCTTCGCCGGGCTCAACCGGCGTCGTGTAGAGCGGGTGCCGGCTCGCGGCCTCGAGCACCTCGCCGGCGCCGATGCGACCCCAGGCGGCGCCCATCGGGTTCGGGTCGCCCTCGCGGACCACGTTGCGCTGCCGGAGCTCGATCGGGTCGATGCCCAGCTTCTGCGCCAGCTCGTCGAGGGCGCTCTCGATCGCGAAGAACGCCTGCGGCGCCCCCGGCGCCCGGTAGGCCGTCGAAGGCGTCTTGTGGGTCGCGATGTCGTAGCCGCGGACGTCCAGCGCGTGCACGCGGTAGGGGACGCCCAGGAAGTACGCGGTGATGCCCGCGTGCCAGCCGACCGCCGCGCCGCCGTCGTAGTAGACGCGCGCCTGCATCGCCTTCAGCTCGCCGCCGGCCGTAGCGCCGAGCTTGAGATCGATTACGCAGCCGGGCGCGCCGCGCCCGATCAGGAACTCCTCCGTCCGGGTCAGATGCAGCAGCACGGGCCGGCCGACCTGGCGCGCGCAGTACGCCACCAACGGCTCGAGCAGGACGAACTTGCCGCCGAAGCCGCCCCCGATCGCCATCGGGTTGATGCGGACCTTCGCGTGCTCGACGCCGAGCGCGTCGCCGACGGCGCCGGCCGCGTCGAAGCGGGACTGGCTCGAGGTCCAGACGATGAACCCGCCGTCGTCGTCGGGCCGCGCCATCGAGACGTGCGTCTCCAGGAAGCCCTGGTGGACGCCGGCCACGACGTACCGCCTCTCGACGACCGCGGCAGACTCGCCGAACGCCGCGTCGATGTCCTCTCGCTCGAACTTCGAGGCGGTGGTCGCGTTGCGCGGCCGGTCATCATCGCCGCCGCCACCGAACGCAGCGCCGTGGGTCGCGGCTTCGTCCGATGAGCCGCCCTGCTGGATGACAAGCGGCGCCTCGGGCCGCATCGAGGCGTCGATGTCGGTCAGCGCGGGGCGGGGCTCGTAATCGACATCGACCAGCAGGGCGCCGTCGGCCGCCGCGGCATCCGTTTCACCGACAACGACAGCGACCGCCTGCCCCGCGTGTAGTGCGAAGTCGCGCGCGAGCGCGCCCTCGGCGCCGTTCGTCATCGCTTCTGGCAGGTCGGCGCCGGTGATCACGGCCAGCACGCCAGGGCTGGCGAGGGCCGCCGTCACGTCGATGCCCCGAATGGCTGCGTGCGCAAACGGGCTCAGGAGGAGGCGGGCGTGGGCCAGGTGCTCTGGCCGAACGTCGGCCGTGAACGCGGCCGCGCCGGTGACCTTGTCGCGGCCCTCGAGGCGGCGCTGCGGGGTCCCGATCACGTTCTGCCGTTCGGCCGTCGTGGCCATCCTCGCCATCATATGGATCGCGAATGGCCGGCCCCGTGGACCTCGTGATATTCGGCGCGTCGGGAGACCTCACGGCACGCAAGGTCCTGCCTGCTCTGGCCGGCCTGGGGAGCCGCAACGTCCTGCCGCGCGACCTCCACCTGGTCGGGGTGGGGCGCTCCGACCTCGGCACCGACGGCTTTCGCAAGCGGATCGCCGACGCGGCCGGCGACGGCGCCGGAGAGTTTGGCGCGGCCGCCGAGTGGGTCCGGCTCAAGTACGACGACGCCGCCACCTACGGGCCGCTCCGGGACCAGCTGCGCGAAGGGGCGACGGCCATCTTCTACCTGGCCACGCCGCCGAGCGCCTTCCTGCCGATCGTCCGCGCGCTGGCCGCGTCCGGACTCGCGGAGAAGGACGGGGCCGATCGACGCATCGTGCTCGAGAAACCGCTCGGGCAGGACCTGGCGTCGGCGCGCGAGCTCAACCGCGAGCTGGGCCGCGTGTTCGACGAGCCGAGCATCTTCCGGATCGACCACTACCTCGCCAAGGACACGGTCCAGAACGTGCTCGCGTTCAGGTTCTCGAACTCGGTGTTCGAGCCGATCTGGAACCGGACACTGATCGAGACCATCCAGGTCACCGCGGCCGAGGACGGCGGCATCGGCGGGCGCGCCGGCTACTACGACCGCATCGGCGCCCTGCGCGACATGATCCAGAACCACGTGCTGCAGGTCCTCGCGCTGGTGACCATGGAGCCGCCGATCACGTTCGACCCCGAGGACATCCGCCGCGCCAAGCGGATGGCACTGCGCGCCATCGAGCCACTCGACCCGGCCACGGCGGTGCGCGGTCAGTACGAGGGTTACGCCGATTCTGAAGGCGTCGATCCGAGCACGACGCGTGAGACGTATGTCGCGGCGATGGTGCGGTTCGACAACTGGCGCTGGGACGGAGTGCCGATGTTCATCCGCACCGGCAAGTGCCTGAAGCGCCGCGTGACGGAGGTCGTGATCCGTTTTCGTGACGCACCGCACCTGCGCCTGGGCGGCCGCAAGCAGCGCGGCATCCCGACCCTGCTCGTGATCCGCATCCAGCCCGAGGAGGGGATCACGCTGCGCATCGGCGCCAAGCGCCCGGGTGCGCGCTTCGAGATGGTGCCGGCGGGAATGCACCTCGAGTACGCCAAGCTCTCGCGCTCCCACCTGCCCGACGCCTACGAGCACGTGCTCAGCGAGGTGCTGGCGGGCGGGCACAACGTGTTCCCGAGCGGCGAGGAGATCGAGCTGCAGTGGGCGATCGTCGAGCCCCTGATCAAGGCCTGGGAGGCCGACGGGCACCCCGAGCTGTACGCGCCCGACACCTGGGGGCCGGGCGCGGCCGAGGACCTGGTCGCCGCCGGCGGCGGCGGGCGCTGGATCAACAGCGGAGACGAGCCAGGCACGCGTTGACGTCGCGCCGAAGCGGCACCCGGGTGCGCCGGATGCTAGGAGCCGAAGAGCACGCGAGGGAGCGCACCGTGGTGCGTGACCGAGCGCGCGCACGAGGCGACAACGCAGACGGCCCTGCCCGGGGCGCGCTGCGCCGACGGCGATGCGAGCCCGGCTCGTCCTGAGCCAGGCACGCGTTGACGTCGCGCCGCCGCAGCTGGGCGATTTCTCCAGAAATCGACGTGGGGAGCGCGACGGGAGCGGGACATTTCTCCAGAAATCGCCGCGTGGGCGGGCACGTTGAGTGCGTGGCACACATGTTTGCCAGCACCGGTGCGTCTGGATACGATGAAAGCGGATGCGGGAGGTTGTTCGGCCTCTTGCCGCCTTCGGGGCGGTAGGAAGGCTGTTGGGCAGGCTGCCCTGGCGTGGGATTTGGAATCGGAGCTCGACGGTCGTCGCGCTCGGACTGACCGTGCTGATCGCCGGCGCGTTTCAGTCGCCCGTGCGTCATATCAAGCCGGTCAAGGCCCCCGCACAAGCGTCGCAGAGGGCGATCCAGCGGATCGAGCAGGAGGTCACACCGGTCTACCTGCCGCCCGCGACGAACGCGCCCGAACCGCTCGCGCAGCTGCCGCCCGTCCCCGTGCGACCGCACGAGGTTTTCGGGTTCGCGCCGTACTGGATGCTCGACTCGATGTCGGGCGTCGACCTGCGCAGCATGACGACCGTTGCGTACTTCGGCGTCGACGTCAATCCCGACGGCTCGATCGCGCCGTCGGGAGCCGGCTGGGACGGCTACCAGAGCCAGCCCCTGGTCGACCTGATCACCGCCGCCCACCAGGCCGGCGACCGCGTCGTCCTGACGGCGAAGAACTTCGACATGGGCCAGCTGCACCAGCTGATCAACGATCCCAACGCGCCGAAGACGCTGGCCTCGCAGCTGGGTGCGTTGATCACGCAGAAGCAGATGGACGGGGCGAACCTCGACTTCGAGGGGACCAGCGGCGCGGTGGCCGACCGCAACGCCTTCAGCGCGTTCGCGGCGGCGGTCGCCAAGCAGCTCAAGCAGGTGAACCCGAAGTGGCAGCTCACCGTCGACACGTACGGCGGCTCGGCCACCGACCCCTCGAACTTCATGGACGTCAAGGCTCTGGCCGCGTCATTCGACGCGCTGTTCGTGATGGCCTACGACATGTACGCGTCAGACCATGCCTCGCCGAATGCGTCATTGGGCGACGACGAGTCGGCGCTCGCGGCGTACACGGCCGAGATCCCCGCGTCGAAGGTCATCCTGGGCCTGCCGTACTACGGCTACGACTGGCAGACCGCTGACGACAAGCCCTTCTCGCCCGCGACGGGCCAGCCATCGGCCGTCACCTACGGCGAGATGCAGTCCAAGCACCTGACCATCTACTGGGACAGCGCGGACGGCGTGCCCTGGGCGACCTACAAGAGTGGCGGCAAGTGGCACGAGATCTACTTCGACAACCCGACCTCGCTCTCGTTGAAGGCGCGGGCCGCCGACCAGTTCGGCGTCTCGAACGTCGGCATCTGGGCCCTCGGGTTCGACGGCAACGACCCGACGATGCTGGCGGCCGTGCACGGTGTTTCCAGCGGCGCGACCGGCGCGGCAGGTCCCGGCTCGCCGAAGCCGACGCCGAGCCCCAGCCCGAGCCCGAAGCCGGCGCCGAAGCCCAGCCCCACCGGCAGCGGTGGCGGGGGTGGTGGCGGGGGTGGCGGGCTGCCGCCTCCTCCGCCCCCGCCACAACCCTGCCCGTCGGCCTCCCCGACCCTGGGCGGGATCATCCCGACGCCCGTCCCGGGCTGCACCGCCCTAAGCGGTTAGCTCTCGCCTGACCACCTTGCCGGTGGCGTTCCGCGGCAGGTCGTCGACGAAGACAACCGATTTCGGCACCTTGTAGCGAGCCAGTAGCGCGCGCACGTGCGCGCGCACCTCGTCTTCCGTCAGCTTGGCGCCGCGGCGTTTGACGACGAAGGCTCGCAGCGCCTGGCCGAAGTCGGCGTCGGGCACGCCGACGACAGCCGCCTCGGCAACCGCCGGAAGGCGCGCGATGACCTCCTCCACCTCGCCCGGATAGACGTTCTCACCGCCCGACACGATCATGTCGTCGCTTCGCCCCTCGACGAACAGCAGGCCGGCGGCGTCGAAGTGGCCGAGATCGCCCGTCGTCATCAGCCCGTCCCGCTTCTCCTTGGAACCGCCCCCGGTGTAGCCCTCGAAGAGCAGCTCGCTGCCCACGAAGATCTGGCCCGTCTCACCCGGTTCCGCCAGCGAGCCGTCCTCGCGGTAGATGTGGACGATCGTGCCGCGGGGAGGACGGCCAGCCGTGTCCGGATGGGCGCGCAGCTCCGCGGGGGTGGCGATCGCCGCCCAGGCCACCTCGGTCGAGCCGTACAGGTTGTAGAGCACGTCGCCGAATGCGTCCATGAACCGATGAGCGAGGCGCGGCGCCAGCGCCGAGCCGGAGACGGCCACGACGCGCAGCGAGGTGGTGTCGTAGCGCCGGCGCGTGCGAGCGGGCAGCTCCATGATCCGCTGCAGCATCACCGGCACCGCGACCAGCGCGGTGACGCGATGGCGTTCGATCGCCGCCAGCGCCTGCTCGGCGTCAAAGCGGGATTGCAGGACCAGGGTCGACTGCAGCAGGAACGACATCACCAGGTGCGCGAAGCCCCAGGCGTGGAACAAGGGGGCGGCGATCAGGGTCGGTTCCTCCGCGCGGAGCGGAATCCTGGACAGCAGCGCCAGCGCCGGGTCGATGCTCGTGGCGAGGGAACGCTGGGCACCTTTGGGCGCGCCGGTGGTCCCGGAGGTCAGGATCACCGCGCTCCCGGCGCGGCGTGGGGGTTTGACCGAGCTCCCGTCGCGCCCGGCGATCAGCTCGGCGGCGCCCGCCACCCGGCGCACCTGGCGCGGGAGCCCTTTGACGAGGTCGGCAAACTCGGCGTCGTAGACGACGACGTCGATCTCTTCGCGCCGGATCACCTCTCGGACCTGGGGACGGGCAAACGAGGTGTTGAGGTAGACGCTGCGAGCGCCCAGCTTCCAGGCCGCGGCGCTAACCTCGACGAATTCATGGTGGTTGCGAGCCAGAAGGCCGACGCGGCTCTGCTCGCCGACGCCGAAAGCCGCCAGCCCGCGGGCAACTGAGTTGGACCGGCGCTCGATGTCGCCGAATGTCCACTCGCCCGCGTCGTCGATGATCGCGACGCCGTCCGGAGCGACGGCGGCCGCCGTCGGGTAGGCCGCCGCCGGGCTCAGGCCCCACGCCGCGGCCGTTCGTCCCAGCGCCAGCAGCTGGGCCGGCCCCACCGGCCGGAGCAGCCCGGCCCGCCGCATGATGGCGAGGTCCTCGACGCCCCGTGCCAGGAGCTGCAGCGGTCGTCGCAGCATGCTGCCGAGGATAGGCGGAGGCTGCCCTAGGCGGCCTTCGCCTCCGCAGCCAGGAACTCGCGAATGAGGCGGTGCGTCTTCTCGGGCTGCTCGAACTGGGGCACGTGGCCGCAGTCCCGCATGATCACCGACTTGGCGCGGGGCAGCTCGCGGGCGACGTGCTTTGCGAAGCGGGCCGGGACGAGACGGTCGTGGTCGCCCCAGACGAAGAGCGTCGGCGGCTGCAGCGAGTTGAGCCGCTCCCAGAAGCCGTGCTTTCCGTACGGCTCGTCGAGATAGATCTCGCGCAGCGCAGAGAAGAAGGCGATCCGTCCCCGCGGCGTGTTGAAGACCCGCTCGAACTCATCAGCCGCGCCCTCGTGCCAGGACATAGGGACCTTGTCGGGCTTGTAGAAGAGCGAGCGGGTCATCGCCACCACTCGGCTGTGCGGCAGGCGGACGAGGACGAGGGCCATCTCGGGCCGGAGCAGCCGCACCAGGGGCGCCCACTGCCGGTACTTCAAGAAGGCCGCCGCCGGCGCCAGGCAGATGATCCGCTCGACCTTCTCGGGATGGCGGAAGCCCACCTCGATGGCGATCCGGCCGCCCATCGAGTTGCCGATCAGCACGGCGCGCTCGAAACCCAGGGCGGCGATCAGCTCAGCCGCCCACCGTGCGTAGAACCCGGCGTGATAGGCGCGGATCGGCTTGCCGCTCTCGCCGTGCCCGGGAAGGTCGGGGGCGATCACATGGTGGTCTTTGGAGAGCTCCCAGAACGTGGTCAGGAAGCTCGCGTTGGTGGCGCCGAGGCCGTGGAGAAGGATCACCGGCGGTCCGCTGCCGGCTTCGAGGAAGAACGTGTCCACCCCGGCGGCGGTCACTCTCCGCGCGGCGAAGTGCCGCCGGCGCTCAGTCGGTCCCTCGAGCAGAGCGTCCAGCTGGAGCGCCAGGGCGAGATTCTTGCGAACTCGCAGGTGGCCGGAGAGGAAGGCCTCGATGCCGGGCGCGCCGCCGAGGACGCCCACGAACGTCTCGGGGTCAGTCTCGATGAGGGAGTCGAAGTGCGGCGGGGCTCCAGGCTTCGTATAGGCGTGCCCGTTCCGCAGGGCGATTGTGAACTCTTCCGCCCCCGTGGTCAGGGAGATGGTCGCCCGCGGCTTCACCGGCCGAACCTTGCTGCGACGCTTTTGCTGCATTGCGTTACTAGTGATACGTGATCGGGGGCGGCGGCGTCAGCTTACCGCGGTCATTCCTCGCCCATGAAGGGGTAGCGGTAGTTCGTCGCCGGCACGTATGTCTCCTTGATCACCCGCGGGCTCACCCAGCGCAACAGGTTCAGCATCGAGCCGGCCTTGTCGTTCGTGCCCGACGCGCGCCCGCCGCCGAACGGCTGCAGGCCGACCACCGCACCGGTAGGCTTGTCGTTCACGTAGAAGTTCCCGGCCGCGTTGCGCAGCCGCTCTGAAGCGCGGCTGATCGCCGCCCGGTCCTGGGCGAAGATGGCGCCGGTCAGGCCGTAGGGGCTGGTGCGGTCGCAGAGGTCCAGCGCCTCCTCGAACCTGCCGTCGGGGTACGGGTACACGGTCAGGATGGGGCCGAACAGCTCTTCCTTCAGCAGCTGGAAGTCGGGATCCTCGGTCTCGACGACGGTGGGGCGGACGAACCAGCCCACCTCTGAGTCGGTCTCGCCACCGGCGATGATCCTGGTCTGGCCGGCCGAGCGCGCGAGGGCAATCGCATCCGAATGCTTGCGAAAGGCCTTCTCGTCGATCACGGCCCCCATGAAGTTGCGGAAATCCGCGACGTCGCCCATCGGGATCGCCTCCACCTCGTCGACGAAGCGCGGCCGCATCCTCTCCCAGAGCGAGCGCGGGATGTAAGCGCGCGACGCCGCCGAGCACTTCTGGCCCTGGTACTCGAAGGCGCCCCGGACCAGGGCCGTCTGGAGCGCGACCTCGTCCGCCGACTCGTGGGCGACGACGAAGTCCTTGCCGCCCGTCTCGCCCACCAGCCGCGGGTAGGCGCGGTAGGAGCCGATCTGACTGCCCACGGTCTGCCACATGCCCTGGAAGACGCCCGTCGAGCCGGTGAAGTGCACACCGGCCAAAGCCGGGTGCGAGAGCGCCTGGCGCGCGATCTCGCCGGCGTCGCCGCTGACGAGGTTGATCACGCCCGGCGGCAGTCCGGCCTCGGCGAGCAGCTCCATCAGGAAGTGCGCCCCGAGCAAGGTCTGGGTGGCGGGTTTGAACACCACCGCGTTCCCCATCAGGGCCGGAGCGGTGGGCAGGTTGCCCATGATCGAGCTGAAGTTGAAGGGCGTCACGGCGAAGACGAAACCCTCGAGGGCCCGGTACTCGAGCCGGTTCCAGGCGGTCGCGTCGTTGGCCGGCTGCTCGGCGAGGATGCGGTCGCCGTAGTGCGCGTTGAAGCG
Source organism: Candidatus Dormiibacterota bacterium (assembly GCA_036378435.1). Lineage (GTDB taxonomy): Bacteria > Chloroflexota > Dormibacteria > Dormibacterales > Dormibacteraceae > DASUWK01. The sequence continues at coordinate 29,880 of DASUWK010000009.1, read as the reverse complement.
CCAGAAGTCGACCAGCTCGCAGGCGGCGTCGATCTCCGCCTGGTGGACCGTCTTGCTCTGGCCGAGCATGGTGGCGGCATTCATGGTGTCGCGGTACGGGCCCGCCAGCAACGCGGCGGCGCGCAGAAAGACGGCTGCTCGTTCCGCGTACGGCATCGCGGCCCAACCCGGCCCGGCCGCCAGCGCGGCGTCGATGGCGGCCTGGAAGTCCTGCGCCTCCCCGACTGCGTAGCGCCCGATCGCGAGGTCCTTGCGGTGCGGCGAGCGAATCTCGTCGGTGGCGCGGCCGTTGCGCCGCTGCCCGTTGATCACCATCGGGATGTCGGTCTGCGTGTTGGTGAGCTCGGCCAGGCGCGCTTTGATCGACGCCCGCTCGGGTGTGCCCGGCGCATAGGCGCGAACGGGCTCGTTGTACGGGGCGGGGACGCTGAAGTGGCCGAGGCCGGAATCGCTCATGAACGTGATGCTAGTGCTCAGCCCTCGCGGGGCAGCGGGTGGCGCGATCTGGCGCCTCGGGCTACAGTGGCGCCGTGGGAGGGCCACAGCAGACGTGGGATCTCTGGATCCCCGACACCGCGGCGACGGGCGTTCCGTTCGCGCGGGGCCGGGTGAATCCCACTGACGTCCTGCTGGTGCACTCCGCTCCTCACCTGCTCACCGTCGAGGTGAGAGACGACAGTGGTGAGGTGGTCGCGCGCGGCCAGGATCTCCGCCGCGAAGAGCAGGTTCCGATGACACGGCTCCGCATCCAGGGCACGGACGTCCAGCGTGAGGAGGTCTGGCCGACTGCCGTGGACTACGGAGCGCCGGTGCTGCTACCCGGCGGCGAGGTCGGCCTTCTCCGCGAATGGTGGAACCGGGAAGACCGGCGGGAATGGACCTGGAGCGTGGAGTTCCACAACTCCCTCGACTGACCGATTGTGATCCGAGCGCGCACCTTCCCCAACTGGCAGGACATCCTGCGACCTAAAGCGGCCGGCGGCGACCGCGAAGCCTGGGTCCTGCTCGGCTTCACGGTCGCGGTGCTGGCCACCGTGGCCGCCGGGGTCGAGACCCGGCTCGACGTCGCCCTCGGCGTCGCCGGCCTGATCACGGCGGCCGGCGCCTGGCTGCTGTCCGGCCGCACCACCGCCCTGCTCGCCATCGTCGCGGTGGCGGCGATCGCCGGCGCCGGGCAGGTGAAGGCAGTCCCGGTGAGCGTGCGCCTGGTCGAGGTGACGATCACGGTGGTGATGGCGGCCCTGAGCCACCTCTCCGCCGCCAGCCTCTCGAGCAGCCGCATCGCCATCGAGCAAGAGCGGCAGGTTCGCGAGCTGACCTTCCTCCTCGATGCTGCTCAAGCGCTTGCCGGCTCGCTCGACTCGGCCGTCATCATCGCGACCGCGGTCGAAGCCACCGCGCAGCGGGTCTCGCGCGGAAGCTCCCACGACCGCCGCGCGCGCGCCTCCTTCCACGCGCTCGAGGGCGAACGCGTCCGCATCACGGTCATGCGCGAGGGCGACTCCAAGGACGACACAGGCCTGAGCTACCCGCTCAACTCGAACCAAGCCGCGCTCGGGGCGATGCGCAGCGGCCGCGCGGCGCTGGTGAGGCCGGACCACCTCGGCGGCGAGCTCCTCGACATGGCGCTGCGCCAGGGAATCCTGGTCTTCGCCATGGCCCCCGTCCGCAGCGGCAACCAGCTCTTCGGCTTCCTGACGGCCAGCGCCAAGGACCGCGCCTACTTCGACCGCGACGAGCTCCGCCGCCTCGAGATCCTGGCCCACATGACCGGCCTGGCTATCGGGAACGCTGAGCACCTGCGCCGCGAGCAGGCGCACTCGGAGCGCGCGGCGGCGCTCGAGCGGACCAAGTCGGAGCTGCTGAACCTGGTCTCGCACGAGCTTCGCGGACCGCTGACCGTGATTCGCGGCTACATCTCGATGCTCGGCGAGGGCGCATTCGGCGAGCTGCCGCCGCCCTATTACAACGAGATCTTGCCGATTCTCGAGGGCCGTCTCACCTCGATGGACCTGCTGGTCGAGCAGACCCTGGAAGCCTCGCGGCTGGAGGACAGCCGCCTGCTCTTGAAGAAGGAGCGGATCGATCTCAAGGAGATCGCCGCCAACGCCGTGGAGACGACGCGCCCGCTGGCGGGCCGGCATCACTCGGTGACGCTCGAGGTGCCGCGCCAGTCCGTCTACGTCGACGCCGACCCCGACCGGCTGACCACCATCCTCACCAACTTGATCGACAACGCGATCAAGTACTCGCCTGACGGCGGAGCGGTCGCATGCGAGGTGCGGGTCGACGGGCAGCGGGTGAACTTCAGCGTCACCGACCAGGGTCTCGGCATCGCGCCGGAGCACATCGCGCGACTCTTCGAGCGCTTCGGCCGGATCGTCACCCCCGACAACAGCCACATTCCGGGGACCGGCCTCGGCCTCTACCTCTGCCAGGAGCTGGCGCGCATGCACGGCGGCCGGATCAGCGTGACCTCGGAGCTGCGGGCGGGCAGCACGTTCACGCTGACGCTGCCGTTGGCGGTCAGCGAGACGGCGAGCCTGTCAGCTCAGCCGGGTGGAGGCGCCGCAAACAGCGAGCGCACGAACTCGCGGGTCTCGGCGGAGAAGGGCGCCAGGAGTTCAGCGGGCGGCTCGTAGCCGCCGAACACCGTCTGGCGTCGCACGAGCGATTCCATGGCGTGGGCGGTGACGACTTTCATCGCGTCAGCTGGGAAACCGATCGCCGCCAGCTGTGCGGCACGCGCATCCATCATCTCGAAGTCCTGCTCGAGAAAGCGGTCGACAGCTTCGCGAAGCCTGCGTTCGGCGCGCCGTGACCCCGCGCCCTGGGCATGCTCCAGCTGCTCGGCCTTGGCCGCATAGACCTCGGCGAGCGAGTCCTTCAGAGCCTCACCGAACTCGCGCGCCATGGCCCGCCAGACCTCGAGGCGATGGCGCTGCATGCGGTCGGCCCATGCGAGCCGATCGGAGTGAGTGCCCAGCCGGCAGCACGTGTAAGGCCGCCCCTCGGCGTGGTCGAGGTCCAAGTGGGCGCAGCTCCAGATCGGCTCGAGGGGCTGGTACTGCGTGTCCATCGGGATGAAGCGGACAGGCTGGTAGGCGGGGCAGTCCGCGAAGTCGGCCGGAAACGGCTTGGGGTGTGGGCAGCGGTTAGGCGGCTCCCTCTCGAACATTCCGGACTGCAGGGATCGTATCTCTGCGCAGTACCAAACGGGTGCGGTTTGCTGGTCAGACTTCTTAGATCGGAGCGGTGTCGATTTCAGACGTCGGGCTGCAGGCCAGCGCAAAGCCGTGGCCGGCACGCTTGGCGGCGTACATCGCCGCATCGGCGCCCGCCATCAGAGTCTCGGCATCCCCGCCGTGATGTGGGTACAGCGCCACACCGATGGAGGCGCCCACCGAGCAGGTGGCGCCACCGATCTGCAGCGGCTCGCGCAGCCGTTCGAGCACGTGCGTCGACGCGGTCGTGACGCCTTTCTCGTCACCGACCTCGGGCAGCAGCACGGCGAACTCGTCCCCGCCCAGCCGGGCGACGGTGTCGGACAGACGCACCGAGCTCTGCAGCCGGCCGGCGACCTCGATCAAGAGCAGGTCGCCGACGTGGTGACCATGGGTGTCGTTGACCTCCTTGAAGCCGTCGAGATCGAGGAGCATCACCGCCAGCCCTTCGCCACCCCGCCGCGCGGACCGCAGCGCCTGGTCCAGCCGGTCGTGGAAGAGAAGGCGATTGGGCAGGTCGGTGAGCGGGTCGTGCATGGCGCGGTGCGTGAGCATCTGCTCCTGCGCTTTGCGCCCTGAGCTGTCCTGCAGCAGGGCGATGGCGAAGGCCGGCGATCCGGACTCGTCGCGCGCCAGGGTCACGAAAGCGCTGATCCAGAGCTCTCGCCCGCTTTCGGCTCGCAGCGCGCCCTCGCACTGGATCTCGTCCAGTCCTTCTTCCCAAGCTCGCCGCAGAGCGCCCGGCGCGAACTCGGCGATGTCGAGCTGGCTGCCGAGGAAGTGGCCGGCCAGCGCACCCTCGGTCGACGCCATCATCTCGGCCAAGGCCGGGTTGGCCTCGATGATCCGGCCGTCGAGGGAAAGGCGGGCGATGCCGACCGCTGCTCGCCTGAAGACCGTGCGGAACCGCTGCTCGCTCTCCCGCAGGGCATCCTCGGCCCGGCGGCGCTCGGAGAGGTCCTCGATCATCGCGTAGCGGAACTGCGGACGTCCCTCGGCGTCGGCCACGTCGGCGACGCTGACTGACGCCCAGAAGCTTGCCGGCTCTTGGGGGCCGATCCGGCGCAGCCTCACCTCCCTGGTCGCGCCGGCGGCGAAGGGGTCCGCGGACCCGGTGTCGGCCACCAGACGCTGCGAGCTCAGCTGCGCCAGCTCGCTGCGCGTGGCGCCGAAGAGCCGCTCGGCCGCGGGGTTGCAAGTGAGGCAGTTGCCCTCCAGGTCGAGCTGGAGGATGCCGACGGGAGCCGTGTCGAACACCGCGTGATAGTCGGCCGCCGCCGCCAGCCGCTCCCAGTAGTTCAGGCCCGCCTCTCGCACCGAGCCCAGAAGCCGCGCGCTCGAGTCGCTGAACAGCCGCTCGATGCCATCGGCGATCATGCGGTAGCGCACGGGTCGAGCACCCTCACCGACGATCAGGTCCGCGCGCCTCAGCACGTTGAGGTGCCGGCGTACGGCGGCGGGGGTCATCCCGCAGACCTTGGCCAGGTCCTTCTCCGTCGGGTTCCCGTCGGCCAGCGCGGCGAGCACCGTCGCGCGGTCGGGGTCGCCCAGGACGGCCAGCTGCCCGGCCACGATGTGACCGGAGATGCGATAGCGGTGGTCGAGCGGGTGGCGCTCCAGGCCGACGCCGATCGAGAGGGTGCTGGCGAGGTCGAAGACGTGGCTGCTCCCGAAGAAGAAGCCGGGCGAGAGGACCGCCCGTCGTTCTGCCACAGCCGACCCGACCAGCGCGTCGAGCCCCATCGTGTACACCACGTGGTACTCGGGGAGGGCGTCCTTCACCGTGTGGTTGCTCAGCAGCCGGGACCACTCGGCGCAGGCGTTCTCGACGGCGGGCCGGCCGCGTTCGGCCCAGGCCGGCGCGAAATAGGTCCACGCCTCGCTCGCCATCGCCACATAGCGCTTGCGGAGGCCGGATTCCCGCTTGAGCCGGCGCAGGCGGGCGTTAAGCTGACTGCGCTCCTCCGGCAGCTCGGAGGCGAAGGCCGGTTGAGCTCCGCCCAAGCGCGCCTGGCTCGCGAGCACCTCCAGCAGCGGCTCGACATCCTCCCCGTAGAGCACGCCGGCCCAATCGGCCAGGACGAGCACCTCCATGAACCCGGAGAGCCCGTCCGACCAGAACTCGGCGATCCGCCGCTGAACATCGGCCGGGATGGGCTCCGGTAGGTCCAGGCGCGGCTGGCGAATCCGCTTGTGGCTGCGCTCGATGCGTTCGAGCGCCCAGAAGAGCTCACAGGCCGCCGACGGACGCACCGAGACGGGTACTTCCGCCATGGCGCGCGCGATTCTAGCGTGAGTTCCTTACGAAATCGGCGCGTGCTCCTCAACTGCGGCGGCCACCGGGGCCAGCGGCAGGCGGATGTCGACGCAGGTCCCGCGTCCCGGGGTCGACTCCAAAGCGATGTCGCCGCCATGCATACGGCTGATCTGCCGCGCCAGGTAGAGGCCCAGGCCGGTTCCCGAGATGTGGCTGTTCTCGGCTGTGACTATCCGGCCGAAGCGCGTGAAGAGGCGAGGCAGATCAGTCTCCGAGATGCCGAGTCCCTGGTCACCGACCTCTAGCCGGGCGGTCCCAGTCGCCGGGTCGGCGGTGCAGGCGACCGTGATCGCGCCGCCCTCGGGGGAGTACTTGATCGCGTTGTCGATCACGTTGGTGATCACCCCGGCGAGACGGTTGCGGTCCACCTCCACGAGCACGGGCTCGGCGGGGAGCTGGAACTGGAATCGGTGCGTGCCCTCCGCCAGCGGCGCGAAGGCGTTGGCGCATTCGCGCGCGAGCTCGCGCAGGTCGACGCGCTGGCGGTTGAGGGTCAGCTTGTTCTCGTCGAGACGCGCCGTGTCGAGCATCTGCTCTACCAGGCGGTTCATCTCGTCGATCTTGGCAATGACGATCGGCAGCACCTGCTGCACCGATGGGGAGAGCTCGCCGAAGGTCTCGTCCGCGACCATGTCCAGGTAGCCGCGAATCACGGCCAGTGGCCCGCGGAGCTCGTGCGAGGCCAGGCGCAGGAACTCGGCCTTGTGGCGCTCGAGCTCCATGCTGCGCGCCACCTGCGCTCGCAGCTCCGCCGACTCCGCCGCCCAGCCGACGCCAGCGAGACTAGACGCGAGCTGCCCGGCCACGAGCTGCAGGAAGGTCGCGTGGTCGCGGTCGGTGACGAAGCGTTCGGCCACCCCGGCCACCAGGACCCCGGCCGCCGTCTGCTGCTCCTGCCTGCCGGCGATGGGGACGGCGAAGGCGGCGACGGCCGAGCCGGGCAGAGCCGCCATCCGGTGAGCCAGGACCGGCGCCCCGTTCTCGACGGCGGCCGCAAGCGGCCAGTTCGACGCCTCGAGCAGCTCCGGGCCGGCGCCGTCGATGGCGGCGGACGCAACGAGGCGCGCCTCGCCACCCTCGAGCAGGTAGATGAGGACGAAAGGGAAGAGCTCGGGGTCGAGCGCTAGAAGCTCGGCTGCCGTGCCGCAGACGCGGCCCGCCTCACCGGCCTGGCTGGCGGCCAGCAGAAGGCCGGCCAGCGCTCGCAGCCGCCTCGACGCGAGCCTGCCCGCGCGCCGCGGGGAAGGTTTCGACTGGATGGACACAGAAGGCTTTCCACAGTCTATCGCTGACAGATTTGGGGTGAGGAGCGATATCGGGTTCAACGACGCCGCTGGATTCAGTAGACCGGGCCGCCCCCCAGGAAGGTGAGGAGGAGCCCGGCCTGGAGCATGAAACCGCCGGCCGTCAGGAGCAGGTCCAGGCTCGGCCGACCCGCCATCCAGCGCCCGAGGACCAGAAAGGCCGGGATGGAGACACTCAGGTAGCGCCCGGCGGACGGGATCAGATCGTGCTGGACCGGCTGGGGCAGCGCGACGGCCGTGTACAGCACACCGAGCATGTAGAGCGTGAACGCGAACGGGACCCGCCGGGCCGCGATCACCGTCACCGCGAGGAAGAAGAGGACGAGGGCCAGGTCCACTGGAAGAAGGCCGCCGTGGTTCTGGATCAGCCGGTGCACGGCCTCGGCCGCGGTGCGCCAGACCGGCCACAGCTCTCGGTTCCAGTACTGGTGCTCGGCGTGCACGTAGAGCAGGGGGTCACCGAACCGGCGCCATAGATAGAGGACGAAGACTGCCAGGCCCGCCGGCGCCGCAAGAACCACGCCTAGCCCGCCCAGCACGCGCAGGGGGCTGCGCACTCCCATCTGCCGTCCGAACTCCCAGGCCAGCGGCAGCACGAGGATCAACCCGGTGTTGCGCGTGAGTCCCGCTAAGAAGGCCGCGGCCGCGGCGGGCAGCCAGCGGCCCTCGCGCGCCCAGTAGAGCGCAAAGACGGCAAAGGCGAGGAAGAGCCCCTCCGTGTAGGCCGCGGCGACGAAGAACGCGAAGGGGTAGGCCACGGCCATGCGCAGCGCCGGCGCCTGGCCTTCGCCGCCCGACTCGCGGCGTGCGAGCAGCGCCAGGCCGATGAGCCCCGCCAGGGCGCCCAGGTTGGAGATCGCCAGGGCGACCGCGAGCCGGAGCTGGTCGCCGACCACCGCCGTGACCGCGCCGATCAGCGCCGGGTAGAGCGGGAAGAAGGCGGCGGCCTGGCGGCTGTAGTAGCCCTGCCTCGAGATGGCCAGGTACCAGCCGGTGTCCCACTGCTGCCAGAGCTGCAGACCGGCGTGGCGCGGCAGGTGCTCGTACGTTAAGAGCGTCGCCGCGAAGATTGTGAATGCCGCAAGGACAAGCCTGGTTGAGAGCCAGAACCGAAGGCCGACGCCGGCGGCTTGCGTACCGCTCAGCGGGACATTCACAGCACAATTCTGCTGACGGATCAGATGGAGACGACCGCGACGACGCGAGGCAAGGGCAACATGCGCCGCGCCGCGCCCTTCGCCGGGGCGGCGATCTTCGTCGCCCTGGTGCTCTTGGTCGTGGCCATCCTCGAGGGCGACCTGCCGGCCGATCTCACCGGCGTGCGCAGCTTTGCGCACGAGGCGTTGCGGCGCTTCGGAGCCGCGGGTGCGCTCGCCCTCCTTTATATCGAGGAGAGCGGCATCCCGCTGCCCGTCCCAGGCGACGTCTACGTCGCGTATCTCGGCCGTCTGTCGGACGGCGAGGTGCTGCGCTTCCTCGCCGCGTGGCTCGGGATCATCGCGGTCGTCACCGCCGGCGCGACCAACCTCTACTGGATCTCCCGGCGGCTCGGCTCGCGATTGGTCGAGCATCGCTTCGCGCCGATCTTCCATCTCGACTCGGAGCGGGTGGGATCGGCCGAGCGGCGCTTCCAGCGGTGGGGCGTACTCGCGATCATCTTCGGCCGTCACGTTCCCGGCCTGCGGGTGCCGATCACGGTCGTGGCCGGGATCGTCAAGGTGCCCTATCCGATCTTCGCCCCCTCAGTCGCCATCTCGACCGCCGGCTGGGCGGGCATCTGGCTCTACCTCGGTGCGCGCTACGGCCGGGCGATCAGCCACTTCTTCGGGATGCACGCATGGACCTACCTGGTCGTCGTGGCGGTGGTGGTGGCGCTCGTCGCGACCGCAGTCGTCCGCGGTTGGCGGAGGCTGCCGCCGGCGCCTCAGACCTCGGGCCCTTCGTAGCTCCGACGCCGTAGGGCGAACACGGCGCCCGCCAGCAGGACGAGGATCACGGCGGCCGCGACGGCGCCCCCATTAGGGCCCGCGGCCGGCCGGGAGCCCTTTCGCGTGGGGCTGATGGGGCCCGCGGCCGGCCGCGGGCCGGTTGGAGTCGCGGCCGGCGCGGCCTGTTGGGCTAGCAGGTTGCTGTTGCCTTCGGCGAAGGCCAGGCCGCCGACCTCGTCCTGGTGCGGCCCCTGGTAGCTCAGCACCAGCAGCCCTTGGTTTATGTCGGCCAGGTAGATGAGACCGTCCCGCACGATCGGGTAGCTCCAGCTCATCGCCCCACTCCCAACCAGCTGGGGGTCGATCGCGCCCGGTAGCACTGCGCTTGCGCGGTACTCGGCCAGCCTTGCCGGCTCGGCCGGACTGGAGATGTCGAAGACCTGCAGCCCGCTCGCGTACCAGCTGACCAGGGCCAGGTCCGGCGTGAGTGTCGGGTTGTGACTCGTGTACACGTCGACGGGTGCGTTGGCACAGGTCCCGGCGTCGTTCTGGGGTGCTCTCAACGTGGAAATGACGCGCGGGTGCGAAGGTTCCGACACGTTCACCAGCCGCGCCGGCCCGTAGGGGCAGGCCGGCGGCGGATAGCGCTCGTCGGTCAGGACCACGAGGTCTCGGCCCGGCACGGGGACGGCGCTGTGCACGTTGCCGCCCGCCGGCGCCGGCACCGCGTCGGCGACCTGGGTCAGCAGGTGGAGTGTCGGGTTCGCTCGGAAGCTGGTGAAGTCGGAGGCGTCGGCGATCAGGAATCCGCCTCGCCAGAGCGAGAGGTACGCTCGAGCGCCGTCGGCCGACAGCGAGATCGAATGGAGCTCTCCAACCGGCGTGCTCCAGCCGCCGGCCAGCGTCGGGTTTGCCGGGTTCGTGACGTCGACCACCTGCAGGGCCGGGTTGCCGCTGGCGAACATCGAGACGAAGAGGAGGCTGCGACCGCCTGCGTGCCACAGATACATCTCGTGCGGAGCGCGCGAGCCGAACGAGTAGGAACCGGCTCGGTGGACCTCCGTGCAGTCGGCGTCCCATCGGTAGAAGTCCAACCGGTTGACGCCGCTGGAGGTCAGGGCATAGGTGAGCACGACGAGAACCCGCTGGTCTGGGATCGCCCGCAGCTCACGCTCGGTGCTGCCGGGCCACGCCGCGACCTGCCCTGCCGTGGTGGGATGGTCGGGCCGCGCGATGTCCACGATCTCGACCGGGCCCTGGCCGCGGCTGCCGACGTAGGCGCAGTGGTCGGCGATCGCCAGGCCTGCGTTGAGCCCCCGGGCCGCCAGTGGGTCGGCGCCGACCAAGCTGAGTGAGGCCGCCTCTGCACCGGCGGGCCGGGCACTCAGCGCGAGCATCCAGACGACCGCGGCCGCCGCGGTGACTAGACGGGTTGTTCGTTCGCTGCCAATGGCCATCGTGGTTTCGCCACAAAATTTACGGGCGTTTTTCGGTACCCGGGAATAGGCTCGCAGCCTCGATGGGGGTTGAGGGAATGTGCACCGCTTGTCACGCGCGCCCTGCGACGCGCCTGTTCACGGCGCCATTCAAGGAATTGGGGCAGGTCGTCGACGAGGCCGCGGTCTGCGCTGAGTGCTACTCCGTGCTGGTGCTGGTCCTGAAGCGAGACGAGGTCGACGCCGCCAACCGCGAGCTCGGGTACCGGAAGGCGCGCTGACCGGCTAGGGCACCCCGACGGCGGCCGGGCCGCCGGTTGGGCGGCGGGACTCGTGCAGCGCCAGGGCCAATGCGCCCATCAGCTCCGCCCGCTCCCCGAACGTGGCCTGCGCGACTTCGACCACCTGCGCCGCGGCCAGCACCGCGTGGCGGTGGAGCGAGGCGCGCATCGGGTCGAGCAGGATCGGACCGGCCGCGCTGAGAGCGCCGCCCACGATGACGCGCTGCGGATTGAGCAGGTTGCACACCCCGGCGACCGCGATCCCGATCTCGCGCCCGGCGTCGGTGATAGCCCGCCGGCAGCGGACGTCGCCGGCGAGCGCCAGGTCGATGATCTCGGTGAGCGTGTGTGACAGGTCGGCGTCGGCGTTGACCAGCCGCTGCACCGAGGCGCCCGACGCCAGGGTCTCCAGGCAGCCCCGGTTGCCGCAGTAGCAAAGCGCGCCACCCTCGTCAAGGGTGAGGTGACCGATCTCGCCGGCCGTGCCGGAGACGCCACGCAGCGGCCTGCCGTCCACGACGAGACCTGCGCCGACTCCGGTCGCCACCTTGATGTAGACGAAGTCGGAGCACCCCCGTCCGGCGCCCCACATGAGTTCGGCTAGCGCCCCGAGGTTCGCGTCGTTGTCGATCTCGACGCTGCGGCCGAGCCGGCCGCCGATCTCGTCGGCGATGTGAAGGCCCGTCCACGCCGGCAGGATGGTCGTCGAGCCGACCGTGCCACGGGCCCGGTCGACCGGGCCGGGCACGCCCATTCCCACCCCGATCAGGCCCTCCGGGCCGAGGCCGGCCGCGCTGATCACCTCGTCGACCAGCCGCGCCGCCGTGTCGAGCGCGGCACGCGCGTCGTGGTCGACGTCGAGCGCGACGCTTCGTTCAGCCAGAATGTGCGGGCCTGGCTCGGCGATCGCGACAAGCACGTGGGAGTGCCCGAAGTCGATCCCGACCACCGCCTTGCGACCTTCCTCGAGCATCAGCTGCAGGGCTGGGCGGCCGCCGCGCCGGCCTGGGCGTGCCACCGCCACCTCTCGCACGAGACCCTCGCCCTTGAGCTCCGCGACCAGGCTCGAGACGGTGGTCCGCGACAGCCCGGTGAGGCGTGCCAGATCGGCCTGGCTCAGGCGTTCGCTGCGGCGCAGAGCATCGACCAGGCGCTCCCGGTTCACGCCGCGCAACCACGACAGGGTGCCCTCTTCCCGCTTTGGCATTTCTCACGCGAACTATGGCGACCGCGGTCTGTTTGTCAACAGTCTAGGCAAACCACTCTCGAGAAACTTCCGCCCTCTTGACAAACCACCCGGCGAGCCCCATGCTCTGCGCGTTCAAATCGGAAGCCATGTGAGTGGACCCGCTGCCGGCGCACTCTCGCCCCGCCAGGGAAGAGGGCAGCGGGAGGACCGGAAGGTCCTCGGCAGGTACCCGGGGCAGTTGAGGTGCCCTGAGCAATAGGAGGTCAGGCCCCAGATGCATCGGCCGCAACTCAAGCGTTTCGCGATGGGAGCCGTCGTGGGGATGGCGGCCATCGTCGTCGCCGCCTGCGGAAACAACACCCCCAGCAGCACGGGCGGTGGCGGCAGCGCCTCGGTCCCGTCGGTCGGCGTCGACTCCTTTGACAACGCCTTCACCGTGATGGCGCAGTTCAAGGGCCTGGAGGCTGCCGGGTCCGGACTCGTAGGCGTGATCCTGCCGGACACCACCTCGTCGACGCGTTACATCAACTTCGACGCGCCCTACCTGACCAAGGCGTTCACAGAAGCCGGCTACAAATCCAGCGACTTCAAGATCGACAACGCCCAGGGCAGCGACGCCACCGAGCTGGCGGACGCGCAAGCGGACATCACCAACGGCGCCAAAGTGCTGGTCTTCGACCCGATCGACAGCACGGTCGGCTCCCAGATTCAGGCGTACGCGCAGCAGCACGGCGTCAAGACCATCAGCTACGACCGCGCCACCTTCACGGGCAGCAACGTCTACTACGTCAGCTTCGACAACGTCCAGGTCGGCAAGCTCATCGGCCAGGGATTCATGCAGTGCGTGACGTCCTGGGGCGTCTCGTCGCCGAAGGTGTTCCAGCTCGACGGCGGTGAGGACACCGATCCGAACGCGGTCTCCTTCGCCCAGGGCTACAACTCGGTGATCTGGAACCAGAACAGCACGCCTTTGAACGCCGGCCTGAACAACAGCGCCGGATACACGCTGGTCGGCGACAAGATCACCCCGGGCTGGACGAACAGCACCGGCGGCACGATCTTCCAGCAGCAGTTCACGGCCCACCCTGAGATCAACGCCACTGTGGAAGCGAACGACGGGCTCGGCAACGCCGTGATCCAGGTCCTCAAGAACAAGGGCGTCGCCGCGAAGAAGATCCCCACCACCGGCCAGGACGCCACCCTCCAGGGCATGGTCAACGTCCTGCAGGGATACCAGTGCGGCTCGGTCTACAAGGCCGTGTACCTCGAAGCCCAGGACGCGGTCGCCCTGGCGACGATCCTGCGCGCGGGCAAGCAGCCGCCCGCCGGTCTGGTCAACAACACCACGTCGCCGCCCAGCGGCGCCAACGGCAGCACCCAGCCGGCCTCGCTGCTGACCCCGAAGTGGGTCGACGCGACCAACATGAACAGCACCGTGATCAAGGACAAGTTCGTGGACGCCGGGGCACTCTGCTCGGCGGCCGGCGCCGCGGCCTGCCAGGCGGCAGGTATCTCGGGCTAACAAGCACGGAAATCGCGCCGCCGCGCCCTGCGCGCGGCGGCGCATCATCTCTCAAGCGAGGGTCATGACGTGAGCGAGGGCGGCAATCTGCTGGAGGTCCGCGGCCTCTCGAAGCACTTCGGGCCCGTCCAGGCCCTCTACGACGTGGACTTCGACCTCCCGGCCGGTCAGGTCACCGCCCTCTGCGGCGACAACGGCGCCGGCAAGTCGGTCCTCACGAAGTGCATCGCGGGCATCCATGCCCCCGAGCACGGCCAGATCTCCTGGCAGGGCGAGCCCGTCCACCTCCGGACGCCCCGGGATGCGGCGGCGCTCGGAATCGAGACGGTCTACCAGGACCTTGCCCTGGCGGACAACCTGGACATCGTCCAGAACATGTTTCTGGGCCGCGAGCGCGTCCAGAACGGTGTCCTGCTGGACGAGGACAGCATGGAGCGCGCCGCGGCGGAGACCCTGTCGAGCCTGCGCGTCACGACCGTGCGCTCGATCCGGCAGCCCGTGGCCTCGCTCTCGGGTGGCCAGCGCCAGTCGGTCGCCGTGGCCCGAGCGGTGATGTGGAACTCGAAGCTGGTGATGCTCGACGAGCCCACGGCCGCCCTGGGCGTCGTGCAGACGCGGATGGTGCTCGACCTGATCACGCGCTTGCGCGACCACGGGCTGGCCGTCATGGTCATCTCGCACAACCTCAACGACGTTTTCGAGGTCGCCGACCGGATCGCGGTGCTCTACCTCGGCCGGATGGTCGCCCAGGGGCCGGCCGGCGAGTTCGACCGCCAGCGGGTGGTCGACTACATGACGAGCGGCAGCTCGAGTCGCGCCGCCGCGACGGGTGACACGCAGTGAGCGCCACCGAAGCCGCCGACCAGGTCGAGGACCCCACCGCCGCGGTCAAAGCGAGCGAGATCGAGGTCCCGCCCGAGCTCGTCGCAAACTCGTTGGGCGAATACGTCCGCGGTTACGTCGCGCGGGTCCGCGGCGGCGACAGCGGAGTGCTGCCGGTCGTCGTCGGACTCCTGCTGATCGCCCTCGTTTTCCAGGCGATCAGCCCGAACCACGTCTTCGCGTCGCCCTCCAACCTGGTCAACCTTTTCCAGCAGAGCGCCGTCTTCATGGTGCTGGCGATGGCGATGGGCTTCGCTCTCCTGCTCGGCGAGATCGACCTCTCGGTTGGCTTCACCGCCGCGGTCGGCGCGGCGATCACCGTCCAGCTGGTGCAGCCCGTCACCACGCACTGGTCCTGGTGGGCCGCCATCCCGGCCGGCTTGCTGGCCTGCGCTGCGGTGGGTGCGATCCAGGGCACCATCGTGAGCCGGTTGGGAGTCCCCTCCTTCGTGGTGACGCTCGCCGGGTTCCTCATCCTCCGCGGCGTGATGCTGCAGATCCTGCTGCTCGGTCCCTTCTCCGGCTACCCGAGCCTCTCGGGATCGAACGGCAACTTGCAGACGATCTACAACCTGATGTGGGGCACGATCGACCCGGTCGTCAGCTGGATCGGCATGGCGATCGTCGTGGGCCTGCTGGGCCTTTGGTTCTGGCGCCGCGACAGCTCACGGCGCCGCAGCGGGCTTGTCGCGCCGCCGCCAGGCCTCACCCTCATCAAGATCGCGGCGATCGCCGTGACCGGCGTCGTCGTGGTCGCGATCTGCAACGTGAACCGGGCGAACAACGGTGTGTTGGAGGGAGTGCCCTGGGTGATCGTGATCGTGCTCGCGATCTTCGCCGCCTGGACGCTGCTGCTACAGCGGACCAAGTACGGCCGCTACGTCTACGCCATCGGCGGCAACGCGGAGGCTGCGCGCCGCGCCGGCATCGACCTGGCCGGCGTGCGCACGATCGCCTTCGTGCTTTGCTCGGTCACGGCGGGCATCGGCGGCCTGCTCTACGCGTCGTACCTCGGCGGTATGTCGAACAACGTCGACGGCGGCCAGCTGGTCCTCTATGCGGTGGCCGCCGCGGTCATCGGCGGCACGAGCCTGTTTGGCGGCCGCGGGAAGGTCATCCACGGGCTCCTGGGGGGGCTGGTGATCGGCGGCATCTACAACGGCATGTACCTGCTGGGCCTGTCTGTGGAGTGGGAGTTCATCGTGACCGGCCTCGTGCTGCTCGCCGCGGTCCTCATCGACGCGCTGTCACGGCGCGGGGCGGGCACCTCCGGCCCGCGGGGCGCCACCGCCTGAGCTGACGGGCTAGTCCGCCACGCGGGTGGTCACCTCTACCGTCATCACCTCCTCGGCGGCGCCGAGGTAGGTGCCGCGCGTCGGGGCGACGTCCTGGTAGTCCCGGCCCACGGCAACGCGCACGTGGTGCTCAGAAGTCCGGATCGGGTTGGTCGGGTCGTAGCCGACCCAGCCGAGACCGGGCACCAGCGCCTCGGCCCACGCGTGCGATGCACCGGCGCCCTGGTGCCCGGCGCCGCCGTGGATGTAGCCGCTGACGTAGCGTGCCGGCAGGCCGAGCGAGCGGGCCACCGCGACGAACAGGTGCGCGAAGTCTTGGCAGACGCCGGTGCCGGCCTTGATGACCTCCTCCACGGCGGTGTAGACATGCGTCGTCTGGGGCCGGTACTCGAACTTGGCGTTGATCTGGACCGCCAGGTTGTCGAGCCGCGCCTCGACCGAGTCTCCCTTCACCCCGCGAGCGAGGCGACGCACGCCGGCGACCTCTTGGACAGGCCCGCGGAACTGGAGGTAGTCGCTGGGGAAGTCGGTTCCATCGGGATCGGCGACGCCGGCGGCTGTGACCACAACAGAGTCGCTCGTGACGTCCACGTGGTCGTGGGGCGCCAGGTGGTTGAAGTAGTCGACACGGTTGGCGAAGGCGTCGGTGTAGTCGCGGATCTCGGAGTCGGGCTCGACGCGGAGCCGGTACGACTCGACCACCTGGCCCGCCCCGGGCCGCGGCCGGAGCCGCAGCTCCATGTGCGTCTCGGCGATGGGACGCTCGTAGGTGAGCCGCGTGTGATGCCGGACGGCGAGCCTCACTGCTGCTGGGACTGCGAGGTCCAGATCGGCGGCGTCACCAGTGCGCGCTCATCCGGCAGACGGGTGGGTCGGAAGTAGGTCGCGGTGAGCGCGTCCTCGAGGTGGAGCGCTATCTCGCCGTAGGCAGTGGCGAAGCCGATGGGATCGACGACGACGTCCTCAGCCACCGTGTACTCGAGCAGGCTCGCAAGGCGGCCCAACACCCGGTGCGGAACCTTGGCCTCGCCGGGACCGTCGATGCGCTTCACGCCCGCGAGCGCCTCGGTGACCGCGTGCCGCGCAGAACGCGGCAGCGTCCGATCCAGCAGCAGGAACTGGGCCACGCCAGCTGCCGTGACCGCGGCCGAGAAGCGCCATCGATAGGCCTCGAAGGCGCTGCAGGAGCGAAGCACGCCGGCCCAGGCCACGGCGTCGTCGGTGCCGGCGAGCCGGCGCAGCTTGTCGGTGACCAGGGGCACGACGGAGCGCGCGCGCGCCAGGCGCTGACCCAGGCGTAGGAACTCCCACGCCTCGTCGTGGGACATCGACTCCTCGGTCAGCCCGTGTAGGAGTGCGACGCCGCGCTGGATCCTAGCCGCGAACTCGTGGAAGTTCTCGCCCGCGTCTTCCAGGACCCACTGCAGGTCGTTGACTCCCTCGTAGACCTCGCTCGACAGCGAGGGCCGGACCGACATCGCCTCGCGGCGGGCCGCCTGGACAGCGACGCTCACCTCGGTTCGAGCCGCGAGCATCGTGCCGTGTGCGTCCGCGTCGCCGGCGCCTGCCAGCGCGAGGGCGCGCTGCAGATCGGGCCAGAACGCCGCATCGAGGTTGCGACCGCGGTCGAGGGCGAGGCCGACGTGGACGTCGACCACGCGAGCGACATGGTCCGCACGTTCGACCAGCCCACCGAGCCGGTACAGGGAGCCCGCCACCCGGGACAGCATCATGCGGTCGCGGGCCTCAGCTTTCGGCCTCCTCGCCCTCGGCGGCCAGCACCCAGGTGTCGCGGCTGCCGCCACCCTGCGAGCTGTTGACGACCAGCGAACCGGGGCGAAGCGCCACCCTCGTAAGGCCGCCGGGTGTCACCGTGATGCGCTCGCCCATCAGCACGAAGGGCCTGAGGTCTTGATGGCGCGGAGAGAGAGCGCGGCCGTCGAAGGTCGGCTGCACCGAGATGTCGACCACCGGCTGGGCGATGTAACCACGAGGGTCGGCTTGGATGCGGCCGCGAACTCGTTCCAGGTCCGAACGGCTGGCCGTAGGGCCGATGAGCATGCCGTAGCCTCCCGACTCGCCGACGCTCTTGATGACGAGGTCGGGCAGGTGTTCGAGGACGTAGCGGCGGTCCTTCTCAACCGCGCAGACATAGGTCTGGACGTTGGGCAGGATCGGCTCCTCACCGAGGTAGTAGCGGATCATCGCCGGCACGTAGGGGTAGACAGCCTTGTCGTCGGCCACCCCATTGCCGGGTGCGTTGGCGATGATGATCCCGCCCGCGCGGTAGGCGTTCAGCAGCCCCGGCGTGCCCAGGATCGAGTCGTGCCGGCCGTGCAGCGGGTCGAGCCACTCGTCGTCGATGCGGCGGTAGAGGACGTGGATCTGCTGCAGCCCACCCGTAGTGCGCATGAAGACCCGGTCGCGGTCGACCAGCAGATCGGAGCCCTCCACGAGCTCGACTCCCATCTGCTTGGCCAGGTAGACGTGCTCGAAGTACGCCGCGTTGTAGATGCCCGGCGTCAGGATTCCGACCACCGGGTGGTCGACCCGCTCGCGGGCCAGCCAGATCAGGTTGGTCAGCAGTTGCTGGCTGTAGCTCTCGATCGGCCGCACGCGGTAGCCGGCAAACAGCTCGGGAAAGACGCGCTTCAGCACCTGGCGGTTCGCCAGCATGTAGGAGACGCCTGACGGCGTCCGCAGGTTGTCCTCGAGGACTCGAAACTCGCCCTGGCCGTCCCGTACGAGGTCGATGCCGGAGACGTGGCAGTGCAGGCCATGCGGAAACGGAAAGCCGCAGAGCTCGCGGCGGAAGAGCTTGGAGGACAGGACGACCTCGGCGGGCACCGCGCCGTCGCGGAGGATCCGCCGCTCGCCGTAGACGTCGTCGAGGAAGTGGTTGAGCGCCTGCACCCGCTGGCGGAGGCCGGCTTCGAGGTTCTGCCAGGTCCGCGCCGTGAAGACCCGCGGCACCAGGTCGAACGGGAAGATCTTCTCGATCCCGCGGTCGTCCTGATAGACGGTGAAGGTGATGCCGTGGTTGCGAAAGCTGCGCTGGGCGACGTCGTGGCGTTCTTTGAGCTCTGCGCCACTCAACCCGGTCAGCAGCTTGTGCAGCCGCCCGCCGGCTGCTCGCGGGGCGCCGTCGGCCCCGATCAGCTCGTCGTAGAACCGGCTTTGCGGGTAGTCGGCCAGCAGCTCGCCGGTCAAGGTTGCGGAGAGTTTAGCGGCGAGGGGCGGGGCCGGGTTTGGTCGGGGAGGCGGGATTTGAACCCGCGACCCCTTGGCCCCCAGCCAAGTGCGCTGCCGGGCTACGCTACTCCCCGAACCAG
Source organism: Candidatus Dormiibacterota bacterium (assembly GCA_036378435.1). Lineage (GTDB taxonomy): Bacteria > Chloroflexota > Dormibacteria > Dormibacterales > Dormibacteraceae > DASUWK01. Next base: position 11,170 of record DASUWK010000009.1, on the reverse strand, counting down.
GGGGCCAGTTTACCCGGCCGCCTCCAAGCTCGAGCCGGCGCCTAGCGCGGCCCGATGCCCAGCCGCCGAGCGAGATTGGGCCAGCGCCTGAGCACGTAGCGCTCCAGGTCGGAGAGCCAGCCTTCGACGCGGTTGTCGAATTGCCGGGCCTTGGTCTCCCAAGTGTCCTCTGGGCGATATGGGAGCTTGGGCGGTTTTCGCTTGGCCACCTTGGGTCGATCCTACCGCTGACAGCCGGGACACCAGTAGGCGAGCCGCGCCTGCTCGCCCAGGCGCCGTGCCTGCACCAGCGTTCCGCAGCGAGGACAGGGCCTGCCGGCGCGGCCATGCACAGCGGCGCGCCCATGCGGAAAGACACGAGCCGCCGAGCCGCCGGCGTTGTGCTTCATGACCTCCCGCGATGATGCGAAGAGGGCAGTCAGGACTGCGTCATCGCAGTCCGCGAGCGGCCGGAAGGGCGATAGCTGGTGCATCCACAAGACCTCGCAGCGGTACACGTTGCCGATGCCGGCCGCCGCGCGCTGGTCGAGCAGCGCTTCGCCGACCGTCGCGCTGCCGAGGGCGCGTGCGCGGGCCGCGGCCAGCGCCGCGTCAAAGTCAGGTGCGAGGACGTCCGGTCCAAGGTGCTCGACGCCGGATCGCCCGCGGACGAGCTCGGACACCGAGGCCCGAAAGCAGACCGCCACCGCGTCATCGAACTCCAGCACGACCGACGCCGTCCGCTCGGGCATGCGCCACCGCTCGCCCGGCCGGTAGAGGTGCCACGAGCCGCTCATGCCCAGGTGGGAGTGCAGGGCCAGGCCGGAGTCGAAGCGCACGAAAAGGTGCTTGCCGGTGGTCTCGACTCCATCCACGCGGCTGCCGGCGACGCGACTGAACTTGGCGGGCCGCGCCGAACGAACCACCTGGCCTGACAGCCAGCGCTCCAACGCGGTGGCGGTCAGCGCGATCGTGTCGCCCTCAGGCAGAGCGGCCGCCGGCCCCCGCCACTTTCGGGTACAGCACCATGCCCCTCGGGCTGGCTCCGAAACCGACCTCGCGAAGCGCCCCGGCCAGGGACGACTCGTGCACCGGCTGGCCGTCGGCCATCTGGATCTCCAGCTTGCCGGCGCGCAGCGCCGCATCGGCCAGCACCCGCAGGTGGCGCGGCGTCAGCTCCGCCGCCGTCTGCAATGTGCGGCCGCCGCGCTCCAGGTAGCAGGCGAGCGAGCCGCCGTCCAGCACGACGTAGGCACCGGGTTGGCGCGCCATCCGCCCGCCTTCCGGCCAGGGCAGGACAGCTCCGAACGGCTGGGCCGGGTCGGTGGCGGCCAGACAGAGCACATCGCCGCCGGCATCGCGCAGCGAGCGCAGCCTGTCGACTGCCCCGGGCAGCGCGAACTGCGATCCGCCCATCCCCCCGACGAAGTAGCCCCGCCTGACGCGGCCGGCTTCCTCCATCGCGCGCAGGACCGGGTACAGCTGGGCGAAGCCGCCCGGCCTGCCCTCGGCGAGCACCGCCTCGCGCGTCAGCACGCCATGCCGCTGCAGGAGCGCGCCGGCCTGGGCATGCCAGCGCTCGGTCGGCGCCGCCGAGCCGTGGCCGAGCAGCGACCAGCGGCCTGCCGCCCGCGGCGGCGTCAGCCCGGAAAGGCGCGGCCGCCGTGGACGGCGGCTCACCGGGCCGAGACCGCGCAGCGGGCCGTAGGTGTCGTTGGTCACCTCGCCGCTCCAAACGAGGTCCCAGAGCGCCTCCAAAACGACTTCTTGGTCCTTCTCGCCCGACGCGGCCAGGAGCTCGCGGAAGAAGCTGGCGCCCCGGCGCTCCAGGTGATCGCGCAGACGCGAGTGCAGCTCCGAGGCGGGCGCCCCGCCCGGCTCAGGCAGCAGCCGCTCGATCTCAGAGCGCAGGTAGAGCGCAACGCGGCCGTCGCTTGGACCCAGAGCGCCCTGCCCCGCCCAGACGACCTCGCCCATCGAGACGAGCTCGTCGAGCAGGCGCGGCGAGTAGTCGCGCACCCGGGCGGGCAGCACGTCGCGTTCCAGCACCGACGCCGGGAGCGCCAGGCCCTGCAGCTGGAACACGACCTCGAGCAGCCGCTCGAGCCCGGGCGCGGCCGCGCCGACGCCCTGCCAGGCGGGCAGGAATCGCGCCAGCGTGTCGCGCGGCACCGCCTCCACCTCGCGCCGCAGCGCGGCGAGCGAGCGGCGGCGCAGCGAGCGCAGGACTTCGGGATGGGAATACTCGCGCCCCCGCCCCCCCGGACGGAACTCGCCGGCCACCAGCCTGTCCGCCGCGGCCAGCTTGGCCAGCTCGGCCTCCACCTGCGCGACCGGCACTCCCCAGCGCTGAGCCGGCTCCGAGGCACCGAAGGGGACGTGGGTTCGCGCCCAGCGCGTCAGCAGCTGCTCGAGGGGCTCGATCGCAGGCCCCAAGAGCTCGGCCGGGAGGCCCGGCGGCAGCGCGACGCCCAGGGCGTCCCGGTACACCGCCGCGTCCTCGACCGCGATCAAGCGCTCGCGGCGGCCGATCCTCACGCGCAGCGCGCGGCGGGCCGAGCGCAGCTCGTCGACCCACTCGGCGCGCAGTCCCCGAGCCTCGAGCTCCTCCGCCTCCAGGTCACCGAGCCGCGCCAGCACGTCGTGGGCTTCGTCGACATCTCGCGGCCAGCGCTCGGGCCGCAGCCCCTGCAGGTCGAGCTCCAGCTCGGCCATGGCCTCGGGATCGAGCAGCTCGCGCAGCTCCTCCTCCCCGAGCAGCTCCTGGAGCAGCTCGCGATCCAGAGCGAGAGCCTGCGCACGGCGCTCGGCCAGCGGCTGGTCGCCTTCGTAGAGGTACTGCCCGACGTAATCGAAAAGCAGCGAGGCCGCAAACGGGGACGCCCGCTCGGTGTCCACCGCCACCACACGCACCTGGTGCGAGCGGACTCCGGCGAGCAGGTCGCGCAGCGCGGGCAGGTCGAAGAAATCGTTCATGCACTCCCGGTATGCCTCCGCGAGGATCGGGAAGTCCGGGTGCCTCGAGGCCGCCTGCAGGAGCTCGCCTCCCCGCTGACGCTGCTGCCAGAGCGGCGTGCGGCGGCCGGGTTGCTTGCGAGGCAGAAGCAGGGCCCGGGCCGCGCTCTCACGGAAAGCGGCCGCGAACAGCGCCGACCCCGGCAGCTCGGCGCGCAGCAGCTCTTCCATGTCCTGCGGGTCCAGCAGCAGCTCATCGAGCTCGGGCGGGTCGTCGACGTCCGGCAGCTGGAGGACGATGCCGTCGTCGGCGTGCATGGAGCGGACGTCGATCCCGAGGCGCCCGCCGAGCCGCGCGCGCAGCGCCAGGGCCCAGGGAGCGTGGACCCGGCCGCCGTAAGGCGTGAGCAGACAGACGCGCCAGTCGCCGACCTCGTCCCTGAATCTCTCGATCACGATCGTCCGGTCGTCGGGGACAGCGCCGGTGGCCGCGGCCTGGTCCTCCAGGTAGGCGACCAGGTTGACCGCGGCTTGCTCGTCCAGGCCGCAGCGATCCTGGAGCAGCTGCCCGGCCGCGTCCGGGGCCAGGCCGCGCAGCTCCCGCACGAGCGCGCCGAGTGAGCGGCCCAGCTCTGCCGGGCGTGCGGGCGTGTCGCCTTTCCAGAACGCGATCTTCCCCGGCTCGCCTGGAGCCGGGGTCACGAGGACCTGCGACTGGGTGATCTCCGCGATCCGCCAGGTGCTGGCGCCGAGGACGAATGTCTCGCCCACGCGCGACTCGAACACCATCTCCTCGTCCAGCTCCCCGACCCGCTTGCCGTCTTCGAGCAGGTTGACCGTGTACAGGCCGCGGTCCGGAATCGTGCCGGCGTTGGTGACGGCAAGGCGCTGAGCGCCGGGGCGGGCCTTCAGCCGGTCGTTCAGCCGGTCCCAGGTGAGGCGGGGCCGCAGCTCGGCGAACTCGGTTGACGGGTAGCGGCCGCTGAGCATGTCGAGCACCGAAGCGAGGGCTCGATCGCCGAGCCGCCGAAACGGATGCGCTCGGCGCACGACGCGCCCTACGTCCCCGACCGCCTGCTCCTCGAGCGCGCACATCGCGACGACGTGCTGGGCGAGCACGTCGATCGGGTTCTGCGGCACGCGGATCGCCTCGATCTCCGCCCGCAGCATCCGCTGCGTCACCGCCGCGGCCTCGAGCAGGTCCCCCCGGTACTTGGGCAGCAGGACGCCTCGGGAGACCTCGCCGACCGAGTGGCCGGCGCGACCGATTCGCTGCAGCCCGTTGGCGACGCTGGGCGGCGCCTCGACCTGGACCACGAGATCGACTGCGCCCATGTCAATGCCGAGTTCGAGGCTGGAGGTGGCCACCAGGCCCCGCAGCGAACCGCGTTTCAGCGCGTCCTCGATCTCCAGGCGCTGCTCGCGCGCGATCGATCCGTGGTGGGCGCGCACCAGGTCCTCCCCGCTGAGCTCGTTCAGCCGTGCGGCGAGGCGCTCGGCCAGCCGGCGCGAGTTGACGAAGACGATCGTCGAGCGATGAGCGAGCACCAGCTCGAGCAGGCGCTGCTGGAGAGCCGGCCAGATGCTGCGGCGGACCTCGAGCGGCGCCGCGAGGGCCGCGGCGGGCCCCGATGGCAGCGGCTCGGCGCCCATCGCGAGGTCGGCCATGTCGTCGACCGGCACCTGGACCGAGACCTCCACCGCGCGCATGCGACCCGCGTCGGCGATCGCCACCTCGCGGTCGCCGCCTAGGAAGCGCGCGACCTCATCCAGCGGCCGGACAGTCGCCGAGAGCCCGATCCGCTGGGGGTCGCGGTCGGTGAGCGCGGCGAGTCGTTCCAGGCTCAGCGCGAGGTGGGCTCCGCGCTTGTCGCCGGCGACGGCGTGAATCTCGTCGACGATCACCCAGCGCACGCTCTTCAGCACGCGACGCGCCGCGCTGGTCAGCAGCAGAAACAGGGACTCCGGCGTGGTGATCAGGACGTCGGGCGGGTGGCGCTCGATCTCACGCCGCTCCTGGGCCGGCGTGTCACCGGTGCGGATGGCGGCTCGCAGCGGCGCCGGCGGCAGGGACCGCAGCTCGCGCTCGATGGCGACCCCCTGCAGCGGCGCCCGCAGGTTGCGGTCGATGTCGACGGCCAGCGCCTTCAGCGGGGAGATATAAAGGACGCGGCAGCGGTCGGCCGGCGGCGGCGTCGACTCCTCGGCCAGGCGGTCGATCGCCCAGAGGAAGGCGGCCAGCGTCTTGCCACTGCCGGTGGGCGCGGCCATCAGCGTGTGCGCCCCGCGCGCGACCTCGCGCCACCCCTTCTCCTGGATGTCCGTCGGCGTGCCCAGCGCGGCCTCGAACCAGGCTCGCGTGGGCTCGCTGAAGAGGTCGAGGGCGGACGTCATCCTCGGCGCCGGCCAAAGTGGGGCATTTCGGGAGAAATGCCCGCTTCGGAGCTCAACGACCGGGACACTTTTGGAGAAATCGCGGGTTTGGCCGGCACCGCGGCATGAGTCATCCCCGGCAAATTACAGACTCCTGACCTTTTCCGTTGGGCCCCTCTGACAGGTCGCCGCCAGGCTCTCGACCATGATGTTCAGAATCCCGTTCCTCACCAAGGTTCTCGGCGCCGGAGCCGTCGGGCTGGTGCTGGCCGCGGGCAGCGCCGCCGGCGCCGGCCCCGCCATCAACGCCGCGCTCGCTTCCGGTCACTCCACCGTCACTGCGACAGCCAAGCAAGCCGCTTCGACCACCGCCCGCCGGCTCGGCATCCGCGCGCGGCGGCTGGTCATCCGCTCAGAGGCCGACGTGCTCCACCTCACGCTGCGGCAGCTCCGCACCGATGTGCGCGGCGGCACCAGCGTGGAGCAGCTTGCGGCCAAGGCCGGCATGAACAAGTCGCAGTTCACAGCTGCCGTGGTTGCCGACCTCAAGCCGCGACTGCAGAAGCTGGTTCAGGCCGGCAAGATCAAGCAGAACCAGGCCGACGCGATCATCGACAAGGTGCAGAAGGGCTGGCTGCCCCTCTGGACGCTGCACCCGCGGACAGCAGCTCCTGGTACAGCTGCTCCGTCCGCCTCGCAATCTCCGACCAGCTGAACTCGTCCACCACTCGCTGACGGCCCGCGTCCCCCAGGGCGCGGGCCAGCTCGGGGTCGGCCAGCACCTTGTTGACCGCCGCCGCCAGGTCGTGAGCGAACCGCGCTGGGTCGGCGGGCCTGCCGTAGGCGTCGTCGCCTGGCTCGAACCCGACGAGGATGCCCGTGACGCCGTCGACCACGATGTCGAGGATGCCGCCCACCTTGCTCGCCACCACCGGCGTGCGGCACGCCATCGCTTCGAGGTTCACCAAGCCGAACGGCTCGTAGATGGACGGGCAGACGAAGACGGCGGCGTGCGTCAGGAGCTGGACCAGGTCGCGCCTGGGCAGCAGCTCTTCGATCAGCACGACGCCGCCCCTGCGGGCCTGGAGGTCGCGCACCAGCTCCCGCACCTCCTCGGCCTGCTCCTCCGTGTCCGCCGGGCCGGCCCTCAAGACGAGCTCGGCCCCGCCCTGGAGCATGGGCGCCGCCTCGAGCAGGTGGACGATGCCCTTCTGCCGGCTGATGCGGCCGAAGTAAAGGACGATCGGGCGCGCGGGATCGATGCCGTAGCGCTGGAGCACGTCGGTGGCGTGGTCCGGCTGGTACTCGTCGGGATCGACTCCGCCATGGATGACGCGCACGCGCGCGGGGTCGACCGCGGGATAGGCGCGCAGCACGTCCCCTCGCATCTCGGTGCTGACCGCGATGACCGCATCCGCAGACTCGATCGCGGTCCGCTCGCAAAACGAGGAGACGGCATAGCCGCCGCCCAGCTGCTCCGCCTTCCACGGCCGCAGCGGCTCGAGGCTGTGCGTCGTCATCACGTGCGGGATGCCGTAGAGCAGCTTCGCCAGGTGGCCGGCGAAGTTCGCGTACCAGGTGTGGCTGTGGGCGAGGTCGACACCCTGGACCCCCGCGACCATCGCGAGGTCGACCGACATCGTGCGCAGCGCAGCGAGGTGGAGCTCCGGGCCCGCCAGCTCGTCCCACGGCTCGTAGCTGGCGGCGACCAGGGGCGACTGGCGCGGCCCGCCGAAGCAGTGGACCTGGAGGTTCACCAGCCGTGACAGCTCGCGTGCCAGGTACTCCACATGCACACCTGCCCCGCCGTAGATCTCGGGCGGGTATTCGCGGGTGAGCAGGGCCACTTTCACGGGAATGAGTTTGGACCGGTGTGGGTACTCGGTCATATGCTCCGAAGCGTGGAGCCTGAGCCGGACGCAGACGCGCGCGAACGCCTGCCCGACGACATCGCCGCCCAGGCCCCGCGCCTGCGCGGCTTCGCGTACTCACTGACGCGCGACGCGGCCGACGCCGAGGACCTGGCGCAGGAGACGGTGGCGCGCGCGCTCGGCGCGGCTGACCGCTTCCGGCCGGGCACCAACTTGAGCGCCTGGCTCTTTGCGATCGCACGCAACCTCCACATCAGCCGCATCCGGACCGCTGCCCGCCGGCCCTCCGTCTCCGCCGATGAGCTGGAGATGGAATTACCGGCCGATCCCGGCGTTTTCGATCCAGTGGAGCAAGCTGTGCTCGCCCGCGCTGACGTGCGCGCGCTGATGGCGGCGTTTCGCACCCTGCCGCCGACTTTCGCGGAGCCACTTCGCCTCACCGCAATCGAAGAGATGACGTATCAACAAGTGGCGGACAAGCTGGGAGTGCCGATCGGCACGGTGATGTCGCGCATCTACCGCGGGCGCCGGCTCCTGATGCGCCGGCTCGCCGAGGGCGGGAGCTGATGGCCGTGGATCACGCGCAGCACCGGCCGTACCTGGCCGCGATCGCCGACGGAGAGCTCGGCCTCGTGCCCGCGGAGACCCAGGCGCACGTGCGCGACTGCGAGGAGTGCTCGGTCGAGCTGACCGCCCACCAGATGCTGCGCGCCAGGCTCCGCGAGGCCGCTTACGCAGCGCCCGCGACACCTGCCTGGCGCAGCCGCCTGGTCACGCGGCGGGTGGCCCCGCTCGCGCTCGCCTTCGCCGCGGCCATCGCCGTGGTGAGCCTCGAGATCGTCAACATGAGCCCGGACCCGGCCCTGGCGGCCGCGGTGCTGGTCGCCGGGCGGCAGCCGCAGTACCACTCAACGGATGCGACCGATGTCGCCAGGTGGTGCACGGAGCAGTACGGCAACCGCGTGCCGTTGGTCGCTGTCAGCGGGCTGCAGCCTGAAGGCGCGCGCATGGACTGGCCGCACGACATCGGAATCGCCACCGTGACCTACCAGCTTCACGGCCAGACCGTGCACATCTCATGGCTGCGCAAGGCGGTCGGCACGCCGCAGCCTGCCGAGGAGACGGTGAACGGCACCCGTATGGTGGTCTTACGCATCAACGGGATCACGGCTGTGATCACCGGGACGGTGCCGGATTCCGACCTTCTGAAGGTCGCGCAGGAGATCGCAGCCTAGGAATACCCCCCGGCGCGGCGCGTTGCGCTCGTATGGCCCTCGCTCGCACCGACTTGGTCGCGCCCACCGCGTCCGAGAGGGTCCGCGCCACCGCGGAGCTGCTGGAGCGACGCGGCTACGCGCTCTCCGCGGGCCGGTTGGGTGAGATCTGCCTGGGCGGTGCGCTCGGAGTTCACGAAGTCCGGCGCGCTGTCGCGTCGAGCCCGGACATGGTCGACATCGAGGGCCTTGTGCTCAGCCGGCGGCTGGCCGAGCGAGCGCCCGCCATCGCCGGCCGCGCGGCGCGGCACGGCGCATCGGCCGAGGTCTACACACCGGTCGCCCTCGAGTTCATCCGCCGCTTCGTGGCCGCCGCGCCATTCGTCATCAGCGTCTCCATCGCGGGCTCGCTCGCCAGCGGCGGCTTCGACCTCGCGGACGACGTCGACCTGAATCTCGTGGTCGAGGACGGATACAAGCACCAGGCGTACGTGGTCCTGAACGTCCTCGGCCTGCTCCACGCCCTGCGCTACCGGGGCAAGCCGGTGGACGACCTCTCGCGGCGGCCGCTGGCGCCGCGGCTGATGACCGCCAACCTCGTGACAGAGCGCTCTGACTGGACGCCACTGGCGCGTCAGGACGCCGGGATGGCCTTCGAGCTGCTGGTGCAGGAGCCGGTCTTCGGCCAGGACTTCCTCGCCGGCGCGCTGGCCGCGAATCCCGCGCTGCTGGAGCTGTTTCCGCAGCTCGCAGGGCGGCGTGGGCGCTGGGCCGTGACAGTGGACCGCCGGGCTCCGCGCTGGCTGTACCCGCGGCTTCTGGAGAGCCCCGCCAGGCTGCTGGGCGAGCGCGCCTGGCGCTACATGATGTGGACGCGCCGCCACCGGCCGGACGCCCTGCGCCGCGTCGAGCTCGTCCGCTCGACCATGCGCCCCTACACCCTGTTTGATCGCGGGCCGGCCATTTGATCGCCGCCGTCATCGTCGTCGGCGGCATCCTGGCCGTGTCCAGCCTCGCGCTCTTCCTCTTCGGCGCGAACCTGCTTTACCTGAGCTGGCGATCGATCAGGGTCAAAGCGGTTCAACCGCGCGAGGTGGAGGCCGGCGCCGAGCCGCCGGTCTGCGTCCAGATCCCGATCTACAACGAGCGCTACGTCGCCGAGCGAGTCATCGACGCCGTGGCGCGGCTCGACTGGCCCCGCGAGCGGCTGGAGATCCAGGCCCTCGACGACTCCGACGACATGACCGTGGACATCGTGGCGGAGGCGGTGCGGCGCTGGGCGGCTGAGGGGCTCCGAATCAGTCACGTCCGGCGCGACAGCCGCGACGGCTACAAGGCCGGCGCGCTGGCGCACGGGCTGCAGCTGACCGAGGCGCCGTTCATCGCGATCTTCGACGCCGATTTCGTGCCGCCGCCGGAGTTCCTGCGCCGGCTGGTGGGGGCTTTCGAGGACGACCGCGTCGGCTTCGTCCAGGCGCGCTGGGGACACCTAAACGAGTCCTACTCGTGGTTCACCCGCCTGCAGGCTCTGGCGATCGACTTCCACTTCCTGGTGGAGCAGGCGGTGAGGTCGGGATCGGGCTGGTTCACGAACTTCACCGGCACCGCGGGCATCTGGCGCAAGGCCGCGATCGAGGCCGCCGGCGGCTGGAGCGCGCGCACCCTGACCGAAGACCTCGACCTGAGCTACCGCGCTCAGCTCGCGGGCTGGCGCCCCGTGTTCGTGGAGGGCGTCGTCGTCCCCGAAGAGCTGCCGGTGTCGATCGACGCCTACCGCAGCCAGCAGGCCCGCTGGGCGACCGGCAGCTTCCAATCGGCGTTCAAGCTCCTGCCCCAGGTCATGCGGTCACCAGCGTCGGGGGGCGCCAAGGCGCAGGCGTTCGCGCACCTGCTGGCCTACGGCGTCGGCCCCGCGATGCTGCTGCAGCTCGCGTGCTACCCGGCGATCCTGGCCGGCCGGCTGCTCGGCCCGCCCTGGCTGGCGGCGACCACCCCGCCCGCCTGGCTGAGCCTGATCTCGCTGGCGCCCTGGCTGGGTTTCCTGGTGGCGCAGTGGCGTCGAGGTCGCGGCTGGCCGGCGGGGCTGCCCGCCATCGCGTGCCAGCTGATCGGCGCCGCGATGTCGCTCACCGTGATGCTTTCGTTCGCGCGCGCCATGCGCCCCGGGGGCGAGTTCGTGCGCACGCCCAAGCACAAGATCGTTCGCGCCGGGCAGAACTGGCAGGACAAGGACTACGTCCGAGTCGGCGATCCGCGCGTGCTGGCCGAGCTGGCGATCGGTGCCGCAGCCCTGCCCCTGGTGCCCGCCGGGTTGGCTTTGGGCGCCCCGCTGGTGGCGATCTACTCGGCCATGTTCGCCGCCGGATTTCTCGGGATCGGGCTGGTGAGCGCGTACCAGACCGCGCAGGTGGTCGCCTTCCGGCGGCTGGGGTTCGGCGCTTGGCGCTCGCTGCAGGCGGCGGCGCCGACCCTCGGACTGCTCGCCGCGGCCGGAGCGCTGCTGCTCGCGTTCACGCGATTGCCGGAGCCGTTCGAGGACTCCTACCAGCACTGGCTGATGGCGGCCTACCTGGCTGCCACCGGGCACCTGCGCGACCCGATCTTCTCGATGCAGGACACCTGGCTGCCGGGCTACCAGGTGGTGGCGGCGGCGGTGCTGAAGGCGTTCGGCCTCTGGCGCCTCGACCTGCTCAAGGTTCTCAACGCTCTCTTCGCGCTCGGGACGTTGCTGTGCGTGAGCCGCCTGGCCCCCAACCGCCGGCAGGGCCGGATCGCCGT
>DASUWK010000008.1:0-62395 GCA_036378435.1 Candidatus Dormiibacterota bacterium | reverse complement strand
GCGGAAGATTCCTCACTGCTGCCTCCCGTAGGAGTCGGGGCCGTGTCTCAGTCCCCGTGTGGCTGGTCGTCCTCTCAGACCAGCTACCCGTCTTAGCCTCGGTAGGCCGTTACCCCACCGACAAGCTGATAGGCCGCGGGCTCATCCTCTCGCGCATTGCTGCTTTCTTCACCGACCATGCGATCGGCGACCACATGCGGTATTAGCCCCGGTTTCCCGGAGTTATCCCCCACGAGAGGGCAGATTGCCCACGTGCTACTCACCCGTTTGCCGCTAGGAACTCCCCTCCCTTGCGGGAGAAAAGCCCTCGCTCGACTTGCATGTGTTAGGCACGCCGCCAGCGTTAACCCTGAGCCAGGATCAAACTCTCCGTCTGAAACTGGAAACTCAAATTCATTAGACGAGGTCCCAAGGCCGAAGCCTTAGTCCGTCTTTCCCACTCTTCAGTTGTCAAGGTGCTGGTCGCCTTGCCGGATGCGCTCTGCGGCGCACCAGCGGTCCTCAAACAGGGCGCAAAAACCCTGTCCGTCGGAGGCACAACGGCGATTCTACCCCAAAGCCGGCCGCCCTTCGCAAGCGGTCTCGGGCCCTTTTGGGGCCCGGCAATAGTACCCGATCCGGGATCCCGGCCAAACCTGGGGCTAGAAGACCCTCCGGCCGGCCAGCGCGCGGGCGAGCGTGAGCTCGTCCGCGTATTCGAGGTCGCCTCCCACGGGCAGCCCATGGGCGGGGCGGGTGACGGTCACGCCGAGCGGCGCGAGAGCGCGCTGCAGGTAGACGGCGGTGGCCTCGCCCTCGATGTCGGAATCCGTGGCCACGATCACCTCCCGCACCGCGCCCTCGGCGACCCGCTGGAGCAGCTGGGGCACGTGGATGTCGTCCGGCCCGATGCCGTCGATCGGCGAGATCACCCCGTGCAGCACGTGGTAGACGCCGTCGAACTCGGCCGTCCGCTCGATCGCCAGCAGGTCCAGGGGCGTCTCGACGACGCAGAGCAGGTCCTCGTTGCGCCGGCCGCTGAGGCAGACGACGCACAGCTCCCCCTCGGCGATGTTGAAGCACCGCTGGCAGTAGCGCAGCCGGGACTTCACGTCCTGGACGGCGCTGGCGAGGGCCTCGGCCCGGTCGGGCTCGTAGCGGAGGATGGCGAACGCCAGGCGCTGCGCGGTCTTCGGGCCGACGCCGGGCAGGCGCGACAGCTCGGTGATCAGCCGCTCGAGAGGCGCCGGCAGCTCTGGCACGGGATAGGGAGTCTAGATCAGGACTAGATGAGGCCGGGCGGGAGTCCGAGGCCGGCGGTGACCTCCTGCATGCGGCTCGCGGCCATCTCCTTCGCCTTCTCGTTGGCTTCGTTGACCGCCGCCACGACGAGGTCCTGGAGCATCTCGACGTCGTCGGCCGCGTCGGGGTCGATGGTGATCGACACCAGCTTCTGCTCGCCCGACACCACCGCCTTCACCGCGCCACCGCCGGCCGTCGCCTCGACCGTGGCGGCAGCCAGCTCCTCCTGCATCTTGGCCATCTTCGCCTGGAGCTGCTGGACCTGCTTCAGCATCTTGAACTGACCCACCTATATCTCCCTGACCTTGGTCACTTTGCCCTCCAGCTTGCGGACGGCGGCTTGAACCAGTGGATGTTCCTCGGGTGCCGGCGGCCGCGCGGCCGGCGTGCTGTCGAGGGGCGCCAGCTCCAGCACGAGCTTGACGTGCGGCCCGATCTCTGACGCCAGCACCTGGTCGACCGCCTGTCGCTTGTCCTCCGCGATGTCGAACTGGCCCTTGTACCGGTAGGCCAGCGTGATGGTGTCGCCGGCGACGCGGGCCTCCGCCGCCTTGAGGATGCCGCGGATGTGCGCGGGCTGCGAGGCTACGAGCCGCTGCCACGCCTCCGCCAGCTCCGGGTTGGTCGGAGCGGGGGTCGTTTCAGGCTCGGCTGCGGCCTGGGCCTCCACAGGTGCGTTCGCCGGCGAACGCGGCTCTTCGGGAGGCGCGGACGGCACGCTTGCCGGCGAGGGCAGCGGTTCGGCCGCAGCCACCGCAGGCGGCGCCGCCGGAACGACCTCGCCACCCACGGCCGAGAGCCGCACCAGCGTCGCCTCGACCAGGAATCGCGGCTCACCGTGGCGGCGGACTTCGCCGTCGAGGCGCACCAGCGCGTCCAGCACCTCCGACAGCCGCGACCGCGCAGCGGCATCGCGCCTCTCCACCGCCTCGACCAGGAGGTCGCGCGCGCGCTCCATCAGGGCGCGCACCACTGACCGATACTCCGCGCCTGCCGCATAGATCGAGGCGAGCAGGTCGAGCGCCTCGCGGGCGCGGCCCCCCAGCACGTCGTTCAGCAGGCGCGCTACCAGCTCGGGATCGGCCATCTGGAGCAGGTCGCGGGCCTCGGTGAGACCGATCGTCCCCGCCGACAGCGGCACCAGCTGGTCCAGCAGTCCGATGGCGTCGCGCATCGAGCCCTGCGCCGCCCGCGCGACGAGCGCGAGCACCTCCGGCTCGACGGCGATCCCCTCGGCGGCCGCGACATGCCGCAGGTGGCCGACCGTCTCCTCCTCCGTCATCCGCCTGAAGACGAAGTGCAGGCAGCGGCCGAGCACGGTCGCGGGCACCTTCTGCGCCTCGGTCGTGCAGAGGATGAAGACGACGTGCTCCGGGGGCTCCTCGAGCGTCTTCAGCAGGGCGTTGAAGGCGTCCGGCGTGAGCATGTGGGCCTCGTCGATGATGTAGATCTTCTTCGGACCGATCGCGGGCGCCAGATGGACCTTCTCCCGCAGGTCCCGGATCTCGTCGATGCCGCGGTTGGAGGCGGCGTCTATCTCGATCAGGTCCAGCGCCGCGCCCGCGTTGATCGCCACGCACGACTCGCACTCGTTGCAGGGCTCGGCCGAGCCGTCGGCCCGCCGCCGGCAGTCCAGCGACTTGGCGAGCAGCCGGGCGGTCGTGGTCTTTCCCGTCCCGCGCGTCCCGCTGAAGAGGTAGGCGTGGGCGACCCGGTTGCCGGCCACGGCTCCCTGCAGAGCCCTGGAGACGGCCTCCTGCCCCACCAGGTCGGCGAAGGTCTGCGACCGGTACTTGCGGTAGAGCGTCTGGTAGGGGGTCATAGATGGAGTTTGACCGCGCACCCCCTCTTCGATTGCGGCGCCCCCAGCGGTCCGCGTACCTCCAGCTCCGGCCAGGGTGGTTGCGGCACCCCCAGGTGACTCCTTACCGCTGCTTCCTTCCGGACCTGACGGGGTTCGGAGACCCGAGCTGCGCAGGTCCCAGCCTTCATCGCTTTCGAAACGCGGCCTTGCCGGAGGTGCGAACCTCGGAGGGGGAACTCGACCCGGCTATGGCGGATTGCCGGTGCAGGGTACCGCCAGTCCCCCGTCTAGCGCGGCCAGCGGGAATCTTACCCGCTGTCCGCCGGGGGGGACTCCCCCCCGTCCGGCCGTCCGGCGAAGCCGGACTAAGGCCGGCCCCCCCTGCGCGGCCGCTGAAATCCTACCCGTCTGGACGGGGGGACTCTCCGCTGTTTCCGGCCGCCGGGCCAAGCCCCCTCGGCCGGACCCCCCGGACCGACCAGGCGAGATTCGCGAAGGTGAGCACCGTCGCGATGGGGATCACCACCTCGGCGGCCGTCACGATCCGCGACGAGTCGAAGCCCAGCCCGCGCCAGAGCGCGACCCAGCCGAGCAGCACCCCGATCAGCGCCGTCGACACCTGCCCGAAGAAGGTGTGACGCAGGGTGACGCGCCGTCCGTTGAGCAGCAGGATGCCTCCGACCAGCGCGGGGAGCGCATACCGTCCGGCCACCACCCCCGCCACCCACCAGGGGTATGCGCCACCGATCGCGAGCCCGACCGCGGTGGCACCGAAGAAGACGCCGTCCACGACCGGGTCCAGTCCCCCGCCGAGCTGCGTCGGCTTGTCCCAGCGCCGGGCGATTCGCCCGTCCGAGAGATCGGTCAGCCCGGCCACGGCGACGGTCGCCGCCAGCGAGCCCAGAGTCCCGGACTGCATGGCATAGGCCAGCGCCGGCAGCGCCAGGTAGGCGCGGGCCATCGTTACCTGGTTGGCGAGGCCCGGCAGGAAGACCTGCGCGGCCGCGACCACGATGATCCACGGCAAATAGGCGCCCGAGTTCGAAGGACGCGTGATCAGCAGCCAGGCGAGGCTGCCGGCGGCGTAGACGGCGGCTCCGATCCCGCCGGCCAGCTGCGGCCTAGGGAAGCTGGAGGCCCTCCGCGCCCTGCATCGCGAGCCCGTGCAGCGGGTTGGCGAACAGCGCGAAGCCGATCACGACGGCCACCAGCGCGACGGAGGCCGCCACGCGGATCGAGTTGAGCACGGTCACGGTGCCCTCGGCCGGGTCGCTCAGGAAGATCATGGCCAGCACCCGGCCGACCGCCGCCAGGGCCAGCAGGCCCGAGCCCAGGCCGACGAACAGCAGCCAGTAGTAGCCGCCCTGCACCAGGGCCGCCGCGACGGAGAATTCGCCGAACCAGCCGCCGAAAGGCGGCGCGCCGGCCAGCGAAAGCAGGGCGACGGCGATGGCCGCCGCAGCGGCGGGAGCTCGCGTGCCGTGGCCGGCCAGGGCCGGCAGGCGGTCCAGCAGGTCCTCGCCGAGGAGCGAGGAGAGCCCGCAGTAGGCGACCAGGAAGATGCCGAGCAGGAACAGCGAGCCGGCGACCGCGAAGCGTCCGTGGGCGGCAAGGCCCGCGAGAATCCACCCGCCTTGCGCGAGCGTGAGCCAGCCGACGAGCCCGCGGATCGAGCGCGCGCCCAGCGCGCCGGCGGCGCCGGCCAGCAGCGCCACCGCCGCGAAGACCGCCAGCAGCGGCGACCAGCCGGCCGCCGAGCCCACCAGCGCACCGTCGAACCGCAGCAGCGCGACTGCCCCGGTGCCGGCCGCGAGGCCCGCGATCGGAGCCGCGGCCACCGACGCGTCCGCCGGCCAGGCGCCAGCCCCGCGGACGATCAGGCCGGCGCTGACGAAGATCCCGCCCAGTCCTGTGATGGCGACCACCGCCGCGACGACGAGGCTCCCGGTGGTCACGCCGTCGGGCAGCCGGGCCGCGATCCCGGTGAGGTCTGACTGCCCCGCGAAGGCGTAGACGTACGCGAAGCCCAATCCCGCCAGGAGCATCGTCGCGGCGGCGGCCAGCAGCAGCCGCGGGTAGGCGCCGAGCGCGGCCAGGGCAGCGACGACCGCCAGCAGACAGCCTGCCCAGAGCTCGGCGAGGCTACCCGCCGACGCGGCGACCAGGCCGCCGAAGCACGCCCACAGGAGGAGGCTCACCTCGCGCTCGCTGCGGTCGGCGATCTCCCAGTCGGCCAGGACGACGCCCAGCAGCGCGGCGAGGATCAGGAAAGACTTGGCGTAGAGCGCAAGCCGGTCCTGGACGAAGCCGCCGTCGAACGCAGTCCCGGTCGCGGCGCCCGCCGACAGCTCGGCGATCCAGGCGACCGCCAGCAGGGCGCCGAACACAACCGGGATCTGGACGCCCCGGCGGTTTCGCTGCGGCGCCGGCATGAAGGTGGCCGCCAAGGCCCCCAGTCCGATCAGCGCCTCCGGGAGGGCCACCGTCCAGCTCATGGCTTGACGGGCACCGAGTAGGCGTCGGCCTGGGTGGACGTCGTCGCGTTCATCACGTTCACGAAGCCCGGGTCGAAGATGGGCACGCCCGCCACCTTCGGCCCGCTGGGCAGGACGCCGACCCAGATCAGCGCCACGACCAGGCCGCTGAGATAGAGGCGCTGGGGGATGTCGGTCTCGGTCGCGAGGGCTCGCTCTCCGGTCGGCGGGGCGAAGCCCACGCGCCAGAGCAGCGCGGCCACCGCGCCGGCGGCCAGGATGAGGCCGGCCAGGACTCCGAACGTGCCGCCCGGCTCGTTGCGGATCGATCCGATCACAGTCATGATGCCGGCCAGGTACGAAGCGAAGCCGGGGAACCCGAGCACGGCCAGCGCCCCCAGGATGGCGATCCAGAACAGGATCGGAGCGCGCAGTCCGACGCCGCCCAGCACTGCCAGTGATCGTGTTTCCGCCCGCTCGGCGAGCGTCGCAAACGCGCCGACCAGCAGCGCGGCCGCCAGACCCCCGGCGTAGAGGGTGAAGATCGCCCCGTCGAAGGCCATGGGCGTCTCCCCGGCCACCGCCAGCAGCGTCACGGCTCCAGGCACCAGCGCGATCGTGGCGGCGGCTCGGCGGAGGTCCCCGCGAGCGCGGATCTCCGCAATCGCCAGCACGCCGGCGTAGAGCGCAGTCGCGGCGGCGAGGCCGGCCATCGTCGAACCGAGCTTGACGGCGGCGTTGTGCTCGCCCGAGATCACGATGCGCAGCAGTAGGTAGCCTCCGAGGCGCGTCGCGCCGACGAGCAGGACGGCCACCCCTGGCGGCGCCTCCGCCAGCGCATCCCGCGCCCAGCCGTGGAACGGCACGATCGGCAGCCAGCAGCAGGCCGCGATCAGGAGGGCGACGCAGGCCGTGATCTGGGCGGCGAGCGGCGGAGTGGCACGCAGCAGGACCGCGAGGTCGAAGCCGACCCCTCCCGTGGACCCGTACAGCAGCAAGACGCCGAACCAGAGCGCCACCGCACCGACGCCCCAGTAGCCGATCAGGCGGGCGGACGCTCGCATGCGGTTGGGCCCGCCCCAGCCCAGCAGCAGCAGGCCCGCGGGAAGGATCGTCGCCGTCATGAAGAGAGCGAACAGGAACGCGTCCTGGCTGACGATGACGCCGTTGATCGCCGCCTGCAGGAGCAGCAGCAGGGCGAAATAGGCGCGCACGCGCGTGCGTACGTTCCACGACGCCACCACCGCCGCCGAGCCGATGAAGGAGCTCAGCACCAGCACCGCCATGCCCAGGCCGTCGAGGCCGAGGTGGTAGCTCACGCCGAGCGCCGGCAGCCAGGCGTACTTCTCCTCGAACTGCAGCGCGGTGCCGAAGGTCTGGAAGTTCGAGTAGACGATCAGGTTGACGACGAGCAGGAACGCCGTCGGCACCAGCGCGATCCACCTGAAAGCGTCGTTGTAGCGGCCCCGTGGGTTGGGCAGGACGGCGATGACCGCCGCCACGATGGCCGGCCCCCAGATCATCGTGCTGCAGAAGAAGGCGACGGAGATCAGGTTGGTGCCGAAGGCCGGTGTCGGCGAGGGCGACGGGGCGGGCAGCGCCTGGAGCAAGATCCTGGCGACCACCGTCATCGGATCACCCCCGGGGTCAGCAGTGCGGCCAGCAGCGCCCCTCCCCCGGCCACGGCCACGGCGACCGCGACCCAGCCCAGCGGCAGCTCAGCGTCAGCGCCGCGGTTGACCAGCCGCCCGGCCATGCCGAGCGGCGTGAGCACCCCGGTTTCGGCGCTTGCGAGGCGGCTGTCGAACGTGACCGCCGCGCGCCGCAAGGGGCTGATCACGAGACGGTCCGCGGCCAGTGTCACGCCGGCCAGCCCCGCGCCCACCCGCGCTCCCAGCACGAGCGTGCGGCGCTGCCAGAACGCTCGCGCCCGACCGAAGGTCAGGATCGCGAGGAGCAGGCCGAACACGGCGGCGCCGGCGTACTCGAGGCTCGGGACGCCGGCCGGCCGTTTGGGCGCGTGCGGCACCAGGAAGGCGAGCCAGCCGTCCACCACGGTGAGCACCACGAACACCCAGCCGAACAGGGTCAGGATCACGCTCAATTGGCGCAGCGGGCTCGCGATGTCGCGAACACGCGCCGGCTCGAAGGCGCGCCGCCGCTCGAGCGTGCCGTGCGCCACCAGGATGTAGGCGCGCAGCGCCGAGAGCGGGATCAAGACGAGGCCGATCACGAACAGGACCTGCCAAGGCGCTCCGCGCATGCCCACCGCCGCGGCCTGGACGAACGCGAGGCTCAAGCCGAGGGCGCCGAGCAGCAAGGCCAGGGCCGACCAGCGCATGCGCCGCAGCGCCATGCCCATCTCGCCCATGTCCTCGGTGCGCATAGCCGCGACGATCGCGGCGGCGGCGAGAATCATCCCGGCGCGCAGCGGGGCGCTCGCGAGGATTCCGCTCAGCGCTCGCGCGGGGTCGCCGTAGGCCAGGCCGATGAAGCTGAGGCCCGCCGCGCCCACGGCGGTGGCGGTGATCGCTCGCCGCAGCCCGGTGGCGAGGAGCGCGGTGAGCGGGCCTAGGACCGCCATCAGGGCGCCGAGCACGCCGATCGCCAGGGCGACCTGGGGTCCGGCCAGGTGGATCAGTGGCAGCAGCCGGAAGACCAGCCCCACGGCCAGCACCGCCCAGACGGCCTGCACGGTGGCGACGGCGGCGGGAGCGCCTTCGGCGATGCCCGTCAGCCAGGCCAGCAGAGGCGGCGCCCCGGCTCGGATGGCGGCGCCCACCACGATCAGGATGCAGGCCGCGGTCAGGCTTTTCTGGCCCGCTCCGAGGGTGATGTGGACGGCGCCGGGTATCCGGGAGAGGTCTAGCTCGCCGTAGCGCGAGTACAGCAGCCCCAAACCGGCCAGGATCGACATGTCGCCCGCGAAAGGCAGCGCCAGCGCGATCCTCCCCATCTCGGCGTCCGGCGTTCCCCAGCGATTCGAGAGCAGCAGGTAGGTGGCGGCGGCCCCCAGGCCCCAATAAGCGAGCAGGCCGGCGAGATTCGGCGTGACCGTGACGCCGATGCCGGCGAGCACGAGCATGACCAGCAAGATGTGGAGCCGGGGCACCCCGGCCTCGGCCCGCGCACCGCTGCGGCTCCAGGCGAGGACGAAGAGCGCGGTCATCAAGATCACGCCGGCCTCGGCGATCGCAAAGTGGTCGAAGCGGATGTCGAGGTTGATGACAAAGCCCTGGAACTGGACGGCGCCGCTGGCCGCCACCTGCAGGTTCAGCAGCTCGTAGCTGGCGACATACGGATCCGGGTGGTGGTAGCGGGAGGCTGTGACCAGGGCCAGCGCGGCCAGCGCGATGACGAACGCGGCCATGCCCAGGCCGGCGGTGCCGCGGCGAGTCCGCACCCCGAGCACCAGGAGCACGAAGGTGAACAGGAGCACGAGCATCACCAGGGGGACCGCCCACCCGATCGCCTGGTCGTAGAAAGGCGGCGGCGGCGGCGTGTGCTTCGCGGCGGCGAGCAGATGACCGCCGATCAGCGGGACGTTCCTCGTGCGAAGACGCCGACCCCCAGGGCCGCCAGGGCGAGGCTGCCAAAGACCACGATGACCGCGAAGCCCTGGCCCGAGAGCGGGTCGAAGCTGGCGCTGGCGAGCCGCGAAGCACCGGCGGCGGCGACCGCGGCGCCGGCACCCATCAGCAGGATTCCCCGGAGCAGCGCCGCCGGCTGGCGTCTATAAGCGGTGGCGAAGATCCCGATCGCGAAGAGCGCCGCGCCGGCGACCAGCGGCTGGAGTACCGTCACCTGCCCCCGCGCCCCCAGTCGAGGCTCCTGGCGGCCACGAGGGTGGCCGCACCCGCTGCGATCACGGCGAGGGCGTCGCGACCGACGAGGAGCCGCCCGAGCGCGCCCGCGTTGAACTGCCCGCCCGGGTACTGGGCGGAGTGGTAGAGGCCTCGATAGGCCGCGTAGACCAGGGCCGCGAAGAGCACCGCCGACAGCAGCGCGGCCAGGTTGTGTCCGCGGCTCGACGCGGCCTCCGCACCGCGCGGAGCGGTGCCGACGACGCCTGCCCCGGCCACCAGGACGATGAACACGAGCAAGCCTGCGAAGCCGGCCGAGAGGTCGGCCAGCAGCAGCGCCGCGCCGAGCGCCGTCAGCAGCAGGCCCCCAGCTCCAAGCGCCCTCGATCGAGCCAGGGCCGCGAGCAGGGCGCCGGCGATCGCGATGGCCGCCGTCGCATAGAAAGCGGCTGTGTGAACCGTGTCCATCTACCGCTCCCCGCGCAGCGAGGTGTAGCCGAGGCTGAGCGCGAACACCAAGATGCCAATGCCGCCCGCGTAGGCGACCGTGCTCGCGGACGTGTGCACGACCGCCACCACGAAGGCCGCCAGGACCAGTCCGAGCACCGCTGTCGCGGCGCCGGCCAGCACGGCGCGTGGGCCCCAGCGATCGAAGGCGTCGAGTACGGCAGTCATGCCGACACGAAGATAGCGGACGCGACCCGCGCTGCATATCGGAAGCGGGTCGCGTCCGGGTCGGTCATCGCCTCCCGGTCCCCACGCCCAGGGGCGTGGGGACGCCGGTCAGGCGCCGGTTACCAGTTGTACCAGCGGCCCCCGCCAGAGCCCCGCATGAGAAATCCGAGGGCCCAGAGGATGAGGGCGATGATCAGGATCCACCACAAAACGTGGACCGCAAAGCCCAGGCCACCGAAGATGGCCAGGATCAGCAACAGAGCGATCAACGCAACCATGGTCGTTCACCTCCTTCCCGCTCACAGGGCGGTCTTACTACCCCTAGTTATACGTAAAAAGCTTCGGGCTGTACTACCAATTCTGTGATAGCGCTGCTATCAGGTGAGGGCTGGGTTCAGGCGGCGGCGCGAATCGTCCCGCCCCCGAGCACACGGGTGCCGCGGTACAGCACCGCCGCCTGGCCCGGCGCGGCGCCGAAAAAGGGCTCCCGCAGCCGGAGGTGCCGGCCGCTGAGAACCGCCGGGAGGGGCGCGGCACGGTAACGGAGTCGGGCCTCGCATTCGAGGGGCCCATCGGGTGCACCACCGACGTAGGTCATGCCTTCGAGCTCGACGCTGCTCACCGCCAGCTCATCCCGCCGGCCGACGACCACCCGATGACTGGACGGCTCGAGCGCGAGCACGTACCACGGACCGGGATCCGAGAGGTGGCCGAGGCCCGCGCGCTGCCCGACGGTGTACAGCGCGATGCCGCCGTGCGAACCGAGGATGCGGCCGGAGCGGTCCACGATCTCACCCGCCGCCAGCGGCAGGCGCGCGCGCAGGTATTCGGCGGTCTGTCCGCGCGGGATGAAGCAGATCTCCTGGCTCTCCGGCTTGCGGGCGACCGGCAAGGCCATCTCTTCCGCGAGACGGCGGACCTCCGTCTTCGGAAGCTCGCCGACAGGGAAGCGGAGGCGGCGCAGGCGCTCGCGGTCGAGGTGATAGAGCACGTACGACTGGTCCTTGGTGGGATCGAGGCCGGCGTGCAGCTCGGGGCCTTCCGGCCCGTCGACGATGCGCGCGTAGTGCCCCGTCGCCAGCGCGTCGAAGCCGAGGTCGAGCACGCGTCCGAGCATCAGGTCGAAGCGGACGTATCGATTGCAGCGCAGGCAGGGGTTGGGCGTGCGGCCTTCGAGATAGGCGCGGTGAAAAGGCTCGATCACGCGCTCGCCGAACTCCCGCTCCAGGTTCCAGCAGTAGTACGGGATGTCGAGGATGGCCGCCACCCTCCGCGCGTCCTCGACCGCGTCCAGCGAGCAGCAGCCACCGTGGCGCTCCAGCTCCGCCCCATCGTCGCGGGGCCACTGCTGAAGGGTGACGCCGACGACCTCGTGGCCCTGCCGGACGAGCAGCCCGGCGGCGACGCTGGAGTCGACTCCTCCCGAGAGGGCTACGGCGATCTTCATGCCGCCGCGAGCTTACCCCGCAACGTGCATTTCTCTCGAAATGCCCCTGCGGAGCCCCCAGCAAGGGTTCATTTCTGGAGAAATGCCCCGGCCGGGGGCGTTTACTCGACTAAATCGCCCTCCGCGGGGTCGACGCGGACGCCGCGCTCATCGAGATAGGCGACGCCGCGCTCGAGCTCGTCGGGCTCCCCCGTCAGCTCGAGCAGCACCCAGCCCTCGTCGCCCTTGACGTCGGCGCGGCGGATGTTCGTCACCAGCTCGAAGCGCTTGCCGAGCTCGTAGATCACGGGCTCGGTGATGAGCTGCCGGCCGAACGTCAGGCGCAGGCGGCGGCGAGCTATCGGGCGCCGCCTCCGGCCACGGCGGGGACGATCGAGATCTCGTCCTTGTCGCCCACCTTGGCGTCGAGGCCGTCGCCGAGGCGGACGTCCTCGTCGTTGAGATAGATGTTCACGAACTGGCGCGGCTTTCCCTCGGCGTCCAGCAGCCGGTCGCGGAAACCGGGATAGCGGCCGTCGAGCTGCTCGATCGCCGAGCGCAGGTCGGCGGCCTGGACCTCGACCACGCTCTCGCCTTCGGACAGGCGGCGCAGGGGGCCGGGGATTCGAATTACGGGCAAGTCGTCACCTCCAAAGTCCTAAACCTGGACGTTCTCTCGGAACGACCGCAGGCTCGGCTCTATTTCAACTCGATTGCCATTGGGTCCGCCGAGCACGTCGGCGGTCTTCAACCCGTGGCCCGTGATGTACGCGACGACGGTCTCGTCTCCGCGCCAGCGGCCGGCTCGCGCCAGCTTGGCCAGCACGCCGACGGTGACACCGCCGGCGGTCTCCGTGAAGATGCCCTCCGTCCGGGCCAGGAGGCGGATCGCGTCGACGATCTCCTCTTCTGTCACCGCCTCGACCACGCCGCCGGTCTCGCGCGCGATCCTCACCACGTAGGTGCCGTCCGACGGGTTGCCGATCGCGATCGAGCGCGCGATGGTGTTCGGCCGCACCGGGAAGACCTGGTCGGTGCCGTCCTGCCACGCGTTGTAGACGGGCGCGCAGCCCAGCGCCTGCGCGCCGGTCAGGGCGGGAACACGGTCACCGTCGACGAGGCCCAGGTCCAGCAGCTCCTGCGCTGCGCGCCGGTGGCGCACGAACTGGCAGCCGCTGGCGATCGGGATCACGATCTCGTCAGGCAGCCGCCAGCCGAGCTGCTCAGCGGTCTCGAAGGTCAGCGTCTTCGAGCCCTCCGCGTAGAAGGGCCGGATGTTGATGTTGCAGAACGCCCACGGGTAGTTCTCGATCAGCTCGCTGCAGAGCCGGTTGACCTCGTCGTAGTTGCCGTTGACGGCGACCAGGTTCGGCTGGAAGACGCCGATGGCCGCCATCTTCTGGGGCTCGAGGTCCGCCGGCGTGAACACAAAGCATTCGAGGCCCGCGTGGGCAGCGTACGCGGCGACTGCGTTGGCGAGGTTGCCCGTCGACGCGCAAGCGATCGTCTCGAATCCGGCCGACCGCGCCCACGAGACCGCCACCGACACCACTCGATCCTTGAACGAGTTGGTCGGGTTCATGCTGTCGTTCTTCAGGTACAGGTTGCGCAGGCCGAGCTCCTCACCCAGCCGGTCAGCCTTGACCAGCGGAGTCAGCCCTTCCCCTAGGGTCACCACAGGCGCCCCTTCCTCGATCGGGAGCAGGTCCCGCCACCGCCAGATGCTCGGGGGTCCCGCCTCCACGCGGTCGCGGCTGATGCGCTTCCGGATCGCGTCGTAGTCGTAGACGACGTCGAGCGGGCCGAAGCACATCTCGCAGACGTGTGTCGGCTGGGTGGGGTAGTCCTCGCCGCATTCCCGGCAGCGAAGCCCGAGGACCTGGGCCATCAGGCAAGTGTATTGACGCCCGCCGAGTTGAGAGCTCGGGCTAAGCTCCGAGGCGTGAGCTCGCCGACGATGTTGGCGGCAGCCTGGCGCCGCCGCTTCCTGGCGCCCGCGGTCAGCTTTCCCAGCTGGGCCCGCGACGCGCCCGAGCGGCTGGTGTACAGCTCCAACGCGTCTGGCAAGTGGGAGGTGTACGGCTGGGACCGTGCGGCAGGCGAGAAACGGCTGCTCACCGACCGCCCTGAAGGCACGCGCGGCGCCCGCATCGATCCGCGGGGCGAGCGCGTGTGGTGGTTCGACGACCGGCTCGGCAACGAACGCGGCCACTGGGTGGCACAGCGGTTCGAGGGTGGCGCCGCCATCTCGCCGGCGCAGGGAGTCCCGGACGGCTACCCCGGCGGGCTTCTGCTGGGGACCCGCCACAGCGTCATCGGCGTCACCGACGAGAGCGGCTCCGCCATCTTCGTGGTCGGCGCCGACGGGTCGTCGGGGGAGCTCTATCGCCACCGCGAGTCCGCCCACGCCGCCGCGCTCTCGGAGGATGAGACGCTGGTGGCGATCGAGCACTCGGAGCGAGGCGACGCGCGCCACCCCGCCGTGCGCGTCCTCGATCTCAGCGGCGCGGTGCTGGGCGAGATCGACGATGGGCCGAACCTTGCCGTGGAAGCCCTGGCCTGGGCTCCAGTCGCCGGCGACCAGCGGCTCCTGATCTCCCATCAGCGGATCGGGACCGAGCGGCCGGCGATCTGGTCCTTGGACAGCCGCCAGGTGCAGCAGCTACCTCTGGACCTCCCAGGCGAGGTGTTCGCCTCGTGGTACCCGGATGCCTCCGCGCTGCTCATCGAGCACAGCCATCGCGGGCGAGACGAGCTGTTCCGCCTCGATCTCGGGTCCGGCGACCTCACCGCGCTCGAAGTGCCTCCAGGCACGATCACCGCCGCGCGCGTCCGGCCCGACGGCGAGCTCTGGCTGCAGTGGTCGGATGCCTCTCAACCTTGGGAGGTGCGCTCAGGCTCCGCGACCGTGCTGCGCCCCGAGGGGGAGCCGGCTCCGGCCGGCGTGTCCTACCGCGACCTCTTCGCCGGCGAGGTCCACTCCTTCCTCGCGGAGCCACCGGGGGCTCGCCCACACCCGACGCTGTTCTACATCCACGGCGGGCCGGAGTCGCTCGTCGCCGACGCCTTCGCCCCGCCCATCCAAGCCTGGGTCGACCACGGGTTCGCCGTGGTGGCGGTGAACTACCGCGGCAGCTCGGGCTACGGCAAGGCCTGGCGCGACGCGCTGGTCGGCCGGCCCGGCTTCACCGAGCTGGAGGACATCGCCGCTGTCCAGGACCTGGTCGTGCGGGAGGGCATCGCCGACCCGGCGCGGATGGTGCTGCACGGGCGCTCCTGGGGCGGCTACCTGACGCTGCTCGGGCTCGGCGTCCAGCCCGAGCGCTGGGCGCTGGGGCTCGCCGCGGTGCCGGTGGCCGACTACGCCGCGGCGTACGAGGACGAGATGGAGCCGCTCAAGGCGTATGACCGTGCCCTCTTCGGCGGCAGCCCCGAGGAGCTGCCAGAGCTCTATGAGCGGAGCTCGCCGCTGACCTACATCCAAAACGTGCGAGCGCCGATGCTCGTGCTGGCCGGCGAGAACGATCCTCGCTGTCCCATTCGCCAGATCGACAACTACCTCGCCAGCCTGCGGGAGCTCGGCAAGCCGCACGAGGTCCACCGCTACGAGGCCGGCCACTCATCGCTGCTGATCGACGAATCGGTTCGGCAGCAGGAGCTGATGCTCGACTTCTGCGCGCGTCACCTCGGGACGCCGCCACCCGCTTGATCCCCGTCAGCGCCCCGCTGGCATTCGCTGCGGGCCTCGTCTCGTTCCTCTCGCCCTGCGTGCTCCCGCTGGTGCCGGCGTACCTGGCGTACCTGGCGGGAAGCCACGAGGAGCCTCGCCGCGGCCGCCCACTGGCGGGCGCGATCGCGTTCGTGGTCGGACTGAGCGCCGTGCTCGTGCTCTTCTTCTATGCGCTGCGCACCGTCCTCTTCCCCGCCCGCGCCTGGCTGGCGCCCCTGGCAGGCGTGCTGGTGATCCTGCTGGCTCTCAACACCGCGGGCCTGCTGCGGGTTCGGGTGCTCAGTCTCACGATCCAGCCCGTGCGAGCGCCGGAGGGCGGCGGACCCGTGGGTGGGCTGATCCTCGGCGCCGGCATGGCGCTCGGCTGGACTCCGTGCATCGGGCCGACGCTGGGCGCGGTGCTCACCTCGGGCGTCGTGCAGGGCACGACCGGCGAGGGCCTGGCGCTGCTGCTCGCCTACTCACTCGGCCTCGGCCTCCCCTTCCTGGTTCTGGCCGTCGGAGTCGGAGAGGCGCGGTCTGCAATCCAGGCGCTGCGCCGTCACCAGCGCCAGCTGGACATCGCCGCCGCCCTGGTCCTCGGAGCCATAGGGGTGCTCCTGCTCACGGCCAACTTCACGCTGCTGAACCAGGCGTTCAGCCGGCTTCTGCCGGGCCCGCTGCAGACCCCGTTCGGCCTTTAGAGAAAACTTCACCAATGGGGTTGACCCTGGCGGTCCCGGGGAGCAGGATGGGAGGTGAAGCCGCCGTCAAGTCGTTGACACGGAGGTGCCTATGGCAGAACCGCCGGACCAGCCATCGCGGCTCCGGAGCCTGAGCGCTGCGGGGGCCACACAAGCGGTCGCAGGCCGAGCCTGACCGCCAAGGTTCCAGAGCGCCTTTAAAGCTCCGAGCTCCTGCACCCGCTGGGCGCAATCCGGAGTCGCAAGGCAGATTAGAAGACCTGAAATGGGGCCGCCCTCGGGGGGCGGCCCTTCTTTTTAGAGCGCGGCTCGGCGCAACAGCTCTTCGTAGACGATCTGCGACCAGGACTCCATGCTCAGGAAGTAGATCCGCATCTCCTCCAGGCTGAGCAGCTCGCCGCTGAGCTTGTCGACCTCGCGGATGTGGATGTCCGGCGTCGAACCGTCCACCAGGAACGCGACGCCGAGATGGACCCTGGAGACGGGGGCCGACTCCTCGTTGATCAGTCCGAGCAGCTGCGCTTCGAACTGCCCGTCGTACTGGACCTCCTCCTTCCACTCGCGCCGGAGACCGTCGTAGATCGGGTCGCCACCGGCGAGGTCGTCCGGATTGATGTGCCCGCCGACGCCCAGCGAGTACTGCTGGCGGAGCCGCTTCTCAGACGACGCCTTGAGCCGCTTGGTCAGGAAGTACCGGTCGTCGTGGCGGAAGACGACGTACGGGATGATCTGCTGGAACGTCGGGTCGTCCTCCACCTCGGACCGCGGCTTGAAGAACGAGCGCTCGCGGATCACCTCCTGGGCGCGGTCGAGGCCGGTGCTGACGAAGCCGTGCCAGGCGCCGTCGGGGAAGATGTCGTCCCGCCTGACGACGAGGACCTGTTCCTTTTTCAGCATCCGGGGCCCCCGCAAAATCGCAGATTTTGTGGGGTGGTCATAGCTGCGTTCGATCCACGAGCGGCTCGGTGCGCAAGGGGCTCAAGGCGGAGATGTCCACCGGTGGCGTCTCCCCGAGGATCATCGCCGCCAGCGACTCGCCCACGGCCGGCGAGTGCATCACGCCGTGGCCGCTGAAACCGCAGCAGGCCCACACGCCTGGGCGCTCCGTCTCCCCCACCAGCGGGTGGTGGTCGGCCGTCATCTCGTAGTTGCCCGTCCAGTGCCGCTCGAAGTCGGGCACCGCCGCCCGCGGCGCGCGGCGCTCCAGCCAGGCGAGAAAGTGGTCGTAGGCGTGCTGGTCGCCCGGCCCGGTCAGGAGCAGGCGGCCGTCGCGCTCGCGGAAGTGGTAGCCGGAGCCGGCCTCCAGCGTGACGGGCACGCGCGGCGGCAGCCAGTCGAAGGGCCCGATTTGGAAGATCGCCCGCTCGAGCGGAGTGACGGCCAGCTCGACGCCGAGCTGCCGGCCGGCTTCCGCTGACCAGGCACCGGCCGCGACCACGACGGCGTCGGCGCGTTCGAGCTCAACCGGCGCCGCGACCTGTCCATAGCGCAGCTCGGCGCCCGCCGAGCGCGCCTCTTCCACGTAGCAGCCGAGGACCAGCGGCGGCAGGTAGACACCGTCGAGCGCGCAGTAGTTCGCCCCGAGCAGGTCGCCGGTCTCGAGGAAGGGGACGAGAGCCTTCGGAGAGGGATGCTCGATCGGCAGCCCGAGCTCGCGCTGCACCTGCGCGCGCGCCGCCAGCTCGCCGGCGGCGGCCGGCGTCTCGGCGACATACAGATAGCCGACGGGCTGGAAGCCGACCCGGTCCGCGCGCTGCGCGAAGTACTCGCGGGACGCGAGCGAGAGGGCCACGTTGATCGCGCTGCCGTGCTGCGTCCTGAAGCCGCCCAGCGCGGCGCCGGTGGAGCCCTGCCCCGGCTGACGGGGATCGAACACCACCACGTCGCGGGCGCCGCGGAGCGCCAGGCTGCGCGCGGTCGACACCCCCGCGACGCCGCCGCCGAGGATCGCAATCACGAGGGTTCTAACACTCGGATCAGGCCGCGCCCGTACTGCGCCACGAGCTCGGCCGTGCGATCCAGCGCCGCCTCACCGACGGGCAGGTAGAACAGCCAGAGCGCGCGCTCGGTCGCGGTCGAGATCTGGGTGCGGGCCGAGTCGGCGCTCGGGTTGCCGCAGGGCCCTTCGGCGTCGGCGACGCAGATCCGGCCGCCGACGTTCACGTGGTCCTTGCCGATGCCTGCATAGCCTTCGCCGATCGCGCCCAGGCGCACGACCAGCTCCTCGCCCTGGACGCGGCCGAGGTCGTGGAGGCCGACTGGCACCTGCAGTCGCATCGACATGACGTTGGCCACGTCCACAAGCGAGTTTAGGCGCGGCCATTCCCCCCGCTTCGCGCGCCGGAGCAGGGCCTCCGACGACGGCCGGTGCCTGGTCGGGTCGGTGCCGAAGCGGCGGTAGAGCTCCCGCGCCCTCGCGGCGTCCGCGACGTCGCCGTTGCGGGCCGCGGCCAGGGCGGCTTCGACCTCGGCGTGGAAATCGACGCGCGGCTCCGTCACCTCGAGCTCCCAGAGCTCGAGGGCCGTGAACTCGAGGTCGATCTCGGCGCGGACGCTCAAGCCCACGCTATTTGACAGCGCCGAAGCGGGCGGCCTGCTCCCAGAAGCCGGGGTCGGAGACGGCGGCCGAACCGGCATCCGCGATCTCGGTGACGCCGTCCGCGAGCATGCCGGCGACGGCGAACGCCATCGCGATCCGGTGGTCGCCGCGCGACTCGACCCGCGCGCCCTCCAGGGGGCGCGGGCCGCGAATGCGCAGGCCGTCGGACAGCTCCTCGACGTCGGCTCCCATCGCGGCCAGGCCGGCTGCCAGCGCTCCGATGCGGTCCGACTCCTTCACGCGCAGCTCGCCGGCGCCGCGGATCTCGTGCTCACCCGGGAGCAGCGCCGCGGCGACCGCAAGCACGGGCAGCTCGTCGATCAGCTGGGCGGCCAGCGCTCGACCGGTCTTCAAGGGCCCCCCTCTGGTGCCGGTGGCGACGGCCAGGTCGGCCACCGGCTCGGGCCCCGCCAGGCGCCGGTTGCGAACTTCCACCCGCGCGCCGAGCGACTCCTCGAGCACACGCAGCAGCGCGGTTCGGGTCGGGTTGACGCCGACGGCCTCGAGGGTCAGGTCGGCGTGTGGATGCAGCGCCCCGGCCACGAGCCAGAAGGCCGCCGCGGAGAGGTCACCGGGCACGTCGACGTCGATCGGCTTCAGGCGCTCCGCGCGGTCGATCGTGATCGCGATGCCCTGCACGCCGATGGGCGCGCCCATCGCCGCCAGCATCAGCTCGGTGTGGTTGCGGGTCGGCGCGGGCTCGATGACCGCGGTCCGGCCGCTCGCGTAGAGACCCGCCAGGAGCACGGCCGACTTCACCTGGGCGCTCGCCACTGGCATGCGGTAGGCGATGCCGCGCAGCGGCCTCCGCCCCCCGACGACGAGCGGCGGCGCGTCGGCCGCCGCCCCCATCCTGCGCAGCGGCTCGACCACGCGATCCATCGGGCGCCCGCGCAGGGACTCGTCACCGGTCAGCCTCGACTCGAACGGCTGGGGGGCGAGCAGCCCCGCCAGGAGCCGCATCGTTGTGCCCGAGTTGCCGCAGTCGAGCGGATCGGCGGCGGCGCGCAGGCCGTCAAGGCCTACCCCGCGGACCTCGTCGCCTTCGATCTCGACCCCCAAGGCGCGCAGGCACGCGGCCGTGGAAACCACGTCGGCGCCACCGCTGAGGTTGCGCACGGTGGCCGTGCCTTCCGCGATCGCGTTGAGGATGAGCGCCCGGTGGGAGATCGACTTGTCGCCCGGCAGCTCGACGTGGCCCACCAGCTGGGGCGGACGGCGGACGCGGATCGTGGTCACGTCTGCCGGCCCTCAGCCCAGGCCAGCCGCGCGGCCCGTCCCCGCTCGAACAGGTCCGCGAGCTCTGAGTCCTCCTCCGCGAGGCGCAGGCGAAATCTCTCGAGCGCGACCTGGAACTCGTCCAGCCGCGCGAGGATGTTCTCGCGGTTGGTCGCCAGGATCGCGGCGTACATCTCGGGATCGCCGGCGGCCAGCCGGGTCATGTCGCGGAACCCTGAGCCGGTGAGCGCCGCCATGGCCGGCCAGTCTTCTGCTTCCGCGGCGGCGAGCATGTAGGCGGCCGAGACCAGGAAGGCGAGGTGACTGCCGCCCGCGACGAGGCGATCGTGCTCCTCGGGCGAGACGATCAGAGGCTCGGCTCCGACGGCGGAGACCATCTCCTCGACCACGGGATCGGGGCGCGTGAGCGCCCAGGGAGCGCCGGCGTAGAGATCGGCCCGCGCGGCGTCGATTCCGCTGCGCTCGCTGCCGCAGAGCGGATGGCCGCCGACGAAGTCGAGGCCGGCCTCGCGCGCCCACTCGACGACGGCGACCTTGGTGCTGCATAGATCGGTGGTGAGCACGCCGCGTGGTACCTGCGCCAGCGCTGACCTGACGGCTCCCAGCGGCACCGCCAGGACGACGAGGTCGGCCGCGTCCAGCTGGTCCGCGGGCGCTTCGATCGCACCCAGTTCCAGGGCCCTGGCGGTCGTCGCGGCGTCACTGTCGCTGCCGGTGACAGCGATGCCGGCGCGGCGCAGGGCGAGGCCGAGAGAGCCCCCCATCAGGCCGAGACCGACGATGGCGACTCGCACTATGCGAGCTGGCGGGCCATCGCCTCCGTGAGGCGGCGGAGGTCCGCCATCAAGTTCTCGAAAGCGGCGAAGTCAAGCGACTGCGCCCCGTCCGAGAGCGCCGAGTCGGGATGCGGGTGCACCTCGATGATCAGGCCCTGGGCGCCCGCGGCCACCGCGGCCAGCGACATCGGCCCGACCAGCGACCAGCGGCCGGTGCCCTGCGAGGGGTCGACCACCACCGGGAGGTGCGAAAGCTCGCGCACCATCGGGACCGCGTTGAGATCGAGCGTGAAGCGCGTGGTGTGCTCGAAGGTGCGGATGCCGCGCTCGCAGAGGATGACGCCGCGGTTGCCCTGGCTGAGGATGTACTCGGCGGCGAGCAGCCACTCCTCGATCGTCGACGACATCCCTCGCTTCAGCAGGACCGGCTTGCCCACGCGGCCGACCTCCTGGAGCAGTGAGTAGTTCTGCATGTTGCGGGTGCCGACCTGGAGGATGTCGGCGTAGCGCGCCACGAGCTCGACGTCGGCCGGGGTGATGACCTCGGTGACTACCTTCAGCCCGGTCTCGTCGCGGGCGGCGGCAAGCATCTTCAGGCCCGCTTCGCCCAGGCCCTGGAAGGCGTAGGGAGATGTCCGGGGCTTGAAGGCGCCGCCGCGCAGGATCTTGGCGCCCTCGGCCGCGACGAATCGAGCGGTCTGGATGAGCATCTCTTCGGACTCGACCGAGCAGGGGCCGGCCATGATGACGACCTGGTCGCCGCCGATCCGCACGTCGCCCACGTCCACCACGCTGTTGCGCGGCCGGAACTCGCGACTCGCCAGCTTGAAAGGCTTGGTGATCGGGATGATCTCCTGGATCCCCGGCAGGTGCGCGAACGCTTCGCGGTAGGCGTAGGCGTTGCCGCCGATCACGCCGATCAGCGCCCGCTCCTCGCCGCGCGAGAGCTCGGGCATGAGTCCGATCTCCTTGACGCGGTCCACGATCGCCTGGACCTGCTCCTCGGTCGCCTGGTGCGACATGACGATGATCACCGGGCCAGGCGCTCCACCGCCCGACGCAGCTCGTCCAGGTCCGTCTTGATCGCCGTCGCCCCCCTCAGGTACACGTGCCGCATGTCCGACTGCGGCAGCTCCGTGTTGTAGAGCAGAAGGATACGGATGCACTTGGCGACCGCCCGCGGGTTGGGCGGGTGGACGTCCATGTCGTGGCCGCAGAGAAGGGGCACGTCGAGCCACCCCAGCTCTCGCGCCGCCCTCGCCGGGAACTCGGCGACCAGGTCCCGCGTGGTGGTGAAGTACGCGAACGCCAGCTCGTCGACCTGGATCGAGTTCGCATCTACGAGCGCACGCAGCAGCTCGTCGGTGGCAGCGGTGATCGACTCCGGAGTGTCGAGCTCAGCTGTGGTGGCGCCCCTTATCCCTCTGACCGGCATGCGGCCAAAAGGGTACTGAGAAGCCGCTGGGGGTCGCGGCCTTCCAGCACCTCTGCCATCAGGGCGCTGCCCACCACGGCGGCGTCGGCCCTGCCGCGCAGAACGTCCAGGTGCTCCGGCCGCGAGATTCCGAAGCCGGCCGCCAGCGGCAGGCTCGTGTGCCGCCTGATGCGGGCCAGCAGGTCGCCCAGCGTCGCGGGAAGGTCGGTGCGGACGCCGGTGGTGCCGGTGAGCGTCACGCAGTACACGAAGCCCCGCGAGTGCCTCGAGATGGTCTCGATCCGGCGGTCGTCCGACGTCGGCGCCACGAGGAAGATCGTGTCCAGGCCGTGCTCGCGCAGCTGCTCGACCAGCGGCTCCGCCTCATCGGCCGGCAGGTCGGGGATGATGACGCCCGCCACCCCCGCCTGCGCCGCATCGCGCGCGAAGCGGTCCGGGCGGTAGGCGAGGATCGGGTTCAGGTAGGTCATCAGGACGACTGGCGCAGCCGGCCCCTCCGCGACGGCCGCGGCGAGGCGCAGCGCCTTGGCGGTGGTCATCCCGCCTGCGAGCGCCTGCTGGCCCGCGGCCTGGATCACCGGACCGTCCGCGAGCGGGTCGCTGAACGGGATGCCGATCTCGATCGCCGCCGCGCCCGAGGTCGCGAACCGGCGCGCGATGTCCAGCGAGCGATCGAAGTCCGGGAAGCCGGCCATCGCGTAGGGGATCAGCTTGAGCTCGCCCTCGGCGCGGACCGCGCGCTCGAGCGGAGACGACAGCTCAGCTGTGGCCATCGTCGAACTCATCAACCGAATCCATGTCCTTATCCCCGCGGCCGGAGAGGCAGACCAGCACCCGGCCGGCCGGACCGAGCTCCTGTGCCAGCACACCGGCGTGGTGCAGCGCGTGGGACGGTTCCAGGGCGGGCATGATCCCCTCGATCCGGGTCAGCAGCTTGAACGCGGCCACTGCGTCCGCGTCGCCGACCGCGACGTAATCGGCCCGTTCGGTGTCGCGGAGGTGGGCGTGCTCGGGCCCGACGCCCGGGTAGTCCAGGCCGGCCGAGATCGAGTGGGTGTTCAGCACCTGGCCGTCGGCGTCCTGCAGCAGGTAGCTCAACGTGCCGTGGAGCACTCCAGGGCGCCCGCCCGACAGCGAAGCGGCATGCTGGCCGCTGTCCAGCCCACGGCCTGCGGCCTCTACCCCCACCAGGCGCACGTCCTCGTCGTCGACGAAGGCGGTGAACATGCCGATCGCGTTGGAGCCGCCGCCCACGCAGGCGAGCACCACGTCCGGCAGCCGGCCCTCGGCAGCCAGGTACTGCTCGCGCGCCTCGTCGCCGATCACGCGCTGGAGGTCCCGCACCAGGGCCGGATAGGGGTGCGGCCCGACAGCCGAGCCGATGATGTAGTGGGTGTCGCGGACGTTGGTCACCCAGTCGCGGATGGCTTCGGAGGTCGCGTCCTTCAACGTGCGCGTGCCGGCCGTGACCTCGCGGACCTCAGCGCCCAGCAGCCGCATGCGGCGGACGTTCATCGACTGGCGGCGCATGTCCTCTGAGCCCATGTAGACGACGCACTCCAGGCCGAGCTTCGCGCTCACCGTCGCAGCGGCCACGCCGTGCTGACCGGCGCCGGTCTCGGCGATGATCCGGCGCTTGCCCATCCGCGCGGCGAGCAGCGCCTGGCCGAGCGCGTTGTTCAGCTTGTGCGCGCCGGTGTGGCAGAGGTCCTCGCGCTTCAGATGGATGCGGGCGCCGCCGAAGTGGTCGCTGAGCCGGTCGGCGGCGTAGAGCGGAGTCGGCCGGCCGACGAACGCGTGGCGCTGGGCGGCGAGCTCGAGCTGGAAGGAGTCGTCTTCCCGCGCGGCGTCCCAGGCCGCCTCCAGCTCCTGGAGCGCGGTCATCAGCGTCTCCGGGACGTACTGCCCCCCGTAGGGCCCAAAACGCCCGCGGACTTCAGGCTCGGTCTGCATCTCTCACAGCCTGGACGAAGGCGCGGACGCGCGCAGGATCCTTGTGGCGCGGCTCGGACTCGACGCCGCTGGAGACGTCCACGCCGTAGGGATGGAGGCTCGCGACCACCTCGCCGACGTTCGCCGGCGTGAGGCCGCCCGCGATCATCACCCGGCGGCTCGCGACCAGGTCTCGAGCCAGGTCCCAGCTCCACGGCACGCCCGTGCCCCCGCGCCCGTCGGCCGACCAGGTGTCGAGCAGGATCGGGTCGGGCCAGGCGCCGGCATCAGGCAGGGCGCCGTCGCGGACCTTCAGGGCTTTCAGTACAGGTCGCGCGTAGTCGCCAGGAGGCTCCTCGCCGTGGAGCTGGACCAGGTCCAGGCCCACCGCCGCGGCCACGCCGCGCACCTCCTCGCCTTCAGCGTCGATGAAGACCCCGACGAGGGTCGCCCTGCCTTCCACCGCCCGCGCGATCTCGCGCCCGAGCTCCAGGTCGATCCGCCGGAGGCTGGAGCAGAAGTGCATGCCGATGAGGTCGGCGCCGGCGCTCACAGCCATCTCGGCATCTTCTGGCGAGCAGACGCCGCAGACCTTAACGAGCGTCACGGACCGCCAGCTGGTGCAGGTGCCAGCGCACGTCTACAGCCCTCATAAGCGACTCGCCGACCAGGACGGCGTCCGCCCCCGCGTCGCGCATCCGGCGTGCCTGCTCAGGGCCGTGGACGCCGCTCTCGGCGACGTAGACGACGTCCGGCGGGACCAGCGGGCGCAGGCGTTCGGTGAGGCTCAGGTCGACCAGGAACGTGCGGAGATCACGGTGGTTGACGCCGACGATCTTGGTGCCGGTCTCGAGCGCGGTCGCCAGCTCGTGCTCGTCGTGGGCCTCCACCAGCGCGTCAAGCCCCAGGCTTTCAGCCAGCTCGACCAGCTCACGCAGCCGCCTCGTCTCCAAGGCAGCCACGATCAGCAGGACCGCGTCGGCGCCCAGCGCACGCGCCTCGATGACCTGGTGCTCGTCGATCACGAAGTCCTTGCGCAGCATCGGCAGCTCGGTGGTTTGACGCGCCTCGTGCAGGTGGTCCGCGTAACCGCCGAAGCCGCCCTGGTGCGTCAACACGGAAATCGCGTCCGCGCCGCCCTCGTAGTAGGAGCGGGCGATCACGCCGGGGCGGTAGCGCGGCGCGAGCAGACCGGCGGAGGGCGTGCGGCGCTTCATCTCAGCGATGACCGAAAGCCGGTGGTCGCGCTTGACCGCCGCCTTGAAATCACGGGTGGGCTTCTGCTCGGCGATCAGCTCCTCGAGGTCGGCCACGGGCAGCACGCGCTTGCGCTTCTCCGTCTCCGTTCGGGCCTGCTCGATGAGTTCAGCGAGTATCGGCGCGACAGCGTTCATGCGGGGATCGGCTCCTGCTGGGAGGCGCGGACCCACCGGTCCAGCACGGCGCCCGCGTCACCTGAGTCGAGCGCGTGGACGGCGATGCCGATGCCCTCGCGAAAGTCGGTGGCGAGGCCGGCGGCCAGCAGCGCGGCGGCTGTGTTGAGCAGCACCGCGTCGCGGCGCGGCCCCTCCTCGCCCGCCAGCAACCGGCGCGCAAGCTCTGCGTTCTGAGCCGGCGCCCCACCCCGCAGGGCCTCGACCGACGCCCGCGGGAAACCCAGCTCCTGGGGATCGAGGTCGTATTCGCGCATCCCCTCAGGACTCACGTCGATCACCCTGGACGGGCCGTCGAGCGAGAGCTCATCCATCCCGTCGGAGCCGTGGAACACGAGGGCCCGTTCGACACCCAGTCGCTGCAGCACCTGCGCGACCTTCTCCGCGATCGACCCGTCGGCCACGCCCAGCGCCTGGCGCGTCGCGCCGGCGGGGTTGCAGAGCGGGCCGAGGATGTTGAAGACGGTCCGCACGCCCAGCTCGCGCCGGGGCGGCCCGGCGTGCCGGAACGAGGGATGGAACACCGGCGCGAACAGGAACGCGATGCCGGCTTCGTCGAGGCAGCGGACGACGCCCTCCGCCCCGAGGTCGACCTTCACGCCGAGCGCCTCCAGGACGTCGGCGCTCCCGCATTCGGACGAGGCGGCGCGGTTGCCGTGCTTGGCGACGCGCGCGCCGGCAGCCGAAGCCACCACGGCCGCCAGCGTCGAGATGTTGAAAGTCCGCAGGCCGTCGCCGCCGGTGCCGCAGGTGTCCAGCAGCGAGTCCCCTGCCGCGATCGGCGTCGCCATCGCCCGCGCGGTGCGCGCGAAGCCGGTGAGCTCGTCGACGGTCTCCCCCTTCATCCGCAGAGCCACGATGAAGCCGGCGATCTGAGCCGGCGTCGCCTCGCCCTCGAAGATGACGCGCATCGCCGCGGCCGCTTCCGCCTCGTCGAGGTCCTCGCCGCGGACGAGGCGAT
Organism: Candidatus Dormiibacterota bacterium; assembly: GCA_036378435.1. Taxonomy (GTDB): domain Bacteria; phylum Chloroflexota; class Dormibacteria; order Dormibacterales; family Dormibacteraceae; genus DASUWK01. The sequence continues at coordinate 36,144 of DASUWK010000008.1, read as the reverse complement.
TCAGGAACTCTTGCATCGGTCCAGGAAGGTGGCGAGGATCCGCTTGCCCTCCGGCGTGAGGATCGACTCCGGGTGAAACTGCACGCCGTAGGTGGGATGGTCGCGGTGGCGCAGGCCCATCACGACGCCGTCGTCCGTCCAGGCTGACACCTGGAGCTCCTCCGGCAGCGTGGAGCGGTCCACCACGAGCGAGTGGTACCGGGTGGCCTGAAACGGGTCCGGCAGGCCGTCGAAGGGCGCGCCGCCGTCGTGGCGGACCGGGGACGTCTTGCCGTGCACCGGCCGGCCCCTCACGACCTCGGCGCCGAAGGCTTCGGCCAGGCACTGGTTGCCGAGGCAGACGCCGAGGATCGGGAGCGCCCCGCTGAGCTCGCTGATCGCCTGGGTCGAGATGCCCGCGTCCGCCGGGTCGCCCGGCCCTGGTGAGATCACCAGTCCCCGGTGCTCGCGCAGCTTGTCGACCGTGACCTCGTCGTTGCGGTAGACGGCCGGCTTCGCCCCCAGCTCGGACAGGTACTGGACGAGGTTGTAGGTGAAAGAGTCGTAGTTGTCGATCACGGCAAGCGAGCTCATGCGAGCGACTCAGCCTCCTCGATCGCGCCGAACATCGCGCTCGCCTTCTCCAGCGTCTCCTGGAACTCACGCTCGGGCCGGGAGTCGGCCACGACTCCCGCGCCGGCCTGGACGTAGGCCACGCCGTCGGCGATGACCACGGTACGCAGCGTGATGCACATGTCCAGGTTGCCGCCGAAGCCGACGTAGCCCAAGGCGCCGCCATAGGCGCCGCGCTGGTCCGGCTCGAGGTCGGCGATGATCTCCATCGCCCTGATCTTCGGCGCGCCCGAGAGCGTGCCGGCCGGGAAGCAGGAACGCAGCGCGTCCAGTGACGTCCGGCCCTGGTCCAGCCGGCCGGTGACCGACGACGAGATGTGCATGACGTGTGAGTAGCGCTCCACCTCCATCAGGCGCTCCACGTTGACCGAGCCCGGGCGGGCGACCCGCCCGACGTCGTTACGGCCGAGGTCGACCAGCATCACGTGCTCGGCCCGCTCCTTGGGATCGGCCAGCAGCTCGCGCTCGAGCGCCTTGTCCCGGTCCGGGTCGGCGCCGCGCCGCCGCGTGCCGGCCAGCGGCCGGGTGGTGACGAGGTCGCCCTCGACTCGCACCAAGACCTCCGGCGAGGTGCCGACCACGTGCCGGTCCTCGCCCAGCGACAGGTAGTACATGTAGGGCGACGGGTTGAGCGCCCGCAGGCAGCGGTAGACGTCGAACGGCCGCGCGTACAGCGGCTTCGAGAAGCGCTGCGAGAGGACGACCTGGAAGGCGTCGCCGGCGAGGATGTGCTCCTTGGCTGCGTCAACCATCGAGTAGAAGGCGCCCTGGCTGACGTTGGAGGCCCACTTAGCCCCGTCCCTCTCGGGCCGCGGCGCCGGCGGCACCTGGTCTGCGCCGAGACGCGCCTCCATCTCGTCGAGGCGGGCGACGGCCTCGTCGTACGACTCGCGATCCGGACGGTGGATGGTCAGGAGCCGCAGGCGCCGCGTGACGTGGTCGAAGATCGCGAGGTCCTCGGCCTCGAGGAACGCGCTGTCGGGCATCGGCGGCGGCGGTCCGCCCGCCGCGGGCAGGCGCTCGAAATGCCGCGCCACCTCCCAGCCGAGATAGCCGACGACGCCGCCCAGAAACCTCGGCAGGCCTGGCAGCGGCGCCACGGTCTGCGCCGAGACGCGGGCGAGCGCCTGCAGGGGATCGCCGTCGCCGAGCTCGAACGGGCGCGGCCTGAAGCCGATGAACGAGTAGCGGGCCAGCCGCTCCCCGCCTTCGACGCTCTCGAGTAGGAAGCCGCGCTCGCCGGGCGGGCAGAGCAGCGCATAGGCGCGCACGGGAGTGAGCAGGTCTGCGAGCAGCTCGCGGTGCAGCGGGATCAGCCGATGCTCGCGGCCCAGTGTGCGGGCTTCATCCCGCGTGGGGGTGTCTTTGCTCATCTGATTCTCGTCTCGCTTTTGGGCGCCCTGCGCCCGGCTCGCCCCTGACCGCTAAGGCCAGGCTGGGCGCCTAGGTTAGCACGACCCCGTTTCGGCACGGGAGCGCGCCGTTTCGATGCGCTCCTCCGCCTCGTCGCGCCCGACCCACTTATGGACGATCGTGTGCTTGCCGGGCTCGAGCTCCTTGTAGATGTCGAAGAAATGAGTGATCTCGTCGAGCAAGTGGCTCGGGATGTCGCCCACGTCCTGCCACGGGATCCTGGGATCGGTGGCGGGCACCGCCAGCAGCTTGGCATCGGGGCCCTGCTCATCGCTCATCAGCAGCAGGCCCAGGGCGCGGCAGTGGATGCGGCAGCCGGGAAAGGTCGGCTCGCCGAGCAGCACGAGGGCGTCGAGCGGGTCGCCGTCTTCCTCCAATGTCTCGGGGACGAAGCCGTAGTCGGCCGGGTAGCGCGTGGCGGTGAACAGCTCGCGGTCCAGCCAGATCTGCCCCGTCTCGTGGTCGACTTCGTACTTGTTGCGGCTGCCCTTGGGAACCTCGACCAGGACCTCGAACGTCGCCATCGCACTCACGCTACTTCAACCGGTAGATGGTGACGCCGTCGACGACGGCGGTCTTCTCATAGCCGGGAGGCAGCACGAAGAAGTCGCTCAGTGGATAGGCGCCGAACGACATCCAGTTGGCGGTCGAGGTGTCGACCACCAGCGCAGGAGGATGAAGCGCGAAGTCCTGCCGGACCTGGGCCCACACCTCAGGCCGCGTGTCCCAGTTGTTCGGCGGCGCGCCCGTGTCGCGCGGGAAGCCGCGCAGGAAGCCGACGAAACGGGTCGCGGGCAGGCGGTCCGAGAAGACGTAGATCGTCGGTGAGTCGCCCCAGACGAAAACGCGGTCACCTGGGGAAGTGTGCGCGGCGACGTAGTCAGAGACCGGGTCGACCGGGTACAGGTCCTGGCCGTAGTCGGCGGCTGTCGACCAGACAGCGGGCACCGCCAGGAGTCCGGCGACCGCGTAGGCGAGCAGCGGCTGTTTGAGCGTCGAGCGCCAGGCGATCAAGGCCGCGGCCGCCAGGATGGACGCGGGACCCACCACCTGGATGAAGTAGTGGCCGAAGAAATGGCCGCCGATCACCGCGCCGGCCGCGGACGTGGCCAGCCACCCGGCGACGAGGACCTCCTCGTCGCGGACGCGGACGAGCCTGACCAGCGCCGGCAGCAGCAGCAGGGGCGACGCCGCCAGCCACGGCCAGAGTCCGCTCTGCAAGGCCGGCAGCAGCTGGCCGCGGGTCCAGGCCGAAGGCCCGTAGCTGGTGAGCACCAGCGTCACCGCCCAGTGAAGGAAGCCAGGCAGCGAAGCGGTGACGGCCAGCATCGCGAAGAGCGCGCCAAAGCCGGCGGCCAGGCCGAGGGCGCCGGCCAGGATCGGTCGCCAGCCCAAATGGAAGGTCACCGCGGCCAGCGGGAACAGCGCCGCCTGGAACACGTCGACCTGCTTGGTCAGGCAGGCGAGCGCCAGCACCGCCCCCGACCAGAACCACCGCCTCTGGAGCAGCAGCACGAACGAGGCCGCGGCAGGCAGCAGCATGAAGACCTCGGTGTTGGCCGCGGCCATCTTCGTGTAGCCGGCGGCGGTAAACGCGATGTACAGGACGGCCGCCACCCAGCCCGCCGCCGCGCGCTTCGTCACCCGCCGCGCCGCGTATGCGATGAGCGCCGCCGTCGCCAGGACCACCGCCACCTTCACCGCGTGGACGGCGGTCATGTTGTAGTCGCCGGCCACCCGATAGACGAGCGAATAGACCCAGAAGACGCCCGGGGCTTTGTTGTCGACCCCACCGTCTGCGTAGAGGCCGCCGCCGGCGTTCATGAGCGCGGCGATCGCCCCGTGATTGGCCTCGTCGAGGTCGAGGATTCGGTGGGCGAAGGTGAGTCCCTGGAAGAAGACGGTCGCGGCCGCGACCAGCAACCAGGGCAGCCAGCGCTGCCCGCGCGCTCTCAGTGAGCTGAAGTCTTCTGAGCCTTCATCGCGCGCTTGACCTCGCGCGCCTTGGCCATCGTCTCGGGCGAGTCGACGTCCGCGACTGTGTGCCAGTGGGCCGCTTCGTCCTCCCAGCCCTTGGGCTGCACGTTCCACTTCTTGGCGAGCACCGCGACGGTGATCTTGACCTTCATCTCGCCGAAGCCCGGCAGCTTCTTGATGCGCGCCGCGAGCTCTTTGCCGTCCGCGGCGTCCTTCCAGACGTTCTCCGCCTTCCCGCCGTAGTCCTTGACCAGCACCTGCGCCAGCTCCTGGGTGCGGCGCGCCATGCTGCCCGGGAAGCGGTGCAGCGCAGGGCGCTGGCGGAAGACTTCGTCCAGCTTCTGCGGGTCCATCGCAGCGATCTGCTTGGCATGCAGCTTGCCGATACGCCTTCTGAGCTCGAACGGCCCGCTGAAGGCCTTCTCCATCGGCACCTGCTGGTCGAGCACGAGTCCGATCAGAAGCGCGAGGCCGTCGGTTTCCAGAAGGCGGTCGGCCTCGGGGTTGTCAGTCCACTTGATGGGCATCGTGCAGAGGATAGTCCGCCCCGGGCGGAGGCGCCGGGCGGGCCCGACGCCTCCGTCGCCGCCAAAAGGCGGCTAGCTGTCCTCTTTGCCCGCCTCATCGCGGCCGCGGCGGGCGATCTCCTCGACCACGGCCGGATCGGCGAGGGTCGTGGTGTCGCCCAGCTGGCGGTTCTCCGCCACGTCGCGAAGGAGGCGACGCATGATCTTGCCCGAGCGCGTCTTGGGCAGCTCCGGCGTGAACACGATGTTCGCCGGCGCGGCAAACTTGCCGATCTTCTTGCCGACGTGGTCCCGCAGCTCCGTGATCATCGCGGGCGAGCCTTCATTGCCGGCCTTCAAGGTGACGTAGGCCACGATGGCCTGCCCCGTCTGGGCGTCGTTCCGCCCGGCCACCGCGGCCTCGGCCACCTTCGGGTGGTCCACCAGGGCCGACTCCACCTCGATCGTCGAGATGCGGTGTCCGGACACGTTCATGACGTCGTCCACGCGCCCGAGGAGCCAGAAGTCGCCGTCCTCGTCCACGCGAGCGCCGTCACCGACGAAATAGGTGTCCTTGTACTTCGACCAGTAGGTCGAGACGAAACGGTCGGGGTCGCCGAAGATCCCGCGCGTCATCGCGGGCCACGGCTTGCGCAGCACGAGGTATCCCCCGCCGCCCGGCGGCACGGTCTCGCCCTGCTCGTTGTAAACGGCGGCGTCGATGGTCGGGAACGGCTGCGTCGCCGAGCCCGGCTTCAACGTCGTCACTCCGGGCAGCGGCGTGATCAGGATCATGCCCGTCTCCGTCTGCCACCAGGTGTCAACGACCGGGGTCCTGTCGCCGCCGATGTTCTCGCGGTACCAGACCCAGGCTTCGGGGTTGATGGGCTCGCCGACCGAGCCCAGAAGGCGCAGCGACGAAAGGTCGTGCTTCTGCGCGTATTCCGGGCCCCACTTCATGTGGGTGCGAATGGCGGTCGGCGCCGTGTAGAGGATGTCGACCTTGTAGCGCTCGATGATCGCCCACCAGCGATCTTTGTCAGGGAAGTCCGGGGTTCCTTCGTAGAGAACCCCGGTGGTCCGGTTGCACAGCGGGCCGTACACGATGTAGCTGTGGCCGGTGATCCAGCCGATGTCCGCCGCGCACCAATAAACCGAGTTGGGCTTCAGATCGAAGATGTAGTGGTGGGTCGTCGAGGTGCCGACCAGGTACCCCGCGGTGGTGTGCATGATGCCCTTGGGCTTGGCGGTGGTTCCCGAGGTGTACATGAGGAACAGAAGGTCCTCGGAATCCATCTCCTCGCACGGGCACGAAGCGGCGTCGTCGGACACGTCCGCGATCAGGTCGTGCCACCAGTGGTCGCGACCCTCCTGCATCGGAACGTCGCCGCCGGTGCGCCGCAGCACGACTGACGCGTGCACCCCCGGGCTGTCGTTCATGGCCTGGTCGGCCGTGTTCTTGAGCGGCACCCGATTGCCGCGGCGCCAGGCCTCGTCCTGTGTGATGAGAACCTCGCAGCTCATGTCGTTCATGCGCCCGGAAAGCGAGTCCGCGCTGAAACCGCCGAACACGACCGTGTGTGGGGCTCCCAGCCGGGTGCACGCGAGCATGGCCACCGGGAGTTCCGGGACCATACCCATGTAGATGGCGACGTTGGTGCCTTTCTTCACCCCCAGCTTTTTGAGGCCGTTGGCGAAGCGGACGACGTCGCGCAGGAGATCTGAGTAAGTGATGGTCCGGCGGTCGCCCTCAGGCTCGCCTTCCCAGAAGTAGGCGACCAGGTCGCCCTTGCCCGCCTCGACATGGCGGTCGACGCAGTTGTAGCAGACGTTGAGCTTCCCACCGAGATAGAACTTCGCGTAAGGCGGGTTCCACTCATAGAGCTTGTCGAACGACTTGAACCAGCTGATGCGCTTGCGCGCCTCCTCGGTCCAGAAGCTGTCGAAGTCTCTCTCGTAGATGTCCGCTTTGGCGTTCGCCTGCGCGGCGAAATCGGCGGGCGGCGCGTAACGGCGCTGCTCCAGGAACAGCGTCTCGATCGCGTGGTTTGCGACGTCTCGAGCCATAGGCTGCCCTTAAGGAGTCGTGCGCGCCATCGGCGACGCCGAGCTGCTCGCCATCGTGCCGGTCCACATCGGACTGCCGACTGGCAGGACCGTGTTGGGGGCGGCCATCGCGTTGACGACGCCGGCGGCCGACGTGTACCACGCCACGATCGCGGTGATGATGCCGACCCAGCCGCCCAGCGCCACCAGGCCGGTCCCGTCCGCCTGGCCGTTGAACTTGCCGATGAACAGCAGGATCTCTGTGATCTCCAGGGTCAGGAACACGAGGAAGACGGCCACGCTCACGCGCATGGACCAAAGCAGCATGTAGGTGTTGAAGATGGCGAACGCAAGGAGGATCCAGGCCAGAGTCACGTTGACGTCGGCGGCGGCGAGCTTGCCTGCCAGGACGAGGATGACAGTGGCCGCGACGCCGAGCCAGAAGGCGCCGTACGTGGTGAATGCGGTGGCGCCGAACGTGTTGCCGGCCCGGAACTCCATCATGCCGGCCATGAACTGGGCCAGCCCGCCATAAAAGACCGCGAAGCCGAAGAAGACCAGCAGAGGAACGCTGTTGCCAATCGCGTTGTGAGCGCTGAGGAGGAAGGTCGTGAGTGCGAAGCCTGCCAATCCGAGCGGCGCCGGGTTCGCGATGGCGGGTGCCGCCATGCTTGCCGGGCCTACCTGCTGAGCTGCCATGTGTGCTTAGCCTCCTTTCCGCCGCAAGCGGAAACAATCGAAGAGACAGGGATAGGCCGGGCCGGGGGGCCCGCGCATACCTTGGTGCCACATCAGTCGGACTTCAGCGACGTTGGTCACCATTGCCTCCTGCATACGGAGTGCCAGGTGAAAGTCAATTTAGCACCAGATTCGAATTGGTGCTGGTAGGTGAAGAAATAAAAAATGCCCGCCCCGAAGGGCGGGCTTTTTACCGGTTGCTAGACGACGGCCTCGGCCTCCAAATGCTGGTCGACCGCGGCGCCGAAACGCGAGCTGCCGTACAGCTCGCCGACGTGCTGGTGGTACGGGACGCCGGTGAAGTAGTGGTGGCTGCGGGTCGGGAAGTCCTTGCCCGGCTCCCACTCCTTGCGCTGAAGCTCGATGTAGCCCTGCTCCTTCCGGTCTTTGAGGGCCTCGAGCAGAACGCTGGCGCCATGGCCCATCGCGTGCTGCAAGGCCAGGGTGATGAAGAGGAACCTGACGCCGAGCTCACCGAGCTCGTCGAACGTCATCGGGTCCTGCTCGTTGAACCACTTGAAAGAGCTCGAGTAGTTGAACGCGAACTTGGCGTCCGGGAAGCGCTTCTTGATCTCCGCGCTGAACTCCTCGACCGGTCCGCGGGCGGCCGTCGGGAACTCGCACCAGAGCAGGTCCGGAACGCCGGAGTCGAGGTAGCGCAGGCCGCGGTCGATCGCCAGCTGGAGGCCGCGTGTCGACTCAGGCGCATCCACCGCCGACACCCCGTCCGTCCGCGCCACGATCACGAAGTCCTGGTTGCCGAGGTCGTCGGCCACCGCGCGCATCATCCGCAGCTTGGCCACCATCTCGTCCGCGGGGACGAGCGCCTTGCCGGCGATGTGGCCGCAGCGCTTCGGCATCACCTGGTCCTCGATGTGGGCCGCGGCGACGCCGGCGGTGACGTAAAGCTCCGTCGTGCGCTGGACGTTGAACACGTTGCCGTAGCCGACGTCCATGTCCGCCACGACCGGCGGGATCTCGAGGTGCTTCGGGTTGTCGTCGGAGCGGTCGGGGTCGCCGAGCGCCATGGTCAGCTGGAACTTGCGCAGCGCCATCACGATCCGCCGAGCCGCGTCAGCGATCTCCGTGGACGAATAGATGTCCATGTCGGTCGTGCCCAGATGGCCGATCGCGAAGCTGTAGCCGCTGAAGTAGACCGCGTCGAATCCGTGGTACATGACGAGCTCGGCGCCGTGCGGGTCGTACACGCCCGGACCGAACACGTACGGCTTGGTTTGCATCAGCTCGCGCAGGCGCTTGCTGCCCGGCTGAGAACGGCTGGCCGGCACCTTATAGCCGGGCGGAAGAAGCGGAGTCTCGGTGAGCTCCATGAAACACCCCCTGGAGGCGGAATCTGTGAGGTTCTGGGGCTTAGCGGCTGCTACTCGTTGTCGTGGTCGCGCTCGCAGAAGTCAGGGCAGTTGCACTCCGCCTTCTCTGCGGTCGACAGCTCCTCAGTACTCATCGTTACTTAATCTGGCGCTTACCCAAGCGATAAGTCAAATCAATAGATGCGATGCAAACTATCGACAGAGCCTATACCGCGGGGGGCAGGCCGATCAGGCTGCGGCGACGGCGGCGACGAACTCGGCTATGCGCTCCAGCGCTGAGCTGAGAGTCGCCTCACCCTGCGTGTAGGCGAGGCGCAGGAAGCCCGCGCCGCCCGGGCCGAAGGCGGTTCCCGGAAGCAGTGCGACGTTCGCCTCGTCGAGGAGGCGGCGCGCCAGGTCAGACTCGTTCAGTCCCGTGGCCGAAATGTTCGGGAAGGCATAGAAAGCGCCCTGCGGGAGGACGCAGCGGAAGCCCGGGATCGCGTTGAGCCCGTCCACCACCAGGTCCCGCCGGCGCTGGAACTCCGCCACCATGCGCTCCACGGAGCGCGCCGAGTCCGGCGCCTCGAGGGCCTCCATCGCGGCCATCTGCGTGAACGCCGCCGCGCAGGACGACGTGTTGATCATTAGGGCGTCCATCTTCTGGGCCAGCGCCCGCGGCGCCACCGCGTACCCGAGGCGCCAGCCGCACATCGCGTAGGCCTTGGAAAGGCCGTCGATCAGCACCGTGCGCTCGCGCATACCCGGCTCCGAGAGCGGCGAGACGTGGTGGAAGCCGTAGACGATCTGGGAGTAGATCTCGTCCGAGATCACGATCAGGTCGCGGGCGCGCGCGAGCTCCGCCACGAACTCGACGTCCTCCTTGGTGAGGACGCCGCCGGTCGGGTTCTGCGGCGTGTTGATGATCAGGATCCGGGTCCGCGGGGTGACCAGAGCGGCGAGCTCGTCGAGGTCCATCCGGAAGCCGCGCTCTTCGCGGAGCCGGATCGGCACCGGGACTCCGCCCACGAAGCGGGTCAGGGACTCGTAGGCGGGGTAGCCGGGGTCGGGCACGATCACCTCGTCGCCGGGCTCGAGATAGGCGAGCAGCGTGAAGTGGATCGCGTTCTTGGTGCCCGGCACGAGCACCACGTCGGAGGCGTCGACCTCGACGCCGCGGGTTTGGGCTACCGATTTCGCGACCGTTTCCCGAACCTCGCGGATACCGCTCGCCGGCGTGTAGTGCGTGTAGCCGGCGTTGATGGCGGACACGGCCGCCTCGACGATGTTGTCGGGGGTTCCGAAGTCGGGCTCGCCGATCTCCAGGTGGTGAACCTCGCGCCCATCGGCCTCGAGCTCGCGAGCACGGGCGAGGACCTCGAACGCGCCCTCCGTCCCGAGCCTGCTCATCCGCTCCGCGAAGCGCGTGGACATCGGGGCCAGTCTAGTGCTCGGGGGGCTAGTGGATGCCCCAGAGGCCGCCACCGTCGATGCCGACGGTCTGGCCCGTGATGAAGCCGGCCTGCCGCGAGCACAGGTAGGCGCAGAGCGCGCCCACCTCAGAGGGATCTCCGAGGCGGCGCAGCGGCAGCCTCTCCTCGGTGAGCCCGGCCCTGCCCGCCAGGGCGCGCAGCTGGCGGACGCGGTCGGTGTTGATCGATTCCGGCGCGATGCAGTTGACCGTGATCCCCTCGGGCCCCAGCTCGCGCGAGAGCGTCTTCGCCATGCCGGTGACAGCCGGCCGGTAGGCGTTGGACAGGATGAGGTCGTCGATGGGCTGCCGGCCGGTGATCGAGGTGATGATCACGATGCGACCCTGGTCGGAGCTGCGCAGATGGGGGAGCGCCGCCCGAATCAGCCGCACGGCGCTCATGAGCGTCAGCTCGTAGCCGAGGTGCCAGCCTTCCTCGTCGGTCTTGTCGAAGCCGCCGGGCGGAGGGCCACCGGCGTTGCAGACCAGCACGTCGAGGCCGCCCAGCGCCTCCACGGCTGCGTCCACGAGCGCGACGACCTGGGCCGCCTCTGAGACATCGGCCATCCGCCAGCCCGCCGCAGAGGTGGCCTCCGCGGCCGCTCTCAGGTCGGGCTCGTTGCGGGCGGACATGAACACGCGAGCGCCCTCCTGGGTCAGGGCCTCGGCCGACGCGCGGCCCAGCCCCTTGCTGGCGGCCGTCACCAGGGCGCGCCTGTCCCTCAGCCCGAGATCCATCTGCTCATAAAAGTAAACGGCCCCCGGCGAACTCGCCGGGGGCCGCAGGTAAAGACGATGGTTAGGCCGACGCCTCTTCGCGACGGCGCCGCAGGGTCTCGATCCCACCGATGACGATGAGGATCAGGCCGAGCAGTCCGCTCGCGATCGGGAAGCCGGTCTTCGCCAGAGCCGGTGCAGCTGCCGCCGCCGGTGGCTTCGCCGCCGGTGGCTTTGAGGCCGGTGGCTTGGTGATGCCCTTGACGGCCACGTAGCTGACGTTCTGGCACTTCACGCCCGCACTCGCGGCGGACGGGTCGCCGCTGCCGGAGCCACCACAGCTGTTGGCGGTCAGACCGAGGTCGTTGTTACCGCCCGGACCGCTGCCGGGGCCTGCGTTGGCGTTGTTCTGGCCAAGCACGACGGCCACGTTGCCTGCCGCGTTGGCTCCGTTGCTCGGACCGGGGACCGTCTGGAACCCGGCCGGCGGGGTGTTGGTACCGCAAGAGTTGGACGAGGTGCCGGTGGTCGACGAGCCGCCGCCGTTGGCGCCACACGTGCCGACCGAGCCGCCGCCTTCGTTGAGCCCGCCGGCGCCGCCCGTGTCACCGACCGCGGCGTTGATCATGCCGCTGCTCACGATCGGGTTGAGGTTGGCGTCCTGCGCGCAGTTCACGGCGGGACCGTTGCTGAAGAGGTCCACGTTGATCTTGCCGGTCGGCATCAGAGGGAGCTCTGTGCCGAGCAGCTGTGCATCGACGTTGCAGATCGTGACGGCGAGAGTCGGGTTGGTGAGGCTGACGGTCACAAAGCTCTTCTGGACCGTCGCCGACAGCAGGTCGTTACCGACCGAAACCGTGCTCGCCGGGATGCTCGCCGACCAGTTGCCGGCGCTGGAAAGGGTCTCGCAGTAGACCTTCCCGTTGGTCTTGGTGTCGGTCATGCCGAGCGCCGCGGCCGCGCCGCAGATGTCGCCCGCCAGGTTGCCGTTGTTGTCCAGCGACACGAAGGTCGGGCCGAGCAGGGCCAGGATGTTCGCCTGGTTGACGTCGGCCGAGCCGAGGCCAGGGGCCGTGCCACAAATCACGGTTGCCGTGGCCGGGTTGGCGAGGTCGAGCGCGAGCGCGATGCCGCACGTGTCGGCCTCGACGATGTCGTTGCCGTTGGCCAGGTTCACGTTGGTCCGGCCGACAGCGGCGGCGATGTTGCCGGTCGCTTTGGTCGTCCCGTTGTTACACCCGCCGGACGGCGATGAAACAGCCGAGCCGCCGATGAACAGGTCGCAGATGCCCACCGCCGGGCCATTGGTCGGATCCGCCGTGATGGTGATCCCATCCGTGCAGATCAGGTTCCCGGTGCAGTCACTGGCTGCCTGCGGCCGCGACGTCGAGCTGGTTCGGCTCGTCGTCCTCGGCAAGGCGAACCTGCTCAGACCGAGACCCGAGGTCTTGGTGAGCGTGTTCTGGGTTGACGACAGCAGCGACGTCGGCGAGTTGTCGGCGAGAGCTGCCTGCATTGGGAGAAGTGCGATCACCGCTGGGATCGCGATGCAGGCGGCAGCCGAAAACCAGCGCCGCGTGCGCTGTGGATTCCTTGGCATGGCCACCTCCCGTATAAATCCCCGGCATACGCCGGGACGAATGTTGATACAGATGCTAGAAGCTTGTGGGATAGAGCGTTGGGATAGTTGCAGGGTCTTTTACGATCGCGAGACGCAGGCTACCCATCTCTGTCGAGGGATGTAAAGCGCCGAACTCAGAATGCCGACAAAACGACTACTGATTACGTGTGGAGACGTACCACCCCGCAACGCCCAGAAATCGGTCCGCGGGGTCCAGAACGGGGTTCGTAGACACCCCCTTGACCCGGCTGGAAACGGCATACAGATAGTCCGGCTCGTAGAGAAAAAGGGCGGGCGAAGCCTGCCAGAGCAGCGCCTGGAAGTCGGCGTAAGCAGCTTTGCGCGCGGCCCTGGTCTGGCCGGCCCGCCCATCCTCGAGGTCCTTGTCGATCAGCGCCTGGTGGGGCAGGTTCAGCGCGAAGTTCAGGCCGCCGGCGGGCTGGCCAGAGTGCCACAGGGTCCACTGGTCGGGGTCGGGCCCGTTGTCGAAGGCCGCGAGCACCATCTGGAAGTTCCTGCCGACCAGGTAGCGCCCGACGAGCTCAGAGGCTGACACCGGCTGCACGTCGACCACCACGCCGATCTTGCGCAACTGCTTCCGGACGGCGTCGGCGACCTGCAGGTAGGGATAGGCGTTCGCGGCGTCGAGGGTGACCCGCAGCGCCGTGCCTCCCTTGGCACGGAGGCCCGTCTTGGGATCCGGCGTCCACCCGGCGGCCGTGAGACCGGCTGCGGCCGCCGCCAGGTCGTAGGACGTGGCTTTCGGTGTGGCAGGCGGGGTGTACGCCCAATCACTGGGCGGTATCGGGCCCAGGTCGACGAGCCCGCGACCCGCCAGTACGCCCTTGATCAGGCCCTGACGGTCGACCCCCCGCTGCAGCGCCAGCCGCACGGCGGGGTCGCCGAACGGGCCGCCACTGGGGTCGGTGTTGAGGATCAGCGCGGTGAAGGTGAAGGTCGGTATCTGGCGCACCGAGATGTCGGGCCGTTTTACGAGCGCATCGAGCTGCGGCGGCTGCAGGCCACCGAGGACGTCGGCCTCGCCGGCCACCATGCCCGCGATGGCGTCGGCCGCGGTGGGGTAGCTCCTGAAGACGAACGTGTCCAGGTAAGGCGCCGGGCGCGCGTAGGTGTTGCGGATCAAGGTGACGGTGAGCCCGTCTCCCGAGATGGAGCTGACCTGGAACGGGCCCGTGCCGAACGCCTGGCCCGAGCTGTGGGGATCGTCGGCCACCCCCGGCACGGATTGGTCGTGGAAGGCGTGGCGCGGGATGATCCCGATTCGGAGCGCCGCCGGGAAGCTGGCGCTCGGCGCCTTCAGCACAAAACGGATCTGCCACGCCCCGGGGCTGTCCACCTTGACGTCGCGCCAGAAGGTACCGGTCGCGCCCGGGTAGGCCGGGCTCTGCAGGACTCCGAATGTGAAGAGGACGTCGTCGACAGTCAGGGGCTGGCCGTCAGCCCAGCGCACGCCCTGACGCAGCGTGAAGACGTAGGTCAGACCGTCCGCTGAGATCGACCAGTGGCTGGCCAGCATGGGCGCAGGCTGCTGGTCGCGTCCGATGGTGGTCAGACCTTGGTAGACGAGAGCGTCGATGTCCCGCGCGTCATCCTCTGCCGCGAAGAGCGGATTGAGGCTGCCCGGCCGGCCCACGATGGCCTCGGTGGCGCTGCCGCCGCGGCTCGGGTCGAGCTTGGCCGCAGTGACCGGCGGCTGGAAGTGACACGCGCTCAGCAAGAGCGCGGACAGCACGAAGAGAAGGGAGCCCTTGGAGGCCCGCCCGAGACCCCGCACTAAAAGCGGGTCGAGATTCCCAGGTAGGCGAGAAGGACGACGAGCCAGGCGCCGACGAGCACCCAGGTCGTCCAGTAGATCTGCCGCTCGAGACCGCGGCGTGTCCGGTAACCCCCACCCAGTCCGTCGCCGCCGCCCCCGATCGTGCCTCCCAGCCCGGTGGCCTTTGGCGTCTGCAGGAGAATGCCGAAAAGCAGGAACAGGCTGAGGATGACCTCGAGGATCACGAGCGGCGTTTTCAGATTGGCCACGACTGGGGCAGTTTACCTAGGCCATGGCCGGGGGCAACCTAGCCGGACTGCTTCAGCCGCTCGTTGACCGCGTCCCAGTTGACGACGTTCCACCAGGCGGCGATGTAGTCGGGCCGCTTGTTCTGGTACTTGAGGTAGTACGCGTGCTCCCAGACGTCGAGCCCGAGCACGGGGACCTGGCCTTCCATTAACGGGCTGTCCTGGTTGGCGGTGCTCAGGATCTTGTACTCGCCTCCGGCTGAGACAAGCCAAGCCCAGCCACTGCCGAACCGCGTGACGCCGGCCTGGCTGAACTGCTGCTTGAACGACTCCAGGCCGCCGAACTGGCCGTTGATCAGCTCGCCGATCTCACCGGTCGGCTCGCCGCCCGCGTTAGGACCCATCAGCTGCCAGAAGAGCGAGTGGTTGGCGTGTCCGCCCCCGTTGTTGCGCACGACGGTCCGGATGTCCTCGGGGACCTCGTTGATGCCCCGCAGCAGGTCCTCGACGCTGCGGTCGGCCAGCTCAGGGTGCTTCTCGATCGCGGCGTTGAGGTTGTTGACGTAGGTGCCGTGATGCCGGTCGTGGTGGATCTCCATGGTCTGCGCGTCGATGTACGGCTCGAGCGCGTCGAACCCGTAAGGCAGCGGCGGGAGTTCGTAGGCCATCTCGTTAATCCCCTTTTTCTAGATCCGGACGTCGCCAGATGTTTCGAGATCAGTCTAGGCGGCGCTAGGGCGCCGGCTCCGCGGAGGCCTGTCGCGCGACGGCGTCGGCCCGCGCCTTGGCTTCCTCCGGGTCACCGAGGTAGCGGCTCGAAACCGGCCGCAGGTCTCCGTCCAGCTCGTATACGAGCGGGATGCCGGTCGGGATGTTGAGCTCCGAGATGTCGGCGTCGGCGATCCCGTCGAGATGCTTGACGAGCGCCCGCAGGCTGTTGCCGTGCGCAACCACCAACGGCGTGAGTCCCCGGCGGAGCTCGGGGACGAGCGCGTCGTACCAGTACGGCAGCATCCGCACCACCACGTCCTTCAGGCATTCGGTGGCCGGCAGAAGCTCCGGGGGCAGTTCGGCATACCGCGGGTCGTGCCCGGGATGCCGTTCGTCCGCGGGCTGGAGCGAAGGTGGCGGCACGTCGTAGCTGCGCCGCCAGACCTTGACCTGCTCCTCCCCGTACTTGGCCGACGTCTCCGCCTTATTGAGACCCTGGAGCGCGCCGTAGTGGCGCTCGTTGAGCCGCCAGGACCGCCGGACGGGCAGCCACGCGAGGCCTGCCTCGGCCAGGGCGAGGTCGGCGGTCTCGATGGCGCGGACGAGCACCGATGTGTGGACCGTGTCCAGCGGCGCGCCCTCGCGCCGGAGCAGGCGGCCCGCCTCGACGGACTCCTCCCTGCCTCGCTCGGTCAGCGGCACGTCGTGCCAGCCGGTGAAGAGGTTCTCCAGGTTCCACGTGCTCTGGCCGTGTCGGAGCAGTACCAGCCGGGCATTCATCTCGGTCAGCCGCGGGCGCCGGCCGTCTTGCTGTAGAGGCCGGAGGTCACCTCGATCATCCGGCCGAACTCGTCGGCCTTGAGGCTCGCGCCGCCCACCAGGCAGCCATCGCAGTTCGGCAGCCCCACGTAGGACTCGACATTGCCGGCGTTGGTGCTGCCGCCGTACAGCACGCGGACGCGGCGCGCGGCGCCGGCGCCGATCATCGCGGCGACCGTGCTGCGGATCACGCGCATCGTCCGGTAGGCGTGCTCGGGCTCGGCGTTGCGCCCGGTGCCGATCGCCCAGATGGGCTCGTAGGCGATGACCAGCCGCGGCGAATCATCGGCTGAACACTCGGCGAGACCGGCGCGCAGCTGCCGCTCGACCACGGCGTCGGTCTCGTGGTCCTCGTGTTCCAGCAGCGTCTCGCCCACGCACACGATCGCGGTCAGGCCGTTGGCCAGCGCCGCCGCCGCCTTCTTGGCCACGGTCTCGTCCGTCTCGGCGAAGTAGAGTCTGCGCTCGGAGTGACCGACGATCACCCAGGCGCAGATCTGGGCCAGCATCGCCGCTGAGACCGCTCCCGTGTAGGCCCCCGACTCCTCCCAGAAGCAGTCCTGCCCGCCGAGGGCGACCTGCGAGCCCTCCAGCAGCTCGTGCACGCCGAGCAGCCACGGAAAGGGCGGGCAGACGACCACGTCGACGTCGGGGTGCTCCGCCGCGCTGGCCACCACCGCTCGGATGAGGTCCGCGGCGTCGCCGGGGTCGACCGGGTTCATCTTCCAGTTGGCCGCCATCAGCGGCTTGGAGCTGGAATTCACTGGTTTTCGGCGTCCTTCAGCACGGCGACGCCCGGCAGCTCCTTGCCCTCCATGTACTCGAGGGTGGCACCGCCGCCGGTGGAAACGTGCGAGAAACGGCCCGACAGGCCCAGCTTCTCCACCGCGGCCGCCGTGTCGCCGCCGCCGACCAGCGTGTAGGCGCCGGAGGCCGCTACAGCCTCGCCGAGCGCGCGCGTCCCGGCCGCGAACTCGGGGATCTCGAAAACGCCGACGGGGCCGTTCCACACGACTGTGCCCGCGCCCTCGAGACGCTCCCGAAACAGGTCGATGGTGTCCGGACCCACGTCGAGCATCATCCAATCGTCGGGCACCGCGTCGACCGGCGCGACCCTCGTCTCCTGGCCGGCCGCCATCACCTGGGCCAGGACGCCGTCGACGGGGAGCACCAGCTTGTCGCCCGCCAGCTCGGTCACCGCGCCGGCCTCTTCGAGAGCGTCGTCCTCGACCAGCCCGGCGCCGGTCCCCAGGCCGGCGGCCCGGAAGAACGTGTTCGCCATCGCCCCGCCGATCAGCAGCGCGTCGACCTTGCCGAGCAGGTGGCGGAGCACGCCGGCCTTCGTCGACACCTTCGCGCCGCCGACGATCGCCACCAGCGGCCGGCGGGGGTCGTCGAGCGCCCGGTGCAGAGCCTGCAGCTCCGACTCCATCAGCAGCCCGGCGTAAGCGGGCAGGTAGTCGGCGACCCCGACGACCGACGCGTGCGCGCGATGGGACGCGGCGAAGGCGTCGTTGACGTACATGTCGGCCAGGGAAGCCAGGGCCTTCGCAAAGGCGGGGTCGTCGGCTTCCTCCTCCGGATGAAAGCGGACGTTCTCGAGCAGGAGCATGTCGCCATCCCGCAGGGCGCCTGCCGCTTCCTCGGCGGCCGTCCCGACGCAATCGGCCGCGAACCTGCTGCCCAGACGCTCGGCGACAGGCCGCAGGCTCAACGCTGGATCGGGACCCTTCGGCCGGCCGAGGTGGGAGGCCACGATTACGCGGGCGCCGCGACCCGAAAGGTCCCGGAGGGTGGGCAGGGCTGCCTGAATTCGGGTGTCGTCGGTTATGGCTCCGTCCTTCAGGGGGACGTTGAGGTCCTCGCGCACCAGCACGCGCTTGCCGCGGACTTCGACATCCGCGATCGACGCCTTGGCGGTCAGAGCCTCTCCGCCATGTAGGTGATGAGGTCGACCATCCGGCAGCTGAAGCCCCACTCGTTGTCGTACCAGCTGACGACCTTGGCCCAGTCGTCGCCGAGCTTGGACGTCAGCGGCGCGTCGACGATCGACGAGTGCGGGTCGTTCTTGAAGTCTGACGAGACCAGGGGCTCCCTCTCGACGCGCAGGATCCCGCGCAGCGATCCGCCGGCCGCCTCGTCGAAGGCGGCGTTGATCTCCTCAACATCGGCGGCCCGGCCGAGCTGGACGGTGAGGTCGATCACCGAGACGTCGAGGACCGGAACCCGGAAGGAGATGCCCTGGAACCGCCCGCTGAGGTGGGGCAGCACCTCCGCGACGGCGCGATTGGCGCCTGTGGACGTCGGGATGATGTTGTCGGCCGCCGCGCGCGCCCGGCGCAGGTCCTTGTGGGGAAGGTCCTGGAGCTTTTGGTCGGAGGTGTAGGCGTGGACCGTGGTCATCATCCCTTTCTCCACCCCGAAGGTGTCGTCGAGCACCTTCGCGAGGGGCACGAGGCAGTTGGTAGTGCAGCTGCCGTTGGAGATCACGTGGTGCCGCGACGAGTCGTAACCCTCGTGGTTGACGCCCATCACGACGGTGTAGTCCTGGTTGGTCGCGGGCGCGGAGATGATCACCTTCTTGGCGCCGCCCGAGTCGATGTGCACGCGGGCCTTGGCGGCGTCGGTGAACAGGCCCGTGGATTCCACGACGATGTCCACGCCCAGTTCGCGCCAGGGCAGCTCGCCCGGGTCGCGGACGGACAGGAACTTCAGCCGCCGGCCGTCGACCGCGATGGCATCCCCGTCGGCCCGAACCTCCGGGCCGAAGGTGCCCAGCGCGGTGTCGTGCTTGAGGAGGTGGGCGAACATGGCCGCGTCACCAAGGTCGTTGACCGCCACGAAGTCGATGTCGGCCTGGAGTGTGTGCGCGGCGCGAAATATGTTCCTGCCGATGCGGCCGAAGCCGTTGATGCCGACCTTGATGCCCATCGGTGAAGCCTCCTCGAACGCTGAACGACCGTCGAGGTAATGCTAAATGGCCGGTGCGGTGGCCCTAGGCCGACCGGCCGAGCTCCCCCTCCCCACCTTCGGCCACCTCGCCCTCGGCGATTTCGAGCAGGCGCCGCAGGCGATGGTTGATCGCGGACTTGGAGAGCTTCATCCGCGACGCGAGCTCGGTGAGGTTGAGGTCGGGATGTGTCTTGCGCCAGCGCGCCATCTCCTGGAGGGCGGGCGAAAGCCGGCTGAGACTGCCGTCGGATTCCAGGCGCTCGATCGCCGCCACCTGCCGCAGCGCGGAGCCCACCGTCTTGTCCAGGTTGGCGGTCTCGAAGTTGAGCCGCCGGTTCACCTCACCAGACACCTGGCGCACGACGCGGACGTTCTCGAACTCCATCACGGCGCGGCTGGCGCCCATCAGCGAGAGGCAGCGAACGATGCCATCGCCCTCCTTGATGTAGACGACGTGCTGGCCGCCGCGCTCCATCATCCCGGCGCGTACGTCCGCGTCATGGAGGAGGCGCAGCACGCACGTGCCCCAGCCGAGCGTCGGCGTCACGAACTCCAGGTGGTAGCGCGCGCTCGGCGCGTTGACCGATCCGCAGCCCAGGAAGAGCCCGCGCATCAGCGATTTCCGGTCGCAGGCGCGCTCCGGCATCGCCTTCGCCGCGCTCTGGGTGAAGGGCGCGTCCAAGCCGGGAGGCAGCGGCAGCTCGATGAAGAACGCCATCTGCTTGGCGGAGCGGACCGCGTGGTACTTGGCCTCGATCCCGCCGAGCATCCGGGCCAGGCGCACGACCTTGCGGGCCGTCGTGTTCTTGAGCAGCGGGAAATAGGCCATCTGGCCGTTACCGGTCGAGATCAGCCGCCCGCGCGTCGAAAAGAAGACGCCGAGCAGCTCGCTCAGCTGACAGCAGGGCCGCGCCGGCACCAAACCGGCCAGCTCACCCTTCACCTCCGTGGCAAAGGAGATGGCGCTACCTCCTTCCCCCCTCCTCCGGATACCTCAGTCTAGCCGTGCGGTCAGCGGAAACGGGAACGTAAAACGGCGTTCTGGGGGTCGGGGTGGCCTCCATATAATCGGCGGTACTCGATGGGTGCTGAGTCTTCAGAGGAATCAAGGACCGCGACGACCAGGCGCCCGGAAGGCGCCGAGCCGCGTCACCTGGCCCTTGGACTTGATGACGCGCGCCTGGTGTGGATGTACCGGACCATGGTCCTGGCCCGCGCCGTGGACCGGAAGATGTGGGTCCTCAACCGCCAGGGCAAGGCGCCGTTCGTCATCTCCGGCCAGGGTCACGAGGCGGCCCAGGTTGGGCTTGCAGCGGCTCTGCGGCCAGGCCAGGACTGGGTGGTCCCTTACTACCGCGACCTGGCCCTGAGCATCGGCGTCGGCATGTCCGCGAAGGACTTCATGCTCTCCGTGTTCGCTCGGTCGGAAGACCCGAACTCCGGCGGCCGGCAGATGCCCTCTCACTTCGGGCTTAAAGCGGCTCGCATCGTCACCTCGTCGAGCCCGGTGGCGACCCAGTGCCTGCACGCGGCCGGCATCGCCTACGCGAGCAAGGTCCGCGGCCTCGACGAGGTCTCGGCCACTTGCCTGGGCGAAGGCAGCACCTCCGAAGGCGACTGGCACGAGGCGATGAACTTCGCCGGCGTGCACAAGCTGCCCTACATCTGCATGGTCCAGGACAACGACTACGCCATCTCGGTGCCGCACCGGCTGCAGATGGGCGTCGACTCGGTGGCCAAGCGGGCGGCCGGCTATGGAATCGCCGGGCAGACGGTCGACGGAGGCGACCTGCTCGCCGTGTTCGAAGCGGCCAGCCGCGCCGTCGAGCGGGCTCGCGCCGGAGAGGGCGCGACGCTGATCGACGCGAAGGTGGCGCGGTTCACCTCGCACTCATCCGATGACAACCAGGCGAAATACCGCCCGCAGGAGGAGCTCGAGGCGCTGCTGCGGCGCGATCCCATCGAGCGGACTCGAACCTATCTCCTGGAGCTTGGAATCCTCGACGATGAGGCGGATGAGCGCGTGCAGCAGGAGTGCACCGCCGAGGTCGAGGACGCGGTGAAGTACGCGGAGGCCGCCGCTGTCCCGTCTGTCGACGACCTCAACCAGCACGTGTACGCAAGCTGATGCCGGTCAAGACTCTCATCGAAGGCATCCGCGAGGCGCTGGACGAAGAACTGGCGAGAGACGAGCGCGTCTGGATCCTCGGTGAGGACGTCGGCAAGAAGGGCGGCGTCTTCCTGGCCACCGACGGCCTCTACGACAAGTACGGCGAGGCCCGGGTGCTCGACACGCCGCTGGCCGAGAGCTGCATCGTCGGCGTCGCGATCGGGTCGGCGCTGAACGGGCTGATCCCGGTCGCCGAGATCCAGTTCGCGGACTTCATCCACCCCGCCTTCGACCAGATCGTCAGCGAGGCGGCGCGGATCCGCTACCGCTCCAACGGCGACTACTCGTGCCCGATCACGGTTCGGGCGCCGTACGGCGGCGGCGTCCACGGCGGCCTGTACCACTCGCAGTCCGTGGAGGCCTTCTACGCGCACGTCCCCGGGCTCAAGGTCGTGATGCCGTCGACTCCCGCGGACGCGAAAGGCCTGCTCAAGTCGGCCATCCGCGACCCGGACCCCGTCGTCTACCTCGAGCACAAGAAGACCTACCGGCTGATCAAGGACGAGATCCCGGAGGACTCGGACCTGCTGGTGCCGATCGGCCCGGCCGCCATCCGGCGCGAGGGCCGTCACGTCAGCGTGTTCGCTTACGGACTCATGACGCACTACTGCCTTCAGGCCGCCGAGGCGGTCGCGGGCGACGGAATCGACGTCGAGGTCATCGACCTCCGCACGGTCAAGCCGCTCGACAAGACCACCGTCCTCGAGTCGGTCCGGAAGACCGCGCGAGCCCTGATCGTCTATGAAGACAACCTCACCGGCGGGTTCGGAGCCGAGGTCGCCGCGGTGATCGCCGAGGAGGCGTTCGACCACCTTGACGCGCCTGTGACGCGCGTCGCCGCGCCTGATGTGCCGGCGATGCCGTTCAACAAGGCCCAGGAAGACGCCTTCCTCCCCAGCCCCGAGCGGATTGCCGACGCGATCCGCAAGCTGGTCCGCTACTAGAACGGCCACTCAGACCGCGACCTACCCGACGATCTCCGACGCGGAGTACGCGGCACGCCGCGACGCGGTGCGGGCCGGGCTTGACGCAGCCGGCCTCGGCGCCCTCGTCGTGTTCTATCCCGCGCGGATCGCTTACCTCACCGGCTTCCACCACATCCCCACCGAGCGACCGGTAGCGCTGGTGCTGGGCAGCGACCATGCGTCGCTGGTCGTCCCGGCCGTCGAGAAGGAGCACGCGGAATCGATCCCCGGCCTCGACGCCGTCGAGGTGTATTTCGAGTATCCCGGTGACCGTGCGCCGATCGAGCTCGTCGCCAAGGCGGTGCGCAAGCTAGAGCCGCGCCGGATAGCCGCCGACCACGACGGCGTCGTCCCTCGCTGGGGCTACCGCGGAGCGTTGCTGAGCGACGCCCTCGGGCGGCCGGTGGCGGACGGCGAGTTGCTGGTCGAGGAGCTGCGGCGCGTCAAGTCGCCGGAGGAGCTCGCCTGCATCGAGAAGTCCTGTGAATGGGCGGTGCGCGCCCACCGGCGCATGCAGGACGCGATCAGGACCGGCCAGACCGAGATGGAGAGCTACGCGCCCGCCGAGATGGAGACGCTCCGCGAGATGGTCGCCGAGATGCCCGGGTGGCGCCCGCGCGGCTTCGAGGGCAACGGCGTGACGGCGATGTTCGTGGCGGGTCGCTCGACGGCCATGCCGCACGGCTTCGTGCGCGGGCACGGCGTGCAGCCGGGCGACGTGCTGGTCACGGGCGCCGGCGTGGACATCGACGGCTACCTGAGCGAGCTAGAGCGGACGCTGGTCGTCGGCGAGCCATCGGCGGACCAGCGCTCGGCATTCGCCGCGATGGTGGCTCTGCAGGACAGGGCGCTGGAGGTCATGGCGCCCGGCGTCCCCGCGGCGCGCGTGGAGGAGGCGGTGGTCGAGGTGGCTCGCGAGCTCGGCCAGGAGCAGCATCTGCGCCACCACGTCGGGCATTCGATCGGCCTGGAGGGCCACGAAGCGCCGTTCCTCGACCGCGGCGACACCGCGGTGCTCGAGCCGGGCATGGTCTTCACCGTGGAGCCCGGCATTTACCTGCCCGAGCTGGGCGGCTTCCGGCATTCCGACACGGTCGTAATCACCGCGGACGGCTGCCGGTCGCTGACCGAGTACCCGCGCGACCTCGACTCGCTGATCGTCCCGGCCTGACAGGGCTCGCGGCCGGCCCCGGGCCCTATCCCGGCGGGCTTTAAGGGCTCGCGGCCGGCCCCGGGCCGTAGCGCGCGGCCAGTGTCAGCTCCTTCTCGCGGTCCGCATAGCCCTTGTGGCTCGGCCGCGCCGACTGATACCAGGGCAGCGTGTCGGCCAGGCAGTCGCCGACCCCGCTGGGCTCGAAGCCGAGCTCGGCGCGGGCTCGATCGACCGGGTAGGAGCCGAGGTCGTCGGGGCCTACCGAGTATGGGCTGGCCGGCCACGGCAGCTCGGCCGCCGGCACCTCGACAAGGTTGGCCGGCTTGCCCAGGGCGTCTGCGGCCGCCTGCAGGAACGAGCGCACGGACACGCCCTCGAAACCGACGTTGTACGTCCGGCCCTCCACCTCCGGACCGGCGGTGCAGGCTCGCGCCAGGACGAAACCCACGTCGCGCACCCACCCGATCACCGCCCCCCAATCCGCGGTCTCACGCGCGACCAGGACCGGCCCGCCGTCCTCGATGCGCTGCAGGTAGGCGGCGATGCGCTTGGTGGGATCCCCGGGGCCGATCACGATCGGAGGCCGCATCGCGACCCACGGCACCTCGTCCTGACGCACCAGCAGGGTCTCGCACCAGCGCTTGGCGTTCGGATAGTCCAGGTCTTCCTCAGGCAGCTCGCCGTCGAGCGCGACGAACTCCTCCTCACGGGCGGGTTGGCCGTGCAGCTCTGGGTAGACGCTCCCCGTCGACGTCAGGACGTAACGCGCTCCGCGCAGGTGGCGCAGCACCGCGGCCACGTCGCGGCCCTGGTAGGCGACCATGTCGAGGACCACGTCCGGCCTTACCTCGTCAAGGGTGCTGGCGAGCTGGTCCTCGTCGTGCCTGTCCAGCACGCGATGGCTGGTGAACGTGCCGTACGGAGTGTCGGAGCGGCTGGTCGCCACGACCTCCACGCCCCGCCGCATCAGCTCCTTGCAGGCGGCGGTGGAGATGAATCCAGTACCGCCGATCACGAGCGCCCGGGTCATAGATCGCGTGCCTCGAACGTCACTTCACAGCCCTCCAAGCTCTTGAGCCGCCGCGCCATCTCCTCGGCCAGGACCACCGACCTGTGCCGGCCGCCCGTGCAGCCGAAGGCGATCGTCAGATCGTCCCTCTGGTAGAGGGGGATGCACCACCGAAGCATCGACTCCAGGCGATCCATCAGCTCGACCGCCGACGGCTGCCTGAGCACGTAGTCCCGCACCTCCGGCGCGCGGCCGTCGAGCGGCCGGAGCTCCTCGACCCAGTAAGGATTGTCCAGGAATCGCACGTCGACGACCCACGTGGCATCGTCCGGCGCGCCGTTCTTGTAGCCGAAGGCGAGGCAGCGGATCAGACGGTGCTCGCGCGGGCGCACTCGCTCGGCCAGGTCGGCGGCCGCACCGAACTCGATGCGATGGTGGGCGCGCGCATAGCTCCCCTCGGGCTCCCCGTCGTCGGCGCCGACGTGGACCAGCAGGTATTTCGTCCGCTGGCGGTCGAGCTCTCTCAGCCGCGCGGCCGCCGGGCCGTCGAGCACCTCGACCTCGAGACCGACCGCGCGAAACAGCGGCGCCGCGGCCGCCGCCTCGGGGCCGCCCAGCTCGACGCGGCGGCTCACAGCAGCTCCTTGAGCCGCAGTGCCAGCTTCTCGGACAGCCCGGCCGCCACGATCTGGTCGATCGAGGCCTCCTTGATCCCCTGCACCGAGCCGAAGGTCCGCAGCAGCAGGCGCTTGCGCGCCGGCCCGATGCCTTCGACCGAGTCCAGCGGCGAGCTCAGAGCCTTCTTCGCCCGCACCTTGCGATGGTGCGTGATCGCAAAGCGATGGGCCTCGTCCCGGACGCGCTGGACGAGGAACATCCCCGGCGAGTTGTGCTCCTGGACGATCGGCTCGGCGCGGTCCGGCGCGAACAGCTCTTCCCTCTGCTTGGCCAGGCCGAAGGTCGGCACGTCCGCGAAGCCGAGGTCTTCCAGCACCTCCAGGGCCGCGCTGAGCTGGCCGCGCCCCCCGTCGATCAAAATCAGGTCGGGCAGCGTCGAGAAGGAGCGGTCCGCGACGTCCTCAGAGTCCTCGCGGCGCAGAGCCTGCTCGAGGCGCCCGAACCGCCGCCTCAGGACCTCCTGCAGCATGGCGAAGTCGTTCGGCCCCTCCACAGCCCTGATCCGGAAATGCCGGTAGTGCTCGCTGCGGGGCCGGCCGTCCTCGAACACGACCATCGAGCCCACGGCCGACGTGCCCTGGATGTTCGAGATGTCGTAGCACTCGATGCGCCGCGGCGGCGCGGGCAGGTCCAGCGCTTCCGCCAGGGCCGCCAGCATCGGCTCCGTGCGGCTGCGGTCGTAGTCGGACTGGATCCGCAGCTGCTTCAGCTCTTCCGCCGCCGTGTCCGTCAGCTGCTGGACCAGGCCCTTCTTGCGACCCCGCTGAGGGACCTCCAGGTCGACAGGACCTCCGCGCCTCCCCGCCAGCCACTCGGTGATGAGGTCCGGCTCCGCGACCTGCGCGGGCAGCAGGACAGTGCGCGGGATGTGCGTCGCGGCGCCGTAGTACTGGAGCAGGAAGCCACGCAGCAGCTCGTCTTCCGGCACGTCGAGGGCCCCCTCCAGCGAGTGGCCGTCGTGGCCGACCATGTTGCCCTGCCTGACGTACGCGACCTCGACGAACACGTCGCCGCCCTCCCGGGCGTAGGCGACGATGTCCTGGTCGTCGCGGCTGCGCGTGAGGACCTTCTGCCGGTCGGCGATCTTCTCGATCGAGGCGAGTCGGTCTCGGTACCGGGCGGCGTTCTCGAAGTCGAGTGCTTCCGCCGCGGCCGTCATCCGCGTCCGCAGCTGCTTGGTGAGCACGTCGGAGCGACCCTCCATGAAGAGGGCCACCTCCTGGATCCGCGCGTGGTAGTCGTCCTTCGAGATGCGCCCCTCACAAGGGCCGGGGCAGCGGCGGATGTGGAAGTCGAGACAGACCTTGCCCTGCTTGAAGACGTCCTCGGAGCACGTCCTGAAAGGCAGCAGCTGGCGAAGGCTCTTCACGGTGCTGCGCAGCGAGATCGCGCTCGTGTACGGCCCGTAATAGAGCGCGCCGTCCTCGCCCACGCGGCGGGTGTAGTGGACGCGCGGGAACTCCTCCTGCACGGGCAGTTTCAGGTAGAGGTAGTTCTTGTCGTCCTTGAGCCGGATGTTGAAGCGCGGCCGGTAGTGCTTGATAAGGCTGTTCTCGAGGACCAGCGCCTCCACCTCGTTCGCGCAACGCACGAACTCGAAGTCGTATACGCGCTTGACAAGGTCCGCGGTGCGCGCCGGCTGAGCCGACGTGAAGTACGAGCGCAGACGGTCGCGCAGGCGCAGCGCCTTGCCGACGTAGATCACCTGGCCCTTCGAGTCGCGGAAGAGGTACACGCCGGGCGCATCGGGCACGGCGCGCAGCCGGCGGCGGATCAGCTCTGAGGTTTCTGTGGCTGCCACGGGCTCATCGAGGATAGACTCGCCGCCGAATGGCGCAGACCGGCCCCGCGACGCCCCTTCCGGTCCCACCGCCCGTTGCCGCCACGGCCGGCGGCGCGGTCACCGGACCCAAGACGAACGACATGGCCATCGTCAGCCTGGTCGCTGGGATCGCCGGCTACCTGATCCCCCATCCGTTCATCGCCGGCATCGTGGCGGTCGTGACCGGACACACGGCGCGATCCCAGATCAAGCGGACCGGCGAGGGCGGCGCCGGCCTGGCCCTGGCCGGGCTGATCCTCGGGTACGTGCACCTGGCGCTCTCGATCCTGCTGACGATCCTCGTGGTGCTCTTCCTGGTCGGCCTAGTGGTCTTGACCGCGCACGGCGTCACTACGCACTGAACTTTCGCCTGGCGTAGTCGATCCACGCGCGAGCGTTGAGGTCCTCGCCGGTGATGCGCACCAGGAGCTCGGACGGCGTGAGCTTGCGGCCGTGGCGATACACGTTGGTCCGCAGCCAGTCGAGCAGCGGCTCGAACTCGCCGCGGGCGATCTGGTCGTCCAGGTCTGGGAGCTGGCGGCGGATGACCTCCATCAGCTGAGCTCCAATCACGTTGCCGAGGGTGTAGCTGGGAAAGCTGCCGAAGCCCAGGCCGGACCAGTGGATGTCCTGCAGCGCTCCGTCGGTGTCGGTCGGCGGCTCAACGCCCAGGTACTCGCGCATCCGCGCGTTCCAGGCTTCGGGCACATCCGCCGCTGCGAGGTCGCCGTCGATGAGCAGGTTCTCGAGCTCGAAGCGCAGGAGGATGTGCAGGTTGTAAGTCAGCTCGTCCGCGTCGACGCGGATGAAGGTCGGCCGCACCAGGTTGAGGGCCTTGTACCAGGAGTCGGCGTCGACGTCGGCGTACTGCGCCGGGAGGTCACGGCGGAGCCGGGGAACCAGCCACTCCGCAAACGCTCGGCTGCGGCCTACGAGGTTCTCCCAGAGGCGCGACTGCGACTCGTGGAAGCCGGCTGTGGCGCCGTCGTCGAGGCGCGTGCCGTCGAGGGCAGGGTCGACGCCCTGGTCATAGAGGCCGTGCCCGATCTCGTGGATGGAGCTGTAGAGGGTGTTCGCGAAGCCGGTGGTGGTCCTGGTCGTGAGGCGGACGTCGCCGACCGAGAAGATGCTGCAAAAGGGGTGCGCAGACAGGTCTTGCCGGCCCCGCTGAGGGTCGAAGCCGAGCGCGATGCAGGTCTCGTATGCGAAGGAGACCTGGCGCTCGGGTGGAACGTCAGCGAACAGGACGTGATCGGAGGCGTCGCGATCCGCCACCTCGGCGACCAGCGGCACCGCAACGGCCTTCAACTCCTCGAAGAGGCCTTCGAGAGCGGCGGTGGTGAGACCCGGCTCCGTGCTGTTGATCAGGGCGTCATAGCGGCGCTCCTTCCAGCCCAGCGCGTCGGCCACTTCTCGATGCAGACGCACGTTGTTCGCGAAAACGGGCGCGAACGAGGCCCAGTCGTTCTCCGCCCTCGCCTTCAGCCACACGGGCCGCGCCGAGGTGCTGACCTCCGCCAGCTCCGCAACGAGCGCCACCGGCAACCGCGTCGCCTGCTCGTAGTCGCGCCGGGTGACGCGAACCAGGCTTCGCTCGTCGGACTCGTAAGGCAGCTGGGCGGTCGCCGCCTCGGCGCTCGCCAGCACCTCGCCCAGCTCGGGCGCGGTGAAGTGCTCATGCGCCAGTCGGGCCAGCGTCGAGAGCTGGCTGGCTCGGGCCCGCAGCCCTCCGGGCGGCATGTTGACCTCTTGATCCCAGCCGAGCACGGCGGCCGCCCGATCGAGGTCCGCGACAGTCCTGAGCCGCTCCCGCAGCTCGGTCAGGGCATCGGTCTTCGTTTCCACGCTCGAAACCTTAGCGAGACTGAACGAACAGCCCCTGGAGCGCGCGTCCGATCTCGCCGCGCGCGTCATAGAGGGTCGAGTGGGCGAGTCCGTGACCGGGACCGAGATCGGTCTTGGCGCTGAGGCACACCCACTCCCCCTCCGGCTGCCGCGCCAGGTACATCGTGAGGTCGGGGTTGATGTAGATCCACTCGAGCGGGCTGAGGACTCCGCTGATCCCGTTTCCGTAGTCCGCCGCGGCCGCGGCCCGCTGCAGCGGCGTCGGCTCTTCCCCGCCGATCACCGGTAAGCGCAGCCGAACCCACATCGTGGCCGGACCGGGCTCGAGGAACTTGCCCGCGGCAAAGCGGAGGTCGACGCCGAGCAGATGGTAGGCCGGGTGCGTCGACCAAGCCTCCCACGCGGACAGGTCCGCCGGCCCCGGCGGCGGCGGTTCGGGCGGCGTCGCCACGTTCAAGTCCGCCCGGCGGATGCGGAGCGCCCGAGCGCGCGCGACCTCGACCCCGTCCGAGGTGATGGTCGCCCCGATCAGCTGCACTCGTTTACCGGGGCGCTCCACGTCGACGGAGACGGCCAGCGGGGCGAGTGGCACCGGACGCAGCAATTCGAGCGTCAGACGCACCACGTCCATGGGTTCGTCGGCGGCCACGGCCTCGACTTGGCGCGCCACCAGCATCGCCACCGGCGACCCATGCAAGGCGCCCGGATCCCACGGTCCTACGGCCGCCTCCGTCGGCTGGAAGAGGTCGCCCCGCCGCTCGAAGATGGCGTCCGGCATGTGATCGCGAGAGTAGCTGTTGACTCGATCGCGGCGCTTTGCCTATATCTCACGTAGGCGTGGGATTGGGCAAGCGGGGCTTGTGGCTCGCCCTGGTGGCGGGCGCGTTCGGCGCGGCGGCGCTGTGCGCCGCATTGCCGGCCGCGGCGAGCGGCTCGACTGCGGTCTTCCACGCCCGCCCGATCGCCGTGGTGGCCGCCAACAAATCCCAGAACTGGTTCGGCTACAACCAGGGCGAGCTGGAGAAGGGCAGCACCTTCCACGCCATCACCGCGACCTGGATCGTGCCCACAGCCAGCCAGCGCGTCGCCGGTCAGAGCGAGTATTCGGCCACCTGGGCCGGCATCGGCGGCGGCTGTGTCGACGCGGGCTGTGTTGTGGTCGACAACTCGCTCATCCAGGCCGGCACCGAGCAGGACGTGGCCGCCAACGGCGCCCGCTCTTACTCTGCGTGGTGGGAGGTGCTGCCCGGGCCGAGCATGTCGGTCACCAGCTTGCTCGTGCGGCCGGGCGACCACATGTATCTCAGCATCAGCGAGTCCTCCCACGAGGTGTGGCAGATCTCGCTCCAAAACCAGACTCGCCACCAGGCGTTCAGGGAGTCGGTTCCATACAGCTCGAGCTATGCGACGGCCGAGTGGGTCGATGAGGCGCCCGTCGTGGTCGGCACGAATTCCGGCCTGGCCCCACTCCCCAACCTCACTGTGACCCACTTCGACCAGGAGACGGTCAACGGCGTGAACCCGGGCCTGCAGGCCAGTGAGGAGATGGACCTCGTCGACGGCAACGGCAGCGTGATCGGGACCCCGTCAGCGCCCGACCCTGAGAAGGACGGCTTCAACGACTGCGCCTGGGCCTCGACCTGCTCGGCGCCCGCGGCGTCGACCTCGAGCACGTCGCTGGTCCGCATCCAGACCAGGTGGCTGACCGTCGGCGGTCCGGCTCAGGCCGGCTGAGCGGCCACCTCGCGCTTGCGCTCGAGGATCGGCCCTAGGTAGCGACCGGTGTAGCTGCTCGAGATCCTGGCCACCGTCTCCGGTGTGCCCTCGGCCACGATCTCGCCGCCTCCGTCACCGCCTTCCGGGCCGAGGTCGATGAGCCAGTCCGCCGTCTTCAGCACGTCCAGGTTGTGCTCGATGACGACAACCGTGTTCCCCTGGTCGACCAGCCGGTGCAGCACCTGGAGCAGCCGCTCGACGTCCGCGTAGTGCAGCCCCGTCGTCGGTTCGTCCAGCACGTAGAGGGTGCGCCCCGTGTCGCGCCGAGACAGCTCCGTCGACAGCTTGACCCGCTGCGCCTCGCCGCCGGACAGCTGCGTCGCGGGCTGGCCCAGCCGGATGTAGCCGAGCCCCACGTCGTGCAGCGTCCGCAGCTTGGTGCGGATCTTGGGCACGTTCTCGAACACGCCGACGGCCTCGTCGACCGTCAGGTTGAGGACGTCCGCGACCGAGTAGCCGCGGAACTTCACCTCGAGTGTCTCGCGGTTGTAGCGCCCACCGTGGCAGACCTCGCAGGGCACGTAGACGTCGGGCAGGAAGTGCATCTCGATCTGGATGATCCCGTCGCCCTGGCAGGCCTCACAGCGTCCGCCGCGGACGTTGAACGAGAAACGTCCCGCCTTGTAGCCGCGCATCTTGGCCTCGGGCAGCGACGCGAAGAGCTCGCGCACGTGCGTGAACATGCCGGTGTACGTCGCCGGGTTCGACCGCGGCGTGCGCCCGATCGGCGACTGGTCGACATCGATCACCTTGTCGATGTGCTCCAGGCCGTCGATCGACTTGTGCGGCCCCGGCTTCTCGCGCGCCCGGAAGAAGTGCTGGGCGAGCTTCTTCGACAGGATGTCGGTGACGAGCGAGGACTTCCCGGAGCCGCTCACGCCGCAGACGCCGATGAAGCAGCCCAGCGGGAATGCCACGTCGATGCTCTTGAGGTTGTTGGCCGCCGCGCCCTTGACGACCACCCGCTTGCCGGTGCCGCGCCGCCGCTCCGGCGGCAGCGGGATCTCGAGGTCTCCGCGCAGGTAGCGCGCCGTGAGCGAGGTCGGATGGTTGATGACCTCCTCGACCGGACCGGCGGCAACGATCTCGCCGCCGTGCTCGCCGGCCGCGGGGCCGATGTCCACCATCCAGTCGGCAGCGCGAATGGTGTCCTCGTCATGCTCGACCACGATCAGCGTGTTGCCCAGGTCGCGCAGCTGGACCAGTGTGTTGATGAGGCGCCGGTTGTCCCGCTGGTGGAGCCCGATCGAGGGCTCGTCCAGGATGTAGAGGACGCCCATCAGCTTGGATCCGATCTGCGTCGCCAGCCGGATCCGCTGCGACTCACCGCCGGACAGCGTCGTCGCCGACCGGTCGAGCGTCAGGTAGTCGAGCCCGACGTCGACCATGAACTGGAGGCGCTCGCGGATCTCCTTCAGGATCCCGCGGCCGATCAGCTGCTCGCGGTCGCTGAGCGCCAGCTCATCGATGAAGCGCATCGCTGAGGCGACCGACTGCTCGCAGTACTCGGCGATGTTTATCGAGCCCACGGTCACGGCGAGTGACTCGGGCTTCAGACGCCGCCCTTTGCAGGACGGGCAGGGCTTGGGCGTCATGTACTTATCGAGCTCTTCTTTGACGTACTCGCTCTCGGTCTCCTGGTACCGCCGCTGCAAGTTCTTGATCACGCCCTCGAACGGCGCCTGGTAGAACCTGGCGACGTCGTACTGGTTCATGTAGGTGAACTTGATCTTCTTGTCGCCGGTGCCCTTGAGCAGGACGTCGCGCTCCTTCTGCGTGAGCCGCTTGACCGGCTTATCCATGTCGATGCCGAAGTGGCGCGCGACCGACTCCAGCAGCTCCGGGTAGAAGAAGGAGGACTTGGCCCAGGGCTGGATCGCGCCCTCCGCCAGCGAGAGGTCACCGTCCGGGATCACGAGGTCCGGGTCGATCTCCAATCGCGAGCCGAGGCCCGTGCACGTCGGGCACGCGCCGTACGGCGTGTTGAACGAGAAGTTGCGCGGCTCGGGCTCGGACACGCTCGTCCCGTCGTAGGGACAGGCGTAGGCCTGGTTCATCACGAACTCTTCCGGCTGTTCAGGGGGGACTCCCCCCTTTGCGCCGGCCGGGCTAAGCCCTTCCCCCGGCGCACCCCCCTGCGCGTCGACCGGCACGAAGATGACGGTCCCGCCGCCCATCCGGGTCGCGGTCTCGATCGAGTCGACGAGGCGTGTCCTTTGGTCGGGCCCGACGACGATCCGGTCCACCACGACCTCGATGTCGTGCTTCTTGTTCTTCTCGATCGGGATGTCCTCGCCGAGCTCGTAGATCTGGTGGTCCACCCGAACCCGGACGAACCCCTGGCGGCGGACGTCCTCCAGCAGCTGGTGGTACTCACCCTTGCGCCCGCGGATGACCGGGCCGAGCACCATCAGCCGCGTGCCGGCCGGCAGCTGCTCGACGCGGTCCGCCATCTGGTCGACCGTCTGCTTGGAGATCTCGCGGCCGCAGACCGGGCAGTGGATGTGGCCGATGCGGGCGTAGAGCAGCCGCAGGTAGTCGTAGACCTCGGTCACCGTGGCCACGGTCGAGCGCGGGTTCCTGGAGGTGCCTTTCTGGTCGATCGAGATCGCCGGCGAGAGCCCCTCGATCATGTCCAGGTCGGGCTTCTCCATCTGGCCCAGGAACTGCCGAGCGTAGGCGCTCAGCGACTCCACGTAGCGCCGCTGGCCCTCGGCGTAGATCGTGTCGAAGGCCAGGCTGGACTTGCCCGAGCCGCTGAGACCGGTGAACACCACCAGCCGGTCGCGCGGGATCTCGAGCGTGACGTTCTTCAGGTTGTGCTCGCGGGCGCCGCGGATGGTGATGCGATCGATCGGCATGGTCAGGCCGTTGTTTGTTCCTTGGGCGGGTACACGGCGAAACTTCCGGTCGCCTTCGCCACCAGCCGCTCACCCGGTCCGCGCACCTCCGCCTCGCAGACGGCGGTACGCCGCCCCGCGTGGAGGACGCGCCCGCGCGCGCGAAGCGTCTCCCCCGCCTGCGCGGCCGAGATGACGGTCAGCTTGAGATCGAAGCTGACCTGGCGCGTGCCGTCCGGCGTCAGCGTGGCGAGCGCGCTGCCCATCGCCGCGTCTGCCAGCGCGGTGATAACCCCGCCGTGGACGATGCCGCCGAAGTTGATGAACTCGTCGCGGCAGAGCATGTCGACCACCGTCGCGCCCTCCTCCGCGTCCACCATCTCGAAGCCGAAGAGGCGGCTCGCGGGTGAGCTGGCGCCGCGCATGCGCTCGCGAACCTGCTCCAGTGTCATTCAGCGGGCCAGCGGTTCGGGATGGCGATGCAGGTCGAGGTAGCGTGCGCCACCAGCCTGCCCTCCTCGTCGAAGACGTCGGCCTCACTGAACAGCAGCGACTTGCGGATCTCCACCACCTTGCCTTCGGCGCGGACGCGGCCGTGAGTCACGGGGCGGATGAAGTTGATCTTCAGCTCGATGGTCGTGTTGGCCTCGCCGGCCGGCTGGGCCGTCATCAGCGAGATGCCCATGGCCGCATCGGCGATGGCGGTGATGATGCCGCCCTGTACGACGCCGCCGGGGTGATGGTGCCGCTCCGACGCCTGCAGCTCGACGACGACCTTGCCCTCCTCGACCGCGATGATCTCGGCGCCGATCAGGTCGGCCCAGCCGGCGCGCGGGCCGGACTGGAGGCCGCTTTGGAGCGCATCGAAGTTGGTTCGCCCGTCGCTCACGGGCCGCGCCGGGTTCGTCGCCAGTTCCGCACTTGTGTCGGCCGGCGCCGGGGTGCGGCGGCCATCGCCAGGGCGACATCGCCGTCGTCCTCCCCCGTGTCCTCGCCGGCGATCCGCTTGCGCAGGTCGATGATCCGATCGCGCACGCGCGCGGCGTCTTCGAACGCCAGCTCGCGGCTGAGTCGCTTCATCTCCTTCTCCAGGTCGCGCACGATCGCGATGAGGTCTTCGCGCGGCAGGCCGGCAACGGCCAGCAGCTCAACCGCGTCCGCCTGGATGTCCTTGCGCTGCACCTCGATCGTGTAGATCGCCTTCTTCACGCTGGCCGGCGTGATGCCGTGCTCCTCGTTGTAGGCCATCTGGATCTTCCGGCGCCGGTCCGTCTCGTCGAGAGCGGACTGCATCGACTCCGTGACCTTGTCCGCGTACATGACCACGAACCCCTCGACGTTGCGCGCTGCCCGGCCGATGATCTGGATGAACGACCGGTAGGCGCGGAGGTAGCCCTCCTTGTCCGCATCGAGGATGCCAATGAACGCCACCTCAGGCAGGTCGAGGCCCTCGCGCAAGAGGTTGATGCCGACCAGCACGTCGAACGTGCCGAGCCGCAGGTCCCGCAGGATCTCGATCCGCTCCAGCGCGTCGATGTCCGAGTGGATGTAGCGCACACGGACGCCGAACTCCTGCAGGTAGTCCGTCAGGTCCTCGGCGAAGCGCTTGGTAAGCGTGGTCACCAACGAGCGCTGCCCGGCCTCCACGCGCTTGCGGACCTCGGCGAGGAGGTCGTCGATCTGGCCTTCCGTCGGCCGCACCTGGATCACCGGGTCGATCAGGCCGGTCGGCCGCACCACCATCTCCACCGTCCGCTCGGACCGCCGCATCTCGTACGGCCCCGGCGTGGCCGAGACGTAGACGCACTGCCCGACGCGCTGCTCCCACTCCTCGAACGAGAGCGGGCGGTTGTCGAACGCGCTCGGCAGGCGGAAGCCGTATTCGACCAGCGCCGACTTGCGGGAACGGTCGCCGCCGAGCATCGCGCCAACCTGCGGCACGGCGACGTGTGACTCGTCCACGAAGATCACGGTGTCGTCGGGCAGGAAGTCCATCAGGGTGAAAGGGGCGTCACCAGGCTGCCGCCGGGTCAGATGGCGCGAATAGTTCTCGATGCCGGCGCAGGTGCCCGTCTCGCGCAGCATCTCGAGGTCGAAGTTGGTCCGCTGCCGCAGCCGCTGCGACTCCAGCAGGCGGCCGTGCTCCTCGAACCAGGTGCAGCGCTCCTCGAGCTCCGCTTCGATGTCGGAGAGGGCAAGCCGCAGCTTGTCCGCCGGCGTGACGTAGTGCGACGCGGGAAAGACGTGGAGAACGTCACGCGGACCGAGGATCTCTCCCGTGACGGGATCGAGGTCGAGGATGCGCTCGACCTCGTCGCCGAAGAACTCGATGCGGTGGACGCGCTCCTCCGAGGCCGGGACCAGGTCGACCACGTCGCCGCGGACGCGGAACCGGAGCCGGCCGAGGTCGTAGTCGTTGCGCTCGTAGAGCATCTCGGTGAGCTTGCGCAGGAACATCTCGCGCCGGATGTTCTGGCCCTTGGTGACCTCCAGCGACTCGCCCATATAGTCCTCGGGCGAGCCGATGCCGTAGATGCAGCTGACGCTGGCGACGACGATGACGTCGCGCCGCGTGAGCAGCGCCTGCGTGGTGGCGTGCCGGAGCCGGTCGATCTCCTCGTTGCGAGACGAGTCCTTCTCGATGTAGGTGTCGCTGCGCGCGATGTAGGCCTCGGGCTGGTAGTAGTCGTAGTAGCTGACGAAG
The DNA here is from genome assembly GCA_036378435.1 of Candidatus Dormiibacterota bacterium. GTDB lineage: Bacteria > Chloroflexota > Dormibacteria > Dormibacterales > Dormibacteraceae > DASUWK01. The sequence goes on along the minus strand of DASUWK010000008.1, from coordinate 264 downwards.
TACTCGACGGCGTTCTCAGGAAAGAGCCGCTTGAACTCGGCGCAGAGCTGCGCGGCGAGTGTCTTGTTCGGGCTCAGCACCAGCACGGGCCGCTGGATCTGCTCCATGACCCAGCCCATCACGTTGGTCTTGCCGCTGCCGGTGACGCCCATCAGCACCTGCTGACCGAGGCCGCTCTGCAGGCCCTCCACGAGGCTCTCGATCGCCTGCGGCTGGTCGCCGGCAGGCTCGAAGGGCGCGTGAATCTTCAGCTGGCTGGGCATC
>DASUWK010000007.1:0-114766 GCA_036378435.1 Candidatus Dormiibacterota bacterium | reverse complement strand
TGAAGGCGAGCCGGTGGCCGTCGGCGAGGTGCCGGTGACGACCGCCGAGATCGTGCTCTACCGCATGCATGGCGGTGTGCCCGACCCTCGCCTGACCCTGGGCCTGGGGGCCACCGTCGGCCGCCTCGAGCGCAGGGCAATCTCGGCCGCCCTGCTGGACGCCAACACCGCCCGCGCCACCGGCAACTCCGGTCGGGCCAAGGCCCCCTCAGAGGACGCCGAATTCTTGAGCATCGCCCTCGACGGGCAGGAGGCGACCGGCTTCGTCGAGCACCTGAAGCTGCCGCACCACGTCACGTTCACCTCTGACCTCGACCGGTTGCGAAACGCCCGGCTGAACGGATCGGAGGTCGAGGAGTGAGAGCCGGACTGACCCAGCTGCTGACGCACGAAGGCGAGGCCGGCTACGAGTGGGGATACCTCGACGAAGCGTCCAAACGAGAGGTGCGGCGAGCGCTGCTCAAAGCCGTCTGCATCCCTGGGCACCAGGTTCCGTTCGCCTCGCGTGAGATGCCCGTGGCGCGCGGCTGGGGCAGCGGCGGGCTGCAGGTGACGCTGGCGACGATCACCGCCGACGACGTTGTCAAGGTCATCGACCAGGGCGCAGACGACAGCATGAACGCGGTCGCGCTGCGCGACCTCATCGCTCGCACGACCGGCGTGTCGACGACTGATGATGCGACGGCGGCCACGCTCATCCAGACGCGTCATCGGGTGCCCGAGGCAGATCTAGACGAGGGCCAGGTGGTCGTCTTCCAGGTGCCGATAGCGGATCCACTGCGCGTGATCGACTCCCGCCCGTCGGTGACGCGGCGCATGCACGCCGAGCGCGATTACTCCGACATTTGGCTCTACCTCTACGAGGACCACGCGCTGGGCGGCCAGGCGTCGTTCACGCACAGCCATCCCGTGGAGGTCGAGGGCGGCTACATCATGAGCCCGACCCCGATACCTCGCTTCGACGTCCGCCGCCTGGACGACGCGCCCTTCCTCTCTCTGTTCGGCGCCGGACGCGAGGCGACGGTCTACGCCGTTCCGCCCTACACCAGGGTCGAGCCGCTGGCGTTCGAGGACCGGCCCTTCGAGGTCGAGCGCTTCGCCGGACCGTGCTCTCTTTGCGGCAGCACCGAGTCATACCTGGTGGAGGACGACACCCAGGCCGAGACCGTGCTCGTCTGCTCGGACACCGCGGCCTGCGTGCGCCGGCGGGGCGGCGCATGAGCCGGCGCGAGGTCCTCGCCGTCGACGGGCTCGGTGTCCGCTACGGCGACCTCTGGGCGTGCCAGGAGGTGAGCTTCGATCTCTACGAAGGTGAGGTGCTCGGCATCGTCGGGGAATCCGGCTCAGGGAAGTCGACCACCCTGGCCTGCCTCAACCTCGACCTCCAGCCCACCACCGGACGCGTCCGCCTGCTGGGCCAGGACGTCACCGGCGTTCACGGTTCGGCCCGCCGCAAGCTGCGCTCGGAGGTCCTCGGGCTCGTCCACCAGGACGCGCGCACCGTCCTGCAGCTAGACGTGACGGCCGGCGGCAACGTGGCCGCCCGCATGCTCGGCGCCGGCACGCGCAGCTACGCCGACCTGCGCTCCCGGGCGCAGGACCTGCACGGTGGCATGGAACTGCCTGGGGACCGCTTCGATGACGCGGTCGGAACGTTCAGCGGCGGCATGCGTCAAAGAGTGCAGCTGGCGCGCGCCCTCGCCACCAAGCCCGCTCTGCTGCTCCTCGACGAACCGACGAGCGGCCTCGACGTCTCCGTCCAGGCCCGCATCCTCGACCTCATCCGCCGGGTCCAACGCGAGACGAAGGTGGCGATGGTCATCGTCTCCCACGACTTGGCGGTGATTCGCATGCTGGCCGAGCGGCTGCTGGTCATGCGGCGCGGGCGGGTGGTCGAGTCCGGCCTGACCGACCAAGTGCTGGGCGACCCGCAACACGCTTACTCACAGCTGCTGGTGGCTTCGCAGCTGTGAACGCGGTCCTCGAAGTCCACGACCTCCGCAAGACGTACGTCCAGCATCTCCTCGACGGAGCCCGGCGCGAGGTCCTGCGGGGAGTCGACCTCAACGTTGCGCCCGGCGAGGTGGTCGTGCTGCGAGGCGAGAGCGGGTCCGGCAAGTCGTCCCTGCTCCGCTGCGTTTACCGTTCCGCCGTACCCGACGCCGGCAGCATTCTGCTCGCCGCCGGCGACGGCGCCCTTGACCTGGCCCAGGCGAGCGAGCGCCAGGTGCTCGAAGCTCGCGAGGATCTGGTCGGCATGGCATCGCAGTTCCTCTCGGTCGTGCCGCGGGTCAGCGCGGTGGAGCTGGTCGAGGGGGGCGGCGTGTCACGCGAGGAAGCCGGCGAGCTGCTGGCCAAGCTGAGCCTGCGCGCCGAGCTGCACTCCGTGCCGCCCGCGACGTTCTCAGGCGGCGAGAGGCAGATCGTCAACCTCGCCCTCGCCCTCGCGCGCAAGCGCCCGCTGCTCCTGCTCGACGAGGTGACATCGGCCCTCGATCCGCGGCGTCGCCAGGCGGTGCTCGCGGTGCTGAAGGAGCGCAAGGAGCGGGGCGTCGCGATGCTGGCCGTCTTCCACGACTCGACGCCCTCCGGCCTCACGGATCGCGAGCTGCGCCTGGAGGCGGGCTTGGTGGCGGTGTGATCACCGTTCACGCCCGCCGCGCTCTGATCTTCGGACAGGAGCGCGCGAACGTCTGGATCACGTTCGGCGACGGGGTTATTCAGGACGTGGCGGCGGCGAAGCCCACGGGGCCGACGGTGGTCGATATCGGCGACGCGGACGTCATCCCTGGCCTGATCGACCTTCACTCGGACTGCCTCGAGCTGCGCGCTCGGCCGCGAGCCTCGATGGAGCTCCCCCTGGGCGCGGCGCTGCTGGACCTCGACGCCGAGGTCGCGATGGCCGGGATCACCACTCATTTCGTCTGCGTGTGCATCGAGGACGATCTCGGCAAGTACCGGAGCGTGAAGCGCGCGATCGAGACGGTGGGCGTGGTGGAGGCGGTGGCGCCGGCCCTGCGCGTGGATCACCGCGTGCACCTGCGGGTCGATGTCACGGGCGATGGTCTCGCCACCACCGCAACCCTCGCGCAGAGCCCGCTCGTAGGCCTGCTCTCCTACATGCTTCACCTCCCCGGGCTGGGCCAGTTCAGTGATGAGGAGAGCTGGCGGCGCTACTACACGACGGTCGAGGGCGAGACCGACGTGGCCGTCGCGCAGCGCCTGGCGACCCGTAAGTCGCGTCTCAACCGCCTGCACGACGCGCAGCGTCACGTGTCGACGGTCGCGCGCGCGCACGCCGCCGTCCTCGCCTCCCACGACGACGACAGCGTCGACGGGGTCCAGCGCGCCGTCGAGCTGGGCGCCCGGATCGCTGAGTTCCCGGTCAACCGTGAGGCCGCCGAGGCCGCCTCCGGCGCCGGCCTGGACGTGGTGATGGGTGCCCCCAACGCGCGCAAGGGTCTCTCGCACCACGGCAACCTGTCGGCTCGGGAGGCCCTCGAGAACGGCTGGTTGAGCGTCCTCGCATCCGACTACCACCCGCCCTCGCTGCTGGCCGCCGCCTACGAGCTGGCGGACGGCGGCATCAGCTCCTGGGCGGAATCGATCGCCCTGGTCACCGAGGCCCCGGCGCGAGCGGCCGGCCTGGCCGACCGCGGCTCGATCGCGCCTGGACAGCGCGCCGACCTCGTGGCGGTCACCAGGCGAGCCGGCATGCCCGCGGTCGCCCATCTCTGGGCTGCGGGGGAGGAGGTCATCTGATGACCGGTGCGCAGCTGCGCGACCTGGTTGACGGCCTGGCGGGCCTGCCTTACGGGGGCGAGGCCGTCGACCAGCGCACACACGCGCTGCAGTGCGCGTGGCACGCGCAGGCCGCGGAAGCCGACGATGATCTGGTGCTCGCCGCGCTGCTGCATGACGTGGGCCGCGCCGTGCACCCCGAGCTCGACCACGAGACCGCGGGCGAGAAGTTCGCCGGCGGCCTGCTGGGCGAACGGGTGGGCTGGCTGATCGGCAACCACGCCCAGGCCAAGCGCTACCTGGTGACGGCGGAACCCGCCTACGCCGAGACCCTGAGCCCGGCGTCCGTGGCCTCGCTGCGCGCGCAGGGCGGCCCGATGAGCGACGAGGAGGTCGCCGCTTTCGAGTCCCATCCGTGGGGCCTGGACGCGGCGCGCCTACGCCGCTGGGACGACCTCGCGAAGGTGCCGGGGGCGCCGGAGGCCGACCTCTCGGCGCTCATCACCGTCTACGAGCGGCGGCGAGCGGGATGATCGTTCGCCGAGCCCGGCTCGAAGACCGCGCGGCGGTGGTGGAGCTGGTCGCGCTGATGGGTGGCCACGAAGAGGTGGCTGCGATGGCGCGGCCGCTGCCCTCGTTCCCGGTGCTGCTGGCATCGCCCTCCGCCCGTGCCCTGGTGGCGGTCGTGCGCGGTCACGTGGTCGGCTACGCCGAGATCCAGGCTCGCCCGGCGACGCTGCACGACGGCTTCGAAGCCTGGCTCGCCGTCCTCGCGGTGCATCCGCAGCTGCGCGGCTCCGGCATCGGCGCCCGGCTGGTGGCCGAGTGCGAGCGAGAGGCGCGCCTCCTCGGCTGCCAGGCCATCGTGCTCGAGAGCTCGGACTGGCGCGAGCGCACGCATGCGTTCTACGAGCGCCTCGGATTCGCGCAGGACTCGCCGGCCCGCCGCTTTCGGCGCGCGATCGCCCCGGGGCCGGAGGTCGATGGCCCTCTCGAGGCGTTCTACTCAGCCGCAGCCCGGGCCGCGACCATCGCGGCGGAGCTGGCCGCCGAGCTGCAATCGCGTGCCCGGCTCGACGGCACCAAGGGCGCCGACGAGATCGTCGAGCGTGCGGTGGTCGAAGAGCTCCGCGTGCTCGGCCTGCCGATCGTGGGTGAGGAGCGGGGCGGTCCCGACCGCATCGCCGTGGGCCAGCGCTGGATCGCGCTCGACCCGATCGACGCCACGCGTAACTACCGGGTCGGGCGCCAGCCCTGGGCCATCTCGATCGGCCTGGTGGCCGGTGACGCTCCGGAAGCCGGCTTCGTGGCCGATCTCAGCTCGGGGCGCCGCTGGTGGGGCGACCCAGCGGGAGCCTATGCCGACGGCCGCCGGATCATGGCCACTCCGAACACGCTCCTCGCGATGCCCAGCCCGCGTCCGGGCTCGGCGCTGGAGATCCGGCCAGGCTTCGAGCGCGTCCGGGTCAGCGGCTGCACCGCTATGGATGTCTGTGGCGTGGCGGACGGCTCGGTCGGCGGCTTCGACGGATCGCGGCTGGGGGAGATCTACGCCCAGGATGTCGCCGCCGCGCTCGCGATCCTGGCCGGCGCCGGTGGTCTGGCGGCGACGCCGGACGGTGAGCCGGTGCGGCTCGAGCCCGATCCGAAGCGACAGCTCAGGATCATCGCCGCGGCGGACGAGGCGGGTTTGAACGCGCTGCGCGACGCCGCCGTCGCGGCAGTCTTGCCTTCTTCGCGCTAGCCCGAGACTCGTCCGAGACTCTTCGCGCGGCCGGCGATGGTGGCCGCAGCCACGACGACGCACGCCAAGCCGACCAGCGCCAGCAGCAGCCAGCTGCCCGCCGGCCTCGGGTTGGGCAACGCGCCCGCCCTGGGCGGCGCCCCGCTGCTGGGGAAGCCGGCGGCCGCGGAGCTGCCGGCCGCCTTTGCCGCGCTGACCGAAGTGGCCGTCGCGTTGCCGGCCGCGGCCCCGGCACCGCCGTGGGTGGGAGCACCTGCGGCGCACACCGCGATCGGCGCGGGCCCGACGCGCTGATCGACGTCCTTGGATGAGGTGATTCCCACGGGGTCGGAGAAGGTCGCGGCATTGAACGCGGCCCCGTGCGTGTACATCCACTGCACCTCGAGCTGGACCAGGGGCGGGATCTGGCTGAGGTTCGGGTGGGGGCCGAGCAGCGATGCGGCGTAAGCGGAGGCGGCCGCTTTGGCCGGCGCCGACATCGTGCTGGTGGAGGGTGTTATCGGGTCGAAGGGACGCAGGTCCGGCGTGCTGGCCCAGGCCTCGGTGAACGGTGTGGCGGTGGCGTCGAGCTCGGTCAGCGCCGGCAGGTGCAGCAGCAGCTCGATCGTCCGCAGGATCGAGTCCTGGTCGTGGTGGACGTTCGAGACGAGCCCGGGCTTCGTCCAGGGGCTGACCAGCAGCCCGATGGTGCGGTGCTCGTCGATGTGGTCGATGCCGCTCTGCGGGTCGTCCTCTTCGACGAAGACCGCGCTCGACCCCCAATACGGAGAGTGCGAGAGCGCGGACACGATCATGCCCGTCCCGAGGTCGTTGTCCGAGACCTCGTCGGTCGGCAGGCCGTTCCCGGTGTGGTCGTCAGGCAGGTAGACGACCTCCAGAGCCGGGAAGGCGTTCCTGGAGACGTCCTTCTGAAAGTCCTGGACCCAGAACTTGGCGCGCGTCTGATCGAGGACCGAGAGGTCGAACCCGTAGCCGGGGAAGTCGCGCACGATGTGGGACTCGAGCGCCGACTCGACGGCCGCGCCGCGCCGATCCTGGGCATTCCGATAGGCGTGGCCGTAGTCCTTGAACGAGACGCCGTGACGGAGCGCGTCGTCGATCAGGTAGTCGGACGGCCCCCACTGGATGGAGTCGCCGTTGCCGCCCTGCCCGGCTGCGTTCGCGTCGTAGTTGTCGTACTCGACCGGGCTGTGCGACCCGTAGTACTGAAGCGTGAAGCGCTCCTCGTAGTCGTTCGTCACGCCGCCCGCCAGAGCCTGGTGCCCGGTGTCGCTGATCTCCTCATCGGAGTAGAAGGCTGTGTAGAGGCCGAAACGATCGGCGAGAGCGTGGCTGTTCGGCGTGAAGTTGCGACCGTACTCGACCCGCGTCGGGTCGCCGCCTGAGGGCATGTCCCCGAACTCCTCGTCGTACGTCTTGTTCTCGCGGATGATCCAGACCACGTGCTGGATGGCGGACGGGCCGCACAGTTGGGCGGCCGGTGCGGGGGCGGTCCAGCCGTTGTTCTGCCAGACCTGAGACGTGTCGGCGGCGAGCTGGGTCGCGCCCGGCAGCGGGATGCGCTCGAGCGTCCCGTTGATGGCGACGCCCGCAGGCCCCTGGCTGGCGAATGCGCTGGCCTCCGTCTCGTCCAGGCCCGGTTGCGTGTACGGCTGCAGGTCCTCGCCCTTGCCGGCCGCCACCAAAAGCGCCGGGCCGCTGGGATCGAATGCGACCGCGGTGGGCCACCAGGCGGTCGGGATCAGTCCCTCGGTATCCATGCTCCCGGTGCGCAGTGCGACGACGTCGACCGCGTTGTCCTCCGCCAGTGGCACGTAGGCCGTGCCGCCGTCCGGGCTGATCGCGAGGCCGTCGGGGGTCGCGCCGACGCCGGCCGGCGAGCTCAGCGAGAGCGTCGAGTGGATCTTCCAGCTGCCGGTGGCGATGTCGTCGAGCCGGTCGTCGAGCGAGCTCACGACGAGCAGGTCGGAGCCGCTCGGCGTGAAGGCGAGATTCGAGGGATGGCGCCCCACGCGCACGGTCGCGATCGTCGCCAGGCTGCCCGCGTTCAGGATCGTTACCGTCCCATCGGCCTCGTTGCCCACCGCCACGAAGTTCCCGGCGGTGACCACGGGGACCGGATGGACACCGACGCGCACGCTGCGGACGACGCCGGTCGAGAGGTCGAAGCGAGTCAGCGTCGATCCCTTCTGGTAGGGCTGCTGTTTCACATCGAGGGGCTCCGTCACGTACAGGTACCGGCCCGCGGAGTCGATGGCGACGCCCGCCGCATATTGACCGTCTGGGAGCGCATAGCCCGTCGGGGACTGCTGGAAGGTGGTCGTGTTGAACGAGATCACCTGCGCGTCCCCGGCCGCCGCCGCATAGAGGGTCGAGCCGTCAGGGCTGACCGCCAGCCCACCCGACAGCGAGAGCATCGATCCGGGAGTCGAAGACTGCGGATACACGTACGGGCCCTTCAAGCTCGACGAGCTGACCGCTCCGAGCTTGTTCCTGCTCTCGCCCGCGCCCGCGACGTAGAGGGTGCCGTTGGGGGCCAGCGCCAGGCCGGCGGGAAAGTCGTCGGCGGTCACCACGGTGCCGGCGGGTGTGATCGTCCGCCCGTTCGGCAGCTCGATGCCTCCGGAGGCGCGGACCGTCCCGCCGCCGGCGGCGCGCGCACCGATGCTGACCAGGAGGAGCGTCAGGCCGACGGCGCCGAGCCGCAGGCAGGTGCTCTTAGAGAGGTGAGGCATTCCCGCTCCACGAACGTAGAGCCGCGCCGATTAAGCCGAGGCAATGGTCCGGTGCTCTGTCGAGCAAGGAAAGGGGCTCGAATTCCGCCATAGCCAGGCTCGGGGAGACGAACGCGTCCCCGACTCGCGTAGAGTCGACGGCCTTGGCTAGAAGACATTCACCGACACCGCCCCGTCGATCCTCTCGGCGTTACGCGAAGCCCGAGCGGCCGCCAGAGCCCGAGAAGGAGGCCGCCGTGGTCAGCGACGGCACCATCAGCGAAGCCCTGCCCAACGTCACGTTCAGGGTCGTGCTGGAAGGCGGACACGAGCTGATCGCCCATGCGGCGGGCCGCATGCGTCGATACCGCATCCGGATGACCCCGGGCGATCGGGTGAGGCTCGAGATGTCTCCCTACGATCTCACCCGGGGACGCATCGTCTACCGCTACCGCGAATAGTCCGGACCGCACCACCTCTCGCCAGGCCTTAGAATCCGCGCGCGGCCGGCTTGACAACACGGGAAGGGGTGAGGGAGATGGACCTTCAGAGCACGGTACCTGGGCTATTCCGCAACGCGCAGTCGACGACTGAAGTCCCCGAAGGTGGCGTCATCTTCAGCGAGGGCGACACCGGCTCCGAGATGTACGGAGTGGTCGAGGGGCAGGTCGAGCTGCGAGGGTCTGCAGGCGTCTTGGCGACCCTGGGACCGGGCGACGTCTTCGGAGAGATGGCGCTGATCGCGAAGGATCCACGCAGCGCCACGGCGGTCGCGACGGCGCCGACCGTGCTGGCGGTCATCGACCGGCACCGCTTCCTCTTCATGGTCCAGGAGACGCCGACGTTCGCGCTCCAGATCATGGCCGTCATGGCGAGCCGCATCCGAACGAGCAACCTCGCGGGCTGACGGCCGCTACCGGTCGAGCTCGGGCTCGCGGTAGTAGTTCTCGGCCCCGAGCGCTCGGACCTCTTCGAGCCACCCGGTCGGATAGACGTCGTTGGGTGACTGCCTGCGGTCCACCAGGCTCCACGCCTGCCGCTTATGCGCCCAGTTCTGAGGCGCAAGCTGGTGCGCATGCTTGAAGTGGGCGACCGCGCGGTCGCTCGCGCCCGACTCCTGGAGGTGGACGGCGAGCTCGAAGTGCGCAGCCGCCAGGCAGGCGTCTGGAGAGCGCTCACCGATTCGCCGCAGCACCTCGTCAGGAGGCAGCGCGAACGGGCTCGACCGGCCTCGGCGGGCCCAGTCACGCAGCGCCGCGGCATAAGACCGGCCGTCCGCTTTGAGCTTTCGCGACTCCTCGAGCACCTGGCGCAGCCGCGGATCGATTTGCTCCGGGATCTCGGTGTCCAGGAGAGGCGAGCGGCGAGGGAAGGCGGTCTCTGGCGGCCGCACCAGGACGCCGTCCTCGTCGATCCAGACGCCGGTCGGCACGTTGACGATTCCGTAGAGGCGCGCCAGCTGATGGCGGTCGTCCAGCAGGCTCGGATGCGCCGGCTGAGCCGCCTCGACCCACTTCTCGGCCTCTTGCCAGCCGCGCGTCTCCAGCGCGACGGTTACGAGCTCGAAGCCGAAGCCCGTCAGCTCGTCCCGCAGCTCCCGCCACACGGGCAGGTCATACCGGCAGCCTCACCAGGGCGCCCAGGCGATCACCGCGACCTTGCGGCCGCGGAGCGAGCCGAGCGTGAACTCGCCGCCGCGCCAGTCAGGCAGCGTGATGTCGGGTGCGGTGGCGTCTGAGAGGGTGGCGCCGGCCTGCGGTCCAAGGGCCCAGAGGCCCGCGACCTCGTCGTGGACGACGGGCATGCGAAGCACTGGGCCGACCTCCCGGAGATCGACGGTGCCAGAAGCGCCACCGGGCAGAGGTATGCAGACGTCGCCACGACAGGCGCCCTCGGGCTTGATCTCCCAGCCGGTCATCCGCTCGAAGTCCGCGCGGCTGACTACCGGTTCGGGGCTGATCACCCATGCAACGTAGCAGCCGGCCTCTCCGCGGGGCGGCGTTGCTCTCGCTCTGCTGCGTGCTCCTGGTCGCGTGTCAGGCGGCGTCGCCGGCCGCGTCATCCTCCGGCGCCTGGCTGATGTATCGCGGCGATTTGCAGCGCGATGGTCGCGCCTCCAGCTCTTTTGGGGTCGCAGCCGCGCGCCACCTGCACCTCGCCTGGCAGCTGGACCTCGGCGGGCCGGTGGACGGAAGCCCCGCGGTCGCAGGAGGACTGGTCTTGGCCGGCAGCGAGGCGGGGCAGCTGACGGCCGTCGACCTCCGCTCCGGACGCCTGGCCTGGCGAGTGACCGGGCTCGGCGCCATCACCGACTCGCCCGCGGTGGCGGGCGGCCTGGTCCTGGTCGGGACCCTGGAGGGCCGGGTCGTCGCGCTCGACACTGGCAGCGGACACCAGGCTTGGACCTGGCACGCGCCCGGAGATCAGCCCGCGATCTGGAGCTCGCCGGCGGTATGGCACGGGCAGGTCTTGGTCGCGACGGCATCGCAGTACGGCGACTCGCCCCTGACCGCCGGGCGGCTTGCCGCCCTGGACCTGAACACGGGTCGGCAGCTCTGGATCGAGTGCCTGCGCGCCGGCTGCGCGCCGGGTGATGGCGTGTGGAGCACGCCCGCCATCGACTCGGCGGGGCGAGCCTTCGTCGGGGTGGGCAATCCCGATGACGGCGTTGTGGCCTTCGAAGCCAGCACTGGGCGCATCCTCTGGCGCCACAGCTTCTACGCCGACCTGGGACGCGACCTGGACGTCGGCGCCACCCCGGTGCTCACAGGCCAGGGCCCTGTCGAGAGCGTCGACGTGGGCTCTACGGCCGGCATCTTCGAGTCGCTCAACGCTCTCGGTGGAACTCAGGTTTGGTCCCGCACCCTGGACGCCGGGACAGCCGTACACGGCCTGATCGGATCGCCGGCTTTCGATGGATCGGCGCTGTACGTGCCCTCGGCCAGCCCGCCCTACGGCCTGATCTCGCTGACCGCCCTGGGCGCCCGGCGCTGGTCGGTCACCACCAGTCAGCCGGTCTACAGCTCGCCCGCGCTGGGAGCGGGATTGGTGGTGGTGGGCACGGGCGCGGTTTTCGGCGACAGGTCCGCCGGCGAGCTGCTCGCGATCCGCACGTCGGACGGCTCGATCGTCTGGCGGTCCGACGCCGGCTCAGCGGTCAACTCGTCGCCGGCGATCGCCGGCGACATGGTGCTGGTCGGCGACTACGCCGGCAAGCTGCTGGCCTTCGCCGCGCGCTAGGGCGGGCTAGCGCGCCGGCGCCGCTCCGGTGCTCCGCGGCGCTAGCGGCTCTCCGGTCTCGACGACGGTCTTCAAGCCACTGATCACGAACATCCAGCCGCCGGAGACGCTGCTTGCGGTCTTCGGCGAGTTCTCCAGCTCGTCGTGGACCAGGGTCAGCTTGGTGATGCCCCCCGGCTGCTCCTCCAGCTCCCAGGTCACCCGGCTCGGGGGCTCCGCCGCCAGCTCGGGATCGTAGAGCGAGTGCCAGGTGTGAACCAGCCGCCGGGGAGGATCGGATTCGAGGATCGTGTCGTCACCCCAGACGGAGGATCCGTCGGCGGAGTGGTGCCGGATGGGTGCGCCCGCCTCTCCACTGGTCTCAACGCGAGAGCCGAAGAAGTACAGCGAGGTGAATTCGGGCTTGGTGATCGCGTCCCAGACCCGCTCCGGGGTGGCGCGGATGAAGACCTGGTAGACCTGCCGGGGGGGAGCGGACATCGTCGAGCCTCCTTCCAGGGTGGTTTTCAAGGCGGCGAGAGCCGCCGCGGTGGGACGCGTGTACTTGCTCACCCAGCGGTCGTGGATGAGCTGGACGGGGACCGAGTTCAGGTAGTGGAGCTTTTCGCGACCGGAGCGGCGAGTGACGACCAGACCCGCAGCCTCCAGCACACGCAGGTGCTTCATCACGCCGAACCGGGTCATCTGCGGCACCTCGACCTGCAGCTCGCCCAGGGTGCGGCCCTCGCGTTCGAAGAGGACGTCGAGCAGCAACCGGCGGGTGGGGTCGGCCAGTGCCCGAAAGACCCCGTCGTCGGTCACGCGGCGATTGTAGGCAGCCGCACTCCCGAGCAACGTTGACATGTGCCTCAACGGTCACCTATATTAACGCGTGACCAAGCGGTCACATAACTGGAGGTGGATGGCTGTGGGCAACAGGGTGGTGTGGTTCGAGGTGGTGGGCTCCGACGGCGGCGGGCTGCGGACGTTCTACTCCGATCTGTTCGGGTGGCCGATCCAGATCGCCGACGGCGACCAGGATTACGGGCTGGTCGATGGCGGCGAGGGGGGCATCGGCGGTGGGATCGGGGCCAGCCAGGACGGCGGGCCGGGTCACGTGACCTTCTTTGTCGAGGTCGACGACCCGGCGGCCTACTTGAGCAAGGCCGAGAAGCTGGGTGGCACGGTCGTGGTCCCGCCGACCGAGATCGCGACCTACAACCTGACGTTCGCGTACTTCCTGGACCCGCAGGGACACCTGATCGGGCTCTCCAGGGGAGCGGCCTGAGCCATGACGGACCGGGAGCTGGCGCGGCGCCTCATTCCGCAGGTGGAGTTCGAGGTCGAAGAGGTGTCGGTGGTCGTGCTCCAGGAGGGCCCCCGGCGGGCGAACCTCGACCAGGCCGAGCTGCAGCGCATCCTCAACGAGCACCTGCAGTTCAATGTCGCCCTCGTGGGACAGGGCAAGTTGCTCACCGCGGGCGCGATCCTCGATCCCGGGGCAGGGCCTCGCGTGACTGGGCTCGGGTTCAGCCGTCTGAGCCTGGACGAGCTGAGCCGCACCATCGCGGAGGACCCGTCCGTGCGTGCGGAGGTGGAGTCCTTTCGAGTCGCGCGCTACATGTTTCCGAAGGGCAGCCTGACCTTCGCATCACAGGAGGCGAGATGACAGAGCACAAGGTGGTCTCACACGAGGAGTGGCTGGCGGCGCGCCGGCAGCACCTGGCCAAGGAGAAGGAGTTCACGCGCCTGCGCGACGAGATCAGCCGCGAGCGGCGGGAGCTGCCGTGGGAGGTGGTCGAGAAGGACTATTGGTTCGAGGGCGAGCACGGCAGGCAGTCGCTGGCGGAAGTGTTCGACGGCCGCTCCCAGCTGGTCGTCTACCACGCGATGTTCAATCCCGACACGGCCGGGCCGAACACGCCCTACACCGCTGACGCGGCGTGCATGATCTGCAGCTTCTGGATGGACAACTTCAACGGCGTCACGGTGCACCTGAACCACCGGGACGTGACGATGGTGGCGGTCTCGATCGCGCCCTACGCCAAGATCGAGGCCTACAAGCGCCGGATGGGCTGGACCTTCCCCTGGCTTTCCTCGGCCGGGAGCGACTTCAATTTCGACTACGGCGTGTCGTTCTCACCGCGCGACCTAGGGGCGGGCAAGGTCGAGTACAACTACCGGCCCGAGTCGTGGTCGATGAGCGAGGCGCCGGGCATCAGCGTGTTCCATCGCGCAGATGACGGCCGGATCTACCACACGTACTCCGCGTACTCCCGCGGCCTGGACATGCTGAATGTCGCGTACCACTACCTGGACCTGGTTCCGAAGGGGCGCGACGAGGCGAAAGGCAGCGGAGCTGGGTGGGTCCACCGCCACGACGAGTACCCGAATTGACGCCGGTTCGGATCGGTTGGATTGCCGCGGGCGGCGCTGGAGCCCCCAAACCCCACCCACCGTTCGCGGTTCCTTAAGCCGCCCATAACGGGGCTCCGCCTAGCGTGGTCAGAAGGATTCCACGTTCGAGGAGCTGCCGCTGATGCCGCATTTCGCCCGGTTCGCCCGCTCGCTGGCCCTGGTCACCATCGTCGTTCTGGGCGCGGCCTCGCGGGCAAGCGCGTTACCGGCGACACCGTCCGGGGCCGGGTACACGGTGACCGTGTTCGCGGCGGACAACACGGGCGGCTGCACCGCGGGCAACGCGGCGACCCCCACCTGCTACTACAACGTCGATTCGCTGACTCAAGACGCGAGCTACGCCTACGCCGGCTATCAGAACAGCGCGGCAGCCGACGGCAGCAGTGGCAGCAGCATCATCGCCAGGTATCCGATCGGCGGCGGGAGCCCCATCTTTTCGCCGACCTTGACCGGCAAGAACGACGGGCTGCGCATCGATCCTTACACGGGAGCGCTGTGGGCGCTCTTCAACGAGGACGCCAACCCTGTGCTGCGCATTCTCGACCCGAGCACGCTCGCGGTCGACTACGCGTCGGCGCTGCCGACCGAGACGAAGTTCAGCGGAGGCTACGACGACCTCGCCTTCACGGCGTCGGGGACCTTCATCTCCGCCTCGAACCCGGCCCTGACAGGGAGCGGACAGAACAACTACCGCTCTGTCGACCAGATCAGCTTCACGAACGGCCGCCCTCAGCTCATGCCAGTGCTGCCCGGCCAGGTCCAGGCGACCGACCGCTCGACTGGCAAGCGGGTGACGGTGAACCTCACCGACCCCGACAGCCTCGCCCTCGACCCGTCGGGGACCACGGAGTTGAACGACCAGGGCGACTCGACGCTGGTCTTTTTCGACAAGCCGGGCAGCGGATCGCCGCACGTGAGCGCCCTCTTCCTGAACCCGGCGCCGACCACGGACCGCAACGGCCAGACCGTGGCCTGTCCTCCGATCGTCGACGAGACGACGTGGACGACCGACACCGGCGGCCATTTCCTGGTCGCCGATCACGCGCGGCCGGGCGCGATCTATTCGGTGAGCAAGAGCGGCGGCTTCGCGGCCGGCACGGCCTACGCGACGGTCGCGCCGGACAACCCGACCCTGGCCGACTCCCTGGCCACGCTCGACACGACGAGCGGCGCCGTCACGGCCGTGGTCACGGGATTCAGCAGCCCGAAGGGATTGATCTTCGTTCCCTGACGCCTCGGGGCCTGGGGGACTGTCTGGACTGAGCGGGATCGAGGTGGCAGACTCCGTGTCTGAGTGCCGATGAGCGAGTCCGTACACGAAGCGTGGATCGTCGAGACGTCCAAGGACGGCGAGCGCTGGCGCTTTTTCGGCAAGGCCTGGGTCCTGCCCGGTGAGCGTCTGCTGATTCACGGCCTGCCGCGCTATGTGCGGGTTCGAAGGAACGACCAGCCGGACTTTGGCGACGTGCTGCCCCGAACCGGACCGCAGCCGATGGCGCTGATCGACCTCGAGCACGGCACGCGCTCCGAGATCTGGCCCGGGGCGGACCATCACGGCATGCCCGTCTTGCTGCCTGGCGGCGAGGTGGGGCGGCTGCTGAAGTTCGATCACTCGGCCGACGAAGAGGAGTGGACGTGGGCGCTCGAGTTTCGAGGCAGCCGTGCGGACCTGCCGCCCGGTGCCTTGAGCTGAAGCGCGGCATAGCGCCCAAACCCCCAGGCGCTAAAAACTGCGGAAAACCCGGCTCGCTATTGCCTCAAGCCCAAACGAAACCTGACCGTTCTTAACACTGAGCGCCCTGCTCAGGCGACTGCGGAGCACAAAACCCCGTGCAAGACTCGTCCGGGGAGGGAGAGCAACTGCGAGCTCCGCTGCGTGACCGGGCACCTGAAACCAAACTGACCCTGGCGGACTCCATGCGCGTGTTCGCGAGGCGGCCGCTGGGTCGCGTCTTTGTCGGCGCGCTTCTCGTGATCGCCCTCCTGGACCTGGTGACGGTCGCCGTCGGGCGCCAGACATTGGGCACCGCGCGCGACCTCGAGCTGCGTGCCCTGGTGTCGGCGAGCGCCCTCTTCGCCGCGATCGCCATCCGCCTCGCGTCGGGTGCCGTGGACACAAACTCCTTCACGGGCTGGAGATGGATCGGCCGAGCGATGCTGGCGGTGGCCGCGACCCACGCCATCCTGATGACATCCGCCGTCATCGACTATCCACCCGCATGGACGGTCGTGGCCCTGATCGGTGGAGCGGTCGCAAGCGCCTGCGGGGTGGTGGGCTTGATCCGGCTGGGCGCTCGAATTCGCACTGCGGCGCGGCTCGTGAACGTCCTCATCGACTCCGCGATCACGGGCCTGTCGGTGCTCGTAATCACCTGGGTCACGATCCTCGAGCAGTTCGTGCAGCCTGGGGACCGCCCGAGCACCACGTTGATCGTCTGGGCCGCTTTGGGCATCGGACTCGGGTCAGTCGTGCTCCAGCAGCTCAGCCGCGTCCCTCGCTCGTGGTTCGGGCCCCTCCTACTGCTGGTCGCCGCGGCCATCATCGCCATGGTCGCCAGCATCGCCGGCGGCGAGCTCGGGGTCGGCTACATCAGTGCCACACCTGTGCCGAGCCTGCTCTTCGTGATCTCGTTCGGGCTGGTCGGCCTGGCGCCGGCCGCCGTCCTCGGATCTCGCGGTCGCGACCTGACCGAGCCGTGGATGATCCAGCGGCTGCTCCCTTACCTGGCAGCTCTCGGCGCCATCATCGCCGTGCTCGTCCGGTACGTGAGCGGCGGCTACCTGGACCGGCCGGTCAGTATTCTCGGCGGCATCATTGCCATTTGCGTGGTGCTGCGCCAGGTCGTGGCCACCGTTGACGAGCGGCAGCACCGGATTGCCCTGGTCCACGAGGCGACCCACGACTTCCTCACCGACCTGCCGAACCGGATGGTCCTGCAGCAGAGGTTGGAAGAGGTACTCAGGCGGCCCCCAGACCCCGATCGCCGGCACGCCGTCCTGCTGATCGACCTCGACGAGTTCAAGTCGGTCAACGACGGGCTCAGTCATCAGGTCGGCGACCGCTTGCTGCAGGCCGTTTCGCGGCGGCTTCGAACCAGCCTCCGTCCCACGGATACGGTTGCGCGGCTGGGCGGAGACGAGTTCGCGATCCTGCTCGAGAACGCCACACGGGAGGAGACGACCCTGGTCTGCGAGCGGGTGGGAGCGGAGCTCGCCGAGCCTTTTGGGTTCGACGGCCACAACCTACGTGTGACCTCGAGCATCGGGGTCGGCTGGTCAGGGACCACCGACACACCCGCGGATCTGCTCCGCAAGGCCGACGCCGCCATGTACGCCGCCAAGCGTGCCGGCAAGGGCTCCTGGCGCATGTTCGACGTCGGGATCCAGGCTGAGGCCACCGATCGCCTGAACACCCTCCAGAGCATCGCTGGGGCCGTGGCTGCCGGGCATCTCCAGCTTGTCTACCAGCCGATCGTCGACCTCACGACGCGCCAGGTGATCGCAGTCGAGGCGCTGCTCCGCTGGCGGCATCCCATCCTCGGTTGGCTCTCCATCGCGGAAGCCATCGGCGCTCTCGAGGGCACCAACCTCATGACCAGCATCGACACCTGGGTGCTGGAAGAGGCCGCGCGCCAGCTGCAGAGCTGGCACGACTCGGGCTGGGACGTGCAGCTGCACGTCAACGTCTCGGCCCGCGAGGTTGACGATCGCGGATTCCTCGGGTTCCTGGAAACGCAGCTGGAAGCACATCCCGCCGTCCGGCACCGGCTCACCCTCGAGGTCACGGAGTCCGCCGCGTATGCCGCGTCCTCCAGCGCGCAGCGGCTGCTGGATGGCGTGCGAGACCTCGGCATCGCCGTCGCCATCGACGACTTCGGAACCGGTTACTCGGCGCTGAAGCGGATCCTTGATCACCGATTCGACAGCCTGAAGATCGACAGCTCCTTCGTCGCCGACTACCTCTCGCCGCAGGGCTCGGCGATTCTCGAGGCGATCAGCTCGATGTGCAACCGGATCGGCCTGACCGTCGTGGCTGAGGGCATCGAGACCGCGGCGCAGGCGCAGCAGCTGCGGGCCTGGGGCTTCCGCTACGGCCAGGGCTTCCACTTCTCGCCGCCGCTGAGCAGCACCCAGGTGGAGGCGCAGTGCCGGGGTGTGGCCGAGGTCGTGGACCCGGCGAACCTCTACTGGGACCCACTGCCGGCCTAGGCTTCAGGCTCCGGGCTTCCGGTCAGTCTCCGCCTGCCGAATCGCCGGATTCGTTATCGGGCTTCTCGGGCGGATCAGGCGATTCCGCCGGTTCGGGCGATTCGGCCGGCTCTGGCGACTCAACTGGGTCGGGCGACTCAGCCGGGTCGGGAGCCTCCACCGGGTCAGGCGATTCCGCGGGATCCGGGGATTCAGCCGGGTCAGGCGATTCCGCGGGCTCGGGCGACTCCGCCGGTTCTGGGCGGGGCGACTCCGAGGCTGCAGGCACCTTTGGATGCGCGGCGACAGTCTGCAGCTGCGGCAAACGAAGGTGTCCCGACAACGCGCCTCCCGCCGCGACGCCGGCGAGGACGCAGCCCAGCCCGACGACCACAAGGCGCTTGAGCAGGCTGTCGATCATCAGGCCACACCGTACATCCGACTGGACCTCGACGAACGGCTAGAGCTGCGCGGCGACCTCGGCCAGGGAGCGGTCGAGCGCGTCGACGATCTGCGCGATCTCGTCGTCGGTGACGACGAACGGGGGAGCGAAGCCGATCACGTCACCCGCGAGCGGACGCGTGATGACGCCATGCTCGAGCATCGCCAGCACCACCTTGCGCGCCGCGCCGGCCGCCGGCTCGAACGAAGTCTTGCGCGCGCGATCCTGGACGAGCTCGACCCCGCTCATCAGCCCACAGCCGCGCACGTCGCCGACGATCCCGTGCTTCTCCACCGTCCGCAGCGCCTCCAGCAGCTTCGCCCCCTGCCGGCGTGCCCGCTCGACCAGGCCCTCGTCCTCGATGATCCGCAGGTTGCGGAGCGCCACCGCGCACGAGACCGGGTGCCCCGAATAGGTGAAGGCATGCGGCAGCGGGCCGCCAAGGCTCCGAAGCACGTCGCGCACCGCTCGCGTCATCACCACGCCCGACAGCGGCAGGTAGCCGCTGGTGACGCCTTTGGCGAACAGGAGCAGGTCGGGGGTGAAGTCGAAGGTCTGGCTCGCGAACCAGCTGCCGGTGCGTCCGAAACCGGTGATCACCTCGTCCGCGATCAGCAGCACGCCGCGGCGGTCGCACAGCTCGCGGACGCGCCCCAGATACCCCGGCGGCGGGACGATGAGCCCGCCGGCACCCTGTACCGGTTCGACGATCACCGCCGCGATCGTGTCCGCACCGGCCTCGTCCATGACGCGCTCCAGCTCGTCGGCGTAGTGCTGACCGGCGTCGCCGGTGCCCGTGAATCGATAGGGGTCGGGGGCCGGCGCGTGGACGAAGCCCGGCGCGAGCGGCTGCACGCCCTGCCAGAAGCTCTGCAAGCCGGTGGCGCTGGTCGCGCCGTAGGTGAGGCCGTGGTAGTCGCGCAGGCGCGACACGATCTTGACCCGCTGCGGCTCGCCGCGGAGCGTCCAGTAGAGGCGGACGAGCTTGTAGGCGGTGTCGTTGGCCTCGGCGCCGCCGCCGGCGAAGAAAGTGAACTCAAGCGGCTTAGGCACCAGCTGCGCGAGGCGTTCGGCGAGCTCGATTCCCGGCCGGTGCGCGAAGCCGCCGTAGGCCGACTCGAATGACAGCTTGGTCATCTGCTCCGCGGCCGCGTGGGCGAGCTCGGTGCGGCCCCAGCCGACGTTGACGTTCCAGAGCCCGGAGAGGGCGTCCACATAGGTGCGCCCGCTGACGTCGTGGACGCGAGCGCCTTCGCCCGAGTCGAAGACGAGGCGGGCGACTGTTCCCGGCGCACCGCCGAGATCGCCCTGCGGGTGCAGCCAGTAGGTGCTGTCGAGCTCCTGGAGACGGCTCAGCTCGGTATCGAGCACCCGGCCATTGTCGCGCGCGTGCGCCCCGGCGCTAGCCTTGGAGCTGGTGGCCGAGGCTTCAGCGTCTCAGCAGATCGACGCCAAGATCCGCGCCCTGGACGACTGGCGCGGCAGCAGGCTGGCGGAGCTGAGAGCGATCATCCGCCGGGCCGACGCCGGGATCGTCGAGGAGGTGAAGTGGAAGAAGCCCAGCAATCCGACGGGGGTGCCGGTCTGGTCTCTTGACGGGATCCTCTGCATCGGAGAGCCGCTCAAGAACGCAGTCAGGCTGACGTTCCCGAAGGGCGCCCTGTTGAAGGACGCGACAGGCCTGTTCAACACCCGGCTGGACAGCAACTCGGTCCGCGCGATCGACTTCCGCAAGCAGGACAGCGTCGACGAGGCCGCCCTGATGGCGCTCGTCAACGAGGCTGCGCGGCTGAACGGCTCGAAGCCGCCCAAGCGCTAGTCAGACCGGCTGCCACCTCGCGAGGCGCGGGAGCAGCCGGCCGATGACGCGGCCCGCGACGGACTGTCGCCGGCGTTCCGCGGCGGCCAAGGGGACCGGTCCCAGGCCGATCGCGATGGCAGCCACCATCTCCGAGCAGCTGCTCCAGCGGTCGCCTGCCGGCTTGGCCAGGCCTTTCTCGAGCACGGCATCCAGCTGCGCCGGCAGCGCGGGGGACACAGTGCTGAGAGGCGGCGGCGGCGAGGCGAGGTGCATGTACATGACGTCGGCCGAAACCTCGGCGCTGAAGGGCAGCCGTCCGCTCAAGAGCTGGTAGGCGAGGACGGCGAAGCTGTAGACGTCGCTCGGCCGGTCCAGCGGCTCGCAGCGGACCTGCTCAGGGGACATGTAGAACGGAGTCCCCACGGGGTGCGCCGGCTCGCGCGCCGCGGAAGCGCTGCTCGACCACGACGGCAGGTGCGCGATCCCGAAGTCCGTGAGCAGCGGGCGCGCCCGGGCCGTCAGGAGGACATTGGCGGGCTTGACGTCGCCATGGATGATGCCGAGGCCGTGCACGTGGTCGAGGCCGGCCGCGATGCCCGTCAGCAGCCGCAGCGCTTGCGCCGTCGTCGGCTGCGCGCTGCGCAGGCGGGCATCGAGAGAGCCCCCTGCCGCGAAGTCCGTGACCAGGTAGGCGTGGTCGCGCAGCTGCCCGCACTCGTAGACGCGCAGCACGTTCGGATGCTCCGCGGTCGCCAGCGCCTCCACCTCGCGCTGCAGGCGCCGAAGGTGTTCGTCGCCCGGACTTGTGGCGCGGATGAGCTTGAGCACGATGTCCCGCCGGTCGCGTTCGTCGTTGGCGACGTAAACCTCGGAGGTGGCGCCGGTCCCGACCAGCCAGCCGATCCGGAACCGGCCGACCTGCTCACCTTGGTGGAGCGAGGCCCGGCGCTGAGCCGGGTCGTGCATCAAGCCGAGATCGGTTGCAGGCTGGCGTCGGCGTGCGCGGTCCGACCGGCCTGGACGAAGCGGCCGAGGTTGCCACCGAGGGTGACGCGGTCGCCGTCCTGCAGCTCGCTCCGCTGCACTTGCATCCCGTTGACGGAGGTCCCGTTGGTGCTGCCGAGATCGACGATGGCGACCTGGTCGCCGTGCATCTCCAGACGGGCATGGTGTCCCGAAACGCAGGGGTCGCGAAGGACGAAGTCGTTATCCAGGGCTCGACCCAACGTCGCGGCCGGCTGACTCACCACGATGGTCAAGCCCGTGTCCGGGCCCGCCTCGATGCGCAGCTCCGCCTCGGCTGCAACCGCCAGCCGCGGCCACGGTCGTTCGCTGTCGGGCTCGGCGATCGGCGGTGACGACGGGGCGACCGCGACCAGCGGCGACGGCGCCGTCACCATCGTCTCCCCGGGAGAAGCCATCGGCGAGGACGACGCGGCCTGGCGCCAGCGCGCGGTGAGCAGACGCACCGATCGGGTCGGGTCGCCGAACTCGTGCTGGGAGAGGATCTTGCCGTCCTGGAAGCGGAAGAACGAGGCCATGCGCGCCCGCGTGCGGGCGTCGTCCGAGCCCGCTTGAGCCGACCATTCGACGGCCACCACGCCCTGACCGCAGATTACCGCGTCCACGATCGCGGTCTCGCCGGCTATCTCGGCGGCGACTGTCCGCAGATACGACACGATGGCCTCGGCGCCCTGGCTGAACCCGTCGGGGCGGAGGTAGGCCGCCGCAGGACTGTACATGCCTCGGAGCGATTCGAAGTCTCGTGCGTTCCAGGCGGCGAACCAGGCGTGGACCTGGCTTATGGCTTCATCGGGCATCCCAGCTACTCCTTTCGTTCTGGTCTAGACAACGCGAATGCGCCGCTTATCCCTGCGCTGGAACGCCGATGGATTCCCTCGTGTCGGTCTTAGGCCGCTGCCGTCACCCCGCCGCGCCGTCGATGTCGTCGCAGTCGTCCCCGTTCGCAATCCACGGAGCCAGTCGCGACGGCGGCACCAGCGGCGTGCCGAACGCGTTGGTCAGGACCGTGGGCGCCGGGCTGAGACTGGGACAGGTCAAGGTGGACACGACCGGCGGCGGCACGCCGCAGGCCGTGGAGGCCGTGACAGGGGAGGGCGCCAGGCCCGGAACGTAGTCGAAGGCGGTCGTCGTGTCGATCAGGTTGAAGGGCAGGCCTCCGATGCCCCCAGTCGGCGGCACGGACGATGCCTGCGCGGTCAGCGTCATCGTGCTGGCCTGCACGCTGTACAGGTTCTGGTCGATCGCGGAGTCGCTGACGTCGGCCGCCGGCACGGTGATGGTGATCGTCGCCGGCGACCCGGCCGTGTAGCTGCCCGCGACCTGGTGGAGGCCGGGGTAGCTGATCTGGCCCGTGCCGCCGTTGGCCAGGTACAGCGCGCTCTCGCCGTCCCAGAAGGTGGGCGCCTGGCCGTTGAAGGACTCCATGTAGGCGAAGAACACCTTCCCGCCCTGCGGATCGGACGTCGAAGGCACGTGCCACTGGGTCAGCCAGACGAGGTCGGGGCCCCCGTCGGCGGGGTCCGGCGCCAGGCTCGCTAGGCTCTGGACCTGCATCTGAACGCGGTAGTGCGCAGGGTCCGGTTGGCTGACCGAGCTCGAGAGAAGGTCGAGGTTCGGGAACGAGGCTGACGACAGCCCGGCGGCGTCGAGGGTGCCGTCGCAGGCGACGTCGGTCACGCCGTCGACGGGTTTGTGCCCGCCGCGCACCAGAGGCCGGTTGCCGAGCACGCCTGGACCGCCGTTCTGGCGCACGAACATGCCCTGCGAAAGCACCGTGTTGCCGTCCAGGTCGGAGTCGCCGTAGGTGATGTTCGCCTCGCCCGCGAGCCCGATGCGGAGTTCGAGGAAGTCACCCAGCGCACGACCGCCCGTGTTGGCGGAGGACTGACCGCCCAGCAATGTGTTGAGCGCGCCGCGGTGGACGAAGTGCTCGCTGGCCAATATCGGCGCCGTGAAAGTCTGGCCGCCATCCAGCGACTGGATCATGTAGACGCTCCAGTCACCCTGGACCGAGTCGGGCCCGCGGGTCTGGCCAGGCGTCTCGGTCGCCGCGGTCCCGTACCAGGCGATGTCGAACTTGCCCTGGTCGCCGGCTCCGACCCAGGCATAGACGTTGTTGTGCAGCCCCGGCGTCGGAACCACGGCCGCCGGCGTCCAGGTGAGGCCGTCGTCCGCCGACCTCGAGAAATAGAGGAGCGTGTCGCCGTCGACCGCCGCGGCGGTGGTGTTGGAGTTGAAGCAGGGCGAGCATGGCGCCGCTTCCCACACCGCGAAAAGCTGGCCGGACGAATCGACGGCGATGGTCGGGAAGTTGGCGCCGATGATCTGTCCCGGCATGTAGGTGACCGGGTGGTCGGAGCACTGCATGCCGGTGGGGTCGATCGTCCAGTCGACGGGCGTGCAGCGGCCGACGAGGATCTGGCTGTAGGTGGTGTCGTCGTGGACCACGAAGACGTTGTGAGTGGTCGGGCTCACGACGAGGTTGCCCATCACGCCTTCGTCGCAGCCGGTGCCGACCGACTGAGCCGGGCCGAACACCAGGCCCGCTGTGGCTCCAGGCTGCCCGCCGACCGGCGACCGGACGATCACCAGCTGGTTGTTCGGTCCGTCTGGGCTGGTGGTGGTGCCGCCGGGACAGACCGGCGTCCCCTGCGCAACCTGGTCGTAGGTCATGTAGAGGGATCCGCCGGCCATCGGGTTGCCGTCGGTGGCGAACCACGGCCGGTCGTCGGGGCTGGTCGACACAGAAAGGCAGTTCGGCGGAGTGAAGGTCGCGCCGCCGTCCGAGGTGCGGGCGGTGGCGAAGTTGTAGGTCGACAGGTCGGCCAGGTACAGGTTGCCGGCCGAATCGACCGCGAGCTCGCTGTCGCCGCCGCCGCCGCAACCGCCCTCGAGGGTCCTGCCCGTCAGCGGCGCCGCCGCCGGCACCCACTTGAACGTTTTGCCGCGGTCGTTGGATCGCCAAAGCCAGGTGATCCCGCTCGGCCAGCTGCCGGGGACGGAGGTGTAGAGCCGGCCGGAGCCGTCGATGCGCAGGCTCTGTTCATAGCCCTGTCCCTGCACGCCGCTCACCACGGGCGTGCCGAAGGTGGGCACGCTGCTGCTGTAGGCAGCGACCGGACCGCCGGCGGGCGGGCGCAGGAGCGTCGCCCCCAGCAGGACCACAGCGCACCCCCAAGCCAGCTTCGTCGATCTCCGACTCATCTCTCCTCCCGCGTTCGCATCTGCCGTTTACACGGCCGGACGCCCGATGCTTTCCAACTCCTCTGCTGGGGCGGGGGGCCCGAAGAGGTAACCCTGGCCGACATCGCAGCCGAGCTCTTGCAGCGCCTGCCCCACCTGCTGCTGCTCGATGCCTTCGGCGACGACGCGCAGGCCGAGCTCGTGCGCCATCGTGATCACCGAGCGGACGATGCTGAGCGAGGCGGCGGAGGGATCGAGGCAGAACGAGCGGTCCAGCTTCACCTCGTCGGCGGGGAGGTGCCGCAGGTAGGCGAGCGACGACTGACCGGTGCCGAAATCGTCGATCGACAGCCGCACGCCGAGAGCCCGCAGACGTTCCATGTTGGTCACCACCGCGTGCATGGCCTGCATCGCGCTGGTCTCGGTGATCTCGAGGCAGAGCAGGCTGGCGTCCAGCCGGTGCGCGGACAGGGCCGCGGCAACTCGGTTGACGAACGTGGCCCGCTCGAGGTCGTGGACCGAGATATTGACCGCGACCGGCATCGCGGCGCCTTGATCGGCCCAGGCGGCGGCCTGTCCCAGAGCCGTGTCCAGCACCCAGCCGGTGACCTCGTTGATCAGGCCGGCCTGCTCCGCCAGCGGCACGAAGCGGTCGGGAAGCAGCAGCGGCCGGCCGACCCGCTTCCAGCGGATCAGGGCCTCGGCCGCGACCGCGAGCCCGGACGCCAGGTCCACCTCCGGCTGAAAGTGCAGGACGAACTCGTCGTCGCGCAGGGCGAGCGGCAGTCGCGCGATCAGGCTCAGGCGCGGGTCCTTGCTCGAGGCCGGAGCCGTGGCCGGCTCATCGGTTGTGGCCCTGACCTTGATCCCAGCGGTCGCGCCCAGGCGTCGCGCTTCCCGAACGATCAGGCCCGCTCCGCCCGCGGTCGCGTCCGCGATCAGCGCCCGCAGCTCGACCTCGTCACCGTCGATGGCGAGCCGGATCAGGCGGGCGCGCAGCTCGGCCAGCTTGTAGCCGCGCCGGTTGAGGTCTGAGATCGCGTCATCGATCGGGTCGCGCGCCTCGCGCTCTCGACCCTGAGCGAGGAGCACGCTCGCGCGTGACATCGCCAGGAAGGGATCGGCGGGATCGAGGCCGCCCTCGAGCGCGACGTTGACCAGCTGCTCGGCGCCGTCGACGTGGCCGCCGGCGACCAGCGCCTCGGTCGCGGCGGCGATCAGGACGGTGTCCCTGGGCATCCACTTGGTCTGCGTGATCAGAAGCCGCGCCACGTCTCCGGCCTCGGTCAGCTCGCCGGCGGCGAGGTGCACGCGGATGCGCACGAGGCGATCGAAAAGCACCTCCTGCATCTCGCTCGGCTCGGTCGTCTCCGCCACCTCGGCGACCGCCTGCTCCACGTGGCCGGCCTCAACGAGCGCAAGGGCGCTTCGACGCTGCGACCAAGCCGCCACCGTCTTGATGCCGGAGCGCTCTGCGAGCTGATGCGCTGAGCGCGCCGCCCTCAGGGCGCCGTCGACATCGCCCAGCTCGAGCAGCATGCGTGCCTCGATGTCGGCGGCGAAAGCCTCCCGCATTGAAGCGCCCGGAAGCTCCCGCAGCCGCCGCAGCCACTCCGGGCATTCACTGGCGCGGAGGTGGTCGAGTCGGGCCGACAGCCCGTTGAAGACGGCGTTGAGGGCGATCCAGTCGAAGCCGTGGCCGAGGGCGGTCCCGTAGGAGTCGTCGAGGGCCGCGATGCCTCCTTCGATCTCGCCGTTGAGCACCATGGCCAGGCCGAGGAAGCACTTCGCCCAGGCCTCCTGGGCCAGGGAGTTCGCCGCCTGCGCGATCTCGAGAGCGCGTCCAGCGAGCTCATCGGCTCGGCGGCCTTTCAGCTGGAACACGTGGAGGCTCGACAGCCGCACGTAGGCGTCGGCCAGCTCCTCGCTGGGGCCGTCCTCCTCGAGGTCGGCCACGACGCGCTCGAAGAGCTCGCGCGCCCTTTCTCCCCGGCCGCCCTGGTACTCGCAGGTGCCGAGGATCAGGCGTGCGTGCGCCGCTTCGGCTTTCTTACCGGCGGCGTCCAGCAGCGTGATCGCCTCCTCGAGGTGGCCGGCCGCGACGTCGCGTGCCGACGAGGCGTAGCAGGCTTCGCCCAGCAGGCTGAGCACCTGGCCGCGGAGGGCCGGGTTCGTGATGTGCGGCAGGGCCCACTCGTAGAGACGGGCCGCCTCCTGGTAGCCCTTGCGCAAGGTCGCCTGCTCTGCCGCGCGCAGGCAGGCGGGGACCGCGGCCTCGTCGGCGGCGGACTCGACCAGGTGGCGAGCGATCTCGAAGGCGGCGCTGCCCAGGTCGGACTCGAGTGCCGCGGCCGCGCGCCGGTGCAGCTCACGGCGCAGGACCTCCGGCTGGCCCTGGTAGAGCGACTCCCGGATCAGGTGGTGCCGGAAGCGAAACCGGCCCAGGTCGTCGGCTTCGACGAGCTGCAGAGTCGCCGCCGCGGCCAGGGCCGCGCCGACCTCCTGCTGAGTCCGGTTGGTGACGCGGGCCAGGGTGTCGATCGCCAGCGGCGGTGTGAGTACCGCCGCCGCCTGAAGCGTCTCGATCTCGTCGGGTTCGAGGCGTCGCAGGAGGCCGCTGACCCGCTGCGCAAAGGTGGCGGGCACTCCCACCGCCGGCAGCGGCACGATCTTCGCGTCAATCTGGTCGGCCGGCTGGGCGCCGGCCGACTCCCAGATCAGGTCTTCGACCAGCAGCGGGTTGCCTTCGCTGAGGTAGAAGAGCCGCTCCACGAGTGCGGCGTCAACATGCCCGTCGCCGAGGATCGCGGCGGCCATGGCGCCCACGTCAGCCGCCGACAGCGGCCGGAGCGCGAGCGTCGAAGCCGTCGCGGCTCGGCGCCAGCCGTCGATCGCCGGAGCCAGCTGGTCCGGCAGCGCTCCTTCGGTGCTGCGCACTGTGATCAGCACGGCCACGGGGCTCGTCTCGATCCGCTTGACCAGGAAGCTCAGCAGCTCGAGCGAGGACGAGTCGGCCCACTGCATGTCCTCGAGCACCAGCAGCAGGAAGAGGTGATCCTCTGCGAGCACCCGCAGCAGCGACGTGATCGCTTCGAACAGGCGCAGCTTCGAGCGCTGCGGATCTTCACCGGCCGGCCGCCGGTAGCGGGGCTCCAGCTGCGGGAACAGGTCGGTGAGCTCCAAGGCCAGCGGTCCCAATCTCCGGCGCACCGACCGTGGCCCCAACTGGGCCAGGTGGTTGCCGATGCCCTCCACGAAGGGGAGGTAGGGGATGGCCGAACCTTCGTCGCAGAGCCCGACCACCAAGCCGCCGCCCAGCTCGGCAGCGCGTCGCTGGGCGTGACGGGCCAGACGTGACTTGCCGATGCCGGCCTCGCCGACGACGGTGACCAGCGCGCCTTCGCCGTTCGAAGCGGCGCGAAGCGCATCCTCGATCACGCGCTCTTCGTCATGCCGCCCGACCAGGATCGGGCTCTCGTAGCTCCGGCGGCCACGCGCCACCGGCCAGCGCGAGATATCCGCGTTAGCCCCGCGCTTCACTGACATCCCCCTGCCACGCCCCCCCGCAACCCGATCAGAGTCGCATCGACCGGCGGTAACGGCTGCCGCCGACCTGCCTGCGATTCAGCTAAGGATTGTTAAGCCCGGGCGAAGCGAAGGGAATGGGCCGGCGGCGGAAAAAGAGCCCGCGGCGAGCCCGGCTCGCTCACGGGCTTGGGCTCATGAGCGCGTTAGCGCCGTTCGGTGTCGGATCTCGTCTCCGGGACCTCCGCGCGCTCGCGGTCCTCGCCGCGCTCGGGCATGCCGCCGCCTTCGATACGCGTGAGAAGGTCGCGGTAGCCCTGCATCACGAGGCGGAGCTGCTCGGTGTCGTGCCCGCTCTCGAACAGGTGGTCCACGGCCTCGCGCACCAGCGTCGTCGCTTCGCGCACGGTCTCTCGTGGCTCATCGATGAAGCGCGTCTGGAGCTGGTCGAACCTTGCTCGGTAATCGGCTGTGGCCGTGCTGCTCTTCATCAAATCACCTCCGGCCGCCTGGCCTCGGAGGCCCGGCGCGTCGATTCTCCGACCGCGGCGTCCACGATGCGCTGGTACGCGACCATGGCGCGCCTCAGGTTTTCCGTGTGCCCTCGTTCGTCAGTCTCCGACTCGGACCGCCCGTCGCCGCGGGCCAGGTCGCGCGCCCGCTTCAGCTCGTCGGGCAGCCGCCGATCGCCATCTACGTGCGCGCCGCGCTCGCGGTAGATGGAGACGGCCAGCCCATCCGCGTCTTCGACAGCCCGCCGCGGCTGGTCCACGAAACGCGTCTCGATCATCCGCCACGTGTCCGCGTAACGCGCTCGCGATTCGTCGTTGAGCTCGCGCAGCTTCGGCCGGCGGCTGCTCAGGACGGCGCCGAGGATCGCGATCGCCACGATCACGACCACCGCCACCACGATCCAGACCAGTGAAGTCATAGGTCGCACCTCCCGAATTGGTTACTTGACAACAACAATGTCAGTTTTGCTTTTACGGGTAGGTACCAGATCCGTCAAGCCCAAATGACCTTGGCCCAGGTGCTCCGCTAGAGTGCCGGCATGGCTGCGACGAGAGTGCTTGTCCTGGGCGCTGGCTTCGGGGGTCTGGAGCTTTCATCCCGACTGGCGCGTGACCTCGGCGAAGAGGTCGACGTGACGCTGATCGACCGGAACGACGCCTTTGTCTTCGGGTTCTCGAAGCTCGACCTGATGTTCGGGCAGCGGCAGTTGAGCGACGTCCGCATCCCCTACTCCGAGCTCCGCCACCCGTCGATCCATTTCCACCAGGAGACGATCACGGAGATCGACCCGGCAAACCGCAGGGTCAAGACGAACGGCGGCGCCTATGACGGCGATGTCCTGGTCGTCGCGCTCGGCGCGGACTACAACGTCGACGGAACGCCTGGCCTCACCGAAGCCGGGCACGAGTTCTACTCCGTGGCGGGCGCCGAGCGGCTGGCCGAAGTGCTGCGAGCCTTCGCAGGCGGCCGGGTTGTCATCGGCGTGCTGGGCCAGCCTTTCAAGTGCCCGCCGGCGCCCAGCGAGGCGGCCTTCATGACGCACGACTTCCTGACCGCGAAAGGGGTCCGCGAAAGCTCGAGCATCACGCTGATCTTCCCGATGGGCCGGCCCATCCCACCTTCGGCTCCCGCCTCGGCGGCCATCGTGGAAGGCTTCCGGCAGCGCGGCATCGAGGCCCTCTTCGATTGCGTGGTCACCGAGCTCGATCCCCAGCGGAAAGTGGCGCGCATCAACGATGGGACGGAGGTCGGCTTCGACCTTTTCCTCGGCATTCCGAAGCACCGGGTTCCGGACGTCGTCGCGGCGAGCGGGATGGCGGTCGACGGCTGGATCCCGGTCGACGCAGGCAACCTCTCGACTCGGTTCGAGGGTGTCTACGCCGTCGGCGACGTCACCAGCGTCGGCACGCCGAAGGCGGGCATGTTCGCGGAACGGGCGGCCGGTACGGTGGCCGACACCATCATCGCCAAGGTCCGCGGCCTCGAGGCGCCGCCGCCGTTCGACGGCCGCGGCATCTGCTACGTCGAGATGGGTGAGGGCGACGTCGGACGCGTCGACGTCGCCTTCCTCGACGGCCCCGGCGTGAAGGCCGAGTTCACGCCCCCTTCGGAAGAGACAAGACAGGAGAAAGACGACTTCGCGGCCGTCCGCCGCGAGCATTGGTTCGGCTAGCGAACCCCCGTCAGTCCTGGTAGTACTCCATCCCGAGGTGGGTGATCTGCTCCTCGCCCATCAGCCAGCGGAGCGTGTTCTTGAGCTTGGTCTGCTGAATGAAGAGGTCGTGCTCGGGATACACGTCCGGGGCGTGCTGCGGACTCTTGAAGTAGAACGACAGCCACTCCTGGATGCCCTTGAAGCCGGCGCGCTGCGCCAGGTCGGTGAACAAGACGAGATCGAGTACGAGGGGCGCGGCCAGGATCGAGTCGCGGCATAGGAAGTCGACCTTGATCTGCATCGGATAGCCGAGCCAGCCGAAGATGTCGAGGTTGTCCCAGCCCTCCTTGCTGTCGCCGCGGGGCGGGTAGTAGTTGATGCGCACCTTGTGGTACGCGTTCGCGTAGAGGTTGGGATACAGGCTCGGCTGGAGGATGTGCTCCAGAACGCCGAGCTTGCTCTCCTCCTTGGTGCGGAAGCTGTCGGGATCGTCGAGCACCTCGCCGTCCCGGTTACCGAGGATGTTCGACGAATACCAGCCCTCCAGGCCCAGCATGCGCGCCTTCAGCATCGGGGCCAGCACGGTCTTGAGCAGCGTCTGACCCGTCTTGAAGTCCTTGCCTCCGATGGGCACGCCAGCCGCCTGTGCCAGCTCGACCATGGCAGGCACGTCGACGGTGAGGTTCGGGGCGCCATTCATAAACGGCACGCCTTCCTTCAGGGCCGCGTACGCGTAAAGCATCGAGGGCGGGACGGTCTCGTCGTTCCTGTCCATCGCGGCTTCGAGCGCCTCCAGGCTCTGGTGGGCCGGTCCGGGCTCGATGAAGATCTCGGTCGACGCGCACCAGATCATGACCAGCCGGTCGCAGGCGTGCGCCGCCTTGAAGTCGCGGATGTCCTTGCGCAGGGCCTCCGCCAGCTCCCGCTTGGTTCCTTTCGGTTTGACGTTGGGGCCGTCGAGCCGCTTCACGTAGTGCTGGTCGAAGACGGCCGGCATCGGCTCGATCTCGCGCAGCTCGCCGGCGATGGGCTCGATGTGCTCGTGCCGCTTAAGGACGCCGCACTTGAGGGCGGACTCGTACGCGGAGTCGGCGATCGGGTCCCAGGCGCCGAAGACCAGCTGGTCGAGGCCGGCCAGCGGCACGAAGTCCCGGATCAGCGGCACGCGATCATCGGTGCGCTTGCCGAGGCGGATGGTGCCCATCTGGGTGAGAGAGCCGATCGGTTCGGCGCGGCCCTGGCGGATCAGCTCGACGCCGGCGACGAAGGTGGACGCGACGGCGCCCAGCCCGACCGTGAGAACGCCGAGTCTGCCGGCAGCCGGTTCGATCTGGTGTTGGGGGGTCTCCATGAAGTCTTTTGCCTCCAAGACGATGCCGCGCTGCCGCGAAAGCGCCAGCAGGGGTTGATGCCATTGAGCCGGAATGCGCCCGGTGCTCGCCCAATGCTCGACGGTGCTCTGGCGCTTGCCGAGGAGCGACGCGAGGGCGCTCTGGCCGCCGAAGCGACGGATCACGCGCTCGGCGGGATTGGAGCTCACTCGAGGAGTCTAACGAATTTTTCGTTAATTCCGCTGAACCGGCTCGCGATCTGGGGCCTTGTGGCCGCGCCCGCGCTGGCCTAAAGTCCGGCTGACGGTGATCGCGCCGACCATGGCGGACTTCGGTTCGTTCTCGCCGAACCAATTTCTTCACTGCCTCAGCGAGGCCACCCGGCAGCGCCTCCTCGAGAGCGCTCGCCGGCACAAGATGCCTGCCGGCGTTCTGACCGAGTGGCCGAAGCCCGTCTTCATGGGCGACCTGGTCGAACACGGTCTGATGCGCGTGTTTCAAATCGCGACGGACGGCCGCGAATCGACCGTCCGCTACGCGCATCCCCACGACCTGCTCGGCGCCCTGGCCATCGATGAAGATCAGCCGTCGGTTTACCTGCAGGCGGTCGAGCCGACCACGCTGCTCCGTCTGAACGCGGACCTGATGCGTGACCTGTACGCGTCGGACATCCAAGTGGCGCATGCGGTCGCCGCGCACACCGCGAGCATCCTGCTGCGGGTCGTGCGCGTGGTCACCGTCCGAACTCTCGGCACCGTTCAGCAGAAGCTGGCATTCGATCTCCTGGAGCGAGCCTGCTCCGAGCAGCTGCGCCACGGCCGGCTGGAGGTCACCGCCACCCAGGAAGCGCTTGCCAACGGCATCGGCTCGTCCAGGGAGACGGTCACGCGGATCCTGGCTAGCCTTCGCCGCCAAGGCGTGCTCACCACCGCCTCGCCGTGCATCACGGTCAGGGAACCTCGGCGGCTGGTTGACATCGTGCACGGCCTTGTGACGTAGCGCACACATCCTCGTGACGGAAGTCATCGCACTCCGGCCGCGAGTTCCGGAGACTCGATGTTATGGATACCTGGTCACCTTCGGCCCTACCTGGCGGCGTCACCTCGCTGCTGCGTTCGATCGTCAACTCACTTCCTGTCGTCGTCTTCGCCTTCGACGCTCGCGGTGAGATCCTCTTAGCGGAAGGCAGCGCGCTGCGTTTGCTGCGCAGCTCTCCCGGCGCCTCCGTCGGCGAGTCCATCTTTGACGCCTTTGCGGGCGAGCCCGAAACCATCGAGCACATCCGACGAGCGCTGGAGGGCAGGGAGCACGTGGCCGAGATCGTCCTCGACCGCAACGGGCGCCCATACCGGGTTTGGTACACGCCCTGGCTTGACGCTTCGGGTCAGGTCAGTGTCGTCACCGGACTGGCTCTTGACATCACCGCCGAAGTGCGCGGGCAGCGCCGCGCGGCCGGAGCGCTGCACGACCGTCAGTGGGAAGAGGAGCAAAGGCGTCTGCAGCTCTGGAACACTCTCGACGCGACGATCGGCGCGCTGGCGGCGGCTGTTGAGTACCGCGATCCCTACACGGCCGGTCATCAGCGCCGCGTGGCGGAGCTGTCGCGCGCGCTGGCCCTGGAGCTCGGGCTCGGCATCGAGGAGACCCAGGGCATTTACATCGCGGCGTCGATCCACGACATCGGCAAGATCGCCGTGCCGGCAGAGCTGCTCACGCGACCCGGGCCCTTGACCCCGGCGGAGCTCGAGCTTGTGAAGCAGCATGCCCAGATCGGAGCCGACATCATCGCGGCGGTGCCCTTTCCGTGGCCGGTCAGAGACATGATCTTGCAGCATCACGAGCGTCTGAACGGCAGTGGCTATCCGAACGGACTGAGCGGTGAGGAGGTCCTGATGGGCGCCCGGATCATCGGCGTGGCGGACGTTGTCGAAGCATTCTCTTCGCGGCGCCCGTATCGCGCGGCGCGGGGGCTGGCCGAGGCGCTCAACTACATTCAGGCCTCACACGCACTCTTTGATCGAGACGTCGTCAGCTGCTGCGTGGCGCTGTTCAAACAGCGGCGGTTTCGCTTTACGCGGATCCCAGCGAGCCGGCAGGCCTCCGCTTGATCCTGCCGAAGCAGCGCGACCCGCGCTTCATCACCATCCGCCGCGGCGGCACTCTCACCGACGCCGACCACCGGCTGCTCGTGCTGTGGGCGGCTGCTTGCGCGGAGCACGTGCTGGAGCTGTTCGAAGCAGCGAAACCCGACGACCCTCGACCGCGGCAGGCGATCAGCCTGGCCCGCGCATGGGTGCGCGGCGAGGTCACGATGACGGAGTCGCGCACCGCCGCGGGCCATTCGAACGGGGCGGCCCGCGACCTCGCCGGCGCCCCTCGGTTCGCGGCCTATGCAGCCGCCCAGGCGGCAGCCGTCGCGCACGTCGCCGCCCACGAGCTGGGCGCGGCTTCCTACGCGATCAAGGCGGTCAGGTCCGCCGCGCCTGCCGAAGCGGCCCACACCGCTGGTCGCCTCGAGTGCCGCTGGCAGCGCGACCAGCTGCCGCAGCCGATACGCGAGCTCGTGCTCGACGACCAGCGCTTGCGCAACGCCATCTGCTGGTCGGTGTTCGAGCCGGTCCCAGCCGAGCTCTAGGCAGCGGGCCTCAGACCTGCGTGTCCGTCCCCGGCCACGTGTCGCTCAGCAGGTAGCCCTGCGGGAAGGGATCGGTCGGCTCGACGAACACCTGGGTGATCCCGGTGATCCACGCGCTGCCCCGAATGGCAGGGACGATCGCGCTCTTGTCGCCGACGGCAGTCTCGCGGACGATCCTGCCGTCGAAGGTCGTGCCCAGGACCGATGCGTGGCTCATCGCGTCTCCCGCGTGCATGAGACCGCGCGCGTTCAGAACGGCCATGCGCGCGCTCAGACCGGTGCCCGTGGCCGAGCGATCCAACCGGCCCGGCGCCACGACCACGGCATTGCGCGACACGGCGCCGATTCCCTGCCACGGTCCGGCGATCTGCACGATGCTGACGCCCGCGATCTCGGCTTGCTCCGGGTGCGCACAGCGAAGCTGCTCGCGAGCGGCGGCGCGGATCAGCTCGCCGACGGTGCAGAGATCCTTCGCCTCCGGCGGCTCCAGTGCGAACCCGAGCGCCCGGGCGTCGGCGATCGCGTACCACATACCGCCGTAAGCGACGTCCACCCTCACGGCGCCGAGGCCCGCAACCTCGATGTCGGCATCGAGTTGATCGGCGAACGCGGGCACGTTGGTCAGCTCGACGCTCCGGCAGCGCCCGTTCTCGCAGTGAGCGGTGACTTCGACAACTCCCGCGGGCGCCTCGAGGCGCAGCACCGTCTCCGGTTCGCGCATCGGCACGATGCCGGTTTCGAGGAGGACCGTCGCCACGCAGATGGCGTTGGAGCCCGACATCGGCGGGTACTCGGTCGGCTCCATGATGATGAAGCCCGCGTCGCACTCGGGCCGTCGCGACGGCACGATGAGGTTGGCGTGCACGGCCACGCCGCCGCGCGGCTCGCGGAGTAGGAGCCTACGCAGCGAGTCGTCCGCCCGCAGCGCCTGCATCATCTCGAAGACTGTCTCGCCGGGTGGCGGCATGACGCCGCCCACCACCACGTTCCCGACCTCGCCGCCGGCGTGGCAGCCGACGACGGTGATCGTGCGCTCCGTTCGCATGCCTCGACGATAGGGTGCGCCGGCGCCCGCGAGAACCTGAAGCCGCGAGAATAGGTCGTCGGTGATGGGGGAGGACTCGCCGCGCTGGCTGTCCGCGGCCATGGTCGTCGCGCGGGTCCGCCAGGGCAGGCTCGATCCGAACGCCGTCGTCGCAGCCCACCTCGATGCCATCGCCCGCATCGACTCGCGTATCGGAGCGTTCATCTACGTCGACCGCGAGGCCAGACCCGGGGCCGGACCGCACGCGGGCGTCACCCTGGCCGTCAAGGACAGCCAGCCAGTGGCCGGCATGCCTTACACCTACGGCACGCCGGCCTGGCGCGACCGCGTGGCGAAAACCGACGCCGTGCCCGTCGCCCGCGCTAGATCGTCCGGCATGGCGATCCTCGGCAAGACCAACGTCCCCGAGCTGGCGGCGGCGATCGGCACCACCAACACCCTCTTTCCGCCCACTCACAACCCGTGGCGGCAAGGCACCACGCCGGGCGGCTCGAGCGGCGGCAGCGCCGCCGCGGTCGCTGCGGGGCTGTGCACGGTGGCGCTGGGCGGCGACACCGGTGGGTCGATCCGCATCCCGGCGTCCTGCTGCGGCGTGGTCGGCCTGCGACCGACGCCCGACCGGCTGCCAAACGAAGAGGTCGACGTGACCGTCATGCAGTCGCGCGGCCCGATCACCCGGAGCGTCGCCGACGCCAGGCTGCTCTTCGAGGTCATGACTGCCACCGCGTCCGCCACGGAGGAGCACCCCGAGCACCGCGGCAGGCGGATCGGGCTGGCCGACTCCAGCTCGCTGGGCGCCGACCCCGCGTGCCGGGCCGCCTGCCGGCGCGCCGCGGAAGCCCTCGAGAATGCCGGCCATCACGTCGAGGAGATCGACTGGGATCCCGAACCGGTCGGGCAGGGTTACGGCGTCGTCCGCCGCGCGAGCATGGCCAGCTTTCCAGAGGATCTCTCGACCTTCGGTCCCGGCATCCGCCAGCTCGCGGAGCAGGGCAGCCGGCTGACGGCCATGGAGTACTTCCTGGCCTTCGAGTCCGCGACCGCCACGGCCAACCGGATCGTCAATCTGCCCCTGCAAACCCGTTTCGACTTCCTGCTCACCCCGACGCTCGGGATGCTGCCGATGCCGATCGACGATGTGCCTCCGTTCTTGGGCGAAGCCTGGGCTCGTTATGTGCAGTTCGTGCTCCCGGTCAGCTTCGCCCGCGTGCCGGCGGTCACCGTCCCCGCGGGCCGTCACGAAGGCCTGCCCGTCGGTGTTCAGCTCGTGGGACAGTTCGCGCAGGAGGCGGAGCTGCTCGACTTTGCCGAGGAGCTCGAGGCGATGCCCGGTTTCGGCTTCGAACGCCCGCCGGGCCTGGATTGAACCACGGAGGTGAACGCATGAAAGCGCAGCGCGTCGAGATGTTCGTCTGCCCGATGGCGACGCCCGCCGACACCTCGGGCCTCCAGCGGCTCGCGGACGAGGGCAAGCTGAAGCCGGAGACCCTCGTGGCCCTGGTCGGCAAGACCGAAGGCACTGGCTTCCACGACGACTGGGGCCGAGTGTGGGCGGACGTCGTCCTGCGCGAGTGGACCGCCCGCTTGGTCGGCATCCCGGTCGACGAGGTGGCCAAGCGCGTGATCTTCGTCCTGTCGGGCGGCTGTCCTGGCGTGATCACGCCGCACATCGTCGCCGTGACCCGCGAGTGGGTCGACGCGCCAGAGCGAGCCGCGGACGACAAGCGGCTGGTGATGGGAAGGGCGGGATCGGACCCCATCGCGCCGGAGGAAATCGGCCGGATGGGCCAGATCCGAAAGGTGGCCGCCGCCACCCGGCACGCCATGGTCGACGCGGGCCTGACCGATCCCAAGGACGTCCACCTCGTGATGGTCAAGGTGCCCGGGCTGACGATCGCCAGCATCGCGGACGCCGAATCCCGCGGCCAGACGGTCGCGACGCACGACCTGACGTTCGGCCCGGAAGGCGCCGGCGCCTATGCGAACGACGGCGCCGCCCTCGGCGTCGCCCTGGCGCTGGGCGAGGTGCCCGCCGACAAGCTGTCGGACGGTGCGGTGCGCCGCGACTGGGACCTCTACTCCGAAGTCGCGATGACCTCGTCAGGCGGCGAGAAGGTGCACGGCGAGGTGGTGGTCTTCGGCAACTCGACGGCGTCGGCCAGCCCGCTGCGGATCGGCCACGCCGTGACGCGCGACTTCATCGACGCGCCGGGCGTGAGAGATGCGCTCCGTGAGGCAGGTCTCAACTTCGCCGGCGGCCTGCCGGAAGAGGGCGAGCTTGCGCGCCTTGTGCACGTGTTCGCCAAGTCGGTGATCCCGGGCAGCAACGTCGTTCGCGGGCAGCGCATCACGCTGCTGGACGACGCCGACTGCTACACGATCGGCAAGGCGTTGGGCGGCATGCTCGTCGCGTCGGTCACGGGCCGCACGACGAACTACGTCAGCGGCGGCGAGCGCAACTCGCACCAGGGACCGCCTGGCGGCAACATCATCGCCGCCGTGGTCAGGGCCGGCTAGGGGTGCCCGCCAGCTCGTAGAGGCGCAGCGGCGAGAGCGGCATCTCGATGATTCCGACGCCAAGCGCGTCCTCGATTCCCGAGGCGATCACCGCGCCCACCGGGATCACGCCCGCTTCACCAGCGCCCTTCACCCCCAGCGGGTTCAGAGGCGACGGCGTTTCGATGTGGTCGATCTCGATGGGCGGGATCTCAGTCGCGTAGGGCATGAGGAACTCCATGAACGACGCATTGCGCAGCTGGCCGTCGGAGTCATACGCCAGCCGCTCGTAGAAGGCGCCTCCGATGCCCTGCGCCACGCCGCCCTCGATTTGACCCTGCAGCACGAGCGGATTGATAACGCGCCCGCAGTCGTGCACGACGACGTACTTGAGGATCTTCAGCTGGAAGGACTTGGGGTCGACCTGGACATAGGCCGCGTGGCAGCCGGCGGCCCAGGTCGAGCCCAGTGGGCTGTAGTAGCCGGTCGCCTCGAGGCCGGGCTGCTCGCCGGCTTGCAGCGGCGGTCCGGGGCGGGGCCGTGGCGCGAACTGCGTCGCCGCCTCCGTCCCTCCGCCGAAGGCGTAGCGGACGGGATTGGACAGCACCGCCGCGGCGCCGAGCGGCATGCCGCGCTCGGGCGAGCCTTTGACGCGCACGCGTCCGCCGGCGAGCTCGAGGTCGTCGGGGTTCGCCTCGAGGTGCGCGGCCGCGACCTGCTTCGCCTTCTCGGCGACCATCTGAGCCGCGACGTGCATAGCGTTGCCGGCGGTGACAGCCCCGCGCGAGGCGAAGGTGCCCACGCCCCAGGGAAACCGGCGGGTGTCGCCGCTCGTGACCTCGACGTCGCCCACGTCCACGCCGAGCTCGTCGGCGACGATCTGCGCCCATACCGTGGCGTGGGCCTGGCCCTGGCTCGGGATTCCGGTGGCGGCCAGCACCTTGCCGGACACCAGCACCTGCACGTGCGCGCCCTCATACGGACCGACGCCGGTGCCCTCGACATACACGCCAAGACCCATGCCGATGTTCGCACCCTCCGGCCGAGGGCCCAGCCGCTCCAACGCCCGCCGCAGTAGCTCTGGGTAGTCGCCGCTGTCATAGATCACGCGGTTGCCGTCCTGCCAGCCGACGCCGACCTCGTAAGGGAACTCGTCCGGCTGGATGAAGTTGCGCCGGCGCACCTCGGCGCGGTCGATGCCGAGCTCGGCCGCGATCGCGTCCAGCGTCCTCTCCATCACGAAGCAGGCGTGCGGCCGGCCCGCACCGCGATAGGGCGAGGTCGGAGTCGCGTTCGTGTACACGTCGCGGAAGCGCACCCGGTAGTTGGGGATGCGATACGGCCCCGGAACCTGCGCGGCTGTGATGATCGGCAGGATCAGCCCATAGGGCGTGTAGGCGCCGGCGTCGTGGATGAAGTCGTCGCTGAGCGCGAGGACTCGCCCTTCGTCGTCGAAGCCGAAGTCGACCTCATGGACCTGGCCCCGCTCCTGGTTGACGGCCGTGAAGTGCTCCTGCCGGTCCTCGGTCCACTTCACCGGCCGGCGCAGCTGGATCGCCGCGTGGGGCACCAGCAGCTCGTCGGGGTAGAACAGCATGATCTTCGGCCCGAAGGCGCCGCCGACATCTGGGGCGACGACCTCCACCTGCGACTCCGGCAGCCCGAAGAGGACCGCCAGCCCGCCGCGAATCGAGGTCGGCGACTGCGTCGAGTCGTAGACGAGCAGCTTCTGGTCGCGCTCGTCCCAGCGGGCCCAGACGGCGCGAGCTTCCATCGGGCTCGCCGCCCCGCGTTCGTAGCGATAACGCAGTTGGCGGCGGTGGGGTGCCGCGCTCAGCGCGTCATCGACCCGCCCGACCTCCTGGACCAGCTCACCGGCGACGTTGCCGGGCACGTCCTCGTGGACGAGGTGCTCGGCGCGCTCAGCCGCCTCCGGCGTGATCACCACCGGGAGCAGCTCGTACTCGACACGCACCAGCTCGGCCGCGTCCTCGGCGAGATATCGATCGGTGGCCACGACGAAGGCGACAGCCTCGCCGACGTACCTCACGATCTCGGAGGCGAGGCAGCGCTGCGTGCGCCCGTGGGTGAGGTTCGGATGGGGGATGAGAAGCGGCAGGTCGACGTCGCCGAACGGTAGGTCGGCGGCGGTGTACACGGCGACCACCCCCGGCGCTGCGCGCGCCGCGCTCGCATCTATAGATAGAACGCGCGCGTGCGCGTATGGCGAGCGCACGAAGCAGCACTCGAGCGCCCCGTCGTCGATGTCGTCGGTGAACATGCCGTGGCCGCGCAGCAGCCGGTCGTCTTCGAGACGCTGGACAGGCGCCCCGAACCAGCGCGTACTCATGCCGGATCGCCACGGCTCAGCTCGGCCGCTCGGCGCACCGCTCGGCGGATCGAGGCGTAGCCGGTGCAGCGGCAGAGATTGCCGGCGATGCCTTCCTCGATCTCGATGTCGCTCGGGTCTGGGTGCCGCTCGAGCAGACCGACCACCGCCATGACGAAGCCGGGCGTGCAGAAGCCGCACTGCAGCCCATGGCATTCGTGGAAGGCCTGCTGCACCGGGTGCAGCGGCCGGCCGTCGGCCGCGAGTCCCTCGATGGTGGTGACCTCGTGACCCTCGGCCTGCACCGCCAGCATCAGGCAGGAGCGCACCGGAGCGCCGTCCAGCAGCACGGTGCAACACCCGCAGACTCCGTGCTCGCAGCCGACGTGGGTCCCCGTCAAGCCGAGGTCGTGCCGCAGGTGGTCGGAGAGCAGACGGCGTGGATCGGCCGGCGCGCTGCGCTCGGAGCCGTTGACCCTCACGCGGCGAAGGCGCGTTCGGTGAGCACGCGCACCAGGTGTAGCCGGAAGTC
This sequence comes from Candidatus Dormiibacterota bacterium, assembly GCA_036378435.1. Classification (GTDB taxonomy): domain Bacteria; phylum Chloroflexota; class Dormibacteria; order Dormibacterales; family Dormibacteraceae; genus DASUWK01. The sequence continues at coordinate 74,233 of DASUWK010000007.1, read as the reverse complement.
TCGGGTGGCTTCGAGGTCGCCGCTGGGCTCCAGGCCGCGGGCCGGGTCACGCGGGTCGGCGAGGACCGGCGTCGGAGCGACGCCGAACAGTGCGAGCGTGCTCCCAGCTCGGACCACCCCCGCCAGGGCGAAGTCGCCATGGCGGCGCGACTCCTCCAGGATCGCGTAGGGGGCGGCCGAGGCGGGGAACCAGGCCTCTACCACGAGCTCGTCCACATCCAACGCTGTCTCGAAAACCCCCGAGAACAGGTCGGCGGCCGCGATCGTCCGCTCGCCCCTGGCCGAGCGCGCGACCACCCGGCCGCCGAGTGCCAGCAGCGTCGCGGGCAGCTCGGCCGCGGGATCGGCGTGGACCAGGCTGCCGCAGACCGTGCCGCGATTGCGGATCACGCGGTGGGCCACCAGCCGCAGCGTGTCCGCCAGGAGAGGACATACCCGCGCGACCACGTCGGAATCCTCGACGGCCGCCTGGCGCGCGAGGGCCTGGATGGCGACGCCGCCGTCGCGTTCGTAGACGCGGTCCAGTCCCGGGATGCGATTGATGTCCACCACGTGCTGTGGCCGCGCCAGGCGGAAGTTGAGCAGAGGCACGAGCGACTGACCCCCGGCCAGCACCTTGGCGTCAGCCAACGAACCAAGCAGAGCGCAGGCTTCCTCGATCGTTGCCGGTGCGTGGTACTGAAAGGCTGGCGGCTTCAATCGATCAGCTCTCGACCGGCGCCGTCAGCAAAGCGCGCTGCACCTTGCCCATGGCGTTGCGGGGCAGCTCGTCGAGAACGACCACGTGCTTAGGGCATTTGTAGGCTGCGAGCCGGCCGCGGGCAAACGCGATGAGCTCGTTCTCGGCGAGCGGCGCCTTCCCCGACGGCACCACGAACGCGGTCACCTCCTCGCCCCATCTCTCGCTCGGCAGGCCGGCGACGGCGACCTCGCCGACAGCCGGGTGCGCCTCAAGCACGAGCTCGACCTCCCGCGGGTACACGTTGAAGCCGCCGGAGATGATCAGGTCCTTGAGGCGGCCGCGGATCGCGAGGGTGCCGTCGTCGCCGATCTCGCCGACGTCGGCGGTGCGCAGCCAGCCGTCACCGGTGAAGGCCTCCGCTGTCGCTTGCGCGTTGCGCCAGTAGCCCTTGAAGACCTGGCCGCCCTTGAGCAGGACCTCGTCCTGGTCGCCGAGCTTGACCTCGACGCCCGGGAAGGGCAGTCCGACGCGCCCGGCCAGCCGTGGGCCGTCGTAGGGGTTCGTCACGACGATGCCGCCCTCGGTGCACCCATACCGCTCGACCGGGGCCTGGCCGAACAGCTCGGCGCAGCGCTCGAAGAGTGCCGGGGGCAGCGGCGCCGAACCGGACACGAAGAGCCTGACCCGCGAGAGGTCGGCCGGATGTTCGGCCAGCCACTCACAGAGCCGCTGGTACATGGCCGGCACGCCGAAGAGCATCGTCCCTCGCTCTGCATCGGGCCTGGTCAGCTCGGCGACCACGGCGGCCGGAGAGAAGGGCACCACCAGAGTCGCGCTCCCGCCGCTCAGCAGGGTGCCGTTCAAGCCCATGCCGAGCCCATGCAGATGGAACAGCGGCAGGGCGTGGACCAGGACGTCCTCAGGCATCCACCGCCAGGCCTCGACGGCGCCGCGGGCCTGGGCCAGCAGGTTGCCATGGTCGAGGACCGCCCCCTTGGGCCTGCCGGTCGTGCCCGAGGTGTAGAGGATCGCGGCCGGGCTGTCGGCGGTGAGCTCAGGCGGGGCAGGGGGGACACCGCGAGGCAGCCGCTCCAGCGGCACCACGCTGGCGCCGAGCTGATCAGCGACGCCGGCCCGCAGCGCGTCGGCGATGACCAGCCGTGGCTCCGCGTTCCCCAGGATGTGCTCGGCCTCGGGGGCCTGGTAGTCAGGGTTCATCGGCACGACGACCGCGCCCGCTCGCAGCACCGCGAGGTAGGCGATCACCCAGTCGAGGGAGCTGACCGCGTAGATGGCGATCCGTTCGCCGGGCCGGGCGCCGAGGTCGATGAGGCCGCCGGCCACCTGTTCCGCCGCGGCTTTCAGCTCGTCTCTTGAGAGCCTGCGCTTGCCGGCGCGGAGGACGGTTTCGCGGCCAGGCTTGAGCAGCTCTCCCGGAAGGTTGCCGGCGCGAAGCCGATCCCGCAGCTCTTGCATCACGCGCTGAACCGGCCGATTCTGGGCCCAGCCGGGGAGACGGTCAAGTGCGCGGCCTTCGTCTGGGACTTAGAATCCGGCCGCCGTGGAGCAGTCCCATTGGACCGCGGATGCATCCTCGCCCGTGTTGGAGACGACCATCGGCGGCCTGCTCCGCGATGCGGCATCCACGGCCGGTGATCGCACGGCGTTGATCGCCGGCGTGCCGGAAGCGTCCGCCCGCCGGGCCCTGACCTTCAGCGAGACGCTCACGCAAGCCGAGCGCGTGGCCGCCGCCCTGCTCGCGCGCTTTGAGCCGGGCGAGCGCGTCGCGGTCTGGGCGCCCAACACGGTGGAGTGGATCCTGCTCGAATACGGCGCCGCATTGGCTGGGATCACCCTGGTGACCGTCAACCCGGCGTATCGCCCGTCCGAGCTGGAGTTCGTGCTCAAGCAGTCGCGGGCCGCCGGGATATTCCTGCTGCCCGAGTGGCGATCCAACCCCATGGCCGCCGCCCTGGATTCCGTCCGGACCAACTTGCCCGCGCTGCGCGAGGCAGTGCTGTTCACGGAGTGGGAAGAGTTCCTCGCCACCCACCGACAGCAGGAGCGACTGCCCCAGGTGACGCCGGACGATCCCGTCCAGATCCAGTACACCTCGGGCACGACCGGCTTCCCCAAGGGAGCGGTGCTGCACCACCGCGGCGTGACGAACAACGCGCGCTTCTATGTCGAGCGTCTGCGGCTGCAGCCCGAAGAGACCATGGTCAGCCCGATGCCGCTCTTCCACACCGCCGGGTGCTTCATGGGCGTGCTCGGCGCGCTCCAAGCCCGGGCGGCGCTGGTTCCGGTCCTGATGTTCGAGCCGGGACTCGTGCTGGAATTGATCGAGTCGACCGGGGCGAGCGCGTTCTGCGGGGTGCCGACGATGCTCGTCGCGCTGCTCGAGAGCGTCGGCGCTTCCGGGCGCGATCTCTCCCGGCTTCGGGTGGTCGTGTCCGGCGGTTCGGTGGTGCCCGCGGAGCTGGCCCGGCGCCTCGAGCGTGAGCTCGGAGTCACTTTCGTCATCGTGTTCGGCACCACTGAGTGCTCGCCGCTGGTCACGCAGACAGCGCTCGACGACTCCGAAGTGGACCGGGTCGAGACCCTGGGCCGGCCGCTGCCTCAGGTCGACGTCATGATCGCCGCCCCGGACAGCGGGTCACCGGTCCCGGTCGGTGAGGTGGGCGAGCTCTGCGCGCGCGGCTACCAGGTGATGACCGGCTACAACGACAACCTCGAGGGGACCGCGGCGGCGATTGATTCGCAGGGCTGGTATCACACCGGCGACCTCGCCTCCATGGATGCGCGGGGCTACCTGCGGATCGAGGGCCGGCTCAAGGACATGATCATCCGCGGTGGGGAGAACATCTATCCCCGAGAGATCGAGGACGCGCTCGGCACGCATCCCGCCGTGGCCGAGGTGGCCGTCGTGGGAGTGCCGGACGAGCGGTGGGGCGAGATCGTCGCCGCGTTCGTCCGCCTCTCGCCGAATCTTGAAGCGACCGAGGCCGAGCTGCTCGCGCACTGCCGCGCAAGGCTGGCGCCATACAAGCTCCCGGTCCGCTGGGAATTCGTGGATGCCTTCCCTATGACGGGCTCGGGAAAGATCCAAAAGTTCAAGCTCAAAGAGTCAGCAGCCGTCCCCGCGGCGGACTGACCAGGATCCGCGGCTCAGCCGCTGTGGTCCAGGACCTCTCGCAGCCTGCGGGCAAAGGCCTCGGGCTGGCCGGCGTAGCCGCCCTCGCCGCCGATGAACCCTCCGTGGTGGCTCGGGAACATGGCGGGCTCCTGGCCCAGGCGCGCGGCTGTCGCACGAGATGTGCGATCGGTGAGCAAGCCGGCCGATTCCTCGCCGATCCCGATCACGATCCGCGTCGGCGCCGCGGCCAGCGCCTCGAAGTCAGGCGCGTAGCTGCTTACCGCCCACGAGCGGTCGGACAGCAGCGGGTCGTCGCGCGAGCCGTCGTCCGTGTCTGGCATGCCGAACTGCGCGGGCTCGGGCAGGGGCCGGGCGAAGAACTCGTCGTTCAGCTCGCCCTGCCAGGTCGTCATCGCCACGAACGCCGCCATGCCGGCGCCCCAACCCCTCGCTTCGTAGGCGTCACGAACCGCCGCGCGGGCGCGTTCCGCCGCTTCGGCGTCCGGCAGCACCGAGAAGAGTGGCGGCTCGTGCGCGACCAACGTGGTCACGTCGTCGGGATATTCGGCGACCAGGGCCAGCGCCGTGATCGCGCCACCGCTGCTGGCGAACATCTCGACTGGACCGGCGCCGAGGGCTTGGATCAGCTGATGCAGGTCGCGGGCCTGGTCCTCTGGAGTCTGGTCGACGCGGCCGTCCTTGCGCGTGCTGCGGACGAGCCCGCGCGGGTCATAGGTGACCACGGTGCGGTCGTCGAAGAGGGATGCCAGCGTGCTGAAGCCGCGGGCGTCCATGGGCTGGCCGATCATGAACAGCAGGGGCCGGCCGTCCACCGTGGGGATCGGCCCGTGCACGTCGTAAACGATGCTGGCTTCATTGGTCTCGAGCGTGCGGGTTTCCATCTCCCCATTCTTGCGTCCTCGGCGCCGAGGCAGGACTAGACCGTTCTCTGCACAAATCTTCGCTTCATCGATGGCGGAAGGCGGCTGGTCATTCGCTTCCATCGCCGATGCGGGGCAACGTAGGGAGTGGGCAGCATCTATCAGGCGCTGCAGCTGGTTTCGGCCATCGCCTTCGGGCTGGTCGGTATCGCTGCGATCGTTGACTGGGCGCGACGTCGCGGGCTGACGCGCGCGTCGCTCGCGATCGCGCTGGGCGGGCTGGGCGCGGTATCGGTGATTTCGCAGATAACGCAGCACTACCCGCAGCTGCAGCTGCCGACCAGCTTCGTGACGATCCCGCTGTTCCTCGCGAGCGGCTACGGGCTCCTCCTCCTCCGCAACCAGCTGATCCCCTACCGGCGGTGGATCTTCATCGGCGCCACGGCGCTGGTCGTGCTCACCGGCGTCGTCACGTTGGGAGCCATCTTGCTTGCCGGCCCCAACCTGCAGCAGCAGTCGAGCTCGACGACGAAGCTCGATCCGCCGGTGATCGTCGCGCTAATCCTCTTTCTGCTGGTCTGGACCGTCTGCGTCGTGCAGCCGGCGATCTCGCTCCTGATCGCCTCGCGCGGCCGGCCCGCCGTCCAGCGAGCCCGCATCCGCTCCTTGAGCCTCGCCTACGTGACGATCATCATCGTCCTGGCGGTCGACATCGTCGTCTTGAGCGCGACCGGCTTCAAGCCGACCGGCAATCTCGGCGTCCAGATCGCGACCGAGCTCGTGATCATCGGCACCGCGCCCCTGATGTACGTCAGCTTCTCGCCGCCGGCTCCCCTGCGGCAGCTCTGGCGCTCGCGCGAAGAGGGCCAGTTCAGGCAGTCGCTGCACGACCTCCTGCTCGCGACGTCCGATCGCACCGAGCTGGCCCGGCAGGCCCTGGGCTGGGTGATCCGCTTGGTCGGCGCAGACGGCGGGTTGATCGCCGACGGCAACCGGCTCCTGGCGGTCGAGGGTCTTGGCGGTGTCGAGGCGACCGAGCTGCTCCGGGCGGCCGGCGACATGCACGGCACCGGCTCGCTGCCCGTTCCCCAGCCGCGGTCTGCGTTCCGTTTCCCGCTGAGCTTGAGCGACGGCGAGGGGAGCGTGATCCTCGTGGCCGGCCCCTTCACGCCCATCTTCGGCGCCGACGAGCTCGGCCGCGTCGAGCTCTACACGGTCTCGCTGACCGCCGCCATGGACCGCGCCGCCCTGGTCGAGGAGCTCCGCCAGAACCAGGCCACGCTCGAAAGGCGGGTCAGGGAGCGCACCGCCGAGCTGGAGGCGACCAACAAGGAGCTCGAGGCCTTCTCCTACACCGTCTCCCATGACCTCCGCCAGCCGCTGCGGGCCATCGACGGCTTCTCTCGCGCGCTGGGCGAGTCGGTGGAGTCCAAAAACCTCGACCTTCAGTCACGCCACTACCTCGACGCCATCTCGCGCAACGCGCAGCAGATGGGCAGGCTGATCGACGCCCTGCTCGGACTGTCCAGGATCGGGCGTCAATCGTTGAATCCGCGGCCGGTGTCGCCCGAGCAGATCGTGCGCCAGATCGCCGACGGCTTCATCGAAGAGGGCAACGGACACGCGCCCGAGTTCGAGTTCGGCGAGCTGCCGCCCGTCCAGGGCGACCCGCTGCTGCTCGAGCAGGTCTTCACCAACCTGATCGGCAACGCTGTCAAGTACTCCGCCAAGGCGGAGCGACCGCGGATCGAGATCGGCTCGCAAAGGGGTGAGGACGGCTCGGTCGTGTATTACGTGCGCGACAACGGGGCCGGCTTCGACATGCGCTACGCCGACAAGCTGTTCGGCGTCTTCCAGCGGCTGCACAGCTCGCGCGACTACGAGGGGACAGGAGCCGGGCTCGCCATCGTGCAGCGCATCGTCCACCGCCACGGAGGCCGCGTCTGGGCTGACGGCGAGGTCGGACGCGGCGCGACCTTTTACTTCACGCTGACCGGAGGCGGCTGATGTCGATCGAGATCGACGACCCGGTCGAGATCCTGCTCGTCGAGGACAACCCCGACGACGAAGAGCTGACGCTGATGGCGCTGAGCCGCCACAACATCGGCAACCGGATCCACGTGGTGCGCGACGGTGCGGAGGCGCTCGAGTTCATCTTCGCCACCGGTCGGTATGAGAACCGCAACCACCAGCATCACCCGCGTCTGATCCTGCTGGACATCAAGCTGCCGCTCGTGGACGGGCTGGAGGTGCTGCGCCGCATCAAGTCCGACCCCGAGACGCGACGCATCCCCGTCGTCCTCCTGACCTCGTCCCGCGAGGAGAGCGACATCCTGGCCGGCTACGAGAACGGCACCAACAGCTACATCGTCAAGCCGGTCGACTTCACACAGTTCGGCGAGTCCATGCGACAGGTCGGCATGTACTGGCTGCTGGTCAACACGCCGCCGGCGGTGTAGCGATGAGCGATCCGGTCCGCGTCCTCATCCTCGAGGACAACCCCGACGACGCGGAACTGGCGATCATCGAGCTCGAGCGCGCCGGACTGGCTCCGAACTGGCGCAGGGTCGAGACCAAGCAGGACTTCGAAGTCGCCCTGACCGAAACCTGGGATTTGATCCTCGCCGACAACAACCTGCCGACCTTCGACGGCAAGGGGGCCCTGCAGCGAGTCGCCGCTCTGGGCGTGGAGACGCCCTTCATCATCGTGTCGGGCTCGATCGGCGAGGAAGAGGCGGTCGCCGGCATGCAGAGCGGCGCGGCCGACTATGTCCTCAAGGACCGGCTGGCAAGGCTGGGCCAGGCGGCGCGGCGCGCCCTCGAAAGACGCGCCGACCAGGTGCGGCGCGCCGAAGCCGAGCAGCGCCTGCAGCAGCTAGAGCGACTGCGGGGCGGAGTTGAGCTCGCCACGGATCTGGCCGCTTCTCTGGAACCGCAGAACGTGCTCGAGCGAGTGCTGCGGCGGCTGGTCGCCGCGGCCGCTGCGGAAACCGGCGTCCTGCTCGCCGCGGCAGACGAACAGGCCCTCGAAGTGGTCAGCGTCTACGACCCTGAAGGCCGGCTGCCCGAGACCTGGTATCAGCGGATCGAAGCCGCCGCGCTGCTGGCGGCGGCCGCCGGCTCGGGCGTCGCCATCCGCGACGCCGAGCTCGAGGGATTGGCGTATGGAGCCGCCCTCGCGCTCCGCACCGAGGCGTCGGCTGTTCTCGTCGTCGTCGGCCGAACCGAATCGGACTTCACCGACTCCGAGCTCGAGACGCTGAACCTGCTCGGCAGCGTGGCGGTGCTCGCGCTGCGCAATGCCGAGCTGTTCTCCGCGGCGGCCGCGGCCAGCGAGGCCAAGTCCGAGTTCTTGAACATGGCCGCTCACGAGCTGCGGACGCCGCTGTCCGTCATCAACGGCTACGTCTCGATGCTGCGGGACGGGACCCTCGGCCCGCCGGCCTCTGCCTGGATGGACGTGATCGAGATCCTGAGCGGGAAGACCGTTGAGCTGAGCCATCTCGTGGACTCGATCCTCACGGCGGCGCGCCTCGAGTCGAGCGCCCTCGACGGGAACGAGCAGGAACTCGACCTCGTGCAACTGGCCAGCGAATCGCTAAGGCGCGCCGAGCCCAGGGCGCGCCTGCTCGAGGCGAACGTCCTGCTCGATGCGCCGGACCTGCCCGTCCTGGTGCGGTGCGACCCCGAGCAGGTGGCGCGCATCCTGGACAACCTGGTCGACAACGCGCTGACCTACGCCGGCACGCAGCCCTGGGTGCGCCTGTCGGTGAAGCGTGAGGGCAGGGTGGAGGTCGAGGACGCGGGTCCCGGTATCCCGGAAGAGTGCCGCGAACGCGTTTTCGAGCGCTTCTACCGCGTGAGCGGCGCGACGCTCCCGCCCCAGCCGGGCACCGGGCTGGGCCTCTTCATCGCGCGCGGCCTCGCCGAACGCAACCACGCGACGCTGGAGCTGGCGCCCAGCTGGCTCGGCCGGGGTGCGCGGTTCGTGCTGAGGTTTGCCGGCGCCGCTCCCGAGGTGGACCTGCCCCAGCCGGCGGACCAGGCCGTGGAGACACTCGCTTGAGCGAAGCGCCTCGCGTGGCCACGTCCGTCCGCGTTCTCGTGCTGGAGGACAACCCCGACGACGCCGAGCTCGCCATCCTCGAGCTGGAGCGGGCCGGCTTCGCGCCCGACTGGCGGCGAGTCCAGACGGAGGCGGAGTTCCTCGCGGCGCTGCGCGAGCCCTGTGACCTGATCCTGGCCGACTACAACCTGCCGGACTTCGACGCGCTGACCGCGCTCACGCGTGTCGGCGCGACCGGGCTCGACGTGCCTTTCATCATCGTCTCGGGCTCGATCGGCGAGGACGCGGCGGTCACGGCGATGCAGCGTGGAGCTGCCGACTACGTGCTGAAGGACCGGCTGGCGCGGCTCGGCCAGGCCGCTCGCCGAGCGCTGGAGCAGCGTCGCGACCGGCAGGAGCGCGTCCACGCCGAAGAGCAGCTGCGCCACCTCGCGCTGTACGACGTTCTGACCGACCTGCCCAACCGGGTCCTGTTCTCCGATCGATTGCACCATGCGGTCGCGATGGCATCGCGCCGGCACGGCAGCTTCTGCCTGCTCATGTTCGACCTCGACCGCTTCAAGGAGGTCAACGACTCGTTGGGCCACCACGCCGGCGACCAGCTGCTGAAGCAGGTGGGCGCGCGTCTGAGCGAGGAGCTCCGCGAGTCCGACACGGTGGCGCGGCTTGGCGGAGACGAGTTCGCGGTCATCTCGGGGTTCGACATCGAGATCGACAACGCCGTCCTCACGGCGAAGAAGATCCTGAAGGCGCTGGCCAAGCCGTTCTCGCTGGGAGAGACCGCTGTGAAGATCAGCGCCAGCGTCGGCATCGCCCGCTACCCGGACCACGGAGCCGACGCGGACACGCTGGTGCGGCATGCCGACATCGCGATGTACGCGGCGAAGGCGGATCCAGGGGGTTACGCGCTGTACGCGCCGAGCCAGGACTCGAACATGCTCGAGCGCCTGGGTCTCGTCCACGACCTCTACTCGGCGCTGCCGCACGGTGAGCTGCTGGTGCACTTCCAGCCCAAGGTCGACATCGCGACCTCGCGCGTCGTCGGCGCCGAGGCGCTCGTTCGCTGGCGCCACCCGGAGCGCGGACTCCTCTACCCGGAGTCGTTCATCAGCTTCGTCGAGAAGTCAGACCTGATCGGACCGCTGCTCGGCGAGGTGCTCGAGGAGTCGCTGCGCGCCGCCGCCACGTGGCGCCGAGGCGGCCTCGAGGTGGGGGTGTCGGTCAACGTCTCCGCCGCCAACCTCTATGACCCGGAGCTGCCGAGCATGGTGAAGGCCGCGCTCGAGCGGCATCAGCTGCCCCCGCACACTCTTACCGCGGAGATCACGGAGACGGCGATCATGGCCACCCACACCGAGTCGACTGTCAGACGTCTCAGCGCGCTCGGCGTGCGCATCTCGATCGACGACTTCGGCACGGGCTACTCGTCGCTCCGCTACTTGAAGACGCTGCCCGTGGATGAGATCAAGATCGACCAGAGCTTCGTCACCGACATGGCGCGCGACGCCAGCGACGCGGCGATCGTGAAGTGCATCGTCGACCTGGCGAAGACGCTGGACCTGCGGGTCGTGGCCGAAGGCGTGGAGACGCGGACCATCGCGGGGATGCTCGAAGGGCTCGGCTGCGACGAGATCCAGGGCTACCACATCGCGCCCGCGATGCCTGCCGACGAGGTCATCGGCTGGCTTTCGGCCGGTGACGAGACGCTGACGCCGGCCACCCCGGCCTGAAGCCCTCCCCTAATCCGCCCGCGCGGGGGCAAGTCCTAGGCTGGTCTTGAGACCGCCATGGATGTGATCGAGTGGCTCCTCGACTCCGACCCGGGCCTGCGCTGGCAGGTCATGCGCGACCTGCTCGGCGCACCCGAGGCAGACATCGCCGCCGAGCGAGCGCGCGTCGCCACCGAGGGCTCGGGGGCCAGGCTGCTCGCACTGCAGCGCCCCGACGGCCAGTGGGAGGGAGGGACGCCGGAGTTCGGGTCGCCGCAAGGGGCCGAGTGGTGGCACTCGCTGCCTTCGGAGTGCAAGGGCACGCTGTTCCCCGAATGGACCTCGACAACCTGGAGCTTGGTGCTGCTGCGGAGCCTGGGACTCCTGCCCGACTCAGCCGAAGCCCGGCGCGCCGTCGGCCTGGTTCGCGAGCGCGTGAGGTGGGAGCACGACTGCGAGCCGTACTTCGACGGCGAGGTGGAGCCGTGCATCAACGGACGGACAGTGGCCCTCGGCGCCTACTTCGGCCAGGACGTGAGCCGGATCGTCGAGCGACTCCTCAGCGAGCAGATGAGCGACGGCGGCTGGAACTGCGAGCAGGAGAACGGATCCACTGTCGGCTCCTTCAACACCACGATCGATGTCCTGGAAGGGCTGCTCGAATTCGAGGCGAGGACAGGCGGGTCGCCCAAGGTGCGGGAGGCCCGGCTGCGCGGCCACGAGTACCTGCTCGAACGGCGGCTGCTGCGCAGGCTGTCGACCGGGGCGCTGATCGACCAGAGCTGGACGCGGTTCTCCTATCCGACCTACTGGCACTACGACGTGCTGCGCGGTCTCGACTACCTGCGGGCAGCGGGCTCAGATCCCGACGAGCGGATGACTGAGGCGATCGAGCTGCTCGAGTCCAAGCGAGACCGAGACGGTCGCTGGGCAGTCGAGAACCGCCACGAGGGGCGCGTTCACTTCGAGATGGATGAGGGAGAGGGCAAGCCCAGCCGCTGGAACACGCTCCGCGCGATGCGGGTCCTGAGGTGGTTTCGAGCGGAAGCCTGAGCCGATCCGGTCAGCCGCGGAAGTCGCAGGTCCAGATCCACGCCGGCCCGCTGTACCCCTGGTAGCCGACGCCGCTGTAGCCGCCGCAGCCGATCGCCCTGAAGTCGCGGGCGGTGATGTTCGCGAGGTGCTCCGGTGAGTTCAGCCAGGCGACGTTGACCTGCCAGGCGGCATCCGAGAGATCGCCGAGCGTCAGCCAGCCGATGTTCTCGCCCGCCGTCGAGAAGGAGATGCCGGTCGCGCGGTAATAGGTCTGCCACACGTAGTCGGTGCTGGAGCAGCCCGGGATCGCGTGTGAGAAATAGTTGCGGTTGAACATGTCCTGGCTGCGATCGGCGATGCTGCCCTTGCCGCCGCAGCTCGACAGGTTGTAGCCGGCGCCGGCGCCGGCGATCGACAGCACGCGCGAGTCGATGCTCAGCGCCGGCAGGCCGCGCTGCTGCCGGTCCATGTTGTTCAGCGTCGACACCAGCGCGCCCGCGGCGGCGCGGTCGACAGGGGGTGCGGTCCAGGCCCCCGTCGTGCCGACCAGGGCGACGTCGCGGACGATGTCCCAGCCGCCCCAGCTCGGGTAGCCGGACCAGTTCACGGCCGGGCTGCCGGTCGCCGATTCCATCCAGCCCCAACGGCCGAGCATGTACGCGACCGAGCCGTTGTTGGTGACGTGCATGCCGCGCCAGTAGTCGAAGCCGGGATAGAAGTGCTGCGCTGGGAGCGTGGGAGCGGCGCCGAAGGCGTGCAGCCCGCCCCAGGCGTCGAGCACCCAGCCGCCGTCGGGCTGGCCGAGAGCGTCGTAGTGAATGCCGAGGCCGCGCGCGATGTCCCAGCCCGGCCAGTACGGTCCACCGGTGAGGGCCGGCGCCCCGCCGACGGAATGGATGCCGCCCCAGGCGTCGAGCTCATAGCCGCTCTGCCCGTCGGGATTCATGACCACCGCGCGAGCAATGTCCCAGCGTGGCCAGTAAGGCGTGCTCGCGGGGGCCGCGGCCGCTCCGAACGGGTGGATGCCGCCCCAGCCGTCCAGCACCCAGCCGCCGGAGCCGTCGGGCAGCAGGGCAAGCGAGCGCGCGATGTCCCAGCCGCGCCAGTAAGCCTGGCCGGTGGTGTCGACGTTGGCGCCGCCGAAGACGTGGAGGCCGCCCCAGCCGTCGAGGGCGACGCCGCCCGTCGATGACGTGGGGGTGGCCGTCGACGCGACAGCGTTCACGGGCTGGGCGCCAAAGGTGGCGAGGACGACGAGGGCGGTGACAACCAGGGCTCGGGGGTTCATGAGGGGTCCAGGGGCCGACAACGTTCGAGCCCCGACGTGTCTTGCGCTTCGAGATCAGGTCAGTGGCGCTGACACCTTGTCTGATGCCTTCAGCCGCCGGGGCGTGCTCCTGAGTCGGGAGCCAACGCCCCCGTGCTGACCGGCGCGCCGCGGTAGCAGCCGATCACGTACGGGTACTCGGCGGTCGCGTCGTAGTGGTACACAGTCACGGTCTTCCCATCCCACTCGACGGGGCTGGTTCGGCCGTGGCAGGCGTCGAGGTCGGAGTTGGTCAGCAGGCGACCGGCCGCGTCGCGCTCCACGTAGATGCCGAAGCCGTCGAAGGCATAGCCGACGAGCGTCGACCTCCCCGTCGCCTTGGCGAGGAGGCAGGACGGAACGTCGTGGTGGTGATAGACACCGCCGGGCGCAGGGTGGCCGTCGCACCTGTCGAGCACCTCGTGCGGAACCGCGTCCCGGCCGAGGGCATCCAGCGCATCGAAGAGGAAGACGCCGTCTGTGAGGATCCCGACGGGTCCGAGCCCGAGACAGGAAGACTGCGTGGGCGCCGGCGTGGCAGGCAGGTTGAGCGTGGTCTCCTGGGCCTCGATCCGGTTCGGGTTCCGGTCGTAGGCATACGCAGGGTCGTCGGGGCTGATGGGGAAGACGCCGGTGCCGTCGCCAACGGGGAGGTCCACGGTCTTCAGCAGGCGCTGGTCGCCGGCGATCGACACCGAGTAGTGCGCACGCGACCAGCTGACGTCCCCCTGGACTCTCGGCTTCAGCGCGGGGTTCCAGCCCGACCCGCTGACCCAGGGTGCGCTGCCCTGGGCGCCCTGGCCGTTGAAGGTCGTCTGGCACGACCAGACGTAGCCCGTGCGCGGCGCCGACGAGATCTTGCCGTCGCCCAAGGGGAGAAGCGTGCCCGTGCTCGTTTTAGCAGCGGGCGGAGCCCCTCCGCAGGTGGCGAAGGCGAGCACGACCGCGACCTGCACCAGGGCGGCGAGAGCGCGGAGGCCGAGGATCACGCCGCCATTCCAGCAGACTTCCAAGTTCGAGACCTTGGCAGACGGGCCGGGCTGACTCTAAGTTCCTCCCGTGCTCTCACCGCGCTGGTCGCTCGCGCCAGCCGTCGCGGTCTTGCTCGCGCTCGGTCCCCAAGCGGCGGCCCTGTCGACCTCCGACTATCCACAGGCCGAGGCCAACCCGCCGGTTCAGGTGCCCGCGACGAGATCCTGCAGCGTCACGCTGATGACGCACGACTTCTACTTCTCTTACGGCGCGCCGTTCACCGGCGCCTACACTCCGCCCGCGAACTGCCCGGCGCCTTGGAGCCGCGTGGTGCTCACCTTCTCCGCGAGCGTCGGCGGTGTCCAGTTCGACCGGCTTGTCGATGCCTATGTGAACAAGGTCCTGGTCTACAGCGGGTCAACCTCGGAGCCCTGCTGCACGCCCGCCACCAGCACGCCCGTTGAGAGCACGGAGGGCGCGACCACGCACTGGTCAGTGCAGAAGGACGTCAGTGAATACGCGCCCGTGTTCGCTGTGCCCGCGCCGGTCGAGGTCGACCTCAACAACGTCCACAATTCGACCTACAACGGCTTTTACCACACGAGTCTCACGCTGACTTTCTACGAGGCCGGCGACAACGCGCCCGCGGCGGCGCACCCTGACTTCGTGGCCCCCGTGAACGACGCCGGCAACTCGGGGGTCGACGGCTATCGCACCCCGAAGGACAACAGCGGCGTCATCGCGCCCGCAGCGTTGACCTTTCCGCGCAACCTGACAGCGCTCAAAGCCGAGCTGTTCGCCCAGGGCCATGGACCCTGCGAAGAGTTCTGGTGGTCGGAGCCGAACGACTGCGGGCTGGGCACTCCCTACCGCGAGGTCGGCATCTATGTCGACGGCCGGCTGGCGGGCGCCGCGCCCGTCTACCCGGTCGTGTTCACCGGCGGGGACGGCCCTGGGTTGTGGGAACCGATTCCTTCACCGCGCGCCTGGAACATGACGCCGTTCACGGTCGATCTCACGCCTTTCGTCGGGACGCTGACCGACGGGCTCAGTCACACGATCGCCCTCCATCTCTTTGACGGAGCCATGGGCGCCGGCGATTACTGGCTGGTGCAGGCCAACCTCTTGGGCTGGCAGAGCGGCTCCGGGCAGCGGACTGTGGGCGCGCTGACCTCGATCAGCGCCACGGCGGCGCCGTCGGAGTCGGGTGGCTGGGACCCGAGCGGCAACGCGCTCTACCAGTACCAGGCCTCGCATGCCCTGAGCTTCAGCGGCTGGATCGACACTCCCGCGGGCCACCGCGTCACGACCGTTGTCGACACCATGTCGGCGACCAGCTCGGAGACCCAGGCCACAGTCATGACCAGCTGGGACTGGAAAGCTGTGTCGACCACGACCTCGGCCACGCCATCCGGCCGGCACCGCTCGACGTCGACGAGCTCGCAGGAGCAGAAGTTCTCGATCGACAGTGAGACGCTGACGCGTTTCGCCTTCACCGACTCAGGCACTTCTGAGAGCCCGTCCGGATGGAACACGTACTCGGAATCGATGATGACCGCCGACGCGACCGGCATCGCCTACAACGGCGTCGAGCGCGAACGGTACGGAGCCAGCGACTCGAGCGGTCTCTGCTACGACCGGACCTTGATCGCCGCCGCGGGCGAGGTCGTCGCGGATCTGCCGGACACAGCCTGTCCGCCGCACAGCTGAAGCGAGGCGCAAAGCCCCAACATTCGAGCGATGCTGCGGCTCGTCTATGCCAACGCCCGCCGGACCGGGCTGATCGCCCTCCTGGTGGGAACCTGGCTGACCGCCGTCAACGAGGGCGACCAGCTGATCCATCTCCATCTCAGCGGCGGCTTGATCCCGAAGATCGCCCTGAACTTCCTGACGCCTTTCGTGGTTGCAAACCTCGGGGTGCTCGCGCGCCGCGACTGACGAGCTGACCGGAGCCCGCTCGACCGGGCTGGATCAGACTTCCCCTGTGCAGACGCGGTTCACCGACCTGGTCGGGTGCCGGCTGCCGCTGCAGCTGGCCGTGCTGGGTGGAGTGGGGACCCTCGACCTCGCGCTGGCCGTTCACGAGGCGGGCGGCCTCGGCATGGTGCCCTGGCCGGTCCCGCTGACGTCAGCGCCATCCCTGGTCGGCAAGGGCCTGCTCGTGGTGTACGCCCCCGATACGGATCAGGTCGCCGCGGGTTTCGAGGGTGCCCGCGTGGCCGAGTTCTTCTGGGGCCATCCCGACCCAGCCGTGGTCGCGGCGGGGCACGAGGCGGCACCGTTGGTCTCCTGGCAGGTCGGCAGCGCCGAGGAGGCAAAGGCTGCGCAGGCCGCCGGCTGCGACCTCGTCGTCGCGCAGGGCCGCGAAGCGGGCGGCCATGTGCGGGGGCGACAGCCCCTGGACGAGCTGCTGCCGGCCGTCCTGGCGGCGGTGGACGTCCCGGTCGTTGCTGCCGGCGGAATCGGATCGGCCGAGCGCGTCGCTGAGCTGCTGGGCGCCGGCGCCGACGCCGTCCGGGTGGGGACCCGGTTCCTGGCCTGCCCAGAATGCAACACGCACCCCGACTACGTGGCGGCTCTGATCGCGGCCCGCGGCGATGACACGACGCTCACCGAGCACTTCGACAACGACGGCGCCTGGCCGGCCCCGGTTCGAGTCCTGCGTCAAGCCCTCGACAATGCTGCCGGCGCGGGCAATCGCAGCACGATGCCGCCGACCCGCGGCGCGTCGAGCCCGATGTCGATGGCCTGCTACGCGGGTATGTCCGTGGACTTCGTGACCGAGGTCAAGCCGGCGCGCGAGGTCGTGGCCGAGCTGACCACGCTGCTGAGGCGCTGAGGGCCCGGCGAAGACGCCCACTTTTGACCTAACAGCATTAACGCTCGCTTTTACGCATTCGACCTATCACTTTCCATTACTTGACAGTTGTGGAAAAGTGGAGTACTACATCGGCCAGAAGGGGGCAACAACGTTGGCAGCCAGAGCCTTTGGGCGGGGATGGGCACGGGAGGCTGACCCGGATGGGTTGGTGACAGCTGTGCTGGCCACAGCCAGGGAGGACTTCGGCCTCGACCTGATCTTCACGGCCGACGGCGGCGCCTTGCCCGGTATGAGCTCGTTTCCCGTCACCGCTCCGGACGACCGCCTGCTCGGCGTTCTCACCTCCCGCGGTCCGCTCGGCATTGCCGACGTGCGCGCGCTGAAGGGGCTGGCCCGACTGCTCGGCCGGCGCCTTGCCGAGGAGCTGCCCGGGCCCGACTCCCTGGCCGGCCAGGTCGAACAGATCAGGCGGGTGGTTGCGGAGGGCCGCATCCGGTCGGCGCTGCAGCCGATCTTCGATCTCGAGGACGGGGTCATCGTGGGCTTCGAGGCGTTGGCGCGCTTCCCGGCTGAGCCCGCTCTGCCCACCGAGATGTGGTTCGCGGAGGCGGAGGCGGCAGGGCTCGGCCTGCAGCTCGAGCGGGCGGCCGCGCAGGCGGCGGTGGCTCACCTGCCCAAGCTCCCGGACGGCACCTTCCTCGCCGTCAACGCGTCTCCCGCGCTGGCTGTCGACCGCTGCTTTCGGGAGTCGATCCGCCGCCTACCCCACGATCGCCTGGTGATCGAGATGACGGAGCACGCGGCGATCGACGACTACGACTCCTTCGATCAGCGGCTCCTGCGCCGGCGCATGGAAGGCGTGCGGCTGGCCGTGGACGACACCGGCGCCGGCTTCGCCAGCCTGCGCCACATCCTGCGGCTGCGGCCCGACCTCATCAAGCTCGACATCTCACTCATCCGCGGCATCGACCTCGACCCGCTGCGGCAGTCCCTTGTCACCGCCGTCGTCAGCTTTGCGCAATCGCTGACCTCCACCGTCGTCGCCGAAGGCATCGAGTCCGACGCCGAGCTCATGAAGGTTCGATCACTCGGCGTGGAATGGGGCCAGGGTTTCCTGCTCGGAATGCCTGAGCTGGAGTCCCGGCCGGCCTTGGCCGCCTCCTGACGCCAACCCCCTCCCAACTCGGCTGAGCCCACCGCGGGCTCGGCCGAGGACTGCTACGGCCGTTCTCCGCAGACCGACGAGCTACAAATAGTCGTCGATGCCCGACCACTCCACGCCCATCGTCGACGCCCACCTCGACCTTGCCTACAACGCTCGCAGTGGCCGCGACCTGGAGCTCACGGTGGCCGAGGTTCGAGCGCGTGAGCACGCCACTGAAGAGCAATGCATGGTCACGCTGCCCGAGCTGCGCCGCGGCGGGGTGGCCATCGCTTTCGCCTCGATCTACGTGCGCCCCCAGCATGCCTATCAGGACGTCGACCCTGTCTTCGACCAGGCCACCTGGGCTGAGGGACGCAGCCAGCTGGACGTCTACAGGCGCTGGGAGGACGCCGGCCTGGTGCGCATCATCCGGGACCGGGGCTCGCTGCGCGATCACCTTGCCGCCTGGCGATCGGATTCCCTGCCGGGGCTACTGATCGGCATCGAGGGAGCCGAGCCCATCCGGGACCCGGACGAGCTCCCGGACTGGTTTGGGCTTGGGGTCCGGGCCATCGGTCCCGCCTGGGGACCGTCGCGCTATTCGGGCGGGTTCGCGAGCGGTTGGGGACGCGAGACCGGCTTCACCGACATGGGCCGTGAGCTCGTCGCGGGCATGATGGAGCTCGGCATGCTCCTCGACCTGGCGCACGGCTCGGCCACAGGCTGGCATGAGGGGATCGAGATCGCAACGGGTTTTGTGGCCTGTACTCACACCTCGCCCCGCGAGGTCGTCCAGATGGAGCGCATGCCCGACGCAAACTTGATGCGCGCGCTCGCCGCGGCGGGCGGCGTGGTCGGCTTGGGGCTGGGCAATGTCTTCCTGGATCGGGGCTGGTGGGGCGACGGATCGCGGGCGCCGGTGCACCTGCAGCGAGCCGCGGAACTGCTCGCCATGATGGCCGCCGCCGCGGGCTGGGACCGCGTCGGCATCGGCTCCGACCTGGACGGCGGGATGGGTCTCGAGGAATCTCCCGTCGAGCTGCAGAGCATCGCCGACGAGAGGCTGCTCGGGGACCTGGTGCCGTCCGCTGCGGCCGGCGGCGTGCTCGGGGGCAACTGGATCGCTCTGCTGGAGCGAGTGCTGCCTTAGCCCATATATTGGTCCCACAACATATGTTGCTGTAGTAATATGTCGATGTGCCCGACAGCTTCCAGATCCTGGCCGACCCCACCCGGAGGCGCCTCGTAGAGGCTCTGCGGCAGGGCGAGCGCTCGGTGGGTGAGCTGGTCCAGGTGGTCGACATCGGGCAGCCGGCCGTGTCGCGCCAGCTGGCCATCCTTCAGGACGCGGAGTTCGTCGTCGTGCGGCCCGAAGGCCGGCGCCGGCTCTACGCGCTCAGGCCGGAGCCGTTCCGGCGACTCGACGAGTGGATGGAGGGCTACCGCGCGATGTGGGAGGCCCGGCTGGACCGCTTCGAGGCCGAGGTCGGCCGGCGTAAGCGGCAGCGTGAGAAGCCTGAGCAGGGCTGAGGAGGACGACGAAATGCAGGGAT
The DNA here is from genome assembly GCA_036378435.1 of Candidatus Dormiibacterota bacterium. Lineage (GTDB taxonomy): Bacteria > Chloroflexota > Dormibacteria > Dormibacterales > Dormibacteraceae > DASUWK01. Next base: position 54,928 of record DASUWK010000007.1, on the reverse strand, counting down.
GCCATCCCCATCTGGGGTTCGCCGAGAAGGGCGAGGAGGCGATCAAGTTCTACGTGTCGCTGATCCCGAACTCTCGGGTCATCGACATCCAGCGCTACGGCGACGGCGGGCCGGTGCCAGCGGGATCGCTGCAGTGGGCGACGTTCGAGCTGGACGGTCGTCAGTACAGCGCGTTCGATGGTGGCCCGCCATTCCAATTCGCCGAAGGGTTTTCACTGTTCGTCTCATGCGAGACCCAAGAGGAGGTCGACAGGCTCTGGGAGGCGTTCGGCGACGGCGGCGACGAGGGCCAGTGCGGCTGGATCAAGGACCGCTGGGGTCTTAGCTGGCAGATCGTCCCGACAGCTCTGAGCGAGATGATGGCCAACCCCGAAGCTGGCGACGTGGGCCGGATGATGCAGGCCCTGATGGGCATGAAGAAGCTGGACGTCGCCGAGCTGCGCGCGGCTTACACGGGTGCGCCGGTCGCTTGACCGGCTCCTCCCGGATCACTCTCGAGCGGACCTTCGACGCGGAGATCGCGGACCTCTGGGAGCTCTGGACCACCAAGGCCGGCTTTGAGTCCTGGTGGGGACCGGAGGGATTCCGGACGGAGGTCCGCAAGCTCGACGTGGAGGTGGGCGGCGAGACCGTCTATGCGATGACGGCAGTGGGCGCCGACCAGATCGAGTTCCTGCGCAAGGCAGGCATGCCCCTCGAGTCCCAGGACACGCTGACGCTGACCGAGGTGGTGCCGGGGCGGCGCCTCGCCTACACCCACGTCATCGGCTTCGTGCCGGGGGTGGCGCCGTATCGGGTGGGCCTGGAGGTCGAGTTCGCCGAAAGCCGAGATGGCGCGCGCATGGTCCTCACGATGGACGCCATGCACGACGACCGGATGACCCGGCTGGCAGTGATGGGGATGCAGAGCCAGCTCGATCGTCTGGCGGCGAGGTTTGCTCGACCCCGCGGCGGTTCGGGACCGCTTCCGTAGGCTGGAACGCTGGCGCCGACTCTGACTAACCAACCAAGGGAGACTGCTCATGCGAGTCACAGACGAAGCCAAAGTGTTGCTGGCGGAGATCGAACGGCCTGAGGGCCAGGTCCTTCGCCTCGAGGCGACCTCACCGGACAAGCTGGGCCTGGTGATGGGCCCGGCTCAACCCGAGGACGAAGTGATCGAGAGTGGGGGACGGGACCTGCTGCACGTGACCGCGGCCGTGAGCGCGATGCTCGGCGAGGCGGTGGTCGAGCGGGTGGAGACCCCGGAGGGGTCGCGTTTTGCGATCTCTCCTGACGAGCACCGGGCCGAAGCGGACGGAGTCTAGCCCCGGGCTTCTAGAGGTTTAGCCGCCCTTGGCGATCAGCTTCGCCGGGCGGCGCAGGATCTCATCCAGGCGGCCGGTGTCGAGCACGTAGTTGGTTCGGGCCCCGCTCCGCACCGGCCGCACCAAACCCGCCTCACGGAGCAGGCGCAGGTGGGCGCTTATCGTGGGCTGAGCCAGGTTCAGCATGGGCATCAGGTCGGTCACGCTGAGCGGACACCCGGCCAGCTGCTCCAGGATGTCCAGGCGAGTCGGGTCCGCGAGCACGCGCAGCTCGGAGGCCATCGCCTCCATCTCCAGGCGGCGGCTCTCCGCGCGCCCCTGACCGTCGAACTGAGTCCCGACGAGAAAGAGTCCCGGCAGATCGAGCATTAGACACGCGCCGCCGAAGTAGCCCGGCACCAGCGCCAGCTCGCCTCGCGCCAGCGCGTGCCGCGCCAGTTCGGCGTTCTCGTCGCCGAGGGTCGCCAGCCTCGGGGCCAGTTCCGCGAGGTCCGCTCCGCGTGCGGCGCGGTCGCTCAATTTGCCCGCGTCGGCCTGGACGGCCGGCAGACCTTCGCGGGTCCACAGCTGGGCGACCTGCGCCCAGACGTCGCGCAGCAGCTGCACATAGCGCGCCCGGAAGTGCTTGTCGGCGCCAAGGCGCTCCAGGCGAGTCAGGATCAGCTTGCGGTCAGCCGGCGTCTCACTGCGAAGCTCGAGCTCGCCGAGGGCAGGCATCGCCTTGGCGAGGGCGCTGAAGAACGCTTCGGGATCGGTGTCGAAGAGGTGGCCGCTCGCGTGGGCGAGGATGACCAGCTCGCTGTAGATCGGATAGTCATCACCCCAGAAGCGGCGCACTCGATCCGCGAGCTCGGGAACCGGGGTCAGGGCTCGGGCGACCGTCTCCGGCAGCTTGTGGTCCTCGCCCTTGCGGGTCCAGAACAGGAGCCAGAAGAGGTCGGTGACCGCCGACGGCAGGACTGTCAGCGCGGTCTTGGGAGGTGAGTCGTCAATCGCTATCGGCATCGTTAAACAACGATATCACGATAATCGCTTAATCGCAATGAAACGTGCTATACTTCCGGCCATGAGGCCATACGACGACTTCGCGAGCGAGGTCTACGACAGGCAGTCGCAAGCACTGGAATTTGCGGCCGCGTGGCGTCTGCGCCACGGTGGCTCGGCCGCCGCGCCCGGTGTCGTGCGGCTGCGCGTTGCCTCCGGCCTGCGCCGCCTGGCGGGGTGGGTCGAGGGCCCCGGCGCCATGGGGCTGCGCCCGAGCTAACGCAGCCCCGCGCCGCGAGGCCTGCTAGCGTCGGCCTATGAAGGTCGTTCGCTGCTCGGAACACGTTCACCAGCTGACTCGTTTCGCCGCGCTGTTCCCCATGAACTGCTTCCTCGTCGAGGAGGAGGACGGCCTGACCCTGGTCGACTCCACCATGTGGTCACCGGCAGCTGATGTGGCCCGCCTCGCCGGCGATCTGCGGCTCGAGCTGCGCCGCGTGGTGCTGACTCATGCGCACGCCGACCACGTAGGGGGCGTCGCCGGGGTTCGGCGACGGTTCCCGAACGTGGAGATCTCGATCCCGGCGCGCGATGCCCGCCTGCTGCGCGGTGACCGCGGTCTCGATCCTGCCGAGCCTCAAGCGCCGATCAAGGGCAGCTTCGCGAAGATCGACTGGACACCCGACCGCGAGCTCCAGGCCGGCGACCGCGTCGCCTCGCTCGAGGTCGTGGCCGCACCAGGCCACACGCCAGGCCACGCCGCCCTGCTGGAGACCAGGTCCCGCACGCTGATCGCCGGCGACGCCTTCCAGACGCGCGGAGGCATCGCGGTGGCCGGGGTCGTCCGGCCGCTTTTCCCCTTCGTCGCCCTCGGCACCTGGCACAAGCCGACCGCGCTGCGATCCGCGCACGAGCTGCGCCGCCTCGACCCGGCAGTGCTGGCAGTCGGCCACGGAGACCCGCTTCCAGACCCAGGCCGGGCGATGGATCAGGCGATCGCGGTGGCTCAGCGGACGGTCGAGGGCGCGGCGAGCTGACGTCAGAGCCGGGGGGCGGTGAACGCCGCTCGTTCGGCCGCGCAGACCTCACGGAAGTGGCACCCGGCGAGGTGGTCGTTGACGACACCCAGCGCCTGCATCGCCGCATAAGCCGTCGTCGGACCGACGAACTGGAACCCCCGCCGCCGCAGGTCTGCTGACAGGGCCGTCGACTCGGGGGTACTCGGAGGGAGCTGGTTGAAGCTGGTGGCAGCGTCGCCGCGAACCGGTTCGTGACTCCAAACCAGAGCAGCCAGCGAGACGCCCTCCTCCGCCAGGCGCAGGGTCGCTCGAGCGTTCGCGATCGCGGCCAGGATCTTGGCGCGATGCCGCACGATGCCTGGATCGCCGAGGAGGCGCTCGACCTCGCCGTCGCCGAACTGCGCGACGACCTCCGGCGCGAAGCCAGCGAATGCTCGCCGGAACGCCTCGCGCTTGCGCAGGATCGTTATCCAGGCCAGGCCGGACTGAAAGCCCTCGAGGCAGATCTTCTCCAGCACCAGCACGTCGTCGCCGACGGGGCGCCCCCATTCTTCGTCGTGATAGGGCTGGTATTCGGGAGTCGAAACGCCCCACGCGCAGCGAGTCAAGCCGTCGGCGCCGGCGACCACGTCGCTCATGTCGATCAGCCCAGCAGGGCCTTGAGCGCCTCAGCCGCGGCCCGCAACCGGGTGCGGCCGTCGCCTTCCAGCACGAAATGAAGGTGGGGCTCGAGCGTCAGCCAGCCGCGGTAGTCGTGGGCGGTCAAGTCCGCGAGGATCTCCGGCCAGGCGCCTGCCCCGCTCCCGGCCACGGTCACGTCGCCATTCGGCAGGGCGTCCTTCACGTGGACGTGGGCCACGTCGTCGCGCAGCAGCTCCCACGCGGGATAGGCGTCGCAGCCGGCCTGCACGAAGTTGGCCGGATCGAAGCACACCTGCAGCGCCGGAGAGCGGACGGTGTCGACCAGCTCTCGCAGCCTTTCCGGCCGCTCGCCATACACGCCTCGCTCGTTCTCCAGCAGCAGCGTCAAGCCGGCGTCCGCAGCGAGATGAGCCAGATCGCCGACGCGCTCGTGGACCTCGCCGCGCACGGCGTCGAGCTCGCCGGCCTCGACGTAGAAGCTGAAGATGCGGACCAGCTTGCTGTCGAGCGCGGCGGCGGCGTGGAAGCACCGCCGCAGCTGCTCTGCCGACTCCTCCCGCGGCGCGTCCAGCGTCGATTTGCCCACCGGCGAGGCGATGGCTGACACGTCGAAGCCGGTGTTCGCCAGGGCGGTGCGGCAGCGGGCCAGCTGATCCGCGTCGAGGAGGTCGACGGGCTCGCCTCCGGCGGAGCGGAGCTCCAGGTGGCGGATGCCGAGCTCGGCCAGCGCCTCGAGCTGCTCTTCGATCTCGAGCTCGACCTCGTCCCCGAAGGCCGAGACCTGCTCCCAGCTGAGGCCCGCGCTCAAGCGGCCAGTCGCCGCTGGAGGAAGCGGAGGCTGCGAGCGACGCATTCGACCGGATCGCCGGTCGGATTGTCCTGCTCGACGATGAGCCACTCGACGCCGCTCGACCGGGCGGCCCCGAGGATGGCGTCCCAGTCGAAGTTGCCGTCGCCGGCGGGCAGGTCGACCTGCTTGTTGTCGAGCATCCCCATGTCTTTGACGTGCAGCAGCGGCAGCCGGCCCGCAAAGCGCCTGATCCACGCGGCCGGATCGCCCCCGCCGTGCTGGATCCAGTAAGTGTCGAGCTCCGCCTGCACCCGCACCGGGTCGGTGGCCGCGTACAGCGCCTCGAGCGCGGTGCGGCCGTCAGGGAGCCTTTGCAGCTCGAGGCTGTGGTTGTGATACGTCAGGCGGACGCCGTGCTCCAAGAGCCGGGCCCCGAGCTCGTCCAGCAGCGGCGCGAGGCGGACGACACCCTCCGCACTGCGGAAGTCCGGCGGAGGCGAGGGCACGCTGACGTCGGTGCAGTCCCAGGCCGCCAGGTCCTCCAGCACCCGCGGGAGATCGTCACGCAGCTCCGGGTACTGGACGTGCGCGCCGCAAACGGTGAGATCGGCGGCCCGCAGCAGCTCGGCGATCTGCTCGCCCTTGAGGCCGCGGAAGCCGGACACCTGGACGGTAGTGCAGCCGGACTCGCGTAAGCGCTGCAGCGTGCGGCCGGCGGTGTCGACGTCACCCAACTGGTCGCGCAGGGTGTAGGTCGTGGCCGCGAGCACAGCCGTTCCAAGTTACTTGCTACGGTGGGACGGCACCAGATGAGCGCCCGGGAGCACGGCTTCGGCATCGTCGGCTGCGGAGTGATCGCGCCGCTGCACGCGGCCGCGATCGCCGACCTGGACAACGCCCACCTGGTGGCCGTGGCCGACAGCGAGGCCTCCCGCGCCGCCGAGCTCGGAGCCACCTTAAGTGTCCCGGACCTGGCGATCGACGAGCTGCTGGCCCGCCCCGATGTTGACGTCGTCTGCGTCTGCGTCCCGAGCGGGCTCCACGCCGACGTCGGCGTGAGGGCGATCGCCGCCGGGAAGCACGTGCTCGTCGAGAAGCCGATCGACGTCACGCTGGAGGCGGCCGACAGGCTCCTCGAAGCCGCGCGCGCCACCGGCCTACGGCTGGGCGTGATCTCGCAGCGCCGCTGGGATCCCGGCGTGGCCGAGGCCCGCGAGCTGATCGCCGCCGGCCGTCTCGGCAGGCTGCTGCTCGGCGACGCGTATGTGAAGTGGTATCGCTCGGATGCCTACTACGCGAGCGGCGGCTGGCGCGGCACCTACGCGCTCGACGGCGGTGGAGCCCTGATGAACCAGGGCGTGCACCACGTCGATCTCCTGAGCTGGCTGATGGGCCCCGTGGAGAGCGTCTTCGCCCGGACGGGCACGTTCGCGCACGGCGACATCGAGGTGGAGGACGTCGCCGTCGCGCTGCTCCGGTTCCGCAGCGGCGCCCTCGGCGTGATCGAGGCCAGCACCGCCGTCTACCCCGGGCTGGCCGCACGGCTCGAGATCTCGGGGACCGGTGGCACCTTGGTGATCGAAGACGCGCGGCTGGCGGTGCGCGAGCTCAAGGAGGAGGGCGGCGAGACGGGGCATTACGGGGCGAAGGTCACCCAGTCGGCAGGCTCCGCTGGAGCCGCGGCCGACCCTGCCGCGCTGATGCACGCCGGCCATCGCGAGCAGATCGCCGACTTCCTGGCGGCCATCGATGAGGGCCGCCAGCCGGCGGTTTCAGGCGCGGACGGGCGGGCGGCGCTGGAGCTGGTGCTGGCGGTCTACGAGTCCGCGCGCCTGGGCCGCGAGGTCACGCTCCCGCTCGCCTCAGCCGTGGCCACGGCCTGACCGCGATGCGCCTCGCGGCCGCCGGGATGGACGGCCCGGAGGTCGATGCTGTGCTGGCGCGGCTCGAGCGCGACGACGTCGTGGGCCAGCTCCGCAGCGGCACCGGCCGGGCCGCCGAGCTCGCCTGTGATGACGGGCGCGTCATGCTCGACTGGGTCGACGCGATCCCCCGATTGCTGGATCGGCCAGGGGCGGTGGACAGCGTGCGGCAGGCCGCGGCCGAGCTGCTCGGCAGCGCCGACCAGGTCGCCTGGGCGGGCATGGGCGGATCCGTCCAGGCCGTGCGCTGCCTGGCCGCGCTGCATCCTCAGCTGCCCATCCGGCCCCTCGACAGCACCGACCCCGCGGCGCTCCTCGACCTCTGGCACGCCACTGACGGGCTCAGCTCGTCTGCCGCCATCGGCGTCGCGATGGGGATGACCTCGGAGGAACCGCTGACCCACCTGCGCTGGTTCGGAGCGGCAGCACCGGGCCGGCCTCGCCTCGCCATGGCCATCCCCGGCTCCGTGCTCGAGGAGTACGCCCGCAGCGACGGATTGGCCCAGCTGCCGGTCCAACCCGACCGGGGAGCCGGCACCCCGGGACGGATGAGCGCGCCGGGCACCCACGTTTTCCTGCTGCCCGCCGCGATGGCCCTGGGCGACGGCCTCGAGGGCGCGCTGGCTGAAATCGCCGCGGCTGATCTAAGTCCCTACCTGCGCCTGGCGGCCTGGCTCCACGTCCAGATCGCCGCCGGCGCCGACAAGGTGCTGCTCGACTCCGATGACCGCCTGCTCGCGCTCGAACCCTGGATCGAACAGGTGGTGGAGGAAAGCCTTGGCAAGGGCGGCCGCGGCCTGCTGATCTTCCCGGGCCAGGAGCGCGGCCTCCTGGAGGCGCCGCCCGACGACTGCCGCGTCCTCAGGCTGGAAATCGACGGCGACGTCGACGTGGCCACGATCGGCGCGGCGATGGCCGGCTGGTGCTGGGCGGTCGCCGTGCTGGGCTGCCTCGAAGGCATCACGTTCGCCGGACAGCCGGCGGTCGAGGCTTACAAGCGCTACGCGCGCGACCTGCGCGATGCCCCCGGAGAGCTGCCGCTGCCCGCTCGCGCGCAGGCCCTCGAGCTGGAGGAGCTGGCCGCGGGCGTTTCGCCGCACGGCTACCTCGACCTCACTCTGAACGCGGCCGAGTCCACGCCCGGCTGGCCGGAGCTTGCCGCACGGTTCCGCCGCCACGCCAACGAAAGCCTGCGGAGGCCCGCCAAGCTGCGGATCGCGCCGGCGCATTACCACTCGACGGAGCAGGCCCAGGTGGACGGGCCGCCCGGCGTCCATTCGATCCGGCTCGTGCTGCTCGACCGTCCGGTAGCCCCCGGAGCACCGTACCCGCCGCGGTTCCTGCACGCCCAGGCGCTGGGCACCGCGCGGGCCATGGCGGACGCCGGGCGTCCGGTGTCGCTCGTCGTGCTCGAGGGTCTCATGTGAGCGACTTTCGCCTGGACGGCAGGGTGGCGGTCGTGACCGGCGGGACCGGCGTGATCGGCGCCGCCATCGCCGCGGGCCTGCGCGACGCCGGCGCCGCGGTGGAGGTGGTCAGCCGGTCGGCGGAACTGGCGGCCAACGTGCTCTCGCGCCCGGACCTGGAGAAGGCGCGCGACGCGGTGCTCGAGCGACACGGCCGGCTGGACATCCTCGTCAACGCGGCCGGCGGCAACCTGCCGGGCGCGATCGTCGATCCGGCGAGCGACGTCTTCGACCTCGACGAGTCCGCCTGGGACGAAGCCGTCAGGTTGAACCTCGACGGCACGCTGCTGCCGATCCTCGTCTTCGGCCCGGATCTCGCTCGCGACCCGCGCCCGGGCGGCTCGGCGATCGTCAACATCTCGTCGGCCTCGGCCGTGCGGCCGCTGACGCGCGTCGGCGCCTACTCCGCCGCGAAGGCGGGCGTCGAGAGCTTGACGCGCTGGCTGGCAGTCGAGCTGGCGGCGCGTCATGGCGGGGCGGTGCGCGTCAACGCCATCGCCCCGGGCTGGATCCTGTCCGAGCAGAACCGCGACCTTCTTCTCGACGCCGCCGGCGAGCCGACCGAGCGCGCGCGCCGCGTCCTGGAGCGGACTCCGCTCGGACGTTTCGCGGCCGCCGAGGAGGTCGTCGGGGCGGCCGTATGGCTCTGCAGCCCGGCAGCCTCGTACGTGACCGGCGCGGTGATCCACGTCGACGGCGGCTTCACCGCCGCCTCGGGCGTGTGACCGGTATCGTCGATCTCGATGTCCGAACGAGACGACCGGCTGGACCAGCGGGAGCTGGCGGCGCTCTGGCGCCTCGAAGGCGAGGATCGCGCCGACCGCCGCGTCGAGCTGCAGGACTTAAGGGTCCTCTCGCTCTTCTTGGATGTGCTTGACGGCCGCAGCTACCTATTCGAGCACGGCTCCGACCCCGAGGCGGCCACCGAGGCGCTGAACGTGGGGGACGCCGAGTTCGAGCGCTACGAGACAGCGGCCGAGGCGAGGACAGCGTTCGCGGACCGGCTGCGGGAGCTGCAGGATGACGGGCAGGTCGTCGACACCGATGCCGACGAGGACGTCGGCGACGTCAACTCAGAGGGACCGATCCTGACCGAGACCGGCGAGGAGAACCTGGAAGAGACCTGAGCGCCGCCCCCGCTAGGGCTGGGGGTTGACTCGCGAGGTGAGGATGTGGTCCTGCCAGCGCCCGGCCAGGTTCAGGTAGTCGTAGGCGTAGCCCTCGACGCGGAAGCCGCAGCGCCGTAGGACCGCCGCGCTGCGCCTGTTCTCCGGCATGTAATTCGCCGACACACGATGCAGGTGGAGCTCGTCGAACGCGAAGCGGACCGCCGCTTCGATGGCCTCGCCCATGTAGCCGTGGCCCTGCTCGGTCGCAGCCAGCGTGTAACCGAGGAAGCATTGCTGCAATGCTCCGCGGACCAAGTTGGTCAGGCCGAGGGTCCCGATGACCGTCGACGGCTCCTCCTTCTTGAAGAGGAAGAAGCGGTAGCCGGTGCCCGCCGCGAGGTCGGCGGCGTAGCGATCGAGCTGCCCGCCCCAGAACTCCGGGGTGTCCAGCTCCGTCGACCAGATCGGCGACCAGGGTCGGAGGTGCTCCTCGTTCTCCCGGTAGTACCGGCTTACCTCAGCGGCCTCGCTCCGGTCGGGGAGCCGCAGGCGCAGCCGCTCGGTCTCGAGCGCGGTCACCTGCCGAGTCTGCGCCACGCGCTCAGGCGGCTGTGACTGATCCCTCGAGCCGCACGAGCTGGACGTCGTCGACCGTCAGCGCCTGGCCACAGTCCTCGCAGTAACCGCGGACCGTGACCTGGTTTCCGCAGGCGACGTGCCGCATCCGGTTCACGTTGTCGCCGGGCATCCACTTCATGCCCCACGTCGCCATCGCGCCGACGACCAGCAGGAGGTCGCGTCCCTTCTCGGTCAGCAGGTACTCGTATCGCTCGGGGCGCTCCTGGTAGAGCCGGCGCCCGAGGATGCCCTCGTCGACGAGGCGCTTGAGTCGCGCCGACAGGATGTTGTCGGCGATGCCGAGCCGTCTGAAGTCCTCGAATCGCCGCGCCCCGATGAAGGCGTCGCGCACGATCAAGACCGTCCACCACTCACCGACCACGTCCAGGGTGCGGGCGACAGGGCAGTTCATCTCGGCCAGGCTGGCGTGTTTCACGCGCCCATCATAGCGGAGCCACTTGCATCATGCAAGAGACTCTGCTATGGTCACTTGCGTCATGCAAGAGACGGCTGGAGGTGTGAAAGTGGCTCAGACCAAAAACCCGTGGGCGGCGCTGCTCGTCCTGTGCCTTGGGTTCTTCGTGATCCTGCTGGACACGACGATCGTCAACGTCGCGATCCCGACCATGCTGTCGGCGCTCCACGCGGGCCTCGACCAGATCCTCTGGGTCGTGAACGCCTACCTGCTCACCCTGGCGGTGCTGCTGATCACAGGCGCGCGCGTGGGGGACATCTTCGGCCAGCGCAACCTCTTCATCGGCGGGCTCGGCCTGTTCGTGCTCGCGTCGACCCTGTGCGGGCTGTCGCAGGACGCCAACCAGCTGATCGCCGCCCGCGTTCTCCAGGGCGTCGGCGCCGCGATCCTGTCGCCGCAGTCGCTGGTCATCGTGTCAGCGATCTTCCCGGCCGAGCGCCGCGGCGCCGCGCTGGGCATCCTGAGCTCGGTCACGGGGCTGGCCGCGATCGCCGGGCCGACGCTCGGCGGCGTCATCGTCACCTATCTCGACTGGCGCTGGATCTTCTTCGTCAACCTGCCGATCGGCGTCGCCGCGATGATTCTCGCCCTGCGCTTCGTCCCGGACCTGAGGCCCGGACGCAGCCACAGCCTGGACCTGGTCGGAGTGCTGCTGGCCTCGCTCGGCCTCTTCGGCGTCGTCTTCGGGCTGATCGAGGGGCAGCGCTACGAGTGGGGGGCGATCGCCGGCTCGCCGGTGACGATTCCCATGGTCATCGCCGCCGGCCTGGTCATCTTCGGACTCTTCCTGCTCTGGGAGCGCTTCCAGGCCGAGCCCCTGCTGCCTCTATCGCTGTTTCGCAACCGGAATTACTCCGTGATGGTCTGGCTGAGCGGCCTGATCTTCTTCGGGATGTTCGGGTTCTTCCTGACCACCACGATCTTCATGCAGTCGGTGCTCGGCTTCAGCGCGATCGAGGCCGGCCTCACGACCGTCCCGCTCACGCTGACTCTCTCGGCAGTGGCGCCCTTCGCCGGGCGCCTCACCGACCGCTTCGGAGGGCGCTACATCCTGATGGGCGGCGCCGGCCTGTTCGCGGTCGGCATCGCGGGCATTGCGGCAGTCGCATCGCTCAACGCCACGCCGTTCACCTTCATCGTCCCGCTGGCGATCGCCGGCCTGGGCATGGGCTCGATGATCGCCCCGATCATGACCGAGGCCATGCACGAGATCTCGCCGCAGATGGCGGGGGCCGCGTCGGGCCTGCTCAACACGGCTCGCCAGCTCGGCGCCGCGATCGGCGCGGCCGTCGTGGGCGCGGTCCTGTCAAACCAGCTGGCGACCTCGCTGCACACCCAGGCGGTCAGCGCTTCGGCCCAGCTGCCGGCGCAGTTCCGGCCGGGCTTCGTGGGCGGCTTCACCGCCGCCACCAAGGGCGGGCTCGCGGTGGGGCGCGGCCAGAGCGGGGGAACCGGGCTGCCGGCCGGGGTGCCGCCCCAGGCCGTGCACCTGGTCCAGCAGCTGATCCACCAGGTCTTCACCAACGGGTTCCTGACCGCGCTCCGGCCGACGCTCGCGGTGCCGGCGGCCGCGCTGGCGCTGGGGGCGGTGAGCTGCCTCCTGATCGTCAGGCGTACCCGTCCCGCGGTCGCGGACCTGAGCATGCAGCCCCTCGAACTGGCCTCCTAGGCTGCACAACTCACAAGATGCGGCGACAGTGGCCGGCCGCAAGTGCGGCTGGCCATCCTTCGGACTCCGCTGGTGCACCCCATCCGCTGCGTTAGCTTCTGCGCTTCTCGCTTACGCACGTGCGTGCGCTCGCTGCGATGCTCGGCGCTGCCTTGCGCCTGGGGCACCCCAGCGGATCTGTCGCGACATCCCGTGAGCCGCACAGCCTAACCGCCGACTCAGAAACGTCACACTTTCGAAGCCGCCTCTTCATGGGGCGGCTTCATGCTGCCCGGCGTGAGTCATAAATCAGGGCGCAGCGGTGCTTCAACAGCGACGGCCGCCGCCCACGCTGACCTCGGAGGAAAACCATCTTGACCAGCCAGAACATCGTCGACGCCAAGGGCGTCTGGAAGATCTACGAGGCCGGCCGCCAGAAGATCGAGGCGCTGCGGGCGCTGGACCTCGAGGTGCGCAAGGGCGAGGTCGTCGCGATCATGGGCCCGAGCGGCTGCGGCAAGACCACGCTGCTCAACTGCCTCAGCGGGCTCGACGTCATCGACCGCGGCACCATCAAGATCGCGGGGCAGGACCTCTCGGAGCTGACGGACAACCAGAAGACGGACTTTCGAGCCCGAGAGATGGGCTTCGTCTTCCAGACCTACAACCTGCTGCCCGTGCTGACGGGCCTCGAGAACGTCGAGCTGCCGATGCTGGTGGGGGGCGTCAAGCCCTCGCTGGCGCGCAAGCGCGCCCAGGAGGCGATCGAGATGGTCGACGTGGGCGCGTGGGGCGGCCACCGTCCGGCCGAGATGAGCGGCGGTCAGCGGCAGCGCTTCACTATCGCGCGCGCGCTGGCGACCAAGCCCGCCATCGTCTGGGCGGACGAGCCCACCGGGGCGCTGGACAGTGAGACGAGCGCCGGGATCATGCACCTCATGGTCGAGCTGAACCGCCAGAACGACCAGACCTTCGTCTGGGTCACGCACTCGGAGGAGGTCGGCGCGCTGGCGCAGCGGCTGATCCGGATGCGCGACGGCGAGATCTCCTCCGACTCGGGCACCCGTCTGGCCCTGGCCGAGCAAGACGCGTGATCAGCTTCTTCGGCGTCCCGCCGCTGACCCTGGCGACGTGGATGGCGGCCGCCGTCGGCGCGGTCCTGGTCGTGCTGCTCGTGCTGGCCGCCTGGAACCGAGTCCTCTTGAAGATGGCGCTGCGCAACATCCCGCGCCGGCGCGCGCAGACCGTGCTGATCCTCTTCGGCCTGATGTTGGCGACGCTGATCATCACGGCCTCGCTCGGAGTCGGCGACACCCTTTCGTACTCGCTCCAGTCGATCCAGCTCAAGCAGATCGGCGGCCTGGACGAAGCCTTCACCACCCACCCGGACCGCGGCAACGTGCAGGGCGCGGGCACCGCCGATTTCGACTTCTTCACTTCGGCGCAGGCCGAGGACGTGATCGCCAAGGCGAAGTCCGACCCCAACGTGAAGGCCGCGGCGGGCGCGATCGTCGCGCCGGGCTCGATGGTCGACGCGACCACCGACCAGTCCTCGTCCGAGAACGTCGCCGTGTTCGGCGTGCCGGCGGGGTTCACCGACCTGTGGGGGCCATTGCAGAGCCGCTCAGGCGCGAGCTTGAGCGCCGCCGACCTACAGCCGGCACATGTGTACATCGGCGACCAGCTGGCTCACACGCTGGGCGCGTCGCCGGGCGACCACATCCACCTCTTCGTCGACGGGCACCCGACCGAAGTCACGGTTCGCGACGTGCTCAGTGTCGAGGTCAACCCGAGCATCGCGCAGCACGGCCCGATCGTGAACTCGGTGGTGATGCCGATCGCGACGATCCGGCAGCTGCTGCAGCGGCCTGACGGATACAACGTCGTCTTCGTTCGCAACACGGGTTCGGGCGGCATCGACGACCTCGGCCCGAACGGCGTCACCGGCCAGGAGATCACGCGCCGCATGCGCGCGCTGTTCACCGACGCGCAGGCGGCCGACGACCTTCGCGCCTACTTGAACACGCCGGCCATCAAGGCCGAGGTCCGCCACATCCACGACAGCGCGTCGTTCCTCGACCCGCGGCTGGACTGGAGCCGCCGGCTCCTCGTGGAGCTCGACAAGCCGCAGACGACGGACGAGTTCAAGTCGCTGGCGGGCGAGGGCATCGTGCAGTCGATCATGTTCAACGCGGTCTCGGCCACCGTGCCGAAGTCGGCCGGTCCCGCGGCCGTGGACGACGCCCGCACCAATCTCAACCAGATGCTGGCGTCGCTGCAGGTCGACAGCTCGGCGGCCGCTCAGCTGAGGAGTCTGCTGCTGCAGCCGGACGTGGGTCCGCAGATCATGGCGCTCGCCGATTCGCTGCCCGCGTCAGACCCAGGCCGCGACACGATGACGCAGCTGCTGCAGGCGGCCCAGCAGCCGGCCGTGACGCCCAAGTTCAAGACGATGGCCTCGAGCCCCGAGCTGCAAGGACTGCTCAGCAAGGTCGTGAAGTCGGTGGCTCCCGGCGAGTCGGCGACCCTGACGCCGATCCTCGGCCGGCTGGACCTCTATCAGTTCACGCCGTACAAGGCCGACGCGGTCGTGTTCGCCCAGGAGGGCGGCCAGCTCGCGGTCGGCGCCCTCCTCGGCGTGAGCTTCTTCTCGATCGCCGTCGGCGTGCTGCTGATCTTCCTGATCTTCGTGATGCTGGCCGCCGAGCGCCGCGCCGAGATGGGGATGAGCCGCGCGGTGGGTCTCAAGCGCCGGCACCTCACCCAGATGTTCCTGTTCGAGGGCATGGCCTACACGCTCGGCGCCAGCGTCATCGGCATCGCGGGCGGCGTGCTCGTCGGCAGGCTGATGATCTCCGTCCTCGCCAGCCTGTTCACCGGCTTCTACCAGGGCCTGACGCTCACATACGACATCGAGCCGACGACCCTCGTGATGGCCATCTGCGTCGGCATCCTGCTGACGTTCATCGTGGTGGCCTTCTCCGCGTACAAGGTCAGCCGGCTCAACATCGTCGCCGCCATCCGCGACCTCGACGTCGACGAGAGCCGCGACGCCGGCCTGGGCAGGATGTTCACGGGCGTCTTCTCGACCGCCTGGTTCGGCCTGCGGCAGCTCTTCAAGGGTCACCCTCTGGTGTCGCTCGGCCGTTTGACCTTGGGCACGCTGGGTGCGATCGCCCGCTTCTGGTGGGCCCTGTTCAAGCGCGGCCCGATGACCATCGTCCTCGGCGCGCTGCTCGCACTGACCACGTTCAGCGCTCACTCCGAGTTCGTCTATTCCGGCGGGGTGTCGCTCGTCATCGTGGGCACCGGACTCCTGATCCGGTGGATCGCGAACGCAGCCGGCGTGCGCCGCCTGGTCGCCGCCCGGATCGGCTTCACCGCCGCGGCGATCGGGCTGCTGGTCTATTGGGGCCGTCCCTTCGGCCGCGTCGAGAAGCTGCTGCACATCGACAAGGCCCTGCAAATTGACAAGCTGCTGGCCGGCCCCGAGGTGTTCGCCCTCTCGGCCCTGATGGCGCTGCTCGGCGCGATCTGGCTGGTGATGTTCAACAGCGACCTGCTGATCCGCGGCGTGATGTTCTTCACCGGTCGCATCGCCGGCCTCGCGGCCGTCACGCGCACGTCGATGGCCTACCCGATGTCGACCAAATTCCGCACCGGGATGGCGGTCGCGATGTTCGCGATCGTGACGTTCATGGTCGTGTTCATGTCCGTGTTCAAGGACGTCCTGATCCAGAACTTCGGCCAGGTCGGCCAGGCCTCGGGCGGCTGGCAGATCGTGGCCGGAACGCCGGACCAGAACTTCCAGCAGAGCGCCGGCACCGCGTTTCCGACCGACGTGGCGGGACTGGTGCGCGGCAACCCGGCAACCGCTCGCGAGATCACCGCGGTCGGCTGGGAGAACCAGACGATCCCTGCGATGCCGCGCCAGGTGCGCGCGGACGGCACGGTGGCGAGCCCGGCCGGCGGCGAGTTCAACCCCGTCCACGTGGTCGACGACGGATACCTCTCCAGCACGCAGTACGCGCTGAAGCCGCGCGCTGCCGAGTTCTCGTCTGACCGCGCGGCTTGGGACGCCGTCCGCGACCACCCGGGCTACGTGGTGCTCGACGCCTCCCTGCTCGATTCCCAGGGCGGCAATCCAGCCGTCATCAGCGGCATCAGCAGCTCGGCCAGCACGTTCCAGCCCTTCCAGGTGCAGCTGGACTCGGGCTTCAAGGGGACGAGCGGCCAGCCACAGACCTGGCGCGTCACCGTCGTCGGTTTCCTGGTTCGCCCGACCTGGGACGGCATCTACATGTCCACCCGCACGGCGCTGCAGAGCGGACAGTTCGCCGAGGCGAGCGGATCGCAGTCGGCGCCCGCCTCAGCTATCGCGTCTGCGGCGCGCACGCTCACGCCGACCGGCTACTACTTCATGACCCGTCCTGGCGCCGATGTGAACAAGGCGCGGCTCGACCTCGGGCGGGTGCTGGTGAAGGACCAGCTGGAGCCGGTCGTGGTCGCGGACCAGGTGGCGCAGGGGCTCAGCGGGATCCTGACGCTGCTCAACCTGATCACCGGGTTCCTCGCGCTGGGCCTGATCGTCGGCATCGCCGGGCTCGGGGTCATCAGCACGCGCGCGGTGGTCGAGCGCTGGCAGCAGATTGGCATGCTGAGGGCGCTGGGTTATCGACGCTCCTTGGTGCAGCGCTCGTTCCTGATGGAATCGAGCTTGATCGCCATCCTGGGCCTCGCCATCGGCGCGCTGGTCGGCGTCTGGCAGTCGTACAGGTTCTTCGTGACCGACCAGACCTTCGGCAGGGTGGACTTCCACGTGCCCGTGATCGAGATCCTGCTGATCCTGGTGGGCTCTTACCTGGCGACGCTGCTGACCACGTTCCTGCCGGCGCGCTCGGCCTCGCGTGTGGCCCCGGCCGAGGCGCTGCGTTACGAGTAGCGGCGCAGCTACATGCGCCGCACTGCCGGGCTCGCCGCCGCCAGCGCCGCGGTCAGCAGGACCGCTCCCGCCGCACCCCAGAAGAGAACGCCCAGGTGGCTTGCCGCCAACGCGCCGGCGAGCGCCAGCGAGAGCGGCTCGAGGCCGACCATCGCCAGGCGGCCGAGCGCCATCACCCGGCCCTGCATCGCCATCTCCGTCCGGCGCTGCATCCAGCTGATCAGGTAGGTCGTTCCGACTCCCTCGAAGAGCCCGACCACGACCATCACCGCCACGAGAACGGGCAGATCGGGCGCCAGGAAGGCGCCGGCCATGCCCGCGCCGAGCACCGCGACGACGGCAACCAGCACGGCGGCCATGTGCTTCGGCTTGGGCCGCGTCGCGGCGACGATCGACCCGGCGGTCGAGCCGAGGCCCCAGGCGGCGAAAGCCGTCCCCAGCGCGAAGGCGCCCTGGCTGAAGCGCTGCCGGGCAAGGAGCGGGAGGCCGACCTCGATCGCGCCGATGAGGAAGAAGTTCAGGGCGGCGAGGACCAGGATGGTCGCCCGCAGCGAGGCGTCAGCCCACACGTGCCGCAGCCCCTCGGCGATCGCGGCCAGCGCACCGGGACCCTGCCGGCGTCCGGCCTCGCGGGCAGCGGCGGGTAGGAAGGCGGGGAGCAGGCCCGACACGATGGACGCGCCGGCGTCGCCGGCCAGCGCGGAGCCCGCCCCGACGGCGGCCACCAGCAAGCCGGCCGCCGCCGGCCCCAGGATCGTGGCGGCCGTGGCGCTGATGTTGAAGAGCGCGTTTCCGGCCTCCAGCTGCTCGTCTCGCACCAGCCGCGGCAGCAGCGCGCTGCTGGCAGGGGTGAAGAAAGCGGTGGTCGCACCCACCAGCACGGCGGCGACGTAGAGGTTCCATACCTGGACCGAGTGCGCCAGCGCCAGCGCCGCTATCACTGCCATGACCGCGCCGCGCGCGAGACCGGCGGCCAGCATCGTGCTGCGCGGCGAGAAGCGATCGCTGATGGCGCCTCCGACCAGCATCAGCACGGCCATCGGGATGGCCGCGGCGGCCAGCAGCGAGCCCACGACGAGGCTCGAGCCGGTGAGCTGAAGGGCGAGCCAGGCTATCGCGACATAGTTGAAGAAGCCCGCGAGCAGGGCGGCGAACTGCGCCGTCCAAAGCAGGAGGTAGGCCGGCGCCCTGAGGACGGCCAGCAGCGGAGACGACGTGGATTCGTGGCTCTGGTTATCGGTGTCCGCATACGGTGTAGACATAGCGGTTGCAGTCTAGGTATGCGCCGTATACTTTGTCAAGTCCGATGGCGAACACCGAAAGCAAGCGACGTGGGCTGACGCGGGCGGCGATCGTGGCCCGGGCCCTGGACGTCGGTGGCGCCGAAGGGCTCGAAGCCGTGAGTCTTCGGCGCCTCGCGTTGGAGCTGGGCGTGACGCCGATGGCGCTCTACCGTCACGTGAGCGACAAGCAGGACCTGATCAACGCCATGACCGACGAGGTCCTGGCCGGTTTCGACCTCTCCGACGGTATGAGCCCGTCGATGAGCTGGCAGGACCGCGTGCGCCTGGCGATCACCAACTTCAAGAAGCAGATGGAGGCGCGTCCGCTGGCTCTGCCGCTGTCGATCGCCTATACCGGCGAGGGCGCGGCCGGCTTCTGGCGGATGAGCGAGACGCTGCTCGCCATCCTCTTGGACGCGGGGTTCGAGCGGCGCCGGGCGATCGTGTGGATCCGGGTGATCTCCAACCTGCTATCGGGCTACCTGCTCCTTATCTCCCAGGACGCGGCAGCGATGGCCCAGCTGGACGACGCCCGCCAGCTGGAGGTGCTGCGCAAGCGGTTCGAGCTGGTGCTGCTGGGGCTGCCGGCCGCCGAGTTTCCGACGCTGACGGCAAGCTCAGCGGTGATGCCCGAGGTCTGGCTCAGCAACCCCGACCAGTACTGGACCGACACGGTGGACCTGCTCGTCTTGGGCCTGGAGGCGATGCTCGCCCGCGAGCGCTGACCGGCAGCCCGCACGGCGCGACCGTCAGACTGGGCTGCCGTGCCTGAGGGATTGCGGCTCGCCGAGCTGATCGGAGCGCTGTCTCTCGCCACCGATCTGGGCATGGGGCAGCCGCTCGAGCAGGCGCTGCGCACCTGCCTCATCGCGCTGTGTCTGGCCGAAGCCGCCGGCCTGTCGGAGCAAGAGCGCTCCCAGGTCTATTACGTGGCGCTGCTGCGCTTCCTCGGCTGCACCGCCGATGCGCACGAATGGGCCGCGATGGTGGGCGGCGACGACATCGCGGTGCGAGCCGCGATCGCGCCGGTCCTCGGCGGCACGAACCGTGAATTTGGCACACACGTGATGCCGAAGGTCGGCGCCGGCCAGCCGCCGCTCAGGCGGGCACGACTGATGGCAGGGATGATGGCCGGCGGGCGCGGGCGCGCCCGTGACGGTGTGCGCGCGCACTGCGAGCTCGGCGAGAACCTGGCGGCGCGGCTGGGCCTGGACACCGGGGTGCGGGCGGCTCTCGGCGCGGCCTTCGAGCAGTGGGGCGGCCAGGGCTTTCCCAACGGCCTGGCCGGTGAGCGGATCCCCCTCGCGTCGCGCCTGGTCTTCATCGCGAGGGACGTCGAGGTCCTGCACCGCGAGCTGGACGCTCCAGAGCTGTCGGCGGCGATCAAGCGGCGCTCCGGCCTGTCTTACGACCCCGCCCTGGTCGAGGCCTTCGTCCGCGGCTC
This sequence comes from Candidatus Dormiibacterota bacterium, assembly GCA_036378435.1. Taxonomy (GTDB): domain Bacteria; phylum Chloroflexota; class Dormibacteria; order Dormibacterales; family Dormibacteraceae; genus DASUWK01. Next base: position 35,279 of record DASUWK010000007.1, on the reverse strand, counting down.
AGACGCGATCATCGAGGCCGCCGACGCGACCTCGCCTTGGGACGAGGTGATGCGGCTCGAGCCAGAGCCGCGACCCTGGGTTCCGGAGGGCCGCATGGACCCGGTCCTGGAGGTCTTCGCGGATTTCGTCGACCTCAAGTCCCCCTACACGGCGGGGCACTCCCGCGGAGTCGCGGAGCTGGTGCGAGCGGCCGGTGGCGGCGCGACCGTCGCCCGCTCCGCCCTGGTCCACGACCTCGGTCGCATCTCGGTCCCGAACGGCGTCTGGGACAAGGCCGGACCGCTCACCGACGGGGAGTGGGAGCGGGTGAGGCTGCATCCCTACTACTCCGAGCGCATCCTCGGCCGCGTGGGAGCGCTGCACGACCTGGCGCATCTCGCCGGTTTGCACCACGAGCGCTTGGACGGCTCGGGCTACCACCGAGGCTGCTCGCGCGCGGACATCCCAGCTGAGGCTCGGCTGCTGGCTGCCGCCGACGCTTACCAGGCCATGACGCAGCCGCGACCGCACCGCCAGGCGCTGCCGCCCGATCAGGCCGCACAAGAGCTCGAGGCGACCGTCCGGTCCGGGGGCCTCGATGGACAGGCGGTGGCAGCTGTCCTCAACGCCGCCGGCCATGCTGCCGGCCGGTCCCGGGCTGAGCGGCCCGCGGACCTGACGGAGCGCGAGGTGGAGGTGCTCAGGCTGATCTGCCGCGGTGAGACGAAGAAGCAGGTCGCCGGGCGGCTTTCGATCTCCGCCAGTACCGTCGACCACCATGTGCGTCACATCTATGAGAAGGCCGGCGTGCAGACGCGTGCGGGCGTGACCCTCTTCGCCCTCGAGAACGACCTCCTGAGATAGCGCGAACGCGCGATGTGCGCGGCCGCTCCCGCCGGGATCATGTTGGGCATGACAACTCACGTGCTCGCCCTGCCCGGTGGGGTCAACCCTGCAGCCCTCCGCTACGCGCACCTTTCCCAGGCGCTTGCCGGCGAGGTCGAGCTGCACACGAAAGATCTCGAGGTCTATGCGGGTGAGGCTCCGCCGCCGGACTACTCAGTCGCCCAAGAGGTCGACGCTCTGGCCGCGTTTGCCGACTCGCTGGGCTTCGAGCGCTTTCACCTGCTCGCCTACTCCGGAGGCGGCTTCGTCTCGCTTGCGTTTGCGGGCGCTCATCCCGAGCGGCTGCTCAGCTTGGCGCTCTTCGAGCCGGCGTCCATCCCCGGGCCGCCCAGCGCCGAGGAGTCGGAATTTTGGCGCCGGCTCGAGGCAGGCCTGGCGGGGAAGACGGGCGCCGAGTTCATGCGCGGTTTCATGCAGCTGCAGCTCAAGCCAGGCGTCGAGCCCCCGCCGCCGCCGCCCGGCCCACCGCCGCCCTGGATGTCGTCGCGACCGGCAGGACTGGCGACGATGATGGCCGCTTTTCAAGCCCACGACCTTGATCGCGAATCTTTCCGCCGCTGCAAGTTTCCGGTCTTCCTCGGCTACGGCGACCAGACCGGGGTCCACGAGGAGCTGAGGGCCGGAATCCTCGCGCGGCTCTTCCCGGACATCCACATCCGGCGCTTCGCGGGCGTTCACCACTTCGTGCCTCCCGAGCAGATCTACAGCCCGGAGCACGTCGCGGCGCTCAAAGCCCTCTGGTCGAGGGCCTAGGCAGCCCCTCCCCGGCCCTCCCCGCAAGCGGGGAGGGAGGTGGCCTAGGCGAAGACCTTGGCCGAGCCGTCGCCCTCCCACGCGGGCCAGCCCGGATCGGCGCTCTTGGCGAACCTGACCCATGCGCCGTGCATCTCGTCGGCCAGGCGCTGCGGGGCGCCATCGCCGGCCAGCATGCTCGCGTCGGGCAGCGCCAGGGCGTCGAAGACGAAGGGGATATCGAGCCCGTGGGCCGCGCCCAGACCGAGAACCGTCGAGCGCCAGCCGAACTCGTACACGTACGTCCGGCCGCCGCGCCGCGCGCGCAGCTTCGCGAGCCGGTGTGCCGCGCGCGAGATCAGCCCGTCGGACGCCACGGCGCCGAAGAGGTCAGCGACTCCAGCCTCAGGCGTCTTCGAGCGCAGCTTGCGCAGGCGCCGCGGCCCGGGCCGGAACATCACCAGCGCCAGCAGCAGGTGGTACCACTTGATCCTGCTCCGCAGGCCGGTCGGGCCCAGATAGAGGCCGAACTCCTCGGCGGTGCCGCCGACGATCACCGGCACGTCCGCGTTCGCCCCGGCCTCGATCTCGCGCCACGGATCCCCGAGCGTGGGATCGGGCGCGAAGCTCGCCCGGCCGCCGATCAGCGCGCCGCCCCCAGTGAGCTTGGAGAGCTCATCCACGAGCACGGCCGGCGGCACCTCCGCGAACGCCTCCCGCGTCTTTGGAATGCCCAGGCTGCCGGCGACCAGCGCCGTCACCTCGCGGCGCGGCGGCTTGCCGCGCGGTCCGATCGGCGCGCTCATCACGATCGCCCCCGCGAACAGGCCGCGGGCTTGCGGCAGGCCGAGCAGCGCGCCGACGATGCCGCCCCCGGCCGACTGGCCGAACACGGTCACGCGCGCCGGGTCGCCGCCGAACTTGGCGATCTCCGCGTGCACCCACTCCAGCGCCGCGACCGCGTCGGCGAGGCCGTTCTGGCCGGGCGTGTCTGGGAAGGAGGCGAAGCCCTCGAGGCCGACGCGGTAGTTGATGGCCACGAGCACGACGCCGTCGCGCGCAAACGTCGCGCCGTCATAGAGCGAGATCGCGTTGGAGCCTCGAGTCAGGGCGCCGCCGTAGACCCAGACCATGACCGGCAGCAGCTCGTCGCCGCCGATCGCGCCGGCCGGCGTCCAGACGTTGAGGTTGAGGATCTCCTCGCCCTCGATGATCACCGACGGCAGCACCTTCTCCAGGCCGCCGCTGTAGGGCGCCTGCGGAGGTGTCGGCCCGTACGCGGTGCAGTCGAGCTCACCCGCCCAGGGTTCATGCGGGCGTGGCTTTCGGAACCGGTCCTTACCGAAGGGCGGAGCCGCATACGGGATGCCCAGGAAGCTGGCGATCCCGTTCTCGACCTTACCTCGGACTGCGCCGGCGGTGACGGTTACCACCGGCGCGGATTCAACCGCTGCCGGCCGGTTCATTGCCGCTGTCGCAGGGCGGGCTGAAGAAGCCGGGGTCGCCGGCCGGCCAGGGGTCCGCGAGGCTGTGCCGCGAGCCGTGGCCGATGTAGCACCAGGCTCCGCCGCTGGTCTCGTCCGGCAGCGGGCCGGGGTCGACGTTGCTCCACCAGAACTCCGCCACGTCGGTCGTCATCGCGTGCGAGCCACCGTTGAAGCCGACCTTGCCGGCCATGATCGCGTTCGGGGGGTTGGGGAACTGCGCGCGTTGGAGACCGGCCTGGAAGCTTTGCGGCGTGAGGTGCGGTCCGGCCATCTGGATGCCCGCGGCGATCAGCAGCAGGTTGCGATACATGTAGTCGCGCCCGACCTCGGCGGTCTCGCTCTGGTAGGGGTCCTGCGGCGTGTCCCAGGTCGACGGCTTGTCACCGAATTGACGCGCCATGGGGAACACGGAGATGCCGAATAGGTGCTGCTTCTGCGTCGTCGAGTTGACGATGGTGCGGATCTCGGCGTCGTCATCCATCAGGTCGTAGCTGCTGACCACCCACTCCGGGTTGTAGCCCTGGTTGTCGGCGTTCTGCATGTCGTCGTTCATGATCGTGCGGTCGCAGAGGCAGAAGATCGTCGTCACGCCGTTGGTCTTCATGTTGATCATCGAGTTCAAGTTGTTGGAGCGCTCGTCCTGCGTGCTCTCCCCGCCGCTGTCCGGCTGCGCTTCATAGGTGAGGCTGATACCGCAGCTGTTGAGCGAGTCCTTGAAGACCTGGTCGGTGGCGGCGACGTCCAGGTTCTCGTAGGTGTAGATCAGGCCGAACTTGCGCGGCAGCCCGACAGAGCCGACGCCGGCGTGGACCGCTTTGCCGCCCTTGAGGCGCGCGCAGGCCCAGGCGGCGAACGTGCGCTCCAGTGTGTCGAACGCCATCGGGTACGAATAGACGTAAGGGGCGTGCGAGGCCATATAGCCCTCTGTCAGATAAGGCCGCACGTAGGTCGCGATGACGCCGTCCTTCGCCAGCTGGTCGCCGTAGCTGATGCCGCCGCCGTTGTTGTCGTTCATGGCGGCGAAGATGTTCATGCTCGCCTCGTGGTCAGCTTCCGCTCGCTGTCCCGGTGCGCCGCTGCCCTGGTTGTCGCCGGAGAAGTCCTGCAGCGTGATGTGCCGGCCGTAGAGCATGAAGTGGCTGTTGAAGAAGGTCACGGCATCGACCAGCGCCGTCAGCTGCTGGGCCGACTGGGTGTGGCCGATGCTGATGGACGTGGAGTCGACGCCCCGTGACGTAGGTCCGCCGTTGTTGCCCTTCCAGTAGGGAATGCAGGGCGGCGACTGTGGGTCCTGGATCTGCCGCGGCGGGTCGCCGATGCACGAGTTGGAGATGATGGCGCCGTTCAGGTCCGGCGGGCTCGGCGAGGGAATCGGGGATGGGCTGGGCGGTGTGCCGAGGGCCGCGCCACCTTCGCCGCTGCCCAGAGTTGATGTCTGCTCGGCCGGGGCGCTCTTGATCTGCTGAGCCTGCGGTGCGAACTCCGCGATCGCGGGCGGCGAAGCCGTCTGCGCGCGCAGCGCCACGGACAGGACCGCGATCAGGATCAGCAGGGTCCCGCCGATGTTGGCGGCGCCGGGGAGCCGCGAGGGCCCCCGCGAAGCTCGCGGCTTGACGTCAGCGCTCACTACATGCTGGATAATCCATTGTCGTGAAAAAAGTCAACCCCGAGACTGCCGATCCCTTCGCCCCGGTCCACGAGCCGACGGACCCGGAGCTGGAGCAGATGCTCTCGATGATGCGCATGGCGGCCGCCGCGCTGCCGCCGATCACGAGCTTCACGCCGCAGCAGCTGCGCGCACAGGCGGAGCAGACAACGCCGGCGCCGGTGCGCCGCGATGACGCGGTCGAGCGGTCTGTGCCGGGGCCGGCGGGTGCCATCCCGATCAGGATCCTGGGTACGCACAGCTCGCCGCGCGCGGTGTACGTCCGCTTCCACGGCGGCGGCTGGATAGGCGGCGCGTACGACCACCAGGACGAGATGCTGCACGCGTTCGGCGAGCGGCTCGGCGCCGCAATCGTCAGCGTCGACTACCGGCTGGCCCCGGAGGCTCGCTTCCCCGAGCCGATCGACGACTGCGAGGCCGCCGCCCTCTGGGTCATCGAGAACGCGCTGAGCGAGTTCGGGACCGATGCGGTCCTGATCGGAGGCGACTCGGCCGGCGCCTATCTGACCGCCGCCACCATCCTGCGGCTGCGCGACCGGCACGGCTACACCGGCTTCCGCGGTGCCGACCTCCGCTACGGGATGTACGACCTGCGCCTTACCCCGAGCGTGCGTCACTACAAGGAGCGGGGGCTGAACGAGGAGAACCTGCGCTGGCTGCTCGACCACGTCGTCGACGCGGAGCTGCGCGAAGAGCTCTCGCCGCTGCTCGCCGACCTCGGCGGTCTGCCGCCCGCGATCTTCACCTGCGGGACCGAGGACAGCCTGCTCGACGACACGCTCTTCATGTGGGCGCGCTGGCGGGCCGCGGGCAACGACGCCGAGCTGGCCCTGTACCCGGGGGCTCCGCACGCATTCGACCTCGCGCCGCTGAAGGTCGGCGCGCAGGCGATCGACCGCGTGGTCGAGTTCCTCGACGGCCGCCTCGCGGCCCTGGCGACCACGCCCGCCTGATGGAGCAGCGCCGGACGCGCGGCCGTCCTCGGGTGATCGACCGGGAGCGCATCGTCGCCGCGGCGCTCGAGGTGGGACTCGAGAACCTCACGATGCGCAGGGTCGCCGAGCACCTCGGGGTCGACCCCAGCGCGCTCCACTACCACGTCCCCAACCGCGACGCCCTGCTGGAGGCCGTCGCGAGCACGGTGCTCGAGGTCGCGATCGACGACCGCTGGACGCCGCCGGACGACGCGTCCTGGCAGGAGTGGGTCCGCGCGTTCGCGATCGAGCTGCGGCGCATCCTCCGCGTGCACACGCCGCTCGCTCTCTATTTCCGCTTCCCGACGGGGCCCGGGGCCGGCGGCCTGGAGCAGTTCGACCGCTTCCTGGGCAGCCTCTACCGGGCGGGCTTCCCGGAGCCGGTCGTCGCGATGGCGACGACGTACATCGCGCAGATGGTGTTCATGAGCGTGCGCGACGAGGTTCTGGCCGCCGAAGGCGGTCACCCGCAGGACATCGAGTTCGCCCGCAAGCTCGACGAGGTGCCCGCGCCGGAGCTCGGCAACATCCGCCGGCTGCTGGCGGCCGGCGGTCACGGCGATGCCGACGCTCAGTTCGCGTTCAACGTCGACTGCGTCGTCCTCGCGCTGGAAGGACAGCTGGACAGATGGCGCTCGAGGTGACCGCCGTGCGGGGGTACACCGCGCCGAGTTTCGAATCAGTCGCCGGGGCCGCGGAGCGCGCGCTGCTCGAGCGCGGCGAGGAAGGGCTGGCGGTCGCGGCATATCTGCGCGGTGAGAAGGTCGTGGACATCTGGGCCGGGACCGCCGACGGGCGGCCCTGGAGCGAGGACACGCTGGCCGTGATCTTCTCCTGCACCAAGGGCGTGCTCGCGCTCTGCGCCCAGCTGCTGTACGACCGCGGGCTGCTGGATATCGAGGCCCCGGTGACGCGCTACTGGCCTGAATACGGCGTCAACGGCAAGGAGAGCACCACCGTTCGCCACCTCCTGACGCACCAGGCGGGAGTGATCACGTTCCCGCGCTACTGGGACGTGATCGGGCTCAACGGAGAGGGTCTCGAAGATTGGGAGCTGATCACCCGCAAGCTGGCCGAGGCGCCGCCCAGCTTTGCGCCGGGCACGCAGACGCTATACCACGCGCTGACGATGGGATTCCTCGTCGGCGAGGTGATCCGCCGCATCGACGGCCGAACGCCGGGCCGCCTCTTCGCCGACGAGGTCGCCGGTCCGTTGGGGCTCGACGTCTACATCGGCATCCCTCCAGAGGCGGAGGGGCGCGCCGCTTCGGTGCTGCCGCCGCCGGTGGTCGACAAGTCCGCGCTGACGCCGGACCAGCTGCGCATCAAGGAGATGTACGAGGCGATGGGCGCCGGCGCGCGGGCGGCGCTCCGTGCCGGAAAGGCGATCGAACTCGAGGCGCTGCCTTATGCGGCGGGCTTCGTGCATCCCGACCGCGCCGACACGGACTCCCACCTCGTCGACCTGCTGAACAGGCCGGAGATCCGCCGCGCCGAGCTGCCGGCCGGCAACGGCATCGCCACCGCCCGGGGACTCGCGCGCATGTACGCGATGCTCACCGAGGGGGGCGAGCTCGAGGGGACGCGCATCGTGTCGCCGGCGTCGATCGAGGTCTTCAACACGCCCGCCGTGATGATGCGCCCCGACCTGCCCGCCATCTGCCTCGGCTACCACCGGATGGTGCCGCTCTTCAAGGGGCCCAGCGCGACCGCGTTCGGGCACGGCGGGGCCGGCGGCAGCCTGGCGTTCGCGGACCTCGAGCGGGGCCTGAGCTTCGGCTTCGTGCACAACCGGATGCGCAACGAGCCGGTCGGGACGGCTGCCGACCTGGTCCGCGCCGTTTACGAGTGCCTGGATTCCGCGTAGCCTGGCGCGGCCGGTGGATCTGGCCCGCGCTCGGTGATTCCGAAGCCGGCCATCACACGGCCCAGCTGCGCCGCACGCTGCGTCTGGAGGCCGTGCCGGCGGAGCTGCCTGTGCGGGCCACCGCCGACGGCCGCTTCGTCCTCTTCGTGAACGGTGCCGAGGTGATGCGCGGTCCGGCGCGCGGAGCCCCCGAGCGCATCGCCTACGAGGTCGTCGACGTCGCCTCGCACCTGCGGGCCGGCGCCAACGAGGTCCTGGCTGTCGTGCGCGGCTACGGCGAGAAGATGCCGTGGTGGCGACCCGCTCCGGGGGTCAACCAGTTGGGCCGCGGCGCGTTCGCGTTGGAAGCGCCCGCCGCCGGTCTCTATTCGGACGAGTCGTGGGAGGGCCGCGCAACGGTGACGCGGCTGGCGATGACGCCACCCGACGACATCGTTCCGCACGCCGAGATCGACGGCGGCTCCTGGAGCGAGTGGGGGCCCGTGAGCGTCGTCGGTCGTGAGCGGTTCGTGCCGCCCGAGCCCAGCGGCCTGCCGCAGCCCACAGCGCTGCCGGTCGAGCTGACCGAGATCGGCTCCGTGGAGCTGCCGGGCACCGACGTTGACCCGATCGCGGGCTACCTCGCGGCGCGGGAGCAGACGGCGGCGCCGGGCCAGGAGTGGCGGACCTTCGACGCCGGGCAGGTGACGATCGGCACGGTCTGGGTCGAAGCCGAGGGCCCGGGCGGCGCCGAGGTCGATGTTTACGCCGGGGAGGACCTGCTGCCGAACGGCGTGGTCGAGGCGTCTCCCCGCTGGTACGCCGTGCGCCACCGGCTCGCGGGCGGCCCCGAGCGCTGGGAGACCTTCGACGGCGTGGGCTTCCGCTACCTGAGCGTGGTCCCGCGCGGTGGAGCGAACGTCAAGGGCGTGGGCGCCGTCGAGCGCCGGTTCCCGACCGCCGGCGGCGCTCACTTCCGCTGCGACGACGAGAGACTCAACCGGATCTGGCAGGTCGGCGCCCGCACGCTCGAGGTCTGCGCGACCGACGCCTTCGTCGACTGCCCGGGTCGCGAGCAGCAGGCGTGGGTCGGCGACTCCTACATCCACGCGCTGCTGACGCTGGTCAGCAATTCCGACTGGCGCCTTCTGCGCCGCCATCTGGGCCTCTGCGCGCAGACGCCGCGCGCGGACGGGTTCTTGCCCATGATCGCCGCCGGCGATCCGTCCCGACCGCTGGCCTGCACCGACTACTCCCTGCACTGGGTGCGCGCTCTGGCGCGCTACTTCGAGCACTCCGCGGACCACGACATCGTGCGCGAGCTGCTGCCGGTCGCGGTCCGCGTGCTGGATGCGTTCGAACGGTTCCGCGAGGCCGACGGCCTCCTGCACGGCGTTCCCGGAGTGTTCATCGATTGGGCAGCCGTCGAACGCGGCGAGGTCACCGGCGCGCTGGACGCGCTGTACGCGGCAGCCGTGCACGATGCCGCGCAGCTGGTCGAGTCCGAGCGGCTGCGCGCGGAGCTCGAGGCCCGCGCCGAATGGAGCCGGCTGGCGCTGGAGCAGCTTTGGGATCCGGCGCGAGGTCTGTATGCGGACGTGCCCGGCGGTCGGCGGTTCAGCCAGCACACCAACGCGCTGGCGATCGTGGCGGGCTCAGCGCCCGCCGACCGCTGGGCGGGAATCCTCGACCAGATTCTCGACGGGGAGCGGCTGTTCACCACACCGTCGCCCGCCGATCTGCCACGTGACCGCGCCCTCGAGGCGATCACTCTGGACCCGGCGGCGTTCGGGTTCCGCGCGGCTGAGCACGTCCTCCGCGCACAGCCCTTCGCCAGCCACTTCGTGCACCAGGCCGTCGCCGCCGCGGGCCGCGCGGACTTGCTCCCCGAGCTTTGCCTGCGCTGGCTGCCGCAGCTCGAGCAGGGCAACACGACGTTCCAGGAGTTCTGGGACGCGAGGCCGGGCCGGTCCAGCCGCGCGCACGCTTGGTCGGCCACGCCGACCTACGACCTCACCGCCCACGTGCTCGGCGTGCGTCCGCTCGAGCCCGGCTACGCGCGTGTCGCTGTGCGCCCCGTCTTCGGCCGTCTTGAGCGCCTGGAGGGATCGGTGCCGACGCCGCACGGCGCGATCACGGTCGCGCTCACCCCTGAAGGCGGTTCGATCGAAGTGCCGCCGGGAGTCACGGTGGCGCGGCGCGAGGAGGTGGCTGCATGCTGACGGCGACCGGTCGGGTGGAGGAGTTGCTCGGGCGGCTCACGCTCGACGAGAAGGCCCTGCTGACGGCGGGTGACGATGTCTGGCACCTGCCGGCCATCCCGCGCGTCGGCCTCGGCCGGCTGAAGATGAGCGACGGTCCCTCGGGTGTGAGGGGAGAGTCGCGCGGCACGCGCCGCTCGCTGTCCTTCCCCTGCGGGATCGCGGCGGGCTCCACCTGGGACGTCGACCTGCTCAACCGCTATGGCGCGGGGCTGGCCGCCGAGGCCCGCTCCAAGGGTGTCCACGTCCTGCTGGGGCCGACGATCTGCGTCCAGCGGGTGCCCGTGGCCGGCCGGACGTTCGAGTCGTTTTCGGAAGACCCGCTGCTGACGGCGGAGCTTGCGGTCGCCTACATCCGCGGCGTCCAAAGCCAGGGCGTGGCCGCGTGCGCCAAGCACTTCGCGTGCAACGACCAGGAGTTCGAGAGGCTGACGATCAGCGCCGAGGTCGACGAGAAAACGCTGCGCGAGATCCACCTGCCGGCCTTCGAGGCCGCCGTGCGAGAGGCCGGCGTCTGGGCCGTGATGTCCGCCTACAACCGCGTCAACGGCACCTACTGCGGCGAGCACCCCTGGCTGCTGGGCGAGGTCTTGAAAGGGGAGTGGGGCTTCGACGGGGTCGTCGTCTCGGACTGGCTCGGCACGCACAGCACCGCGCCCGCGGCGCTCGCCGGGCTGGACATCGAGATGCCGGGGCCGCCCCAGCATCTCGGCCCTCTGCTGGCGGACGCCGTGCGCGCAGGGAAGGTGCCCGAAGCCGTGCTCGAGGACCACTGCCGCCGGGTCCTGCGGCTGGCCGAGCGCACGGGACTGCTCGACGAGCCGGCGCCGGCCGTCGAAGCGGAGGACGACGATCCCGAGCGCCGCCGCCTGGCGCGCAACCTCGCGATCTCGGGCGCCGTGCTGCTGCGCAACGACGGCCTGCTGCCCTTGACGGGCGCTCGCAAGCTGGCCGTGATCGGGCCGAACGCCGAGCGCTTGGAGCCCGGCGGCGGTGGGAGCTCCACGGTCATTCCGCTGCAGCGGACCTCGCTGCTGGAAGCGCTGCGCGCGCAGTTCCCCGGGGTCGAGGTCGTGCACGAGGAAGGCTGCCGCATCGACCACGACGTCCCGGTGCTGCGTACCGGCCTCATCCCCGAGGGCCTGGCGGTGGAGTACTTCGCCAACCGCGAGTGGGCCGGCCCGCCGGCCGCCACCGACCGCGTCTGGACGGGCCAGTACGTGGCTTTCGGGACACCCTGGCCAGGCGACGCGGGCAGCGCGTTCTCGATGCGGGCGCGCGGGGCCTTCAAGCCGGACCGCGACGGTCCCTGGGAGCTGTCGCTCGCGAACACCGGCGCCGCGCGCGTGCTGCTGGACGGCGCGGTCGTGATCGACAACACCAAGCCCGAGCCGGGCGAGTCGCTGTACGGGTTTGGCAGCACGACCCTGCGCACGACGGTGGAGCTCGAGGGCGGTCGCGCCTATGAGCTCTTGATCGAGCTGGACTCCGACGCCACGATCGTCGCCGGCTACCGGCTGGGGGCGAGGCCGCCGGCCCGGCCCAACGGAATCGCTCGCGCTGCCGCCGCCGCTGCTTCCGCTGACGCCGTCGTCCTCGTCGTCGGCAATAACCCGGATTGGGAGACCGAGGGCAAGGACCGCGAGAGCCTGGCGCTGCCTGGTGAGCAGGACGAGCTGGTGCGGCAGGTGCTCGCCGCCAACCCGCGCACGGCCGTGGTCGTGAACGCGGGCGCTCCGATCGCCATGCCCTGGGCAGACGACACCGGCGCGTTGCTGGTCCTCTGGTACCCGGGCGAGGAGGGCGCGGCCGCCCTGGCTGAGATGCTCGCCGGGGCCTCGGAGCCCGGCGGGCGGCTGCCGATCAGCTTCCCGAAGCGGCTGGAGGACCTCACCGCGTTCGCCGCCTATCCCGGCTCCGACGGAGCGGTGCGCTATGAGGAGGGCTCGCTGATCGGCTACCGCGACCTCGACGCGCGCGGGATCGAGCCGACATTCTGCTTCGGGCACGGCCTGGGCTACACGCATTTCGAATTCGGCGAGCCGGAAGTTACGCAGTCAGGCGGCGAGGTTCGGCTGAGCGTTCCCGTCACCAACACCGGTGAGCGGCCCGGCTCTGAGGTGGTCCAGGTCTACGTCGGCGCCGAGCTGAAGGGCTTCGCCAAGGTGGCACTCGAGCCCGCTGCGACAGCTCCAGTGGAGGTGACGCTCGACGAGCGCGCATTCCGTCGGTGGGACGGCGGCTGGCGCGTCGAGCCGGGCGAGCGCGAGCTTCGGATCGGCGCCTCGTCCCGAGACATCAGGCGCCGCGTCACGGTCACCCTGCCTTGAGACGCACACGTTGATAGAGATTCTTGGCGGCCTGCTCGATCTGCGTCGCCCAGTTGGGGAGGGTTCCACAGGCGAGGCTTTCGTAAGCGTTGGCGTGGTACGCGAACCAGACGCCGTTGCAGATCTCGGAGTTCTCGTTTCCGCTCGCCTGGGTCGGGCTGGAGATGACGAACACGAACGATCCCGGGATGTCGGCATGGGACGTCACGAACGTGTTCTGCGCCCCGGTCAGGCCCTGCCTCTCGAAAGCGGCGAAGCCGGCCGCGCCGTCGGGGGACGGAAAGGCGAGGGCGAGCATGGTCACATAGTCCGTCGACGTGCCCCAGATGCGGCCGTAGCCCGCCTTGTAGCGCAGGTTCAAGAGCTCGGCTTTGGTCGCGTCGGCCGGCGTCGGCACGGCCGTGGAGGCTGTGTCGATGTCCAGCACCTGCTGCGTCTCGACCTGGCTCGGCAGCCCGGAGCCCGGCGCGGCCGGCAGGAAATCGGCCAGGCCGGCGGAGGTGTCCTGGCTCGACGCCCCCTGGTCCGCTCCCGTGCAGGCCGTGACCAGCAGTGCGGCGACGGCCAGCGACAGCGGCTTCAGCATCGCCGCTGGATGTTGGCACGCGAGCTTGCCCGATTGCGCCGCGCGCGAATCACCTGCCAGGATCGGCTGCCATGAGCACCAACGGCTCGCGGGCGATCGGTCTGATCGTCGGCGACATCACCAACCCCTTCTTCACCAGCCTCGCCCAGGGCATCGGCACAGCTCTCGAGCAGTCGGGCGGCGCCGTGCTGCTCGTGGCCGACTGCCAGGAGGACACCGCCCGCCAGGCCCGGCTCGCGGCCCAGCTGCGTGCGCATGGCGCGGACGCCATCCTGATCACGGTCCCGCACTCGCCCGAGCTCTTGAGCCAGGAGTCGGGCCCGGTGGTCGCCATCGACCGCGCCCAGGGCGTGCCGTACGTCAGCGTCGACAACCTGCTCGGAGGCAGGCTCGCGACGCAGCACCTGCTGCGCGAAGGGTATGCGCGCCCAGGCTTCCTCTACGCCATGCCCGACCTGAGCCCGGTCCAGGATCGCCGCCAGGGCTACCGCGAGGCGCTGCGCAAGGCCGGCGTGCAGCCGGAGAGCGCCCTCGAGGTCGACTGCGGCGAGCTCACGTATGACGCGGCGGTGGTGGGAGCGGAGCGCCTCTTCGAGGCCGGCGCCGACGCGATCTTCGCGATCAACGACGTGCTGGCGTCCGCCGCCCTGGCCGCCGCGGCAAGCCTGGGCAAGCAGGTCCCGGGCGACGCCGGCGTGGTCGGCTACGACGACACCCCGATGGCCGCCTGGCCGACGCTGAACCTCACGTCGGTCGCCCAGGACATGGAAGCGATCGGCCGCGAGGCGGCGCAGATGGTGCTGCGACTGGTGTCGCGGCCCGGCGCCAAGGTCGAGCCGAGCGTCCTGCCGCCTCGGCTCGTGGTCCGCGCCTCGAGCCGGCGCTCCGCCTAGAAGGTCCAAAGCCCCGACCCGACCTCGACCGCCCGCTCCGCGCCCGGCACGTAGACGAGGGCGCCCGCGTTCGGCGGCACCTCGACCTCCATCGCGAACTTGCCGTCCTCGATGCGCCAGGAGCAGGCGAACGGCCCGCGGACGGAGTGATGCCGAGTGCGGCCCCAGCTGAGGCCGAGCGCTGGGTTGGGCCGCGGCCGGACGATGGCCCTTTCCCAACCAGGGCGGTCGGGGTCAGGGGCGAGGCCGCCCACGGTCGCGTAGATCCAGGCGCCGACCGAGCCGAGCGAGTAGTGGTTGAACGAGTTCATCTTCGGGTCCTGGAAGCCCTTCTCCTCGGTCCAGCCGTCCCACCGCTCCCAGACCGTCGTCGCGCCGCGCTCGATCGAGTAGCCCCAGGAGGGGAAGCCGGTGTCGACGAGCAGCCGCTGGGCCAGGTCGACGTGGCCGGTCGCGTCCAGTACGGGCAGGAGGTGGCCGACGCCGAGGAAGCCGGTCCGCAGATGGCCGCCCGCGGCCTCGATCCGGCGGACCAGGTGTCCGGCCGCCGCAGCTCGCAGGGCCTCGGGCACGAGGTCGAAGGCCAGCGCCAGGACGTAAGCCGTCTGGGTGTCGCCGTGCACCCGGCCGTCGGCTGAGATGTAGGCACCCCCGAAGGCGCGCCGGATGCCCGAAGCCAAGGCCGCCGCCGCGCTCGCGTCGGCCGCCCGCCCCAGCGCGCTCGCGGCTCGCGCGAGAAGGCTGGCGCTGCGCGCGAAATAGGCCGTCGCCACGACCTCCTTCGGCGTCTCCTCCTCGATCGCCAGCCAGTCGCCGAAGTCGTAGCCTCGCGCCTCGGTCCAGAGCAGGTCGGGGTTGTGCGCGCGCACGAAATCCACGTGCCGCTTCATGGACGGGTAGGCGCGGGCGAGCTGGCGCGCGTCCGCGTAGTGGTCGTAGAGCACCGAGGGGACGATCACGCCGGCGTCGGCCCAGCCCGGCGCCGACGACCGGACTCGCGCCCGCCGGCCCTGCCGCACCATCACCGGCGCGACGTCCATGAAGGCGCCGTCTTTGCGCTGCCCGTCGGCGAGGGACCGCAGCCACTTCTCGCCGAGAAACTCGGCGCAGTCCATGTTCATGCAGGCGGTCGCGGCGAAGACCTGCGCATCGCCCAGCCAGCCGAGCCTTTCGTCGCGCTGCGGGCAGTCCGTCGGGACGTCGACGAAGTTGCCGCGCTGGCTCCAGACGATGTTCGCGTGCAGGCGGTTGACGAGCTCGTGCGAGCACTCGAACTCGAGCGCCTCCGGCAGGTCGCTCTGGACGACTACGGCCGTGGCTTCATTCACCTCGGCGTCGCCAGTGACTTCGGCATAGCGGAAGCCGCGGAAGGTGAACTCGGGCTCCCACGTCGTGGCGCGCTCGCCGCCCAGGACGAACTCGTCGGTGCATGCCGCCCCGCGGAGGTTGTCGGTGTACAGGCGGCCATCGGCGTCGAGCATCTCCGCATGACGCAGGCGTACCCGCGAGCCTGACGCGCCTCCCACCGCGAGCCGCACCCTGCCGACGAGGTTCTGGCCGAAGTCGTAGACGCCATCACTCTCGGCGATCGGCGCCACCTCAATCACGCGACGAACCGGCGCCGCGTCAGGCACCAGCGCGGCATGAGGCGCGCTGTCGACGGCCGCGCGGCGTGGCCGGCCCGGAGACGCGCCCGCGTCATGGCTCTCGCCCAGCAGCATGTCAGTCGAAGTGATCGGTCCCCAGGTCGCCTCCCAGTCCGGGCCGCTGAGCAGCTCGAACCGCGCGGCGTCCAGGTCGGCCTCCAGCTGCAGCAGGAGGCTCGGGTGATCGCCGTACCACCGCTCGGCCCACGCGACCTTCCCGCTGTACCAGCCGTCGGCGAGCTCCGCGACGATCTCGTTCACACCCTGCTGCAGCAGGGCGCCCACGTCATAGGTCTGGTACTGCAGACGGCGCCGATAGTCGGTCCATCCCGGCCGGAAGAGGTCTTCGCCGACTCGCCGGCCGTTGATCTCGAGCCGGTACAGCCCACGTGCGCTGGCATATAGGCGTGCGCGGCGCGGGACGGCCGGCAGCTCGAAGGACCGGCGCAGCAGGCTGGGACGGCGATAGGAGCGGCCGCCGAGGCGCGCCGGGTCGGCGATCCACCGCGCGCGCCAGTCGGAGCGGCGCAGCAGGCCGACTTCGAATGACGCGGCCGCCGGCGGGCCGGGCTCCGCGGCCTCGCCGGCCCAGACCTGGACGGTCCACTCACAGTGCTCCCGGGAACGCAGCGGCCGGCCGCCGTGCACCGCGTGCTGTTCGCGCGAGACCACCCGGCCGCTGTCCCAGCGGACGCGGCCGCCGCTCGTGACGACCAGCCGGTAGGAGTGCTGGAGGAGGCCCTGCCCCTCGCCCTCCAGCTCCCAGGTGAACCGCGGCCGAGATGTCCCGACGGCGATCGGCTCGGACCGGTAGTCGGACCGGAGCCGGACCGGACGCAGGAGACCTCTAGACGACTTGAACGACCTGACGGTAGTGCTCTAGGCGCCGGTCGCTCGGGTCGAGCTCTGTCACCAAGAGGCTGATCTGCTCCCAGCCGAGGCTCGGCGCGACCGCGCGCGAGTTGAGCTTGCTCGAATCGACCGCCAGCACCACCTCGGCGCTGACCTCGGCCAGGGCCAGCTTCACCTCGACCTCCTCGAGGCTTGCCTCGCATGGCCCGAGGGCCTGGTCGACGGCCGCCGCGGACATGAAGAAGCGGGCGGTGGCGAGGCGCCGCGCGGAAGCGACCGCCAGCGGCCCAACGAGGCTGCCGGTGCGCGCGTCACGCGTGCCGCCCGTTAGCATCGCCCGCACACCTGGCTGCCCCTGCAGGGACTCGAAGGTGCCAAGGCTGTTGGTGATCACGTCGAGGCTGCGGATGGGCGGGAGCGCCGTCGCCAAGCGCAGCACCGTGGAAGACGCGTCAAGCGCCACGGCGCCAAGGTCCGGCACCAGGCCCGCCAGCTTGGTGGCGATAACGCCCTTGGCCCGCGCCCGCCGGCGCTGGCGGTCGGACAGCTGCGCCGGCCCCACGGGCAGGGCGCCGCCGCGCACTCGCCGAGCCCAGCCCAGCTCCTCCAGCGTGCGCAGGTCGCGGCGCACCGTCATCTCGCTGACGCGCAGCTCGCCGGCGGCCTGCCCGACCGCGATCCTGCCGCGCTCGTGCAGCCGCTGACGCAGCCAGGTCAAGCGTTCCTCGGTGGCGAGTGCGAGCTCTTGCATGGATGTGCGCTTTTGTGCGAAATTGTAGCATCGAACGAAATCGAACACAGCCGCGCGAGGGGAGGGGCCCGCGGCGTGGGGAGTGAACAGGATCCGAATCAGACTCGTGCTCTGCGGATGACGCCGGCCCTGCTCCGTGCGTGGCTGCGGCCGCGTCTCGACCTGGTCGCGGTCGGCGTCTGCGTCGTGGCCCTGTTCTTCCTGCCGAAAGGCGTGCCGGGAGGCATCGCCGCGTTGGGCGTCGTCAGCGGTTCGGCGATCGCGCTGCAGGCGCTGGGCGTCGTGCTGATCCTCCGCGCCACCCGCGTCTTCAACTTCGCCCAGGTGCAGCTCGGCGCGGTCACAGCACTGCTCTTCTTCGAGCTGATCCACCACTCGCAGTTCGTGCTCTTCGCCTACGACGCCTGCAACAGCTGCTTCCGCGGCCTCCCCAACGACACCACCTTCCTGCAGGCCAACCCGTCCGACTTCCTCAAGGACCTTTTCAACGCGGGCTACGGCGGCTGGGTCGTCGCCAATTTCTGGCTGAGCGCGGTGCTCTCCTTCCTGCTCGCGCCCCTGCTGTCGTGGGTCGTCTACATGCTGGTCATCCGGCGCTTCGACAACGCGCCGCGCCTGATCGTCACGGTCGTCACGCTGGCGCTCGCCTTGATCTTGGTGGCGGTGGCGGGCGCCATTCCGGGCCTCGTCTTCCAGGACGCGCGCCTCGACACGGGCGTGACCCCCAACGACAAGGTCCTGCCGAGCTGGAGCCTGACGATCGCCCCCACGATCTTCCACTTCGGCGACGTCCTGCTGGTCGTGGGCGCCGGGGTGGTCGTGCTGGCGCTGGCGGCCTTCTTCCTTTTCAGCAGCACCGGTGTCGCAATGCGCGGCGCGGCCGACAACCCGCGGCGCGCTCTAACGCTGGGCATCAGCGTGGCGCAGCTGTCGGGGTTGAGCTGGCTGTTCGCCGGAGCGCTGTCGGGTCTCGCCGCGATCCTCTCCGTGATCCAGAACGGGTCGTCGGGGGTGACGTCGGCGACCTTCCAGGTCGGCCCGCTGGTAGAGGTGCTGGCAGTGGCCGTCATCGCGCGGCTCGTCAGCCTGCCGCTGGTGCTGGTCGGCGCCGCTGCGCTGGGCGTGATCAGCCAGGTCTTCTTCTGGAACTACAGCTCGCCGGTGCAGTTCGACGCCGCGCTCCTGGTCATCACTGTGGTGCTCCTCCTGCTGCAGCAGTCGCGCCAGTCGCGCGCGGAGCTGGAGGCGACGGCGGCCTACCTGGCGGCTCGGGAGGGGAGACCGATCCCACGCGAGCTTCGCGGCCTGCCGGTCGTCGACGGCTGGGTCCGAGCGTTCACCGTCGTCGTAGCGATCTTGGTGGTCGGGCTGCCGTTCGTCATGTCGCCGGGCCAGGTCAGCCTCGGCTCGGTCATCTTGATCTACACGATCGTCGGGCTGAGCCTGCTGGTCCTGACCGGCTGGGCCGGCCAGATCAGCCTCGGGCAGTTCGCCATCTCCGCGGTCGGCGGCTACGTGGCGGCTGTGATCGCGACCCGCACCGGGTTGTTCATTCTCGCGGACCTCGTCATCGGCGGTCTGGTCGGCGCCGTCGTGGCCGTGCTGATCGGGCTTCCCGCCCTTCGCCTGCGCGGCCTCTACCTGGCGGTTTCGACGCTCGCCTTCGCCAGCGCGACGAGCTCTGTGCTGCTCAACCCCGACGCGCTGGGGCGCTTCGCGCCGTCGACGCTCGACCGCCCGACCGTCTTCGGCTTCGACCTCAACAACGAGCAGGTCTTCTTCTACTTCTCGCTGATCTTCCTGGCGCTCGCGTTCCTGGCCGTGATGGGGTTGCGCCGCAGCCGCACGGCGCGCGCGCTGATCGCCTGCCGTGACAACGAGCAGGCGGCGCAATCGTTCGGCATCAACCTTCTGCGCGCGCGCCTGGAAGCCTTCGCGCTGAGCGGGTTCATCGCCGCCTTCGCCGGCGCGCTTTTCGCGTACCACGAGCACGGCGTCGAACCGGCCGCGTTCGCGCCGGAGGTGAGCGTCACGATCTTCAACCTGGTCGTCATCGGCGGCCTCGGCTCGCTCGCCGGTCCCTTCCTCGGCTCCCTCGTGTACGGGGCGCTGAACCTCTTCTCGAACCCGATCCTCACGATCCTCGGCAGCGGCGTCGGCGTGCTGCTGATCCTGGTGCTGTTCCCCGACGGGCTCAGCGGGATGCTGTACGCGGTCCGCGACGCCTGGCTGCGTCGCGTGGCCATCCGCTACCGGATCGTGGTGCCGAGCCTGCTCGCCGACGTGCGCGCCGGCAGCCTCGAGACTCAAGCGCCGATCGCGAACAAGGCGCGCGGCGACGGCGGCGGCACTTTCGTGCCGGTCCGGTACCGGCTGCTCGGGCAGTGGGACAAGTTCGCCCAGGAGCAGCCGAAGGAAAAGCCAGTTGGAGCTTGAGACGTTGGACGCCGCGCGCCCTCTCGTGCCCAGCGAGCGTGAGCTCGAGTCGGGCGAGGTCCCCGAGTACGAGTTCAAGCCGTACGTCGAGGCCGAGGTCAAGACCTCCCTCAAAGACGCGCTCAAAGCCGCCGTCAACGCGGTCGACTTCCGCGAGATCACCGCCCACGGTCCGACGCTGCCGGTGATCTTGATGTGCTACCTGGCGGCGATCTACCAGCTCGACCAGGTCGCGGTACCGCTGATGCTGCCGGAGATCCGCGACGGGCTCGGGACGAGCATCGGCTTCCTCTCGGCGCTGCTCGGGATCATCTCGCTCTTCAACAGCGTCGCCCTGCCCTTCGCCGGCTTCCTCGCCGACCGCGTGCGCCGAACCCCGCTGCTCGCCGGCGGCGCCGTCCTCGCGCACGCCTCGATCGCCCTGGCCGGGGCCGCGACGTCGCTGCCGCTCTTCGTCGGCAGCCGCGTCCTCGGCGCCGGCGCCGACCTGGCGCGACAGCCGGTCGGCTTCTCGCTCCTCACCGACTACTACCCCTCGCGAGTGCGAGCGCGCGTCTTCGCGGTGCTCGGCATCGGGACGACGATCGGCATGATCGCCGGCCCCGTGCTGGCGGGCCTCTTGGGAGCCAACTTCGGCTACCAACCCACCCTGATCGGGCTCGGTGGCTCGGCCGCCGTCATCTCGCTGTCGCTGTTTCTGCTCAAGGAACCCAAGCGAGGCGCGCTGGACCGCATGGAGATGGGCGCCGACGCCGAGACCGCCTCGCACGAGCAGCGCCCGCTCGGCTGGTCGGAAGCGTGGCGCGCGGCGTGGTCGATCCGGACCGTCCGGACCATCTGCTACGCGTTCCCCTTCGTCATCTCCTCGGTGATCGGCATCGTCCTCTTGACGCCGACGCTCTACGCGGAGAAGTTCGGCCTCTCGCCGCTGGCCCGTGGCGTGATCCTGAGCGGCGCCACGCTGCCCGCCCTGGCTGGTGTCGCGGCGAGCGGCCCGATCATGCAGCGCCTGCTGAACGACCGGCCCGGCCGGTTCATGACCCTCGTCGGCGGCTCCATCCTGTTCATGGCCGTCGCCCTGCTCGGGTTCATCTACGTCCCCTGGCTGCCGGTCGCGATCGTGCTCAACGTCCTGCCCCTGTTCCTCGGCGCCATCGTCCAGCCGGCCGTCTACAGCGTGATGTCGGTCGTGGTGCCGGCCCGCATGCGCGGTCTCGGCATCCAGGTCATCGGGCCCTTCGCGGCCCCCGGGGTCATCGTGCCGGTGATCCTGTCGATCTACGAGGGGACCAACGGCATCGAGGCCGCCATGACCTTCCTGGTGCCGATCCTGGCGATCGGCGGCCTGATCATCGCGTCGGGATCGGGCGGCGTGGAGCAGGACATCCGCGCCGCGCTGGCCGCCAGCATGGCCGACGAGGTCGCGCGGGAGGCGCGCAACCAGGGCCGGACGAAGCTTCTCGTCTGCCGCGACGTGGACGTCACCTACGAAGGCGCCCAGGTCCTGTTCGGCGTCGACTTCGACGTCGAGGAAGGGGAGCTCGTGGCGCTGTTGGGCACTAACGGCGCCGGCAAGTCGACGCTGCTACGCGCCATCGCCGGCATCCAGCAGGCGTCGAACGGCGCGATCTTTCTCGACGGCGACGATGTGACGCACCTCCCGCCGCACCAGATCGCCGCTCGCGGCGTCGTCATGATGCCGGGCGGGAACGCGATCTTCCCGCGCCTGACGGTCGAGGAGAACCTCAAGACCGCCGCCTGGATGTACCGAGGCGAGCCCGAGCGCGTGCGCGAGAGGACCGAAGAGGTGTTGAGGCTCTTCCCGCGCCTGCGCGAGCGCTGGGACACGCAGGCCGGCGACCTCTCGGGCGGCGAGCAGCAGATGGTCGGCCTCGGCCAGGCCCTGCTCATGCGCCCGCGGCTGCTGATGGTCGACGAGCTCTCGCTCGGCCTGTCGCCGCAGGTCGTCGAGCAGCTGCTGGACGCCCTCCGCGAGATCAACAGCCAGGGCACGACCGTGATCATCGTCGAGCAGTCCATCAACGTCGCGCTCCAGATCGCGCGGCGCGCCGTGTATATGGAGAAGGGCGAGATCCGTTTCGACGGCCCCGTCGCCGACCTGGTGCGCCGCCCCGACGTGGTGCGCTCGGTCTTCCTCGCCGGCGCGGCCACCTCCTCCAGCCTGGCGACCTCCGAGCGCCGCATGATCGACCTCGGGCTGCAGGAGCGCGAGACGGTGCTGGAGGTGCGTGATGTCGCCTTGCACTACGGCGGCGTCAGGGTGCTCAGCGGCGTCTCGCTGGAGGTCGCGCGCGGTGAGGTCGTGGGCGTGATCGGCCCCAACGGCGCGGGCAAGACGAGCCTGTTCGACGTGATCGCCGGCTTCGCCCAGCCCGACGCCGGCGAGATCCGGCTGCTCAATCGCGAAGTGACCGGCCTCGCGCCGGACGCGCGCGCCCGCCTCGGCCTGGCGCGGAGCTACCAGAACGTGAGGCTCTTCCCGGCGCTGACGGTGCGGGAGAACATCGCCGTGGCGCTCGAGCGCCACCTGCAGTCGCGCAGCGCTGTTCTGGCCGCCTTCTGGAGCCCGCCGACCCGGCGCTCCGAGCGGCGCGTCGCCCGGCGGGTGGACAACCTGGTCGAGAGCCTCGGTCTCGGCGCGTACGCCGACAAGTTCCTGAACGAGCTCTCCACCGGCACGCGCCGCATCGTCGACATCGCGTGCCTGCTCGCGGCCGGCCCGAGCGTGCTGCTGCTCGACGAGCCCTCGTCAGGCCTCGCCCAGGCGGAGACCGAGCAGCTCGGCCCCGTCATCGGGCGGATCGTGAAGGAGACAGGCTGCGCCGTGCTGATCATCGAGCACGACCTCGGGTTGGTCGCTTCGGCCTCCCACCGGCTGGTCGCGATGCGGCTGGGCGAGGTGATGGCCGAGGGCAAGCCGGGCGAGGTGCTCGGCAACCAGGAAGTCATCGACGCCATCTTGGGTGGCGCCTCAGGCGCGGTGATCTCGAGGTCGGTCCAGCTGGCCGGCGTCGGGGAAGCCGACAACCAATGAATCCCAAATCGGAAGAAGGAGGACCCATGTCTGAGCTCGCAACCGCGCCTCCGGAGCGCGTCGTCCGGGGGCTGACCGGCAAGAAGTTCCAGGAGGCCTTTGAGGGCGTCATCACCAACATCGAGAAGGTCATCAAGGGCAAGAACCGACCGATCCGCCTCGTGCTGACCGCGATCCTGGCGGAGGGCCACGTTTTGCTCGAGGACCTGCCCGGCACCGGCAAGACGATGCTGGCCCGCGCCATCGCGCAGACGATCGAGGCCGAGACCTCGCGCATCCAGTGCACGCCGGACCTGCTGCCCTCGGACATCACGGGGTCCTCGGTGATCGACATGAACACCCGGGAGTTCAAGTTCAGCCCCGGGCCGGTGTTCACCAACATCCTGCTGGCGGACGAGGTCAACCGGGCCACGCCGAAGACGCAGTCGGCGCTGCTGGAGGCGATGCAGGAGCGGCGGGTCTCAGTGGACGGCGTGACGCACCGCCTGCCGCGGCCGTTCCTGCTGATCGCGACGCAGAACCCCATCGAGCTGGCCGGGACCTTCCCGCTGCCGGAAGCGCAGCTCGACCGCTTCCTGTTCAAGATCTCGCTCGGCTACCCCGACGCGGCGGCGGAGATCGACGTGCTCGACGCCAACTCGACCGCGCTGGCGATCGACAGCCTGCAGTCGGTCTGCAACGTCGAGGACGTGATCGCGCTGCAGGAGTGGCCGAAGGGCGTGCAGGTCGCGGCGCAGATCAAGCAGTACATCGTCGACATCTGCCAGGCGACGCGCACCGACCCGTCGCTGCAGCTGCCTGCCTCGCCCCGTGCGTCACTGGCGCTGCTGTTCGCATCGCGCGTGGTCGCCGCGTCGCAGGGACGCGAGGACGTGCTGCCGGACGACGTGCAGACCGTGCTGCCGCCGGTGCTGGCGCACCGGCTCGCGCTGACCCCGGACGCCGAGCTGCGCGACGACACCATCGACAAGGTCATCGAGCGGATCACCTCCCGCGTGAAGCCGCCACTGCTGGGGGCCTGAGCTTGGGGATAGCGACTCACCCCTCGCCGGTCGGGGAGGCGGTCCGCGGCGCCGTCGGGGCTGAGGAATCTGTGCTGGCCGCGATCGAGCGGCTGGTCGGACTCACCTTGAGCGGCCTCCTGCTCATCGGCCTGGCTGTCGTCGGCTGGCTGGTGGCGCACGTCTACGGCGGCCGCGCCCTGTACCTGCTGGCCTATGCGGGAGTAGTGCTGGTCGGCGTCGCCGTGTACCTGGCGCGCCGCCGCCGGCCGGTCACGGCGACCCGCTCGGAGCTGGCGCGCCGGGCGCGGGTCGGGCAGACGCTCGAGGTCGAGCTGGAGCTGGAATCGAAGGCGAGGGTCACCACCTTTCGCATCGAGGAGCAGATCCATCCGCTGCTCGGACGGAGCGTGGTGGTGCCGATCCCGGCGCTCATCCCTGGCGAGACGCTGAAGCACCAGTACTCCATCAGCCCGAAGGTGCGCGGCGTCTTCCGCATCGGCCCGCTGACCGCCGAGTTCAGCGACCCGATGGGGCTCGCCAAGCGGCGACAGCTGCTGCTGGAGCCGGCCGAGATCATCGTTCACCCGCAGGTCGAGGAGGTCCTGGACCGGCCGCTCACCCGTGCTTTCGAAGACCCGCCGCTGCGGCCGCCGAAGTCGCGTCCGTGGCCGCAGGGCTTCGAGTTCTACGGGATGCGGGACTACGTGCGCGGCGACGACCTGCGGCGCGTGGTTTGGCGCGCGTTCGCGCGCACGGACAAGCTGCTGGTTCGCGAGTTCGAGCAGGGCATCAGCGATCGCATCGCGATCGTCGTCGACACCGATGAGAACTGGCACAGCCCCGGCTATCCGTCCGACACCTTCGAGACCGCCGTACGCGCGGCCGCCAGCGTGGGGGTGCGCCACATCAAGGACGGGTTCTCGGTGCGGCTGGAGTCGAACTACGCGCAGCTCGGGGTCGTCTTCCGAGGCCCGCGCTCGCGGCTGCCGTTCCTCGACGAGCTGGCCCGGGTCCACCTCGCCAAGGAACCGCTGGCCGACGGGATGGAGCGGCTCGCGAAGTCCGGCCGCCGCGATGCGCACGTGGTGGTCGTGACCAGCCACTTCG
The DNA here is from genome assembly GCA_036378435.1 of Candidatus Dormiibacterota bacterium. Lineage (GTDB taxonomy): Bacteria > Chloroflexota > Dormibacteria > Dormibacterales > Dormibacteraceae > DASUWK01. The sequence goes on along the minus strand of DASUWK010000007.1, from coordinate 10,767 downwards.
ACGAGCGCTCCGCGGCGCGGGCCCAGCTGCTCGTGAACGACGGCGCCTCGCTGACCATCTGCGCGATCGTGTGGGAGGAGTCCGACGCGGTCACGATCCGGCGAGCGCACGAGATCGGCGCGCAGGTGGTGCAGATCAAGCCGGGCGCGGCGATGACCGGTGTCTTCCGCGCCAGCTTGCAGACCAACGTGAGGGCGTCTTGATCGACGAGCACACAGCCCCGCTCGGGGAAGAGGTGGAGGCGAAGGGCTCCTCCCCGCTCGGCGGGGAGGTGGCGGCGGAGCCGCCGGAGGGGGCCGCCGGCGCCGAGACCCTCGCCGTCAATCCGATCACGACCACGCTCGCCGCGATCGCGTCGAGCGCGGGCGCCGGTTGGATGGCGGCCAGCATCTTCCGCGACTTCACCGCTCACTTCGTGGCGCTGGGCGGCGTGGTGCTGGGTGGGGGCCTCGTCCTGGCCTCGTTCCGGGGCCGCCGCGGGGCCACGTTCCAGTACCTGGTCATCCCACTGTCGGTGGTGGCGGGCATCGCCCTCGTCGCCCCCGACGCGCAGGGCGGGGGCAGCAACAGCATCACCGGTCTGATCGAGCAGGCGGTTCGTTCTGGTGGCCTGCTGCAGCCGCCGATCTCGTTCGATCCCGGCTGGCGCGCCGTGCTTGTCGTGCTCTTCTCGCTGCTGACGGCGGGTGCTGCCTCGCTGGGCGTCGCGCTGCGCCGGCCGAAGCTGGCGGTCGCCCTGCCCGTCCCGCTGACGATGGGCGCGGCGCTCATCCAGCCGGCGACGCAGGAGATAGCGTCGGTCGTCGTCGCCCTCGTGCTGACCACGCTGGCGATGACGCTGGCCTACGGCGCCGAACTCGGCGGGAGCGGCCAGCTTTCCGCCGCCTTCGAGACGCGCCGCCTCTTGCGCGGCGGCGCGATCGCCGCGGCTCTCGGCGTGTTCGTGGTCCTGCTGTCCAGCCTCGGTTTCCTGTTCCCACAGCCGAACCAGCAGCACATCGTGCCGCCCCAGCGGCCGCCGGTCCCGCCGCTGCAGCCGGACCGCATCCTCTACGCGTACACGGCGACCCGGAACGTCCCCCTGCGCCTCGGTGTGATCGACGACTACGACCTGACGCAGAACGCGTGGCTGCTGCCGGCCTACGACCCGAACCGCATCAAGACGCTGCGGCCTCCGGCGAAGGTGCCGCAGCCGAAGGGGGTCAAGTTCGCGGCCGGTCCAGACGACGTCGTGGTCACGATCCACGTGGTCGACGCGCCGGGGCACGACCTGCCGTCCATCGCCGGGCTCGGCCAGGTCAAGGGCACGGGGCAGGAGATCTCGTTCGACCCCGAAGGGCAGAGCTTGGCGCTCACCGACCGGCCGGTCTACCAGGGCCTGGCGTACACGCTGGTCGGCGCCCCCATCGCAACCGCCGCGGAGCTCGCCAAGACCGGCGCGCCACCGAAAGCGCTGGCGTACTACCTGCGCGCGCCGTCGCCTCCGACGCAGGTGGTCAGCCTGCTCGACCAGTACTCCCAGCGGACCGCGAAGCTCGGCATTCCCGAGGATCCCTTCAACAAGGTCCAGTTCTTGCGCGTCTCGCTGTACCAGGCCGTGACCGTCGCCGGGCCCGGCACACCCAAGGACGTCAGCGCCCGCCGCGTGGCCCAGATGCTCGGCGGGAGCGACGCCAACCCCTACGAGATCGTGGCCGCCGAGGCCCTCCTGGCCCGCTGGGCGGGTGTGCCGTCGCGCATCGCCTATGGCTACTTCGGCGGCGACAAGCAGTCAGACGGCAGCTACGACGTGCACCCGGTCAACGGCTCGGTCTGGCTGGAAGCCTGGTTCGACGGCTACGGCTGGCAGCCGCTCACCGGCGTGCCGCCCCGCGCGAAGCCGAGCACGCGCCCGCAGCAGAAGAACCCCGTGAACATCACGGCCGACAACCGGATCCAGCTGATCGTTTACGTCCCCGTGCGCCACCAGACGGCGACGCAGCTGTTCGAGGTCGTCGACTGGTACGTCCTCCGCGCGATCCCGATCGCGGGTCTTCTCGTCCTTCTCTATGCCTGCTACCCGTGGCTGCTGAAAGCGATCCGGCGGCGACGGCGGCAGACGTGGGGCCGGCGACACGGCCTGCCCGGCAGGATCGCGGTCGCCTACAGCGGCTTTCGCGACCGCTGCCGCGACCTGACGATCGGCGACCCCGCGGCGTCGCCCGTCGCCTTCCTGCGCTACGTCGCGGAGGACGACGAGCACGCAGAGCTCGCGTGGTTAGTTACGCGCTCGCTGTGGGGCGACTTGCGCCGCGACCTCCGGCAAGAGGATGCCGAGGCGGCCGAGAAGCTGGCGCGGTCGGTCGCGCGGCGAATCGACCGGGCGCAGCCCGGCATCAACCGCATCCTGGCGCGGATCGCGCGCACGTCGCTGCGTGAGCCGTTCTCGGACGAGGTGCCGAATCTCTGGTTCGAGCCGAGGCTGCGCTTGGAGCCGCGGCGGCGCTTCCGCGACTGGCGGCGTGCCCGCCGGTTCCGCCGCCTCGCGCGCAGGCGCGGCCTGGCCGCGGCGGCCGCGGGCCTCCTGGTGCTGGTCGCCGGGTGCGGCACGACGGCCAAGGGCCTGGCGCCCCGAGCGCTGCCGAAGAACCTGGTACCCGGCCAGCTCGGCGCCTATCAGTTCAAGTACGAGCCGAAGCCCTCGCGCGCTTACAAGCTCGCGGGCGCGGACGCGCTGGTCAGCGATGGACGCGTCTACTCCATCACGGCGAACGGGGTCACCGACGGCGCCGTCGAGGTGTCGGTCTTCAAGCCGGAGATCGACGTCTCCGACATCGACGACGAGTCCCAGATCAAGGCCTGCACCGATTCACCGGCGGACTGCCCGGGCCACGAGATCTTCCAGGGCCTCCAGGCAGAGATCGGATCCGCGCGCTTCGTGCGCGTGTACCGCAAGAACTACGAACGGGCCTATGTGATGGTCCTGCCCGACCAGCGGATCTACCTCTGGTTCCCGCCTCACACCGAGTCGATGGTGGTGCTGATCGTCATCGCCCAGGCCGGCCCGAACACCGGCGACGGGCTGTTCCACGCGCTCCTCGACTACGAGCACCACCGCCCGATCGCTCCGATTCCCGGAGGTACCACGTGAGACCCAAGCTGCTGACGTTCGCCCTGGCCGCGCTGGCGGTGTCGGCTTGCGGGCCCACCGTGTCGATCCAGGCCGGTGTCGATCCGGTCGGGGCCGACATCTTCTTCGGCCGCCCGGCGGCCTCGCCGCTGCCCCCGCCCGTCGTGCAGCTCCCGAACTTCCCGGCGCCCCTCGAGCTGCCGCCGCTGCCCTCTTACATACCGCCGGCCATCAAGCCTGACTGCCCGGCGGCGCTGCCCATCGACTACCCGAAGCACGAGGCCCCGGGCACGGCTTCCAAGCCCCCGGTGCCAGGCGTCTACAAGTTCCGTTACCAAGGCTCTGACACGACCGATTTCAAGCTGGCGACGCAGAAGGTGACGCAGATCACAGGCACCGGCACCCGCGAGGTCAAGAACGTCCAGACCCTCGCCGACCACTTCACGTTCGACGTGGTCGAGACGTTCGCCGGCAAGACTCAAACCAACTCGTACGAGGTGTACCCGCAGAGCCGCGCGGCGGCCGCGCTGCCGTCTGGCGTGGGTCCAGACGCCGGGCTCTACCTGACAGGCATGACGATCGACACGCAGAGCTTCAACCCGGTGCCTCCCATCCAGCTGCTCGCGTTCCCGGCCAACCCGGGCCCCGAGACCCTGGCTGCGACCGGCTCGGACGGCAGGACGACGATGGAGATCGACCCCAACTCCGCCAACCCGAGCAGCAGCTTCATCCAGGGCCTGGCGAACGTCGACGCCTGCGGCATGGTCCTGCAGTCGTGGCAGGACCTGCTGGCCGGCAAGATCGTGACCACCGCCGGCTCCGGACCGAACGAGAGCTTCTCGCTGACGCTCTTCGTCGGCACCCAATACGGAGCACTCTCGCTCGAGGACCAGCTGTCGCTCGACGAGACTGGCGCCGACGGCCAGCCCGAACACTTCGTGCTGAACGCGACCATCGACCAGGAGCCGGCGCTGGCCAGATGAAGCGACGAATGCTGCTGACGGCGGCCGTGAGCGCCACCTTGGCGCTGTGCCTCACCGGCTGCAACACCAGCCTGCTGACGCACCAGGCCGTGCTGACGACCGACAACACTCAGACCGGCCAGGACTCGACCAACTTCACGGTGCCGGGACGCTGGGAGCTGCACTACAGCTACGACTGCTCCAAGCAGCACTCCGAGGGCCTGGCGGCGTTGAACGGCTTCGGGCTCTCGGTCTTCAACGCGGACGACAAGTCGCTGAACGGTGAACACCCGCTGTTGGTGCTCACCGGCAACAAGCACTCGGGCGTCCTCAAGTTCCAGCGCGGTGGGACCTTCTACCTCGACGTGCTGACGCGCTGCGATTGGAGGGCATCGGCGGTGGACACGAGCGGATGAGCATCACCACCCGCGGCCTGGATCGACTCTGGCGGGCTGCCGATGCTCCCGACGACCCGGTGGAGCAGCTGCTCTACCGCTCGCACCTGCTCGGGTCCGACCTGCGGATCACGAACTTCGCCGGCGGCAACACCAGCGCCAAGGTGGCCACTCCCGACCCGGTCACCGGCGCCGCGCGCGAGGTGCTCTGGGTCAAGGGCAGCGGCGGGGACCTCGGCACGCTGCAGCGCGGCGGCCTCGCGCTCCTTGACGTCGCGCGCTTGCGCGAGCTGGAGCGGACCTATGTCGACGTCGCGCACGAAGACGAGCAGGCGACCCTGCTGTCAGAGTGCCTGGCGGGCGCCGGCGCGCCGCCGTCGATAGACACGCCGCTGCACGCGCTGCTGCCGTTCGCGCACGTCGACCACGTCCACCCGGACGCGGTGATCGCTCTCGCCACCGCGGAGGGTGGCCCTGACCTGGTCGACGAGGTCTACGGCGGCGCCGTCGGCTGGCTCGACTGGCAGCGGCCGGGCTTCGACCTCGCCCTGCGCCTGCGCGTGCTCGTCAACTCGCGGCCCGGCCTGCGCGGCGTCGTCCTCGGCGGCCACGGGCTCGTCGCCTGGGCCGAGGATTCGCGGACCTGCTACGAGACCACGCTCGACTTGATCGACGCCGCGGCGGCCCGCCTCGAGACTGCGCAGCGCGGCCGGAGAACCTTTGGTGGCTGTCGCACCGAAGCGCTCGACCAAGCCGCCCGCCGGCGCCAGGCGGTCTCGATGCTACCGCTGCTGCGCGGGTTGGCGGCGCACGAGGGCGCTGTCCCGGTCGCCGCCTTCCGCGACGACGCCCCCGTGCTCGAGTTCGCCGGCAGTGCCGACGCAGCACGGCTGGTCGAGGCCGGCACCTCGTGCCCGGACCACTTCCTGCGCACCAAGCAGCGACCGCTGCTGCTCGATCTGCCGCCGTCCGCCGCGCCCGACCTGCAGCGCGTGACCGCCGCCTTCGACGCCTATCGCGAGCGCTACCGCGCGTACCACGCCACCTACGCCGGCCCCGCGTCTCCGCCCGTGCGCAACGCGAACCCGGTGGTCGTTCTCTGGCCCGGCATCGGCATGTTCACGCTGGCGGCCACCGCGGCCGAGGCGCGGATCGCGGGCGAGTTCTACGTCAACGCGATCAACGTGATGCGCGGCGCCGAGGCCGTTGGCGGCTACCGCGGGCTGGCCGAAGCGGAAGCGTTCAACGTCGAATACTGGGCGCTGGAGGAGGCCAAGCTGCGGCGCCGGCCCGCGCCGAAGCCGCTGGCCGGCCGCATCGCCCTGGTCACGGGCGCCGCGGGCGGCATCGGTGCGGCCATCGCGCGGCGCCTGGCCGCCGAGGGCGCCATGGTGGTCGCCGCCGACCTGGACCAGGCCGGGGTCGACGCCGTCGCCTCCGAGCTCGGCGAAGCCGGCCTCGGCGTTCCGCTCGACGTGACCGACAGCTCGTCGGTGGAGGCCGCGTTCGAGTCCGCGGTGCTGCGCTACGGCGGCGTCGACATCGTCGTCAACAACGCGGGCATCAGCCTCTCGAAACCGTTGACCGAGACGACGCTGGACGACTACGAGCGGCTCCACGCGGTGATCGACCGCGGATCGTTCCTCGTCAGCCGTGCGTTCGCCCGGATCGCCGAGCGGCAGCAGACCGGCGGCGACATCGTTTATGTCGTGTCGAAGAACGCGATCGTGGCGGGTCCCGCGAACGTCGCCTACTCGGCGGCCAAGGCCTCCCAGCTGCACCAGATGCGCGTCCTGGCCGCGGAGCTCGCGCCTCTCGGCGTGCGTGTGAACGCGGTGAACCCCGACGGCGTCGTTCGCGGCTCCAAGATCTTCGCGGGCGAGTGGGGCGACAACCGCGCCAATGTCTACGGCGTGGAGCGTTCGCAGCTCGGCGATTACTACGCGCAGCGCACCCTCTTGAAGCGTGAGATCCTGCCCGAGGACGTGGCGGCGGCGGTGTTCGTGCTGATGTCAGGCCAGCTGGCGAAGACCACCGGCGCCGTGATCCCGGTTGACGGCGGCATCCCCGCCGCGTTCGTGCGATGACGCTGGACGAGAACGCCCTGTTCGCGGCGCTCGACGATTTCCGCATCGAGCTGCCCTCCTGGGCGTTCAACAACAGCGGGACGCGCTTCCACGTCTTCGAGCAGCCGGGCGCGCCGGCTGACGCGTTCGCGAAGGTTGACGATGCGGCCACCGTGCACCGTTACACCGGCGCCGCGCCCCTTGTCTCGCTGCACATCCCGTGGGACGCGGTCGCGGACTACCGTGAGCTGGCCGCGCACGCCGTGGAGCAGGGTCTCGCCATCGGCGCCATCAACTCGAACACGTTCCAGGACGACGCCTACCGCCTCGGCAGCCTCGCGCACCCGGACGCAGCAGTGCGGCGCAAGGCGCTCGCCGCCGTCATGGAGTGCGGCGAGATCGCGGCCGCCACCGGTGCGCACGCGGTCAAGGTGTGGCTGGGCGATGGGACCAACTACCCCGGCCAGGACTCGTTCCGCTTGCGCCTCGAGCGCCTCGAGGCAGGCTTTCGTGAGATCCACGACGGCCTGCCGGACGGCGTGCGGCTGCTGATCGAGTACAAGCTCTACGAGCCGGCGTTCTACGCGACCGACGTGCCGGATTGGGGAACCGCGCTGCTCCTGTGCGAGCGCTCGGGGCCCAACGCGCGGGTCGTCGTCGACCTCGGCCACCACGCCGCTGGCGTGAACATCGAGCAGATCGTGGCGGTGCTTCTTTCGGCCGGCCGTCTGGGAGCGTTCGACCTGAACGACCGCAAGCACGGAGACGACGACCTCATCGCCGGCTCGATCAACCCGTATCAGCTGTTCCTCGTCTTCGCCGAGCTCGCCGGCGTCGAGGCGGCGCGCGGCGTGTCTTACATGGTCGACCAGGCGCACAACATCGAGCCCAAGGTCCCCGCGTTGATCCGCACGGTGATGACCCTCCAGGAGCAGTGGGCCAAGGCCGTGCTGATCGACCGGACGCGCCTCGAGTGTCTGCAGGCGGAGGGCGACGTCCTGGGCGCCAACGCGGTGGTGAAGGACGCTTACGACACTGACGTCCGGCCCTTGCTCGCCCGCTGGCGAGAGCGGCACGGTCTCGCACCCGATCCCTTCAACGCCTACCTGGAAAGCGGCGACGAAGCCCGCCGGAGGCGCCGGTGATGCGGCTGGCCGTCGACCTCGGCGCGACCAGCGGCCGCGTCGTGCGCGGCGAGGTTCGCGACGAGCGCCTGCACATGGAGGAGCTCCGCCGCTTCCCCAACGCGCCGGTCGAGTTGGACGGCCGCCTGGTGTGGGACATCGAGCACCTGCTGGACGAGGTCGGGTCGGGCATCGACGCCGCCGGAGAGGTCGCCAGCATCGGCATCACCGGTTGGGGCGTCGACTTCGCGCTGCTGCGGCCCGATGGATCTCTCGCCGCGCCGCCGCGCGCCTACCGCGACGCGCTGACCGAGGGCATCGTGCCGCGCCTCTACGAACGGATCGCGCCTGACCGGCTCTATGAGCTGACCGGCATCCAGGTGATGGAGATCAACACCATCTGCCAGCTGCTGGCGCTGCGCCTGGCCGAGGCGCCCGAGCTCGAGGAGGCGGACCTCTTCATGCTGCTGCCCGACTACCTGCTCTACCGCCTGGGCGCGGAGCCGGTGGCGGAGCGCACCAACGCCAGCACCACGCAGCTGCTGCGCGCCGGCGGGGGGTGGGAGCCGGAGCTGCTCGCGGCCGTCGGCGTCGACCCCGCCATCCTGCCGCCGCTGGTCCCGGCGGGCGCCAAGGTGGGCCGGCTGGGACGGGCAGACCTGCTCTCGGTCGCGACGCACGACACCGCTGCTGCGGTCATGGCGGTGCCGTTCGAGCCCGGCGTTCGCGCCGCTTTCATCAGCTGCGGCACTTGGTCGCTGGTCGGCCTCGAGCTGGCCGCCCCGCTGCTGAGCGCGAAGGCGCAGGCCTACAACCTGAGCAACGAAGAGGGCTTTGGCGGCACAACCAGGCTGCTGCGAAACGTGACCGGTCTCTGGCTCGTGGACCGCTGCCTGGAGGCGTGGGGCCTCGAGCCGGCGAGCGGCATGGCCCTGGCGGAGGCGGCCGGCCCCGCCGGGCGCGGCTTCAACGTCGACGACCCGGCGCTGCAGCACTCGGCGGACACACCCGCGGCGATCGCTCAGCTCTGCGGGGTCGACGCGAACGATCGCGGCACCCTGCTCCGGGCGGTCTACGAGGGGATCGCCCGACGGTACCGGGTGGTGCTCGACGAGCTCCGCGAGGTCACCGGCCAGGGCGTCGAACGCATCCACCTCGTCGGCGGCGGCGCAAAGAACCGGCTTCTCTGCCAGCTCGCCGCCGACGCCTTGGAGCTGCCCGTCCACGCCGGGCCGGTCGAAGCGTCGGCCATCGGCGCTCTGGCCACGCAGCTGATCGCCGCCGGCGAGCTCGGCGGCCTAAAAGACGCCCGGCGTCTCGTCAGAGCATCCTTCGAAGTACGTGTGTATGAACCGTCCAAGGTGACGGTGGGAGGCTGACCGATGATCTCGTACACCCACGGAGCCGGCAACGTCCCGCTGCTCGGCGAGCCGATCGGCGACAACCTGCGGCGAACGGTCGACCGCTTCGGCGAGCGCGAGGCTCTGGTCGTGCCGCACCAGCAGGTCCGCCTCACGTACGCCGAGCTCTGGGAGCACGTTGGGCAGGCGGCGCGCGGTCTGCTGGCGCGCGGGGTCGCGAAAGGCGACCGTGTCGGCATCTGGTCGCCCAACCGCTACGAATGGGTGATCGTGCAGTTCGCCACCGCGCGGATCGGCGCGATCCTCGTCAACATCAACCCGGCCTATCGCACCGCCGAGCTCGAATACGCCCTCAACCAGTCGGGCATCTCGCTGCTGATCCTCGCCAGGGGCTTTCGCCAGACCAGCTACGTCGACATGCTGGCCGAGGTGAAGGGTCGCTGCCCGGACCTGCGGGAGGCGCTCGTCCTCGAGGGGGGAGCGGCGGGGGAAGGGCTTAGCCCGGCCGCCGCGAACGGGGGGAGCCCCCCCACAGAGGACGGGTGGGAAGCGCTGCTGCGCGAGGGAGCCTCGCAGTCAGACGCTGAGCTGGAGCGGATCGAGGCGACGCTGCAGTTCGACGACCCGATCAACATCCAGTACACGTCGGGCACCACCGGCTTTCCGAAGGGCGCGACGCTCTCGCACCACAACATCCTCAACAACGGCTATTTCATCGGCGAGAAGCTGCGTTACACCGAGCAGGACCGGGTCTGCATCCCGGTGCCCTTCTATCACTGCTTCGGCATGGTTTTGGGCAACCTGGCGTGTACGACGCACGGCAGCACGATGGTCATCCCGGGCGAGGCGTACGACCCGGTGGCGGTGATGGAGACCGTGCAGGCGGAACGATGCACGTCTCTCTACGGCGTGCCGACGATGTTCATCGGCGAGCTCGACCATCCACGCTTCGACGAGTTCGACTTCTCGACGCTGCGCACGGGCATCATGGCCGGCTCGCCCTGCCCGGTCGAGGTGATGAAGAAGGTGCAAACGTCGATGCACATCCCCGAGATGACGATCTGCTACGGCATGACGGAGACGTCGCCGGTCTCGACCCAGAGCGAGACTGACGACCCGCTCGACAAGCGCGTGTCGACCGTGGGGAGGATCCACCCGCACGTGGAGATCAAGATCGTCGACCCGGAGACCGGTTATGTCGTGCCGCGTGGCGAGGCCGGCGAGCTCTGCACGCGCGGCTACTGCGTCATGCTCGGCTACTGGAACAACGAGGAGGCCACGCGCGACGCCATCGACGCGGCACGCTGGATGCACACCGGCGACCTGGCGACGATGGACGACGAGGGCTACCTCAACATCGTCGGCCGGATCAAGGACATGATCATCCGCGGCGGCGAGAACGTCTACCCGCGGGAGGTTGAGGAGTTTCTGTACACGCACCCGGACGTGAGCGACGTGCAGGTCATCGGCGTGCCGTCCGAGAAGTACGGGGAAGAGGTGATGGCCTGGGTGCGCGTGCGCGAAGGCGCCTCCCCGACCGACGAGCAGCTGGTCGAGTACTGCCGGGGCAAGATCGCCACCTACAAGATCCCGCGCTACTGGAAGTTCGTCGACGGGTTCCCGATGACCGTGACCGGAAAGATCCAGAAGTTCAAGATGCGCGAGGTGGCGGTCGAGGAGCTCGGACTCGAGGTCGCGGCGGGGGTGCACACCGCCTGACCGCTGGCGGACCCGCGGCCGGCCGCGGGCC
>DASUWK010000006.1:0-19130 GCA_036378435.1 Candidatus Dormiibacterota bacterium | reverse complement strand
GGCCAGCTGCTTCTCCAGCTGCTGCAACCTCTGCTGGGAGGCCGCGTCCGTCTCTTTCTTGAGCGCTTCTCGCTCGGTCTCCAGCTGCCGGACCTGGCGCTCCAGCTCGTCCAGCTCGACCGGCATGGAATCGATCTCCATGCGCAGCCGGGCCGCCGCCTCGTCGACCAGGTCGATCGCCTTGTCGGGCAGGAAGCGGTCGCTGATGTAGCGGTTCGAGAGGACTGCGGCCGCGACGATGGCGGCGTCCTTGATCCGCACCCCGTGGTGAACCTCATAGCGCTCCCGGAGGCCGCGCAGGATCGAGATCGTGTCCTCGACCGTCGGCTGGTCGACCAGCACCGGCTGGAAGCGCCGCTCCAGGGCCGCGTCCTTCTCGATGTGCTTGCGGTACTCGTCCAGCGTCGTTGCGCCGATGGCCCGCAGCTCGCCGCGCGCCAGCGCGGGCTTCAGCAGGTTCGCGGCGTCGATCGCGCCCTCGGCCGCACCCGCGCCGACCAGCGTGTGCAGCTCGTCGATGAAGAGGATCACCCGGCCATCCGACGCCTCGATCTCCTTGAGCACGGCCTTCAGCCGGTCCTCGAACTCCCCGCGGTACTTGGTGCCGGCGACCAGCGCGCCCAGGTCGAGCGCGATCACGCGCTTCTGCTTCAAGCCCTCGGGCACGTCTTCGTTCGCGATCCGCTGGGCGAGACCCTCGGCGATGGCGGTCTTGCCGACGCCGGGCTCCCCGATCAGGACCGGGTTGTTCTTCGTGCGCCGCGACAGCACCTGGATGACCCGGCGAATCTCCTCGTCGCGGCCGATCACCGGGTCGAGCTTGCCCTGATGCGCGAGCGCCGTGAGGTCCCGGCCGTAGCGCTCCAGCGCCTGGTACTTGGACTCCGCGTCCGGGTCCGTCACGCGCTGGGAACCGCGCACATTGCGCAGCGCGCTCAGGAGCGCGTCGTGCGACACCCCGTTCTGCTTTGCGATCGGGATCTCGGACAGCCCGAGCAGCAGGTGGTCGGTCGAGATGTACTCGTCGGTGAGCCGCTTGGCCTCCTCTTCCGCTCGCTCGAGCACGGTCTGCATGGCCTGCGAGAAGTACGGCTGGGAGCCACCGCTGACCCTGTGCAGGCCCTCGACATGGCTGACCAGAGCCGCCTCGAGACCCGGCACCGCCACGCCGGCCGCCTGCAGTACCGGACGGGCGATCCCATCTTGCTGACGCAGCAGCGCGAGCAGGACGTGCTCCGGTTCCACAGCTTGCCGGCCGGCCTGTTCGGCCTCCGCCGCTGCCGCCTGCAGAACCGCCTGTGCCTTCTCGGTGAACCGATCCAAACGCATGTAAAGAACCTTCCCGCGGCGGCGGCGGGCAAAACGGGCGTTACGTCAGGGCGCGGCCGGCGTTCCCGGTCACATGAAACAGAAGCTCCTCCTCCTCGTGCCCGTCCTCTTCATCGCCGCCTGCGGCGCCACCGCCGGCAGCTCGGCCGGAGGCTTCTCCGCGCACACCGCGAACGGCACCACCTTCGCGCCCAGCGCGACGCGTGGCGCTCCAGTGCCGGCGCCTGGCTTCGTCGGCACCGGCTCATCCGCGGGCGGGGCCACCAGCAGCGGGGCCGCCGACCAGCTGACGGTGCCTCCTCTTCCCTCCGCGCAGCACCTCGAGCTGGCCGCCACGCTGGGCATCCAGATGCCGCACGGCAAGTTCGACCAGGGCCTCGACACGATCCTCGGGATCATCAGCACCGAGGGCGGCTACCTGGCGTCATCCAGCACCGCGTCAGGCTCGGGCGGCATCCCGGACAGCGGCACCTTCTCGTTCCAGGTGCCGGCCAACAAGTACCAGGACACGCTCGACCAGCTGCGCGGCGTCGGCAAGTTCACGAGCCAGCAGTCCACGTCGAAGCCACACGACTCGGAGTACGTGGACCTCCAGGCGCGGCTTCAGAGCGCCAATCTCCAGCTGGCCGCGCTCAACGCGCTGCTGACGCGGGCGACGTCGATCGGCGACATCATCGCGATCGAGCAGCAGGTCGCCCCGGTGCAGCAGGACATCGAACAGATCAAGGGCCAGCTGCAGTACCTGGACAGCCTCACGCAGTACGCGACGATCACCGTGAACCTGACCGAGAAGGGCGTCGCGCCCGCGCCGCGGCCGGTCGTCGATCAGTGGGGATTCGGCGCGGCGGTCGAGCAGGCGCTCCACAACCTGGCGGCGATCGTGAACGGATTCATAGTCGTGCTCGGCACGCTCCTCCCGTTCCTCGCCCTGGTCGTCATCGCCCTCATCACCCGCCGCCGCTGGCTGCCCGCCTTCGCCCGAACCTAAACTCACTCCGCGATGCCGGAGCTGCCCGAGCTGGAAGCGTTCCGCCGCCGGCTCGGGCCCCGGCTCGAGGGCCGCACGATCACCCGGGCCGAGGTGAGCCCGCGCAAGGCGCACCTTTTTCGCTACCCGGTCGAGAGCTTCGAGCAGGAGGTTCCGTTTCGCGTCATCCGCGAGGTCGCCCGGCGCGGCAAGCACATGGTCTTCAACACCGAGCTCGTCGCCGGCGGCGAACCGCGAAGCCTGGTGATCAACCCGATGCTCGGCGGTCGCTTCGACGTCGCCGCTGAGGATGAGCCACGGCCGGCGACGTGGGTGTTCTCACTACGGCTGGACGGCGGCGAGGAGCTGCGCTACCTCGACTTCAGGGACATGGGCCGCCTCTACTGGGTGTCCGACCTCGCTGAGGTGCCGGGCTGGGCGGCCCTCGGCCCCGAGGCTGACGCCGTCGGCAGCGAGGACGTCGAGGTCTTTCGCAAGCGGCTCCGTCGTTACCGCGACGAGCTCAAGGACCTGCTCCGCAACCAGGAGTTCCTGGCCGGCATCGGCAACGCGTACTCGGACGAGATCCTCTGGGAAGCTCGGCTGCTGCCGCTGCGCAGGCGATCATCGCTGAAGCCCGAGGACGAGCAGGCGCTCTACGTCGCGATCCCGTCGGTGCTCTCGCGAGCGGTCGAGGCAATCCTCGCGAACCCGGACTACGACGAGTCGAAGCAGGACCGCAGCTTCATGGCCGTGCACATGAAGGGCGGCAAGAGCTGCCCTCGCTGCGGGCATCGCATCAGCCAGCTGGGTTCCAATCGCGAGCCGGTGAACTTCTGTCGCGGCTGCCAGTTCTGATAACGCGGAAGGCACCTAAGGTTCCTTCCGCGAACCATCCTCCTACTCAGCGCGACGCACGGGAGCGGATCAACCAACTCAACCGGCCCGGCAAAGCCGGGCCTACGCGCAACGACTCGATCCTGACGCTGTCGCGGCTGCCAGTTCTGATAACGCGGAAGGCACCTAAGGTTCCTTCCGCGAACCATCCTCCTCTGTCGCGGCTGTCAGTTCTGACAGCGCGGCCCGAAGCCGGCTTCTGAGACACTGACCGGGCGTTGACTCGTCCCTTCCGCTTCGCCGTGCAGGAGCACCGAGCCACCACCGGCCAGGAATGGACGGACAAGGTGCGCCGCGTGGAGTCGCTCGGTTACACCGCCCTCTACCTGCCCGACCACTTCTCCGACCAGCTCGGCGCCTTCTCCGCCCTGGCCGCCGCGGCCATGGTGACCTCGGAACTGCGCCTCGGCCACCTGGTGCTCGACAACGATTACCGCCATCCCGCAGTGACCGCCAAGGAGATCGCATCACTCGACGTCCTCTCCGGAGGCCGCGCCGATTTCGGCCTCGGTGCGGGCTGGGAGAAGAGCGACTACGACGCAACCGGAATCGCCTACGACACGCCGGGAGTCCGGATCGAGCGCATGTGCGAGGGGCTGGCGATCTGCAAGGGCCTGTTCGCACCAGGGCCGTTCAGCTTCGAGGGCAAGCACTACCGCGTCACCGGGCTCGAGGGCCAGCCGAAGCCAATGCAGCGGCCGCACCCGCCGATCCTGCTCGGCGGCGGCGCCAAGCGGATGCTCAGCATCGCCGCTCGCGAGGCGGACATCATCAACGTCAACTTCAACCTCGCCCACGGAGCAGTGAGCTCGGAACTCGTGCTCACAGGCACGGCAGAGCAGACCGACGAGAAGATGGCCTGGATCAAAGAGGCCGCCGGCGACCGCTTCCGCGACCTCGAGCTCTCGGTCCTGATCTTCGTGCTGAACGTGACCGACGATCGCCGCACCATCGCCGAGGGTCTCGCGGGGGCGATCGGGACCACCGTGGAGACCGTGCTCGACATACCGCATTTCCTGATCGGGACGATCGACCAGATCGCCGAGGACCTGCAGCGGCGTCGCGAGCGCTACGGGATCAGCTATGTGATCGTGCAGGGCGAGGCCGCGGAGTCATTCGCGCCGGTCGTGGGGAAGCTCGCCGGTCAGTAGCTGATCACCGGCTCGCCCAGGGCGGGATCGCCGGGCAGTGTGGCGTGCTCCGACCGGGCGATGCGCCTGGCGCTCCAGGCCACCGCCACGGCGTCCAGCAGGTCGTCGGCCGGCACCGTCAGCGGCGGCGGCGAGATGCCCGCATGCTCGAGCAGAGCCAGACGCTGGGTGATCCCGGCCAGCGTGCGCTTGGGAGCCAGGGGCTTGCGCTCGTTGAGAAACGCGAAGGTCACCTCCGGGTGTACCTCGCGAAAGCGACCGTCGTCGGCGCGCTCGACCTCGAAGATGCGTCTGCGCATGCCGTAGGCCTGCAGGCTCAGATGAGGCCCCCGGGACTCCGCCTCCAGCTCCGCCCGCGTCGGGGTCAGCCAGACGCTGGCGGCGCGCGCGCCCACGAACTTTCGCGCTTCGAGGTCGGCCCGTCGGTGGCCGGCCTGCGCCAGCCCGATGGGGATGTCAACGCCGATGATCACCGCGTCCGGCCAGGCTCGGAGGATGGCCTCCGGCTCTGGCGGCACCAGTCTGGCCAGAGCACCGTTCTCCGTCAGCGCCACGCACGCCCAGCCGCGCGGCGTGGCATCGGCGCCGGCGGCGATCATGCCGGCAGCAGGTCGAGCTGGACGAATCCGTTGTCGTGCCGGCGCTCACCTGGCCGCCAGCCCACCGGGTGCTCGAACGCCGGACCGGCAAACGCGAACGAGTGGTATTCGCCCCGCTCGCCGCAGGGATCGATGCCGGTCGTCGCGACGTCGGCCGCAAAGCGCTCGTCGATCAAGCGGCCGAGCCAGGTGTCATCCAGTGACGACTTCTGGCAGCACGTGATGACCGCGCGGCCGCCTGACTCGACGAACTCGGCCAGCAGCGTCGATCCGTCTTCCTGCCAGAGAGGCTCGACGTGCTCCAGGCCGGCGGACTGCACGCGGTCCTCGTACCAGGCACGCACATCGGCGAGATGGATGTCGCCCAGGACGACGCCGGCGTAGCCGCCGGCGCGCAGGTCTTGCAGCTCCGCCCGCAGGGCGGCGTCGAAGTGGTCCCACGCGGCCGCCAGCGAGCGCAGCGGCAGCCCAGCCGCCTCGGCCTGGGCCGCGATCAGCTCGACGCGGGTGGCGTGGAAGCGAACCCGGCGGGTGGCGGGGTCGTGGAAGTTGACCAGGCAGCCGATCTGCAAACCGGCTGCTTGGGCCCGCTGCAGAGCCAGCGCGCTGTCCTTGCCCCCGGACCACATGACCGCGTACGGCGCCATGCGCCGGACTCTAGCGCGCGGGCGTTTTGGGCTGGGGTCCCTTGGTGGACCTGGGCGACGGCGTAATGGAGCCCGGCCCCAGCTTGTGGCTCGGCCCATGGCCCGGGCTCTGCGAGCCCGACTGTGAGTGCTGGGCTCGCTGCGATTCGCCGTGCTGGCGCGCGAAGGAGCTCACGCAGCTGCCGATGCCGTGCTGCCCCGCCGGCAGCTGCTGCTTGCAGGTCTCCACGTGCTCGCTGACCTGCTGGCCCCACGCTGCCGGGTTCGGGGTGCCGGTCAGAGCCGTGCCCGCCGCGAACACCACGCCCGTCGAGACGAGCACGGCGGCCGCCGCCAGCGCGGCGGCCTTCACCGTGACCCGTCGACCCCTCCCTGCCTGGCGGCTCGTGATGCTGTCGAGCGACTGAGGCGCCGGCTGCAGTCCACCCAGCCCGCGGCCGAGCTCGTCTGCCAACCAGCGCTCCAAGTCTTCGGTCATCACTCCTCACCCTTGACAACGCGCGACGGCCTGTCGGTAACGACACCCAGCCGCTGCAGCTCGGACTCGAGCGCCTTCCGCGCAACTCCTAGCCGGGAGCCAAGCGTGGTCTCGGGCACTCCCAACGCGGCCGCCAGCTCGCGGTTCGAGTAGCCGTGGTGATAGCGCAGGACGATCAGCTGCGCTTGGCTTGGCGGCAGGCGGCGCAGCGCCTCGAACAGCTCCCCACGCGACTCGGCTTCAAATCCCTCCTCGCGAGGCCGGCCGAGGCGCAGCAGCAGCTGCGGCAGAGTTCGCAGGTGCTCGCGGCGCCGATAAGACGTGGCCACGTTGAGCGCGATCCGGTGCAACCAGGCTTCCGCCGGCGCGTCCGGTGACCAGCGGCCCCAGGCCTTGTAGGCACGGGCGAAAGTCTCCTGGACGCAGTCCTCGGCGGCGGTCCGGTCTCCGAGCGTGGCGACCAGCGTGCGGAAGACGCGCGCGTAGCTGTCCTGACAGAGCCGCTCGAAGTCCGCGTCTGACCCGGGCTGGTAGGCAGTGGGTTCCATCGGTCCGGGGAAAGGTCGCAGACGGGGCCCGACAAAGCAAAGGGCCGGGCCCGTCAGGGCCCGACCCGGTTCATCGAGATCCGATCAGTGGCCCTTGTGGCCGTTGGTCGTGCTCGGGTTGTGCGTCGTGGTGAAGTCGCTGACGCAATCCCCGATGCCGTGCTGTCCGCTGGGGAGGTTCGCCTTGCACTGGCTGACTGTCGTCTTGACCTTCTGGCCGAACGCGCCATCTGACTTCCCGGTCGTCGAGGACGAGTGGTCAGATTGGTCGTTGTCTGCTCCGGCGGCCGTCGAAACGGTCGGCCCCTGGTGCCCGGCCAGGCTGGTGCTCACCGCGACGCCGCTGCTGGTGCCCAGGGCCAGGGCCGCGACACCGAGGACGAGCAGGCGCCTGCTGCGGGAGATGGTCTGGGTGATGGTGCTCAAACTTGCCATTTGCTGAATAACAACGCGCAACAGCGCTCGGCTAACGAGCGGCCAGCACGTCGCGGATCAGAGCCGCCAGCACGGCCGCCCGCTCAGGCATCGCTGCGATGTCGAGGTACTCGCCCTCAGCGTGCGCGTTGGCCCCGACTGCGCCCAGCCCGTCCAGCGTGGGCGTCCCGACCTCCGCCGTCAGCTGACCGTCCGACCCGCCGGGGGCGAGGGCGCCGCGCAGCGCCGACAGGCCCATCTCGGCCGCGTGGGCCTCGGCTCTCTCGAAAAGATCGCGCGAGATCGACTCGGGCATCGGCGTGCGGTTGGGACCGCCTTCGAGGGCCAGCTTGGCGCCCGCCACGACCGGTTCCAGGCTGCGCAGGGCGGCGTCGATGCGCCGCTGCTCCTCGAGGCTGGGCGCCCGGGAATCGATCACGAGCGTGGCGCGGGCCGGGATGGTGTTGGCCACGGTCCCGGAGCTGACGACCGTCGGCGAGCAAGTCGTCCCGACGGCCGGGTCGGCCAGGGCCGCTATGGCCAGTGCCTGGTGAGCCAGCTCGACCGTCGCGTTCACGCCCAGCTCGGGCTGGCTGGCGTGCGCCGCGAGCCCATCGATGGTGAGCACATAGCCGGCGACGCCCTTGCGCGCGACCTTTAAAGCGCCTTCCAGCGCAGGCTCGAGCACGAGCGTCGCGTCCACCTGGCGGCCCAGGTACTGGATCACCTCGCGGCTGGTCGCGGAACCGACCTCCTCGTCAGAGGTCACCAGCATGGCGGCGCCCTCAGGCACCCCGATCGACGCCAGCGCGAACAGACCCTGCACGATGCCGCC
Organism: Candidatus Dormiibacterota bacterium; assembly: GCA_036378435.1. Lineage (GTDB taxonomy): Bacteria > Chloroflexota > Dormibacteria > Dormibacterales > Dormibacteraceae > DASUWK01. The sequence goes on along the minus strand of DASUWK010000006.1, from coordinate 11,265 downwards.
TTTCATGTCGAAGACGCCAGGCCCCGATGCCCGGGTGCCGTTCGCGTTGAACGGCCAGCGAGCCACGGTGCCGCGCGGCCAGACGGTGTCCAGATGGCAGAGCACCAGCACCCGCGGCTCGCCGCGAGCCCAAAGCAGGTAGGGCTTGCCGTCTGAGCGCTCGAGGCGAGGGCTGAAGCCGAGAATCCCGCTGCCCAGTTCGGCGAGAAGCTCGGCGCAGGAGTCCAGCAGATCGACGTCCGCGCTCGGAGACTCCTGGTTCACCAAAGGCTCCAAAGCCGCCAGCATCGCCGGCACTTCCGCGCGCAAAGATGCAACCAGGTCCTTCGCCGTCAGCTGAGCGCTCAGCGCTCGGCTCCCGTCGTGGCCAGATCCTGGTAATTGACCAGCTCCTGGAGCAGCTCCGCGAGATCGCCGTATTCGATCCCGCCTGCGTCCTCGGCCATCTTGTTGATGAAGTCTGCCGGGCTGACCTGGGCGATCCGGCAAACCGCGAGAAACGCCGCCAGCGGCACCGCCTTGTTGCCCCGGCGCCAGGCTCGCATCGTCGGTGCGGTCAGCGTCGGCCGGGCGAGCTCCTCGCGGAGGCGGAGCCCGATGGCACCGGGCGTCAAACCTGTCATCTTGATGGCCTCTTCAAAGAGAAGGGCGCCCAAGCGCCGGTAAACCGTAAGTGGCGGCGTTATGTTCACTGGAGGGCTTGACACTAATTAATTTTCCCGGATACTGCAGCGGCCGCCCCTCGCCGCGGGGGCTCGGATTCCGGACTTAGGAGGGACTTGAGCGTGGTTTCATTGGTGCGTCGGTTGGTGGACTCGGCCCGCCGCCAGGAAGGGCAGGGCATGGTCGAGTACGCCTTGATCCTGGTACTGGTCGCCATCGTCGTCATCCTCATCCTTACTTTGCTGGGCGGCACTCTTCAGAACGTTTTCTCGGACATCGTCCAGGGGCTTTAAAGCGATCCGGGAGGGCCGGACAGACCGGCTCTCCCGGGGCAGCATCAGCGTCCACCGGCGGAAGGACGTTTATCACAACCGCGAACGCAGCGTGTCATTCGCGACATCGAGAGGGGCCAACCCGGCGCGGGCTGACCCCACACGGAAGGTGGTTATCGGCCTCTAGCGTTCCTAACGCCTGCCGGCACATCCCATTCCGCGAGGCGACAGATTGGCGGAGGGAGAGGGATTCGAACCCCCGAGGGCTTGCACCCTACCTGTTTTCAAGACAGGCGCCATCAACCGGACTCGGCCATCCCTCCGGACGCTCCCGGAGTCTACTCAGGCCGGCCGTACACCCTAGGCTGCACAGCTCACAAGATGTGGCGACAGTGGCGGGCCGTAAGTGCGGCCGGCCATCCTCCAGACTCCGCTGGTGCACCCCATCCGCCGTGTTAGCTTCTGCGCTTCTCCCTCACGCACCTGAGTGCGTTCGCTGCGATGCTCGGCGCTGCCTTGCGCCTGGGGCACCCCAGCGGATCTGTCGCGACATCCCGTGAGCCGTACACCCTAGTCGCGAACCAGCGGCAGCTGCAGGCGAAAGATGCTCCCCCGCTCGGGTCGCGGCTCGGCGCTGACATTCCCGCCCTGCAGGCGCGCCAGTCGCTTGCAGATGTAGAGCCCCAGGCCGCTGCCCGCCGCCCCCGACGCGGCTGCGTTCGGGAGTCGCGAGAAGCGCTTGAAGAGCAGCGTCGTGTCGGCCCCGGCAATGCCGATGCCCTCGTCGGAGATGGCCGCCACCCCGCTCTGGCCGTGGCGCGAGATCTCACAGACGACCGCACCCCCATCTGGCGAGTACTTGATCGCGTTGCCGAGCAGGTTGGTCAGCATCAGCTGCACGTGCTGGGGATCGGCGCGCACCGCTACGGGCCCCTCGCTCGCGATGCTCAGCTGGTGGTTCGGGGTGGCGAGCGGCTCCACGGCGCGGATCGCCATCTCGACCTGCTCCTCGAGGTCCAGCGGCACCGGGTGGGGCATCGGCTCACCGGCGTCGAGGCGCGCCATCATCTGGAGCTGGTCGATCAGCAGGTCCATCTCGCGCAGGCTGCCGGCCATGGTGTCCATCACCCGGACCGCGTCTTCGGGCTGGTCCTCGGGCAGGTCGCGCCGCAGCAGCTCGCTGTATACGTTGAGCACAGCCAGCGGGCGGCGCAGCTCGTGCGAGACCAGGCTGAAGACGTCGGTGCGCCGCCGGTCCTGTGCCGCCAGGTCCCGCGCCTTGCCGCGCAGCGTGTCGAGCTCCTCAGCCTGCCGCTGAAGCTTGAGCGAGGTCGCCACGGCGGCCCCGACGGTTCCGGCGACCGCTCCCGCCTGGAAGCGGGATCGCGCCGTGAAGGGGCTCGACGAGCGCAGCCGCAGGAAGGCGCGGGCTGCGCCTTCCAGCTGAACCGGCACGAGCAGGACGGTCCCACCGTCCGAAGCCTGGACACCGTCGAGCTGCTTCAGCAGGTCCGGGTCGACGCCGCTGTCGAGAGCGGGGCCGTCAGGCTTGAAGCTGCCGACTCGCCGCAGCTCGTCGCCGCTCTGGAGGAAGAGCGAGGCCTCGGCCGCGCTCGTGGCCACCATCACGCGTTCGAGCAGCGCGGCGAGAGCCTCGTCACGTCCGAGGCCGCTGGCCAGGTTCATGGCCAGGTCCCGAAGCGATTCCGCTTCGGCCGCCGCCTTCAGCGCCGACGCGCGCTCGCGCAGCAGCTCGCGCGAGATCAGCGCCGTCGAGACGCCGACGACCATCACCATGAATCCCCGGCCGATGGTCGCGGTCCGGACCTGCTCGGGCGTACTGACCAGGTGCGGCGCCAAGGCACCGACCGTCATGTACAGCAGGCCGATCACGACTGACGACAGCAACCCCGCCCAGACGCCGAGCCGTACGGAACTCGTGATGACGGTCAGGAACAGGGCCGGGAAGAACGGGCTGTCGAAGCCGCCGGAGTAGTAGACGATGGCGGCGGCGAGGACCAGGTCGACCGTGGTCACGAAGCCGGAGACGGCCAGCCCAGGACGGCGCCGCAGCAGCAGGGCCACGGTGACATAGGCGCTGACCAGCGTCCAGCCGCCCAGGATCAGGTTGATGAGGTTGCGTCCCGGCGTCGGGACCACTCCGAGGTTGTTGAATCCCGCGACGAGCGCGATGAAGAGCCATCGGCACAGCTGGGCTACCCGCTCGCCGGCGGCCCTTCCCTCAGCGACGAGATAGTCGCTGGTGTCCTCTGTTCGTCCGGAATCTGCTGCGTCTACCACGCCTTCGATTCGGGCAGCGCCGCCCTTTGGCGCACGCCGGCTGTCCACAACCTGCATGAGCGCAGGCAATATAACGGCCCGTGGGCGAAAAGATTGGCGTCCTCATAGTCGACGATCACAAGGTGCTGGCGTCCGGAATCGCTGCAGTCCTGGGCCGAGAACCCGATCTCGAGGTGGTCGGTGCGGTCGGCACGGTTGAAGAGGCGGCTCGGTTGGGCCCCGGGCTCAACCCGCGCGTCGCGCTGATCGACTACCACCTGCCGGACGGCACCGGGGCCTCGGCCGCGGCACGGCTGCGGGCCCAGCTGCCTGACGTGAGCGTCGTGATGCTCTCCGCCGACACCAGCGACCACGCATTCTTGGAGAGCGTCGAGGCCGGCGCCGCCGCCTATTTGGCGAAAACGGAGGACGTCAAACGTCTCGCCGACACCATCAGGCGCACGGCCGCAGGCGAGGTGATGCTGCCGCCGGCGAGACTGGCGGACGCGCTGCGCCAGACGCGGGCGGCCGACAGGCGCAGCCGCGAAGCCGACCACAAGCTCAGCTCGCTCACGCCGCGGGAGCGCGAGGTCCTCCAGCTGCTGGCGGAAGGCCTGGGCAGCCGCGAGATAGCAGAACAGCTCGCCGTCAGCGTGCCCACGGCGCGCGGCCACGTGCAGGTGGTGCTCGAGAAGCTCGGCGTCCACTCTCGGGAGGACGCGGTGATCGTCGGGGTCGAGGCGGGCGCCATCGAGCGCCGGCGCCAGGGATCCTAGATCAGGAACTCGGCGCCGCCCAGGTAAGGCTGCAGGACCTCCGGCACTCGCACCGTTCCGTCCGCTTGCTGATAGGTCTCGAGCACGGCGTCGACCACGCGGATCGTCGCCAGCCCGCTGCCGTTGAGCGTGTGGACGAACCGGGGCGCCTCGCCGGCGGCCGGCCGGTAGCGGATGTTCGCGCGCCGCGCCTGGAAGTCGTTGAACACCGAGCAGGAGGACACCTCGAGGAAGCGCCCGACCCCGGGCGCCCAGGCTTCCAGGTCGTACTTCTTGAACTGGGCGAAACCCATGTCGCCCGTGCACATGAGCAGCACCCGGTAGTGCAGGCCGAGCCGCTCCAGGATCGAGGCCGCGTCGGCGACCAGCGACTCGAGCTCGTCGAGCGATGACTCCGGCGCGCACAACTTGACCAGCTCCACCTTGTGGAACTGGTGCTGCCGGATGAAGCCGCGCGTGTCCTTGCCGGCGGCGCCGGCCTCCGACCGGAAGCACGGCGAGAACGCGACGTAGCGCCGCGGCAGCTCGGCGGCGTCCAGGATCTCGTCGCGGTGCAGGTTGGTGACGGGCACCTCGGCCGTCGGGACCAGCCACAGGTCGCGGCCCTCGATGCGGAAGGAATCCTCCGCGAACTTCGGCAGGTTCGCGGTCCCGATCATCGTGGTGCTGTTCACGAGGTACGGCGGCGCGACCTCCGTGTAGCCGTGCTCTCTCGTGTGGACGTCGAGCATGAACTGGGCGAGCGCTCGCTCGAGCCGCGCCACGGGGCCGACCAGGAACGTGAACCGCGAACCTGAGACCTTGGCTGCGCGCTCGAAGTCGAAGCCGACCTCCAGCTCGTAGTGCGGGCGCGGCTCGAAGTCGAACCGCGGCCGCTCGCCCCACTCGCGCGCCACCACGTTGTCCGCCTCGGTCTCGCCGATAGGAACGCTGGCGTCAAAGAGGTTCGGCACCAGGAGCAGCAGCTCGTCAAGCCGGTCTTTGATCTCGTCGGCCTGCGTCTGCTCGGCTTTGGCCTGCTCGCCGACCTGCTTCGCCAGGTCGAGATCAGCCCCGTCCTTCGTCTCGGCGAACCGCCGCGACAGCTGCTTCTGCTCCGCTCGCGCGTTCTCGGCGACGGTCAGGTGCTCACGCCAGCGACGGTCGAGATCCAGGATCTCGTCGACCGGCGCCGGCTCGCCCTTCAGCTCGGCGGCACGGCGCACGGACTCGGGATCGCGTCGGATGAGGTCGAGCGCCAGCACGGCTCAGTCCCGCATCTGCGGGAAGAGGAGGACGTCGCGGATCGAAGGCTGGTCGGTCAGCAGCATCACCAGCCGGTCGACGCCGATGCCCAGCCCGCCGGTGGGCGGCATGCCGTACTCGAGCGCGACGAGGAAGTCCTCGTCGAACGGCATCGCCTCTTCGTCGCCCTGCTCCCGCCGCCGCTGCTGCTCTTCGAAGCGCGCCCGCTGGTCGATCGGATCGGTCAGCTCGGTGAACGCGTTCGCGTGCTCACGCCCGGCGATGACGAGCTCGAAGCGCTCGACAAAGCGGGGATCGTCCGGCCGTTTCCGCGCGAGCGGCGACACCTCGACGGGGTAGTCGATCACGAACACGGGGTCCCATATCGCCGGCTCGACGTGCTCCTCGTACGCCTCGAACAGCTCGAGGCCGACGAGCTCGCGGCCGGTCGCCTCGCGCACGAGGTCCGCCATCCGCTCGCGGCGGTAGGGCGGCGTCAGATCCAGGGCGCGGCCCTGGTAGGTGATCTCGAGCCCACCGCCGGCGGCTCCGGCAGCGGCCGAGACGAGTTGCTCGGTGAGCTCCATCACGTCCTCATAGGTCGCGTACGCCTGGTACGCCTCGAGCATCGTGAACTCGGGGTTGTGGCGTGGCGACATGCCCTCGTTGCGAAAGCACCTGCCCAGCTCGTAGACGCGTTCCAGGTTGCCCACGATCAGCCGCTTCAGGTAGAGCTCGAGCGCGATCCGCATGTAGACGTCGCGGTGGAGCACGTTGTAGTGGGTGACGAACGGCTTCGCGTGACCGCCGCTCGGGATCGGCTGCAGCACCGGCGTCTCCACCTCGAGGAAGCCGCGGGCGTCCAGCGCAGCGCGCAGGGCGGCGAGGATCCGCGTCCGGGCTGTGAAGACCTCACGGACGAGCGGGTTCGCGAGCAGGTCCACGTAGCGCTGCCGGTAGCGCGCCTCGACGTCCTGCAGGCCGTGCCACTTCTCCGGCAGCGGCCGCAGGGCCTTGCTGAGCAGCCGGAAATCGCGCACCTCAACCGTGATCTCGCCGCGCTTGGTGACGATCACCGGCCCCGAGGCGCCGACGATGTCGCCGAGATCGAGATCGGCGAACTCCGCGTGCCGCTCGGCGCCGACGGTGTCCTCGCGCGCCTGGATCTGAATGCGGCCTGAGGCATCGACCAGGTCGGCGAACGTCACCTTGCCGAGCAGGCGCTTGCCCATGATCCGGCCGGCGACGGCCACCTCCTGGCCTTCGGCTTCGCGCGCCTGCCCGGCCGTGTGCGAGCGGGGATAGTCGCGTGCGTACGCCTCACCGCCGCCCGCGAGGATGCGCTCCAGCTTGCGGCGGCGGTCGGCGAGAACGGGCGGCAGATCGTCGTCCGGTTCGATCGGAAAAGGTTAAAGGAGGCCCGGTCGGGAGCCGGGGCGAGAGATGCGGCCCTCCAGGCGGTCGATGCCGAGAAGCGGGCGAGCACCGCAGCGAGCGCACCAGGGTGCGTGAGCGAGAAGCGCAGAACGCGACAACGGAAGCGGCTGCCTGGGCGCCGTAGATCCGGTCCGGAGTTCCGACCGGGCCTCCTCTTGCCTAGGAAACCTTCTTGATCTTGACCGAGCTGCGGCCGGCCGGTGCCTCCCAGTCGACCACCTCTCCGGCTTTGTGCCCGACCAGCGCCCGGCCGAGCGGCGACTCGTTCGAGATGAGGCCGCGCAGGGGATCGGCTTCGGTCGCGCCGACGATGTTGTAGGTCTCCTCGCCCTCGTCGGTGACGACGACGACGCGAGCGCCGAGGTCGACCACGCCCTTGGCGCGCTCCTCATCCTCGATCAGGACCGCGTGGTTCAGCAGGTCCTCGAGCCTCACGATGCGGCCTTCGACCAGCGCCTGCTCGTTCTTGGCCTCGATGTACTCGGTGTTCTCGGACAGCTCACCGAAGCTCCGCGCGACGCGGATGCGCTCGGCCACCTCCGGCCGGCGCTGGCTGACCAGCTCCGCAAGCTCGTCCTCGACCTTCTTCAGGCCCGCCCGAGTGAGGAAAACCCGTTTGGTCTCCATCGGAAGCGGGATTTTAGACCGGTTAAGGCTGCTCGCGGCGATCCGAGTTTTGGCTGTGGATCAGCCGCAGTCCCTCCAGGGTCAGCAGAGGGTCGACGGTCTCGATGACGCCACCGGTCAGCTCGGCCACCAGTGCAGCCTGGCCTCCGGTCGCGACGACACGCGCCTCGCCCCCCAGCTCGGCGACCATCCGCTTGACCATCCCCTCCACCTGCGCCACGAAGCCCCACATCAGGCCGGACTGGATCGCGGCCGGCGTGTTGCGACCGATTACGCTGTCGGGAGGCACCGCCTCGACCCGCCGCAGCAAGGCGGTTTGGGCGACCAGCGCCGCCAGCGAAATCTCCACGCCGGGCGCGATGGCGCCGCCAAGGTACTCGCCGTTCTTGGAGATCGCGTCGTAGGTGACCGCGGTCCCGAAATCGATGATCACGGCCGGGCCGCCGTACTTCGTGAACGCCGCCAGCGCGTTGCAGACGCGGTCGGCACCCACCTGGTTGACGTCCTGGTACAGGATCTTGACGCCGGTCTTGGTGCCGGGCGCGACCATCACCGGGTCGACGCCGAGGTAGCGATGCATCGCCTCGATCAGCGCGGGGTTCAGGCTCGGCACCACGCTGCCGATGACCGCGCTTGTTACGTCCGAGCGCTGAAAGCCGCGCAGCTGCAGCAGCTGCACGATCTCTGCGCCGACCTCGTCGGCCGTCCGGTCGGTGCGCGAGCTGAGCCGCCAGTCCGCGGCGAGCGCATCGGCGTCGTAGAGGCCGATGTGAACGTTGGTGTTGCCGACGTCGATGGCAAGCAACATGGCGGCGAAGGCTACAGCGGGAGCTTGGGCGGGTGCGATGCGGCCCACGCGTTGAGCCGCTCGGCGGTGGCGAGCACCGTCTTGGCGCGCGCCCGCGCGCGGCTCGGAATGCCGCGCGCCCGCAGCGACGCCTTGGCGTTACCCGGCGGCCGGTGCTCGCCGGCCGCGACCTGCCGGCCCACCACGTGATGGGCCTCGCGGAACGGCACCCCCTCGCTGACGAGGGCTTCGGCCGTGTCCGTCGCCAGGAGGTCGGTATCGGCGGCCGCCTTCGCCATCCTCTTCTCGTCCAGCTCCAGGTGCTGCGTGAGCAGCGCGGCCGCTTCGAGCGAGTCGAGGGTCGCGTCGACCGCCAGGAAGAGGTGCGGCTTGTCCTCCTGGAGGTCCCGGTCGTAGGTCAGCGGCAAGCCCTTCAAGACCGCGGCCAGGCCGGTGTAGGCGCCGAGCGCCCGGCCAGAGCGACCGCGCAGGAGCTCCGCGATGTCGGGGTTGCGCTTCTGGGGCATCAAGCTCGAGCCGGTCGAAACCTCATCGCCCAGCTTCAGGAAGCCGAACTCGCTGGTCGACCACAAGACCAGGTCCTCGGCCAGACGTGACAGGTGCAGGCCGATCACCGTGCAGGCGTGGATCAGGTCGAGCACGAAGTCGCGGTCGGCGACCGCGTCCATCGAGTTCTCGGTGAGACGGCTGAAGCCGAGCTCCTTCTGCGCCACCTCCCGGTGCAGCGCAAGCGTGGAGCCGGCGAGCGCGCCGGAGCCGAGGGGTAGCTCGTCCGCCGCCGCATAGGCGTGGCGTAGCCGGTCCGCGTCGCGCAGGAGCGCCTCCGCGTGCGCGAGGAGGTGATGGCCGGCGGTCACCGGCTGGGCGCGCTGGAGGTGCGTGTACCCCGGCATCGGCGCCGCCGCGTAACGGCGGCCCTGCTCGGCGAGCCCGGCCACGGCGACCGCCAGCCGCTGCGCCAGGCCCGAGCAGGCGGCGCGGCAGTAGAGCCGAAGGTCGGTGGCCACCTGGTCGTTGCGGGAGCGGCCCGCGTGGAGGCGGCCCCCGGCGTCCGGCGCCAGCTCGGTCAGGCGGCGCTCGACGGCGGTGTGGATGTCCTCGTCCGACTCGGCGAACTCGAAAGAGCCCGAGCGCAGCTCCGCGTGGACCCGCTTCAGGCCCCGTTCGATCGCCTGCAGCTGCCCCTTGGTCAGCAGTCCTGCGGCGTGTAGCCCGCGCGCATGTGCGATCGAGCCGGCGATGTCGTACTCGAACAGCTCGAGGTCCTGCTCCAGCGAGCTGGCGAAGCGGTCGAGCTCAGGGAGCAGCGAGCCCGTGAAGCGGCCGCCCCAGAGTTTGGACACGCCCCTCCCTAGCCCTCCCCAGGAGCGCTAAGCCGCTTGACGTCCGGTCCCAGCAGGGCGCTCAAGTCCATGCCGGCCAACCGGCCCTGCACCGCCGCGGCGGTGCGCAGCCCCTGGCCCCAGACCTTGATGAAGCCCGCTGCCGCGCTCTGGTCGAACTCGTCGCCGGCGCCATAGGTGGCCAGCTCGAGCCGGTAGAGCTGCTCCGGCGACTTCCTCCCGACGACGCCGAGGTTGCCCTTGAACAGCTTCAGCCGCACCTCGCCCGTGACGTGCCGCTGGGTGTGGGCGACGAACGCGTACAGGGCCTCGCGCAGCGGGCTGAACCAGAGGCCGTCGTAGACCATCTGCGCCCACTGGGCCGACACGGTGTCCTTGAACCGCGCGACCTCCTTCGTCAGCGTGAGGTCCTCCAGCGCCTGATGCGCGGCGAGGAGGATCACCGCCGCCGGCGCCTCGTAGATCTCGCGAGACTTGATGCCGATCAGCCGGTTCTCGACGTGGTCGATGCGCCCGACGCCGTGGTCGCCGCCGAGCTGGTTGAGCGTGGTGACGAGCTCGAGAGCGTCGACGGGCCGGCCGTCGAGCGCCACGGGCAGGCCTTCGCGAAAGCCGAGCTCGATGTAGTGCGGCTGGTCGGGACAGTCGCGCGGATCGCGCGTCCATTCCCAAACGTCCTTCGGCGGCTCGGCCCAGGGGTCCTCGAGGATGCCGGCCTCGATCGACCGGCCCCAGAGGTTCTCGTCCGTCGAATAGGGCGACTCGACGGTGGCCGGCACCTCGATCCCGTGCTCACGGGCATATTCGATCTCGTCGTCGCGGTTCATCCCCCACTCCCGCACCGGCGCGACCACCTGCAGGTCCGGAGCGATGGCGGCCGTGGTGACGTCGAACCGCACCTGGTCGTTGCCTTTGCCGGTCGAGCCGTGCGAGATCGCCTGCGCGCCCTCGCGGCGCGCGACCTCCACCAGGAGCGCGGCGATCAGCGGGCGGCCCAGAGCGGTGGCCAGCGGGTAGGTCTTCTCGTAGACGGCGCCCGCCTGGAGCGACGGCCAGACGAAGTTCTGGAGGAACGGAACGCGGCCGTCGACGACGTAGGCGGTCGACGCGCCGACCTTCAGGGCGCGCCGCTGGATCGCCTCGAGGTCCTTCTTCTCGCCGAGGTCGATCGTGAGCGCGACCACGTCCCAGCCCTGGTCCTTGAGCCAGCGGATGCAGACCGAGGTGTCGAGTCCGCCGGAGTAGGCCAGCACCAGGCGCTTGCCCTCAGACATGGAGAGCCCTCCTGAGCTCCGCCGCGCCGCCGTCCTGCAGCACCGCGAAGACGGTGTCGTCGCCGGCGAGCGTGCCGACCACCCCGTCCAGCCGAGCCTCGTCGACGGCCCGAGCCACGAGGTGCGCGGCTCCCGGCGGCGTCTTGATCACAGCCAGGAATCCGACCACATCCACCGCGAGCACGTGCTCGCGGAAAACCCCGTTGCCGGATCGGTAGCCGGCCGGCGTGCGCACCAGGCCGAGCTCCTGGATGTCGCGGCTGACCGTGGCCTGGGTCGTGCCGAGGGCCTCGGCCAGCTCCTGCTGCGTGTGGACTTGGCGCGCGGAGATGAGGTCGAGGATGGCCTGGTGGCGTTCTTCTTTCGAACTGGTCACCGCCCTCCCCTGCCCCTCCCCATTACGGGAGGGGTGCTTGCTAACGCAGCCCTCATCTTCTCGCCCGCCTCCACGATGTCCTGCGGGCCGAGGATCAGCGGCGGCACCAACCGGATCGAGTGGTCGTCCACGGCGTTGACGATCAAGCCTTCCTCGAGGCAGCGGCCCTGGAAGGCCTTGGCGAC
>DASUWK010000005.1:0-47277 GCA_036378435.1 Candidatus Dormiibacterota bacterium | reverse complement strand
CCTCCTGGACGGTGTCCGGTGAGGCGGTGGCGTCGAGCCGCGCGAAGCGCTCTGGCTCGGCCGCCGCCAATCGATCGTAAGCGGCGGCGACGCGCTGGTGGAAAGCGAGCTCCTCGGCGTCGATCCGGTTCTCACCGCCGGCGGCCTGCCTCCGTGCCAGTCCGGCTTCGGCCGGCAGCTCGAGCAGGAACGTGACGTCTGGCTTCGGGAAGGCGGGCGGCCAGTCCCCGACATCGAGGCCGCGGGCCCCGCCCTGGTAGGCGAGCGTCGAGTCGTGGTAGCGGTCGAGGATCACGACGCGGCCCGCCTCCAGCGCGGGGTTGACGACCTCTTCCACCAGCTCCGCGCGCGCGGCGAGGAAGAGGTACAGCTCCGCCTGCGGCGAGATCGGGACCTCCTCCTGGTGCAGCAGGAGGCGCCGCACGCTTTCGCCGACCTCCGTCCCGCCGGGCTCGCGCAGCAGCACCGGATGACGGTCCGCCAGCCACCTGCCGAGCAGCTCCACCTGGGTGGACTTGCCCGAGCCTTCGATCCCCTCAAATGTGATCAGCGTCAATGGACGGTTCAGTCGCCGAGGGCGGGCATGATCCGCAGCCGCCGCTGGGGTTCCTTGCCGGTGGATCGCGCGACGAGATTGTTCTCGGCGACCAGCTGGTGCTGGAGCCGCCGAATGTACGCGTTCTGCGGCGAGATCTCGATCTCGGTGAGCGTGGCTTTGACGCGGTCGACGGCGGTCTGCGCCTCGGCCAGCGCCCGCTCGGTGACCGCGTCCTCTCGATCCGGGCCGTAGATGCGCGTCAGAGACTCCTTGACCTGCGTCACCGTGTTGCTCTTCAGGATGTGCACGGGGATGCCGGCGGCTTCCGCCTGGCGCAAAGAGTCCGGCCGGCGACGGTAGTAGTTCTTCAGCGTCAGCACGAACTCGGCGCCGTCGAGGTTGCCGAGGACGCGCACCGGGAGGTCGAGGTCGCGGATCGACTGCTCGACATAGCTCCGGCTGACGCCATAAGGGAACACGGTCATCGGGCGGCGGCCCGCCTGCCGGGCGCGGCCGGGCGAAGCCGCGGGAACGTGGTCGCTCCCGGCATCGGGCACGTTGGAGATGACGCGGCCTTCGCGCGTGCGAACCCTGATCTTCGGTGTCGGCACCGGCCCGCGCAGGGCGGCGTCGACGACATCCGCCAGGGGTGCGTGAATCGCCACTCGGTCGCGGTCCTGCAGCTCCACGAGAACATCGAAGGTCGGCGGCGCCTTGCGCTCCAGCACCGATTTCTGCGTGCCGCGGCGGCGGGCCTCCTCGTCGGAGAGGGTGACGCTCTGGATGCCGCCCAGCAGGTCGTTGAGGGTGGGGTTCACGAGCAGGTTCTCCAGCGTCTGGCCGTGCGCAGTGGCGATCAACTGCACGCCGCGCTCGGCGATGGTGCGCGCGGCCGCGGCCTCCAGCTCGGTCCCGATCTCGTCGATGACGATCACCTCGGGCATGTGGTTCTCCACTGCCTCGATCATCACAGCGTGCTGCTGAAGGGGGGTTCGGACCTGCATGCGCCGTGCGCGTCCGATCCCGGGATGTGGGATGTCGCCGTCGCCCCCGATCTCGTTTGACGTGTCAACGATCACGACCCGCTTCCGTAGGTCGTCGGCGAGGACGCGCGCGCATTCGCGCAGGATCGTGGTCTTGCCGACGCCCGGCCGGCCCAGCAGCAGGATGCTCTGGCCGCTGACGACGATGTCGCGGACGATCTCGCCGGTCCCCGTGACGGCGCGTCCGACCCGGCAGGTGAGGCCCACGATCCGGCCGGCGCGGTTGCGGATGGCCGAGACACGGTGGAGCGTCCGCTCGATGCCCGCCCGGTTGTCGTCCCCGAACTGGCCGACGCGGCTCGCGACGAAGTCAAGATCGGCGGCCGTGACGGGCCGCTCGGACAGCAGGACCTCGCGAGCGGGCACGCGCGCTTCAGGCTCGCGGCCGAGGTCGAGCACGATCTCGAGCAGCTCGGCGGGATCGATCAGCTCATGCAGCGCGCCGGCCAGGTGCGGCGGCAGCGCTGAAGCGAGCAGCTCGATCTCTTCGTCCCACTGGCCCTCAGGCGCAGCGTCTTCTGTGGCTTCCACGGTTCAGTTCCTACCCAAAAGACGGGACCAGAGCCTTCTCTCGAAGCGGCGCTCGCAAGGCCAGCTCTTTGACCATGAGCGACTGGTTGAGGAGGGTTGTGAAACCGCGCCCTCGAAGGGCGTCGATCATGTGCGAATCATAGTGACGGAGGCTCGACCAGGCCGGGCCTGGCGACGGCCCCAGCGCCGTCACGGCGTAGTCGGCGAGTTCCTCCGGCAGGCCCGCCTCGGGCAGGGCGAGAAAGCTCAGTGTGTGCGGCCGCGACTGGCCGCTGGCCTTCTGCACGCCGATCCAGCCGACCAGCTCCACGCGATCGATGACGAACTGCTGGGTGTGGGCGCGTCCGAGGCGGAGGATCGGCTCCGACTTGAGCCGGCGCCATTCCTTGAAGTTCGGCACCTCCATCTGGGCGACGCCTAGTGGCGTGATCTTCCGGTACAAGCTGTAGAGGGTCCGCAGGTCGTCTCCGCGAGCCGGGCGCAGGCCGAACGGCACCGCGGTCGAGCTCGCCTCCGGGGCGTCGGAGAAGAGCACGTGCTCGGTCGCGTACTGGTGGAATCCGAGCCGCCGGAAAACGGGGATGACCGCCTCGTCGGTCGGCAGGCGCACGAAGAGCCGCTCGATCCCCCGACCGACCGCGTGGTTGGCCAGATGCTCGAGCAGCTGAGCGCCCACGTTCTCGAGGTCGGCCTTCGGCGCGACCACCAGGTTCAGCACCTGCAGGGTCGTCACGCCGGAGAGCGCCGAGCCCTGGGGACGGCCGGACGCTTGGATGAACCCGATCATCTCGCCGTCTTCCTCGGCCACGAACAGGAGGCCGTCCTGCAGCAGCGGCAGGAACGACGACAGAGAGTGGCTGAGCATCGACCAGAGGCGCGTGGTGGGCGGCGCCTGGCTCAGCTCGGCGCCCGCCAGGCGGTGCAGGTCCTCGATGGGGCCCAGGTCGCGAATGCTGGCCGGTCGGACCTTCACGGCTGCGCCACCAAGCGGAGGAACTCGCGGTGCAGGCGCGGGTCGCCGCTGAGCTCGGGGTGGAACGACAGCGCCATCACCTTGCCCTGACGGACGCCGACCGGCTCGCCGTCGGGGAGGCGCGCCACGACCTCGGAGCTCCCGGTGTCCTCGACCCGCGGCGCGCGGATGAACACGCCCGGGAAGGGGGCGTCGAGGGCGGGCACGTCGACGAGCGACTCGAAGCTGTCGACCTGCCGGCCCCACGCGTTGCGGCGAACCGTGATGTCGAGGGCACCCAGCGGTCGTTGTCCGGCCCGCCCGTCGGAGACCCGGCTGGCGAGCAGGATCATGCCGGCGCAGGTGCCCAGCACAGGCAGTCCCGCCTCCAGCGCGCGACCTACGGGCTCCAAAAGTCCCATGCGCTCCATCAGCAGCGTCATCGTGGTGCTTTCGCCCCCCGGCATGACAAGTCCGTCGAGTCCGTCGAGGTCCTCGGGCAGGCGGACGAGGCGCGTGCGAGCCCCGAGCGCTTCCAGCGTCCTGACGTGCTCTCGATAGGCGCCCTGGAGGGCGAGGACCCCGATGAGAGGCTGGGAGTTGGCGGTCGTGCGCCCCCTACCAGCCTCGGCGAGCGAGCAGCTCTTCCTGCGGTATCGACGGAATCTCCAGCCCGCGCATCGCTTCGCCCAGGCCTTCCGAGACTTCGGCCACGATGTCCGGCCGCTCGTGGTAGGTCGTCGCCGCGACGATCGCCTTGGCCCGCTTCAGCGGGTCCTCGGACTTGAAGATCCCAGAGCCGACGAAGACTCCGTCCGCGCCGAGCTCCATCATCCAGGCTGCGTCCGCGGGGGTGGCGATGCCGCCCGCGACGAAGGTCACCACAGGCAGGCGTCCGAGCTCCTGCACCTCCTTGAGGAGCTCGAGCGGAGCGCCGAGACGCTTCGCCTCGGCCACCATCTCGGCCTTGTTGAGGCCGCGCAGGTTGCGCATCTCCTTGAGCAGCGTCTTCAGGTGCCGCGTGGCCTCGACGATGTTGCCGGTGCCGGCTTCCCCCTTGGTCCGGATCATGGCGGCGCCCTCGGCGATCCGGCGGAGCGCTTCCCCAAGGTCGCGGCAGCCGCACACGAAAGGCACCGTGAACTCGTCCTTGTCGACGTGCGCCTCCTCGTCGGCCGGCGTGAGCACCTCGGACTCGTCGATGTAGTCCACGCCTAGCGACTGGAGCACCCGGGCCTCAAGGGTGTGGCCGATCCGGCACTTCGCCATCACGGGGACGGTGACCGCGGCCATGATCGACTTGATCAGCGCCGGGTCGGACATCCGAGCGACGCCGCCCTGGGCCCTGATGTCGGCCGGAACCCGCTCCAAGGCCATGACCGCGCAGGCGCCGGCCTCCTCGGCGATTCGGGCATGCTCGGCTGTGACGACGTCCATGATGACGCCGCCCTTGAGCATCTCCGCATGCCCCGCCTTGACCTTGAAAGTGCCTGTTAAATGGCCGTTGCCGTCGCTCACGATGCTGGCGATTCTACCCCTCGCCCTCGGGGTCGCCTGTACTCCTGCGCGGCCAGCCCCAGCACCGAAGTCGGTGGTTTCGCGACCCGTCCTCACGATGGCCGACTGGGAGGCGCCGGGTACCTTCGACCCGAGTCCGCCCACTACCCGCGCGCGCCTGCGCGCCGACACGCTGGTCTTCGGGCGGCTCTGGCTCACAGACCCGGCCGGCCGTCGCCTGCCCGACCTCGCTAGCGCGGTTCCGCGACCATCCCGCGGGGCAATCGTGGTGACGCTTCGGCGTCGGCTGCTCTGGTCGGACGGCACGCCGCTCACCGCGGCGGACGTCGTGCGCAGCTGTGCCGCACAGTGCGCGGGCGTGACCGCGGTCGCCGTCGGCCGCGACAAGGTGCGCTTTGCCACCGCCGACCTGCGGCGGCTCGACCTGCTGTTCATCACCCCGGCTCGGCCGACCGGGCAGCTGGCCTCAGGGCCCTTCATGCTGACCGCGGCGTCGACGACGGAGCTGCGATTCGTGCGCAACCCGCACTACCACGGCCCGCGGCCACTGCTGGCCGAAATCGACGAGGTGCGCACGCCGAGCCACGACGCGATGGTCTTCGCGGCCATCGCGGGCGAGTTCGACTACCTGCCCCACCTCGGCCCGGCCGACCTAAGTGGCGCCTTCGGTCCCCTCCGCCCGGAGATCACGACCTCGAGCCGGGTCGAGGCGCTGGTGCCGCACGACCTCGACGTCCGCGAGGCGGCCGCTCTGTCACTGGCCGCGAGTCGACCTGACCTCTCAGCGGCGGCATTCGCCGGCCGGGCGGCCCCGGTCGGCGGACCCGAGTCGCTGAGCTTGGCGCGCTGGCTGCTGGCTGGCCGGCACGTCGAGGTCACGCTGCGGACGTTGTGCGACGACCCCGTCCGGGATCAGGAGGCGGCGACGCTGGCCATGCGGTGGGGAGCGCTGGGGGTGAGCGTGCGGCGGGTCTGCGATCGGCTGGCGGAGCTGCTCACACCGGCCGCCGGACCGTCGCTGGCCCTCTATGCGGACGAGGGTCAGGCCCTACCCCCGAATGCGATCCCGCTCTTGCGCTGGCCAGAAGCGCGGGCTGTGTCGCCGCACCTGCACGGCCTCGTTCCGAACGACACGTCGGCGACTGACCTCTGGAACGTGGAGCAGTGGTGGCTCAGCTGAGCCCCCGAGAGGGCCCCGCGGCCGGCCGAGCGCCCGTTCACGCCTCGAGGTAAGGGCCCGCGGCCGGCCGGGGGTCCCTTAGAGGCGCTCCAGCACCGCCGTGCGCTTCTCACGGAACTCCGCCTCGCTGATCACGCCGCTCTCGTGGAGCTTCTGGAGCATCTCCATCTCGTCCATCACGTCGAGCAGCGGCGCCATCGTGCGCTTGGCCAGGTAGCTCTCCGAAGGCAGGCCGCGCTGCTCCTCCGTCCGGCCGTCGAACTGCCGGACGTAGAAGACGGCCTTGATCGCGGAGAAAGGGATCCCGAGCCGCCGCGGGGTGCCACCCGAGTCGGCTTCGGGGTGCAGCAGCAGTACGAAGCCGAGCGAGTATCGCGCCACGTCGTCCGAGGTGTAGCCGCGCAGGACCTCGCCGTCGAAGAAGCGGATCGCCACCTTGCGCTTGCTCCCCGAGCTCGGCGGGATCGTCTCGCCCGGGAACTCGACCCACTTGACGGCGTTGAGCGGAATCCACGCCATCTCGTTGTTCTCGAGACCTTCCGCGCCCTCCACCTCGAGCTGGAAATCCGGCTGCTCGAAGGTGAGCTCGAGAGCGTTGCCCTCAATCGTCTCGTCGTCGAAGAAGCGGACCGAAACCCTCATGGATCTTCCCCCTTTGACGCGGCCGGGACGCGGCCGCCGATCATGCGCGAGCACTTGACGCACGTCGCCAGGTGCTCCCGGACCATGTCTTCCTGGGCCCGCCGCAGCTTGCCCGACAGATAGGGCGCCAGCAACGGCTTCACCTGGGCGCAGTCGAGGCGCTGCTCGCCCTCGGCCGCCATGTATTCCTCTTTGAAGCGCAGCCGCGCGCGGTAGACGAGCGTCTCGACGGCGCTCTCGCTGATGCGGAGCGAACGCGCGATCTGGCGGTAGCTCAGCCCCTGCAGCTCGCGCAGGGTCAGCACCAGGCGGTACTTCTCCGGCAGGCGCTGCGCGACCTCCCAGATGCGCCGCCGCATGTCATTGCTCTCCGAGACCTCCACCGGATCGAACCGGCCCGATGTCGCCGGCAGGCGGTCCATCAGGTCTTCCTGGTCTTCGCCGTCCGGAGCTTCGACCCGCAGATCCCGGCGGCGGCGCCGCAGCTCGTCGTAGCAGAGGTTCCTGGCCACCGTGTGGATCCAGCCGCCGAAGTTGAACTCTTCGTCCATCGAGTCCAGCTGTCGCAGCGCCTTCAAGAAGGTCTCCTGCGACACGTCTTCGGCCAGCAGCGCGTCGCCGAGCTTCGACTTCACGAGCCGGAAGATCGGCCCGACGTAGCGGCGATGGAGCTCCTCGAAGGCGCGCGCATCGCCGCCGCGGTAGCGCCTGACCAGCTCGATGTCGCTCGGCTCACCGGCTCGCGGAGAGACGCTGTCGGACTCGGTCGCGACCTCGCTCAATGCTTGAGACTCACCGCCAGCAGACGGCAGGCCCGCTCGGCGGCCCGCTCGAGGAGAGCGCCCGCACTCGCCTCGAGGCTCTCGAGCGACGCCGGTCCCTCCGAGATCGGCTGCACCGCGTCCACGCCGTGCTCGTAGACCTCACGCCAGCCCTCGCCGAGGCTGCCGGCTAGCAGCACGGTGGGGACGCCCGCGGCGCGAGCGCGCCGAGCCACCTCGATCGGCGCCTTGCCGAACAGAGTCTGGCGATCGACGGCGCCTTCACCGGTGAATACGCAAGCGGCGCCCAGCAGCGCGGCGTCGAAACCCGAGGCCTCCACGACCAGCGGGGCGCCGGGCTCGAGGGTCGCGTGGAGGAAGGCGGCGAGGCCGGCCCCGGTCCCGCCTGCAGCGCCCGCCCCCGCGAGCTCGGCGACCTCGATGCCGAGATCCCGCGCGACGACGTCTGCCAGGTGGGCAAGGGCGGAATCGAGCTCGGAGACCATCTCAGGGGCGACGCCTTTCTGCGGACCGTACACCGCCGTGGCTCCATCCGGTCCGCATAGCGGGTTTCGCACGTCCGTCGCCACCTCGACCCTGATCTTCCGCCACGCCGGATCGAGTCCCGCCGCGTCGATCCGCGCCAGCCGCGCCAGGGGCTGGGCGCCTCGCGGCAGCTCGGCCCCGCTCTCGTCGAGGAGTCGGTAGCCGAGCGCTTGGGCCATGCCCGCGCCACCGTCGTTGGTGGCGGAACCACCGATCCCGGCGATGATCCGGGTCGCCCCCGCGCGCCGTGCTGCCTCCAGAAGCTGCCCGAAGCCGAAGGTGGAGGCCCGAAGCGGGTCGAGCCGGTCGGCTGCGAGCAGGGTGAGCCCGCTGGCCGACGCCAGCTCGACTACCGCAGCGCCGCCTCCGTCGATCAGCCCGAAAGCGGCATCCACCGGCGCTCCGAGCGGCCCTTCCACCTCCGCTTGCCTGAGCTCGCCGCGGCGCGCCGCGACCAGCGCGGCCACGGTGCCGTCGCCACCGTCGGCGATGGGCACCTCAAGGACCTCGACGTCGGTAAACACGGCGCGGATTCCCCGGCTGATCGCCGCCGCCGCCTCCGGCGCCGTCAGGCTGCCCTTGAACGCGTTGGGAGCGGCGACGAAGCGCATCGGCGGCCCGAGTCTATCGGCGCGGCTCGCGCCGCGTTAGTAGATCGGGATCGTCCAGTCGCTGTACTTCGGCGACTCGCCGCGGCAGGCTCCGAAATAGATCTCCTGCAGCTCCTGGGTGAACTCGCCGACGTGCCCGTCGCCGACCGGGCGCCGGTCGACCGAGGTCACCGGGGAGATCTGGGCGCCTGTTCCGCAGAGGAAGAGCTCGTCGCAGGTGTAGAGCTCGGTGCGATCGATGCTGCGCTCCACCACCTGAAGCCCAAGCTCGTCCCGGATCAGGTCCATCACCTTCTTCCGCGTGATGCCCTCGAGGATGTCGTCGGTGACCGCCGGCGTGAGCCAGACCCCGTCCTTGTACATGAAGAGGTTCTCCGCCGAGCCCTCCGAGACATGCCCGTCCTCCGTCAGCACGATGGCCTCGTCGAACCCGTTCTCGATCGCCTCACTCTTGCTCAGGGCGGAGTTGGCGTAGGCGCCCGTGATCTTCGCCCGCGCCGGCAGCGCGGCGTCCGAGACGCGCCGCCACGAGACTACCGAGCACGCGATGCCCTCCTCGATCTCGACGTAGTTCCCGAAGGGGGCCATGTAGATCGCGAAGCTCTCGTCCAGGTTGTGCAGGCGCACGCCGATCTCCTCGGTGGACTTGAACAGCAGCGGGCGGATATAGACGTCCTGCTTGAAACCGTTGCGACGCAGCAGCTCGACCGTCGTCCCGACCAGCTCCTCGGTCGAGTACGGGAGGGTCATCCGCAGAACCCGCGCCGACCTCGCCATCCGCTCGTAGTGCGGAGCCGCGAGGAGCAGGTGCAGCTGCTCCTGCTTGGGGTTCCAGTAGGCGCGAATGCCTTCGAAGATGCCCGTACCGTAGTGCAGCGCATGCGTCATCAAGCCCAGGCGGACGTCGTGGTAGCGAGTGATCTCGCCGTCGAAGAACACCCACGTGTTGGGGTGCTCGGGCCGGACGTGTGGCTGTGCGCGCATCACTTCGGATTCTAGGGCGCAGGGGAGGAACCGCCGGTTGGCAGATCTCGACAACGACACGGCTCTGGCAGGAGCGGACGGCACCTATCGCGCGGCGATCACGGAGGACTGGCGGCTCCTGGCGCCGTCCGGCGGCTTTCTATCCGCGCTGGCTCTCCGCGCGGCCGTGACGGCCTCGCAGTTCAAGCAGCCGGTCACGTACTACTGCCACTACCTCAATCCCGCCGAGGAAGGCGAGGTCGACCTGAGCGTCACCTCGCTCAGGAGCTCGCGTCGCGTCGAGTCCCTCCGCGTGGACGCCGACCAGAAGGGCCGCCGGGTGGCGGAAGCGATGGTCTGGACGGTCCAGCCCGGCGACGGTGTCGACCACAACACCGCCGAGCGGCCGGACGTCGAGCCGCCCGAGACCTACCCGCCGATCGAGACCTATGTCCCCGACTGGCCGCCTTTCCCCTTCTGGAGGAACTTCGACTACCGGCCGGTCCCGCTGCCGGGCCAGGACCCGAACGTGCCCGGTCGCGCCGCGCTGCGCACGTGGATCCGGTTCCGGCCCACGGCTACGTTCGCCGCGGACGACCTCGCGGCGGCCCGTCTCGTGATCCTGGCCGACACCTTCATCTTCCCGGCCGCGCAGATGGCGCACGCGCGGTGGCCGCCTCCGTTCTGGGGCGTCAGCCTGGACCTCGCCGTGACCATCCACGACCCCGGCGTGGAGGCTGAGTGGCTGCTCGTGGACGCGGAGACGCCGCTGGCGAGCGGCGGGGTGATGGGCGGCTGGCTGCGGATCTGGTCGGAGGACGGCCGCCTTTTGGCGAGCAGCGTGCAGCAGATGCTGCAGCGGGCCTTTTAGACTGACTTTCCGGCGATGACCCTTTACGACATCATCGCGGAGCTCCGCCGCGAGCACCCCGCGCCCGAGGCTTCCCGAACGCTGGACATGATGGTCACCGAGCTCGGGCGCACCCGCGACAACCTCCGGCACGCGCTCATGAACCTCGAAGAGCGCCCGATTCCGCCGGCGGGGAAGCAGGTGCTGGGCGAGCTCGAGCAGCGCGCGCGCCGCGCCGACCTCTTCGACCTCCAATACGGGCCGCCGCCGCCCCTGCCGGGTGAGGTGGTCGCCGAGAACCTCGACGAGGCGACGGCCGGGATCGGCGCATTGCTGGTGCTCAGCTCGCTCCTGATCGTGGGCCTCGCGGCGGTCGCGACCGCCATCGGGGTGGTGGCCGCCGTCCGCGCCGGCGGCTGACCTCCAGCCATGGCCCAGGAGTTCTCGTTCGACGTGGTCTCGGAGTACGACCAGGCCGAGCTGACCAACGCCCTGGACCAGACCCGGCGGGAGGTCGGCACCCGGTTCGACTTCAAGGGCACCGATCCCACCATCACGCTGCGCGACAGCACGATCGTGCTGGAGGCGTCGACCGAGGACCGAGCGCGGGCGATCTACCAGGTGCTGGTCGAGAAGGCGGCTCGCCGGGGGCTGTCCGGCAAGCTGTTCAAGGCCGGCGAGCCGAAAACCGTGGGCCGAGGCCGCGGCCAGCTCGAGGTTGCTCTCAACGCCGGCATCACAGACGACCTCGCGCGCGACCTGCGGAAGCGGGTCCAGGGGGTCAGCCCGAAGGTCCAGGTGCGGATCCAGGGCGATCAACTGCGGGTCGCCAGCAGCTCCAAGGACCTGCTTCAGGCGGCGATCAAGCTGCTGCGCGAGGCCGAGGACATCCCGGTCCCCCTGGAGTTCAAAAACTACCGCTGACGCCCCAGCCCAGCCGGGCATCATTAGGCCCGTGGAAGTCATCCCCGCCATCGACCTCCTCGACGGGCGCTGCGTGCGCCTCGAGCAGGGTGACTTCAGCCGCGCGACGTTCTACGACGTCGACCCGGTCGAGCTGGCCCGATCGGCGGCGCAGAGGGGCGCGAAGCGCCTCCACGTGGTCGATCTCGACGCCGCCCGCGACTCCGGCGACAACCGCGGCCTGGTCGAGCGCATCGTGCGCGAGAGCGGCCTCGAGGTCCAGGTGGCCGGCGGAGCCCGCGATCGCGACCGGCTGGAGGCGTGGTTCGACGCGGGAGCCGCGGGGGTCGTCATGGGCACGGCCGCCGTGCGCGATCCCGAGCTGCTGACCGACTGCGCCACCAGCCACCCGGGACGTGTGCTCGCCGCCCTCGACCTTCTCGCCGGCCGGCCGGCCGTGAAGGGCTGGCAGGAGCTCGGCTCGCTCGATCTCGAGGCGCTGCTGAACCGGTGGGAGCAGGCTCCGCTGGCGGCGGTGATCCTCACCTCGGTCGATCGGGACGGAACTCTGCAGGGCCCCGACGTGGAGTCACTGCGCCGGGTGCGGCGCCACACCTCGCACTGGGTGCTCTACTCGGGCGGCATCGCCAGCGCCGACGACATCCGGGCGCTGGGCGACAACGGGGCGGCTGGGGTAATCCTCGGCAAGGCGCTGCTCGAGGGCAGGATCGAGCTGGAGGATGCGCTCGCGGCGGTTTAGCGCGCTGGCGGCGGTGATGCTCGTTCTCGCCGCGTGCGGCGGACATGCCGCGGCTGACGACCAGGCCTTCCATCGGGTCGCCAGCGCGGGCCAGGCAGGCGCCGAGGTCGTCTTCGACGCGACGGTGCTCAGCGAGCCGGCACAGGTCGGCGACCACGAGCACCTGGAGGTGCGTGCGACCACCGGCGAGACCCTGGAGGTGGACCACAACACCAGCCTCGCGCCCTGGGTGCCGGCGCACACCGGCGACCAGGTTGTGATCGCGGGCCAGTTCTACGACGACTCCGGCGCCGAGGGCGTGCACTGCACTCACGCGCACACCTCCAACGGCTGCCCCTATCCAGGCTTCATCGAGCTCGGCACCAACTACTACGACTAGCTCGGCGGACCGGCGGCCAGCCGCTCGCTGACCTGGCGCCGGCGCTCGTCACCACCGCTCGAGAGCTCCCAACGGGTGTCGAGCCACCACGTCGCGCCCGCTTCCGCCCAGGGCTGGACATCGTCGCGGGGCGTCTCCCCTTCGACCACGATCTCCGGGCGGGCGCCGCGCTCCGCAAGCCAGGCGACGATCTCGCGTACGTCGGCCGGCGTGACCATGCGCATCGGACCGTCGCGTTCCTTGTAGACCGGCAGCAGCCCGTCGCAGCGCAGCACTCTGCGCATCGACTTCGGGCGCGGCCAGACACCCGCAACCCAGATCGGCACGCCCGGCTTCTGCACGGGGTCGCCGGCGTGGAGCATGTCCTCGTGGCCGGCGAGGTCATAACGAAGCCGTGGGCCGGCGAAGCTCGGCTCGCCGCGCCAGAGCGCGCGCATGAGGTCGATCCCATCGTCGAGGACCTCGGCCCGGCTGACCCGGTCCTCATCCTCACCGAACTCGCCCAGGCCGGTCGCGCCGAGGCCGACGGCCAGGATGGCCCGGCCGCCCGAGAGCTGGTCCAGGGTGGCGGCGGAGCTTGCCACCTTCCAGGGCCGTCGCCACGGCAGCGGCGTGAGCATCGTCCCCAGGCGAACCCGGCTGGTCCGCGCGGCCATCGCGCCCAACAAGGCCCAGGCGTCGAACCCGAACTGGCCCTCCCAGACGAAGACGCCGTCCCAGCCGCTCTCTTCGGCCAGAACGGCCTGCTCGAGCTGCTCGTGCGCGCCGCCGCCCGGCAGCACGAAGCCGAACTTCAATCGCGGACGACGGTGGTCGAGTTCGCCTGCCGCACCGGTCTGATGGTCATCTCATCGATGTCCACGTGCGGCGGCCGGGTCACGCAGAACGCGATGCAATCGGCGATGTCTTCCGCCGTGAGTGGCTCGATGCCCTGGTACACCTGCTTGGCGCGGGCCTCATCGCCGAAGCGCACGACGCTGAACTCGGTCTCGACCAAACCCGGGTCGATCTCACTGATCCGGATCGGCTCGCCGAGCAGCTCGAGCCGCAGCGTGCGGCTGATCGCCCTCACCGCGTGCTTGCTGGCCGTGTACCCGCCGCCGCCCACGTACGTCTCGAAAGAAGCCGTGGAGCCGAGGTTGACGATGTGGCCGAGCGGCGCCTTCCGCAGCAGCGGCAGCAGCGCCCGCGTGACACGGAGAAGGCCCAGGACGTTGGTCTCCCACATGACCGTCCAGGAGCGGTCTTCCGTCTCGCCCACCGGCGTCAGCCCGAGAGCGAGTCCGGCGTTGTTGACGAGCACGTCGACCCGGCCCGCACGCTTCTCCAGGGTCGCAGCGAAGCGCGTGATGCTGGCCGGCTTGGTGACGTCGAGGCTCAGCGCGACCCCTCTGGTCTCGCGCGCCACCTCGGCCAGCCGGTCCCGCCGGCGCGCACCCAGGTAGAGCTCGAACCCCAGGCGGGCCAGCGCACGCGCGGTGGCCGCCCCGATGCCACTGGATGCGCCCGTGATGACCGCGATCCGTGCTCGATCGGTGCCGGACATCGGCAGCGAGCGTACGCTGATTGAACCCGATGCTCGAAGTGGTGGTGGGTCTGGCGGCCGCCGTCCTGGTCTGTGCCGGAATTGCCATCGCGTTGGGCCCCGCGCTCCCCCGCCGGATGCGCGCGCTGCGCCTCCTTTTGAGGCGCCTCCTCGATCAGCGGGCGACCCCGGCCCGGCTCCAGCCGCACGACCTCGGGCAATCCGGCCTTCATCCCACGACTCAGCGCGCCATGCAGGCGGCGAGCCGGATGGCGGCGCTGCTCCAGGCGAACGGGCTGGCAGGGCAGGCGGCCGACCTGCGCGCCGCCGCGCGGCAGGTCGCGGTGCACGAGACCGAAGGCTTGCGAGCGCTGCGCCGCGTTGACCTCGAGCTGCAGCAGGTGCGGTTGGAGGACGAGGGCGCCTACTTACGCTTTCGCCAGCTCCAGCGGGAGCTGCGCCAGCACGTCGGCGACCGCGCCGAGCAGCTGGAGATCCTGTTCCGCTAGCGAACCTAGACGGCGACGACCTTGCGGCGCGCTATGTCGCCGCCGTTCCCGAGCAGGCAGAACTGTGGCGTCGGGCCCAGCACCATCTGCCGCCGCCAGAGCGATGCGCCGGCCTCGATCGAGGCGGGTCGCTCGTTCAGCCACGTCGCCGTTTCGCCCTTGGCGCCCTCTCCCGCGACCAGCTGATAGAGCCCGGCGGCCATCGACCCGGTGAGCGAGGCGGCGCCGTGGTGCGGGCCGGTCATGACTCCGGTCACCGCGGCGCGGTTGATGATGTCGAGCGCGAAAGAGCCTTCGAGCAGATACCAATCCTCATACGCCTCCCCGCCAGGCAGCCAAGGCACGGCATCGATCGCAAACGAGGCGGAACCGTGGAAGCCTTCCAGCGCCTCATTCCCGAGCCGGCCGTGGAACTCGCGCAGCGCCGCCTCATAGGCCGTCCGCTCGACGCCCGCACGCGGCCGGTGCCAGAAGACATAGGCGAGCAGGGTCAGCCCCCC
Source organism: Candidatus Dormiibacterota bacterium (assembly GCA_036378435.1). GTDB lineage: Bacteria > Chloroflexota > Dormibacteria > Dormibacterales > Dormibacteraceae > DASUWK01. The sequence continues at coordinate 32,566 of DASUWK010000005.1, read as the reverse complement.
TCCAGGTAGCGCTTCAGGTTGCCGAGGTTCGCCCGCACGCCGGCCGCGTAATGCGGCACGAACGCCGAGGTCATGAGGCGCAGCATGCCGGTCAGGCGGAAGTCGCTCTCATAGGCCACCTTGGTGCGGCCGCCCCGCTGCGTGTATGTGTAGGACCAGGTGCCGGTCACTGGGCCCCGCACGTACTCTCCGGCGCACCGCTTGGGCTTGTCCCACTCCGTGTGCTCCAGCTCGAGGATTTGGCGGCCCACCGGAGTCTCGAGCGTGTAGCGATAGACGGCCCCTTCGCCAGGCGGAGGCTTGGTCACCATCTGGACCCGCTCGACGTTGGTCGTCCACTTGGTGAAGTTGCGCACGTCCTCGTGGACGGCGTGCCAGACACGCTCGGCGGGAGACTCGATCGAGATCGATTCCCGCACCAGAGCCATCGGCTCGATTGTCGCGCAACAATATGGCGGAACATGCCCAACGGACGGACACGGCGAGGCAGGCCGCCGGCCGACGGACTGTCCCGGCTGCTCGGCGAGACGACCGAGGTCGTCAGCAAGCTGCTGCGCGAGAACCGCACGCTGAAGGCGCAGAACAAGCGCCTCGAGGCGGAGCTGGACCGGATCAGCAAGGGCTGGGACGACCTGCGGCGGCTCGCTCGTTCCGCGCCGCGGAGCCGGCGTCACTGAGCGCCGCCACCCCCTAGCTCAGAGGAACGGCCAGAGGCCCCTCACGCGGGCGGTGCCGAGGGCCAGCGCGCCCAGCACCACCGCGCCGAGGAGCACCCACAGCCAGGCCGGAGCGCCGCCTGACGTATGCGCGGCGGGCGCCTGGGCGGTGGCCCCATACAGTCCCGAGCCGCTGCGGCTGACCTGCCGGCCCCGAGTGTCGGTGCCCTGCCAGGTCCACGCGACCTGCTGGTAGCTGACCGTCAGGGTCTCCTCGACCTGGAGGCTGCCGCTCAGGGAGCTCTGGAGCCCGATGATGCTGAGCTTGGCGAACGCGTACCGGGCGTACTGGTACCCGACGGCCGGACCGAGGCTCAAGAAGGCGCAGGGGTAGACGGTGCCCGCGGTCAGGGCGTCCTGCAGCGTGGGCGACACGGCGTCCTCCGCCTTCGTGACCTCCACGGCGATGAGGCGCTGCGTACCGAGCAGCGGCGGCAGCATCTGCGGCGGGCCGGCACTCAGTACGGCGATCGTCCCGTCGATGCCCTCGATCTGGAGGATGCCGGGCTGCGTGGGCACGTTGGCGACGGTGCAGGCCACGTTTGCGGCCGGTGGGCTGGGACTCGGCGAGACGCTCGGCGCTGGCGGCGGGCTCGGAGTGGGGCTGGGCGATGGGCTCGGACTCGGACTCGGTGAGACTTTGGGACCCGGCGAGGGACTCGGACCGGCGGCGATGACCGTGAACTGAGCGCTGGCTGCGTACCCGGACGGGCTGGTGACGGCGCGCACCACGTGCTGGCCTGGTGAGCTGTCAAGCCCAGGCGGGCGCTTGGTCACCGACGCGCTGCAGGCGCCGCTTCTGCCGCCGGCGGGGGCCGATCCGAGCGGGACCGAATCCCAGTCGAAGGAGACCGTGTAGCCGCGGCACCCCGAGGCGAAAGAGGTGAAGAAGTCGAAGGTGGCGGTGAACTGCTGCGTCGGCGGCCCGCTGCTCGGATTGAGGTAGAGCTGCGCGGATGACGACACCGCCGCCGGGAGGGCGGTGGTCAGAATCAGCCCGAACAGAAGCCGGCGCATCTCGCGGCGCGATTTTCGGAGTCCGCGACCGGCGGGTCAATCCCTGGGCAGGTGGCGCGGCAGATCGGCCAGGCCCGAAATGCCCCGTCGAGTAAGGAAATCGGCGATCCCGTCGTACACCTTCTCGATCGCGCGAGGGTCGCTGAAGGTGGCAGTCCCCACCTGGACCGCGGCACAGCCGGCGACCATGAACTCGAGCGCATCCTCGGCTTTCACGATCCCGCCGACGCCGATGACCGGGATGCGCACCGCGCGCGCGGACTGGTGGGCCAGGTGGACCGCGATCGGCCTGATTGCGGGGCCGGACAGGCCGCCTGTCCCGAAGGAGAGTCGCGGCCGGTAGGTGTTGAGGTCGATCGACATGCCGACCAGCGTGTTGATCGCGACGAGCGCGTCGGCACCGGCGCTCTCCACGGCCCGGGCGATCACGGCGATGTCGGTGACGTTCGGTGTCAGCTTCACCCACACCGGCTTCTCGGTCCGCGCACGGACCGCGGCCGTGACCGCGGCGGCGGAGCGCGGGTCATTGCCGAAGTACATGCCGCCCGCGGCCACGTTCGGGCAGCTGATGTTGATCTCGAATCCCGAGACGCCGGGCACCTCGTCGAGGCGGGCCGCCAGGTCCCCGTACTCCTCGAACGATTCCCCGTTGAGGTTTACGAACACCGGGAAGTCCCATTCGGCCCAGCGCGGACAGTAGTCGCGGACCAGGCCTTCGACGCCCGGGCCCTGCAGGCCGATGGCGTTGAGCATGCCGGCCGGGGTTTCGGCGATCCGGGGCGGGGGCGTGCCCGGCCGCGGGCGCAGGAAGATGCCTTTCGAGACGACGCCGGCCAGGGCCCTGCGGTCCAGCAGCGGCACCTCCGTGCCGTACCCGAACGTCCCGCTGGCGGCGAGCACCGGGCCCCGCAGCGTGATCCTCGGCAGCGACACCGTGAGGTCAGGCATCGGCCGCTGATTCCCTCCGCCGAAGCCGCCCACCCAGGGGGGTGCCGGCGAGGGTACTCGGGCCGACGACGGGGGTGTCAACCCAGGCCGTTAAGCGTCCATTTCGAGAGAAATACGCGCGGTCGGCGCCCGGCGCCAGTGCATGTCTGGAGAAATGTCCCGTTTGGAGCTGGGCTGAGACGTCAGGCAACGGCGTAGTGGAGGTGCGACGGCAGGCGCTCCCAATCGATAGCGGCCGCGCGATAAACGGGGCCTTCCGTGCACGCCCGGTCGTAGCCCCCGGCACTCACCGGCACCACGCAGCCCAGACAGACACCGGTCCCGCAGCCCATATACGTCTCGATGGCCACCTGAGCCTCCGGAAATCGCTCGGACACCGCCGCCAGCATCCGGTTGGGCCCGCAGGCGAGCACCGTGCCTCCACCGTCTGGCACCGCCGCCAGCGCGGAACCGTGAACGCCCTTGGACCCGTCGTCGGTCGCGAAGACCAAGCTGTCGCCCTCCCACTCGGAGCACAGCTCCGCCTCTGTCCGCGCCCCGTGCACCCAGACGACCTCGCGGCCGGCCGCGCGGGCATCGCGCGCCGCCAGCGGCATCGGGGCGACGCCCAAGCCTCCGCTGAGCAGGACCACCGGTCCTGCCGCGGGCTCGATCGTGTAGCCGTTGCCCAGAGGCCCGAGGCAGCTGATCACCGCACCCGGCTCCAGACCGGCGAGCATCGACGTCCCCTGGCCGACCGGCTTGAGCAGGACCTCGATCTCGTCACCGTCCGCGCGGTAAACCGAGAACGGCCGGCGCAAGAGCAGCCCTTCCAGGCCCAGGTTGACGAACTGGCCCGCGCGCACCGATGACGCAACCTGTGACGCGCGCATCGAAATGACGCACATATCGCGCGCGACGGCGCGCTTTCGCGTCACTACCGCGTCATGCAGGTACACCGGCCCTCCATTCGTCAAGGCGCCGCACCTCGAAACCGGCTTCCGGCGAGGCCGACTCGACCAGCGCCGCGGCCGTGTCGAGCGACGTCAGGCACGGGATGCGCCTCTCGACCGCGGCGCGGCGAATCTCGAAGCCGTCCTTCACCACCGGCGCGCCGTCGGGCGCATCCGCATAGATGTTGGACATCGTGTTGATGACCAGGTCGACCTCGCCGCCCACGATGACGTCGACCACCGTGGGGCCGGCCTCGCCGATCTTCGCGACCACTCGCGGTGAGAAGCCGGCCGCGCGCAGAGCGCTGGCCGTGCCCTCGGTGGCGAGGATCTGGCAGCCCAGCCGCACGAGGCCAGACACGATCGGCAGCATCTCCGGCTTGTCCGAGTCCGCGATCGTGAGCAGGGCCGTCCCGCCGGGCTTGAGTGAGAGCCCCGCCGCGAGGAACGCCTTGCGCAGGGCCGAGGGCAGGTCGCGGTCTAGACCCATCACCTCGCCCGTCGATTTCATCTCGGGGCCCAGGTACGAATCCACCGAGCGGAGCTTCTGCATCGAGAACACCGGCGCCTTCACCGCGACCAGCGGCGAGGGCGGCAGCTTGCCCGTGGAGTAGCCAAGGGCGGCCAGGCTCTCACCCAGAGCCACCCGTGTGGCCAGCCGGACCATCGGGACGCCGGTCACCTTGCTCAGGAAAGGCACGGTGCGTGACGCGCGTGGGTTGACCTCGATCACGTAGACGCGGCCACGGTGCACCACGTACTGGACGTTGACCAGGCCACGCAGTCGCAGATGCCGGGCGATGCGGATCGTCGAGTCCACGACCTCGCGCTCCTCCCAGGGCTCGAGGCCCGGGGCCGGGTAGACGGCGAAGGAGTCGCCGGAGTGCACGCCGGCGCGCTCGACATGCTGCATGATCCCCGGGATCACCACCGTCTCGCCGTCGCTGACCGCGTCGACCTCGATCTCGACACCCTGGAGGTACTTGTCGACCAGGACGGTGCCGCGGGGCAGCGCGCTCATCGCCCACTCCATGTAGCGCTTCAGCTCCTGCTCGTCGCGCACGATCTCCATGGCCCGCCCGCCCAGCACGTAGGACGGGCGTACGAGCACCGGGTAGCCCACGCGCCGCGCGATCTGCGTCGCCTCGTCCAGGGACGTGGTCGCCTCACCCACCGGCTGGGGCACGTTGATCGCCTCCAGCGCCTTGGCGAACGCGCGGCGGTCCTCGGCCAGGTCGATGGCCGCGACCGACGAGCCCAGGATCACCACGCCGCGCCCGTCCAGGGGGTCGGCCAGGTTGATCGCGGTCTGCCCGCCGAACTGCACGACGGCGCCCGACACCCGCTCGGTGCGCGCCACCTGGAGGGCGGCGTCGACATCCAGCGGCTCGAAGTACAGCCGGTCCGAGGTGTCGAAGTCGGTGGAGACGGTCTCGGGGTTGGAGTTGACCAGCACCGCCCTCGCACCGGCGTCCCGTAGCGCCCACGCGGCGTGCACCGAGCAGTAGTCGAACTCGATGCCCTGGCCGATGCGGATGGGTCCGGAGCCGAGCACCATCGCCGTCCGCCCCGCGGCCGCCTCCGCCTCCGACTCATCTTCCCAGCAGGAGTAGTAGTACGGCGTGGCGGCCTCGAACTCGGCGGCGCAGGTGTCGACCAGCTTGTAGGTCGGCTCGGCAGGCCCGGGATCCCAGCCCGCGAGCTGCGCGATCTGCGTGTCGGAGTAACCCGCACGCCGAGCAGCGGCAGCGAGCTCGGCGTCCGGCGTCTGCGCCTCGCGCAGCCCGCGCTCCACCTCGATCAGCGCGTGCAGGCGCTCGAGGAACCAGATGTCGACGCGGCTCCGAGCGGCCAGCGAGGCCGGCGTCTCCCCGGCGCGCAGCGCTTGCAGAAGCGCGAACAGCCGGCGGTCGTTCGGTTCCTCGACCAGGTGCGGCGCCGCGACCTCGGCTTCCGTTGGCGGCTTCTGCTCGAGTGACCGAATGGCCTTTTGGAGCGCAGCTTCGAAGGTGCGCTCGATCGCCATCACCTCGCCTGTCGAGGCCATCTGCGTGCCGAGGCGCCGGTCACCCGCGGGGAACTTGTCGTACGGCCAGCGCGGCACCTTGACGACGCAGTAGTCAAGCGTGGGCTCGAAGGCGGCGAAGGTGCGCCCGGTCACGGCGTTGGGGATCTCCTCGAGGAGCCGGCCCACCGCGACCTTGGCCGCCACCCGCGCGATCGGGTAGCCGGTGGCTTTTGAAGCCAGCGCCGACGAGCGGCTGACCCTGGGATTGACCTCGATCACGAAGTACTGCGAGCTCTGCGGATCCATCGCGAACTGCACGTTGCAGCCGCCCTCCAGGCGCAGGGCGCGAATGATGCGGATCGCGGCCGAGCGCAGCATCTGGTGCTCGCGATCGGTGAGGGTCTGGGTGGGCGCGACCACGATCGAGTCGCCCGTGTGGACGCCCATCGGATCGAGGTTCTCCATGTTGCAGACGGTGATGCAGGTGCCGGCGCGGTCCCTCATGACCTCGTACTCGATCTCCTTCCAGCCCCAGAGCGAACGCTCGACCAGGACCTGGTGGATCGGCGAGGCCGCCAAGCCACCGCGCACCGTGCTCTCGAACTCGTCCGGCGACGTCGCGAAGCCTCCCCCCGTGCCGCCCAGCGTGTACGCCGGGCGCACCACCAGCGGAAGGCCGACATGGCCGGCGAATTCGAGCGCTTCTTCGAGCGTGTTGCAGACCCGCGACTCGGGGACGGGCTCGCCCAGCTCGATCAGGAGCTGGCGGAAGGCCTCCCGATCCTCCGCCTTGTGGATGGTGTCCAGCGAGGCGCTGAGTAGGCGCACGCCGTATCGCTCCAGCACGCCGGCCGCCGCCAGCTCGACGGCGAGGTTGAGGCCGGTCTGGCCGCCCAGCGTCGGGAGCAGCGCGTCGGGCCGCTCGCGCTCGATCACCTGCGCGATCGATTCGACGGTCAGCGGCTCGATGTAGATCGCGTCGGCGACTTCCTCGTCGGTCATGATCGTGGCGGGGTTGGAGTTGACGAGAACCGTTTCCACGCCCTCTTCGCGCAGCGCCTTGCAGGCCTGGGTGCCGGCGTAGTCGAACTCCGCGGCCTGGCCGATCACGATCGGCCCGGACCCGACGATCAGCACCTTGCGCGGCTTGGGGCTGGCAGCGACCCTCCCCTGCCCCTCCCCAGTACGGGAGGGGTATACCCGCGGCCTCCTATCCGCGACCATCTCCAGGAAGCGGTCGTAGAGGTGCTGGTTGTCCTGCGGACCGGGCGCGCCTTCAGGGTGGTACTGAACCGAGAACGCCGCCTGGCGCCGCGATGCCAGGCCCTCGACCGAGCCGTCGTTGAGGTTCAAGTGCGAGATGTGGAAGTCGCCCTCCGGCATGCTCGCCGCGTCGACCTGGAACTCGTGGTTCTGGCTGGTGATCGCGGTCAGGCCCGTGTCGAGATCCTTGACCGGGTGGTTGGCGCCGTGGTGGCCGAACGGCAGACGCGATGTGCTGGCCCCGATCGCCCGGCCGAGGATCTGGTGACCGAGGCAGATCCCGAAGATCGGGAGCTCGCCGATGGCGCGCCGGCAGAGCTCCACCGGGCCGTCCAGCACCGCGGGGTCGCCGGGGCCGTTGGCCAGCAGGAGGCCGTCGGCGCCCGCCGCGCGGACGTCTTCGAGCGTCGCCGAATGCGGCAGCACCAGGACCCGGCAGCCGCGGGAGCGGAGCGACCGGAGAGTGTTGTGCTTCACGCCGTAGTCGATCACCGCGATCGTGAGACCGCTCGCGTCGAAGAAGCCTTCCCGCAGCGCCAGCTCGGCGGGCAGCGGCTCCTCCCACTCCTCAACGTGGGTGCGGGACACCTCGGCGACCAGGTCCTGCTCGGCCAGCGGCGTCACCTCGCGCGCCTGAACCGCGAGCTCTTCGACGCTGGCCTCGCCGTGCACGAGAACTGCCCGCAGCGCGCCGTGCCGGCGCAGATGCCGCGTGAGTGCTCTCGTGTCGACGCCGCTGATCGCCGGCACGCGGTGCTCGCGCAGGTATTCGTCCAGCGCCTGCTCGGCGGCGTAGTTGGAGGGCGACGGGGCGTGCCAGCGGACGATCATCCCGCGCGCCCAGGGCCGGTAGGACTCGGCGAAGGCGGCACTCACCCCGTAGTTGCCCTGCAGGGGGTACGTCATGCACAGCATCTGGCCGTTGTAGGAGGGGTCGGTGAGCACCTCCTGGTATCCGGTCATGGCTGTGTTGAAGACGATCTCGCCGCGGCCGACGACGTCCGCGCCCAACGCATCGCCATGGAAGGCGCGCCCGTCCTCGAGGACCAGGGCAGCGCGCTTAGCCAAGCACGACGACGGCGTCCAGGCCGTCCTCCTCCTCGAGCAGCACCTCGACGCGCTCGGACTCGGCGGTCGCGATGTTCTTGCCCACGTAATCGGGACGGATCGGGAGCTCGCGGTGGCCGCGGTCGACGAGCACTGCGAGCTGGATCGCGCGCGGGCGCCCGTGGTCCATCAGGGCGTCCATCGCCGCGCGAGCCGTGCGGCCCTTGTAGATGACGTCGTCGACCAGCACCACCGTCGCCCCATCCACCGGCGGCAGGTCGCTGGCGGGGAGGTCCAGCGGCTCGCGCAGCTGCCTGTCGTCGCGGTGGTTGGTCACGTCGAGCGCCCCGAAGGGCACCGACAAAGACGCCGCCAGGCGGCGCGCCAGCAGGTCGCCCTTGTGCAGCACGCCGACAATGACCAGCTGATCCGTGGCCTTGTTGCGCTCGACGATCTCGTGGGCGATGCGGCTCAGCGAGCGCCGCACCTGCTCGGCGTCCATGACCGTGCCGCGAAGGCGGGTGGCCATCAGCTCAGCACCATGTCGAGGAGCGCCATGCGGATGTGCAGGCCGTTGCGCGCCTGGCGGAAGTAGGCGGCGCGTGGATCGGAGTCGACGTCCGTCGTGATTTCGTCCACGCGCGGCAGCGGGTGCATCACCACCGCCTCCGGGCGCAGCTTGCGCATGGTGTCGGCGTCGATCACGTAGACGCCTTTGACCGCCTTGTACTCGTCCTCCGACGCGAACCGTTCTTTCTGGATCCGCGTCTGGTAGACGACATCGACGTCGGGGAGAACCTTGTCGAGGTCAGCCTCCTCGCGCCACGCGACGCCGTTCTCGTCGAGGTGCTGCTTGATGTCCTCGCGCATGGCCACGGCCGGCGGGGCCACGAAGACGACGCGCACGTCCCGGAACTTGCTGAGCAGATAGGCCAGCGAGCGCACCGTGCGGCCGTTGGCGAGGTCGCCGACCATCGCGACGGTGATGCCGTCGACGCGGCCGATCTCGTCCTGGATCGTGAAAAGGTCGAGAAGGGCCTGGGTCGGGTGCTGGCCCGGACCGTCACCGGCGTTGATCACGGGGACGTCGCTGACTTCGGCCGCCCTCCGCGCCGCGCCTTCCTCGTGGTGGCGCAGCACGATGACGTCGGCGTAACCGGCGACGATGCGCGTCGTGTCCTCGAGGGTCTCGCCCTTGGAGGCGGAGCTGAACTCGCGGGCGTTGTCCGTGCCCATCGTCCGGCCGCCGAGCCGCAGCATCGCGGCCTCGAACGAGAGGCGAGTCCGCGTCGAGGGCTCGTAGAACAGCGCCGCCATGACCCGGCCCTGCAGGCGCCCGGCGTAGAGGTGCGGCTCGCGGCGGATGGCGACAGCGCGCCCGAAGACCTCCTCGAGCATCTCCCGCGAGAACTGCTGGCTCTCGACGACGTGGCGCAGCCGCGTCGAGCTGACAGCCATGAAAAAACCTCCTTCCCGGCCTCGCTGGGACCGGACTTAAAGGAACCGGGAAGGAAGTTTAGCGGATCGTCAGCGCGGCGGCGGGTAGAGCTTCAGCAGCTCGACCGGGATGTCGACGCCGGAGTTCCGGGCCTCGTCGACGACCTTCGAGCGAACCTGGGTCGGGGCGATGCGGCCGCGCACCATGCCGTTCTCGTCGTAGCCGTGGAACTCGTACCGGAAGATGTCCTGCATCGACACGACCTCGCCTTCCATGCCGGTGATCTCCACCACCTGGACGACCTTGCGGGTGCCGTCCCGCATCCGGTCGAGGTGGATGAAGACATCGAAGGCGGCGGCCATCTGCTGGCGGATCGCCTTGACCGGGATGTCGTAGCCGGCCATCAGCACCATGTTCTCGATACGGCTCAGCGCGTCGCGCGGCGAGTTCGCGTGGATCGTCGTCAGCGAGCCCTCGTGACCGGTGTTCATCGCCTGCATCATGTCGAGCGCTTCGGCACCACGGCACTCACCGACAACGATGCGGTCGGGGCGCATGCGCAGCGAGGTGATGACGAGGTCGCGGATGGTGACGGGCTTCCTCTCGGTCATCGTCGACGTCATCGTCTCCAGGCGGCCGACGTGCCGCTGGTGGAGCCGGAGCTCGGCCGCGTCCTCGATGGTCACGATGCGCTCGCCCTCGGGGATGAACCCTGAGACCACGTTGAGCAGGGTGGTCTTGCCGACGGCCGTGCCGCCGGTGATGACGATGTTGGCCTTCGCCTCGACCGCCAGCCGCATGTAGGCCAGCGCCTCGACCGACGCTGTGCCGATGCGCACGATCGTCTCCGGTTGATCCGGTCCTTCGATGAACTTGCGGATCGTGAGCATCGGGCCGTCCACCGCGACGGGCCGCACGGCGGCGTGCACGCGGGAGCCGTCCGGCAGGCGGGCGTCGCAGAGCGGGCTGTCCGGGCCGACCTCTCGGCCGACGCTGTGCACGATCGCCTCGATCGTCTTCAGCAGCTCGCCCTCGTTGGGGAACTTGATGTCGGTCAGCTCGACCACGCCGTTGACCTCGATGTAGACGTCGCGGTCGTTCATGACCATGACCTCGCTGATGTCCGGTCTGGAGACCAGCGGGGCGATGGGACCGAGAACCTCGAGGAACTCGGGGCTCAGCGCGGGGCGGACCATGGACGATTCGCTAACTGCCATTGCTATTCACCTGCGTCACTTTGTGATGTGGCGGCCGGAGCCGGTGCTGGGGCCGGTTGTTCTGTCTGCTGCTGTTCCGATTGCGCCTGTCCCGCGCGGCGCCTGTCGACTCCGGACCGCCGGTCCATGACAGATCCACGGCCCTTGCAGAAGGCGCACGTCTGGCGGACGAATCCGCTCTCTTCTGTTGCGGAACGCACGAGGATGCTGCCCTGGCCGCCGCAGCGCGGGCATTCGAATGGGCCCTTGACCGGGTCGACCCGGTGGGCGAGATGTATCAGCGAGTATCCGAAGCGGCGCAGCCAGGCGCCGAGGGTCTTTCTCATCCTGGTGGACAGTATGTAGAGGTGGGTGAGGTCGGGCTCGTGCACGTTATTAGCGAGCCGGGCGTCACCACCACGGTGTGCGGGAACTTGCCGGTCAGCGTCGTGTTGGAGTTACCGGTCACTTCGAGCTGCCAGATGTCGATGGCTCCATCGATGGGCGAGCCACCACCCGCGACCTTCAACAGCAAGCCCGGCCCCGGCATGTAGACCTCGCCGATGAACTGCCCGCCCTGGCCGCCGTTGATCTGGGCGCCGTTGCTGCTGCAGACACCAGGCGCAGCGGCATACATGACAACGCCGTCCCACGCCAGGTTGCCGAAGACCGTTGCGGCGCCTTGGTTCTGGAAGATGCAGGTGCTCGTCGCCGGGAAGAACATCATCGCGGCGCCCGGCGTGACACCGGACGCCCCAGTGTTGGGGAACGAGCTGCACAGCGAGCCGGGAGTCGCTCCGGTGGGGCCCTCGGCGCAGTAGTCCTCGTTCGCAGTGTCGGGGTTGGTCAGCACGTTGGCGCCGAGGTTGGGGTTGCTGGGATCGAGGTACACGGGTTGGCAGCCGTGAGTCGGAGTCCAGGCGGCGTTGTTCCCGTTCGGCATGGTGCAGAACGCAGGAGACGCCGCGGGGAAGGTCGCTCCGAGGGCGTTCTGGTCGATCGGGTCTGAGAAGGTGTAGCCGAGCGAGCAGGCCGCGTTGAAGGTCTGCTTGTTCGTGGTTGCCGGCACCGCGGCAGGCAGGAACGGGCATCCGCCCAGAGCGCCGTTGGTTTGCGCGCCCGTTCCGTTCGCGAAGTTCGCTTTGGTCACGTAACCGAACGGCCCGTTGCAACCGTAGCTCGACGCATAGATGTGGTACTCGGACGCAAACGTCGTATCCAGGCCGTCCGCGCGGATCGGGTTGCCCATGCCGGGGACGTTGCTGATGCCGAACTGCGCCTTGCTCAGGTTGCCGAAGCCGGTCACGGTGAGGCAGGTGCTGCTGAGATCGCTCTCGCGCCAGTACGTGTTCGCCGCCGCGCAAGCCCCGCCGGCGCTGGTGTGCGGGAGACACTCCGCGCGCACCGATGTGAAGCGGAACGAGTATGTCGCGGCACACGAAACGAGAACCACGCAGACGCTGGGCGACCCGGCACCAGCGTAGCTCTGAATCTTCCCGTGGCAGGTCTCGCCGGCTGCGTTCCAGTTGAACTGCGGAATCTCGTTGCTGGCGAGCGCGCTGCCGGAGTTCGGGAAGGAGCTGTAGGGCGGATTCTTCACAGTCGCCGGGTTGGCGCCATCCGGTGACGTCAGCTCGTTGCTCATGGTCACTGAGCCCGCGTTGAAGATCAAAGAGCCCTGCGACTGTGTTCCCGGCCAGGTATAGATACCCGGCTCTATGAACCAGCACCCTGCGGTGCTGCCCTGACCGAACGAGTTGGTGTTGTTGTAGATGCCAGGCTCCAGCTCGACGGTGTTCTGTGCGACAGCGTCGGTCGAGTCGGTGTTGGAATTGGCGTTGTAAGGCGCGTAGAACCCGCTGGCACCGTTGAAGACAGAGGGGAAGTTGGCGAGCGGGTCGGGGAGCGTGGGAGCGTTGCCGATCCCGACATTGGGCGGCGTCGGCGTGAAAGGCACGCTGGCGTCACAGTGGTCGAACACGTCCCCGTTCGCGACCACTGTGGCGTTCTGGCGGAAGATGTTGCCATCGCTCCAGGTGATGCCGTTGATCGTGAGGACCTGGTTCCCGTCGATCTTCAGAGCCTGGTTGCCCGTGCCGCCGGCGCCGCATGGGAACGGGTCCAGGACGAGCAGCGCGGGCGGCTGAAACGCGTGCGCGCTCACCGCAGTCGCGGTGGTGGATACCGAAGCGCTGCTGAAGTTGCCGAGGACTTGGATGAAGACCATCGATATCGAGTGCACAGCTGACGCGTTGAACAGACAGATCCCGGGAATGTCGGCGTTCGGCGCCGCCCACACCGAGATCAAGACTGCGAAGCCTCCCTGCGAGTACCGCACTTCATTGGCCGGCGGACTAGTCACGGTTGGGTCAGGCGGATAGTTGGCGCTCGTCGGGTTGACATCGCAGCTGGTGGGCATGGTGCCGTTGGTGGTCCAGCCACCTGCGGGCTGACCGGTTTGCTTGGCGAACTCGGCCAGGCCGGCTGCAAAGGCATCGGCGACAGGCGTGCTGGACGGGGGGGTGTGCTGCAGCGCGCCGTAGTACGCGTCGGCCGCGCCGAGTGCGGTGGCGTCAACCGCGTTCTGATCGATCCGCCGCTCGACGAAGATGCGTCCGCCGTCGATGGCCAAGCCGAGAAAGCCGACCATGGCTGTGATCATCAACGCGGTGATGACCATGACCTGGCCGCGCTGGCCGCGGGATCTAGTACTCGGTGCGATAAACACTGTAGGCCACCAGTTCAATCCCCTTTCCGCTGTTGACAAAGTTCCCGATCAGAGGTGTGACCGGGATGAAGTGGAAGATAACCGTCGCCTGCAAGGGCTGATTCCCTGAAGCGGGCACGACGCCGAGCTGGCAGGTGCTCTTCGAATCTGGCGCCACCGGGGCGTCGCCACCCGGGGCGTTGGGCGCCCCGGTGGTCACCTCCGTCCAGGGCTGCGTCGTGCTGGGATTCGGCGTCTCGGGATCGCTGAGAAAGATCCAGCCGCTGTTGTTGGGAATGGTGTTCGTAGCGTAGAGATCGCCGGTCGCGTTGATCAGGCCGTTGGTGCACTCCGACGACGGCGCTGCTGCGAGGCTGACTCCTCCCGTGTCCTTGATCGCCGCCTGCAAGGAAGCGCCCGTGGTGGGCGGCTGGTAAGGCGCGGCGCCGAGGAAGGGCTCGCCCTGTATCGCCACCCGCGCCGCCTCATTGGCTGCTTGCTGGCTCGACACGTAGAAGTAGACGCCACGACCGAAGTCGAAGATCCCGAAGATGATGAAGAACAGGATCGGGGCGACAAGCGCGAATTCAGGCATCGCCTGAGACCGCTGACTCTTCGTGAACCGCTTGAGTCGCGTCAACATCCCTGCACCCGGAAATGAGCGTCGCCGACCATCGGGAACGCCGGACCGAAGAACAGGTTGCTCTGGACGACAAGGTTGAAGCGCATCAGGACCGCGATGTCGACGTCCTGACCTGAGCCCGCGGGGGCGCCCGGGCAGCTCGCGGCGGCCGTCGGGATGCATCCGTAGACGTACACCTGGTTGACGCTGTTCGGAGCCGCGCCTGCGTTCGCCGGACACTGACTGCTGCCCTGCCAGGTGACGGGGCCGACCAAGCCGGCACCGGTCAGCACTGTGTTCACGACCGAGACGATCGACGCCGAGTTGTTGAGGTAGGGATTGGTGTTCGTGCCGCTGCTGTAGAAGGCGGCGTGCCGCGCGCCTTCGCGGGCGGCCTCCTGCAGCGCGGTGTTCTGCTGATAGAGCCGAGCGAAGTCGTCGGCGCCCAGCAGGATGAAGATCAAGACGATCGAAAGGAGGGCGAGCTCGGTCAGAGCCTGACCGCGCTGACTCACCGACCCCCTTTTCCACACTTCTGACTTCCTAGGCGCCGCCGCAGGTCTTCAGGACCACGAGCAGAGCCGGGGCCAAGAGGATGACCCAGATCGTGGGGAAGATGCAGCCCGCCATCGGCAGCAGCATCTTCAAGGTGGCGCGAGCGCCGCGCTCGCGGGCGCGCTGCAGGCGGCGCCGCCGAAGCTCGGCAGACTGCTGGCGCAGGATCTGCCCAATCGGGGTGCCGAGCTGCTGCGACTGGATGATCGCCTGGACGAAGCTCTGGAGGTCCGACACCTCGGCGCGGCGCGCGATCTCTTCGAGCGCCTCGTTGCGAGGGCGACCGAGCCTGGTCTCCTCGATCGCCTTCTTGAACTCCTGGCCGATCTCGTTGGTCATCTGGTCGGCCACGTGCTGCAACGAGACGTCGAAGGAAAGCCCGGCCTCCACGGAAACGCTGAGCAGGTCGAGCGCGGTCGGCAGCTGCTTCTCAATCAGGCGGCGGCGCGTGCGCGCCATCTGCCGCAGCACCAGGATCGGGAAGAAGAAGCCCACCACCGCACCGATGACGGCAAACAGCAGGATCGCCAGGACGTTGGCCCCGGTGAAGAGGAAGGCCAGCCCGACGCCCGCGTAGAGCAGGACGAAGCCGAGGACGTACCGCAGGGCGATGAGGTCGCCGGCCGCCAGCCCGAGCGGGTGACCGAGGAAGCTCAGCTGGCGCTCCAGGTCCTCTCGCGCAGCCTGCGGCGTGCGCCGGGTGACAGCCTCCGCCAGGCGGGCGAGGGCAGGCCGCACCACGCGGTCCACGAAGGGCAGCTGCATCTCGAGCTCTTCTGGCGTGATCGCCTCCGAGCCCCGGTAGGCGCGGATGCGGCCCTCGACCAGCTCCACGTCGTCGATGAAGTCGGCCGGGACGAAAGCCCGCGCGACCAGGTAAACCCCGATCGCGCCGACCACGCCGATGAAGACGGCGATCGGAACGAAGGTCCAGGTCGGCGGGTGGCTCAGCTGCAGGGCCAGGAAAGACACCGTCAGACCTCCACGTTCACGATGCGCCGGATGATGTAGTTGCCGATCAAGATCGAGACCACGCAGTAACCGATCGCGAGCAGCCCGTACAAGCCGGAGCTGAACAGCGCGTCAAAGTACCCGCGATCGAGAAATAGGATCAGAACGAACAGCGCGACCGGCAACAAAGTGATGAAGAGTGCCGAGGCTCGCGCCTGCGCCGTCATGGCGCTGATCTCACCGCGGACGCGGATGCGGTCGCGGATGGTCTCGGAGATCGACTCCAGCGTCGCGGCGAGGTTGCCGCCGGCGTGGTGATGGATGATCGCCGCGGTGGCGATGATCTCCATGTCCTCGCTGCGGATCCGGCGCACCATCTTCTCGAGCGCCGTGTCCAGCGGGCTGCCGACGTCCAGCTCGTGCATCACGCGTGCGAACTCTTCTGAGATCGGGGGCAGGCCCGTGGTGGCCACCATGTCCATCGCCTGGGGCAGCGAATGGCCGGCCTTGAGGGAGCTGGCGAGCAGGTTGATCGTGTCGACGAGCTGCTCGTTGAAGAGACCGAGCCGCTGCCGGCGCTTGTAGGCGAGGTAGAGGCGAGGCCCGAACCAGCCGAGCACCGCTCCGATGATCGCGATGAGGAACCCGGGCGGCGGGATGCCGAAGCGCAGGAGGCAGATCGCCCCGATGAGCAGCGCGACCACCGCCTGGATGCCCAGCCACTCGGGACCCTTGATCTTGAGTCCGGCCCGGCTCAGCTCTTCGGACAGCGTCGGCGAGCCCGACATTGCGGCCCGCTGCTGCTGGCGCGCGGCGAGACCCTCGAAGGGTCGCGTCAGGCTGCTCAGCAAGGCGGTCGGGGCAATTGCCTCGTCCTCGGTGGCGGCTGTCTTGCCGCGCTGGCGAGTCCACGCGACGATGCCCGGAATGTTGGTGCCGATCAGGAACGCCGCGACGGCGGCCGCCAGCGCCACCGCGATCCCGATGTACAGGGTCGTGCTCATCAGTACAGGTCCTCCCAAGGGGGTTCCGGCGTGGGCTGGAAGATCGACTCGTCGAGCTTGGCGCCACGCGTCGCGAAGTGCTCGAGGAACGCGGACTGAACTCCGGTCGCGGTGTGGTAGCCACGCGTCGCGCCCTCGTCGTTCACGCCCACCTGGCGGTAGGTGAAGATCTCCTGGAAACGGATCTCGTCGCGCTCGTCCTGGCCCAGGACCTCGGTGACGCTGACGATCCGCCGAGCCCCGCCACGAACGCGCTCGACCTGGACGATGATGTCCAGCGCCGACGCGATCTGCTTGGTGATCGCCTTCTGTGGCAGCTCGACGCCGCCCATCAGGATCAGCGTCTCGAGACGGCTCACCACGTCGACCGGGCTGTTGGAGTGGATGGTGCTCAGAGAGCCCTCGTGTCCGGTGTTCATCGCCTGGAGCATGTCGATGGCCTCAGGGCCGCGAGTCTCGCCGACGATCACGCGGTCCGGCCGCATTCTCAGTGCGTTGCGCACCAGCTCGCGGATGCTGATCTCGCCGAGGCCCTCCATGTTCGGCGGCCGGTGCTCCATGCCGATCACGTTCTCCTGGCCCAGCTGCAGCTCAGCGGCCTCTTCGATGGTGACGATGCGCTCGTCGGCCGGGATGAACGAGGAGATCGAGTTCAGCAGCGTGGTCTTGCCGGAGGATGTGCCGCCGGACACGATGATCGTCAGGCGCGTCTTCACCGCGGCGGCGATGTAATCCATGATCGACTGAGTCGCGCTCTTGGACCTGAGCATGTCGTCCACGCTCAGGCGCTGGTGCACGAACTTGCGGATCGACATCGTGGCGCCCTTGGTGACGACCGGCGGAAGCACGACGTTCACACGGGAGCCGTCCGGCAGCCGGGCGTCGACCATCGGCTGGCTCTCGTCGACCCGGCGCCCCATCCGGCTCACGATGCGGTCGATCACCTGCCGGAGCTGCCGCTCGGACTCGAACACGACAGGGGAATCGATGATCTCGCCGCTCGAGAGCTCGATGTAGACCTTCTTGTAGTTGTTGATCATCACCTCGTTGATCCCTGGATCGCGCAGCAGGGTCTCGAGGGGGCCGAGCCCGAGCACATCGTCGAGGAGCGAGTCGATCAGGGTGTCGCGCTCGCGCGGCCCGATCACGCGCTCCTCGCTGCGCAGGAACTCGTCGACCAGGTTGGCGATCGTCTGGCGGACCTCGTGGCGGTCATTCAGGTCGAGCTGGCCGGCGAAGCGGTTGACCAGCTCCTGGTGGATGTCGCCCTTCATGGTGATGAGCGCCGGGTCCGGCGCCCGGACCGCGCTGGTCGGCTGGCGGCCGGCCACGTCGGCGAGCGTCTCCAGCCCCGTCCGCTCCTGCGGGGGGCCGGCCGGAATCTGGATGTCCAGGCGCTCCTGAGGCTCGGCGTCGTCGGGCACCACCTCGAGAGGACGGCCGCCCTCCTCCTCGCGGCGCCGTCGCGCCAGCCGCTCGGAAAGTGTCGTCATCTCGCCATCGCCTCCATCGGGTTCGACTCTGGTACCTCAACGCGCAGGTCGCGCAAAGCCCGCAGCGCGGACTGCCGCACCTGGGGACTGGTGTCGTGGCGCGCCATCCGCAAGAGGGTCGGCGCGGCGGCCGGGTCCCGCAGCTTGCCCAGGGCGCGGCAGCGCAGCGAGCGTTCGCGGCGCTTGGCGGCCTGGAGACCGTCCAGCAGCGGCTCGAGCGAGCTGCGACGCCGTCGCAGCCCGGCCGCCATCGCGAGCACCGGGCCCGCCCCCGAGTGGGCGCTGTCGCGGATGTGCTCCTCGACGTAGAGATCGGGCGCGGCCCGGCTCAGCTCGACGGCGGCGCGAGCCTGGGGCAGGCGCCGAGCGTGAACCGCGCGCAGCAGAGCGTCCGATGCGCGCAGGCCGCCGATCCGCCCCGCGGCGCCCGACGCCGCCAGGCGCACGGCGAAGTTGCGGTCGACAATCAAGAGCTCGATCCAGGGCAGCGCCCTCTCGAGCTGCAGGGCGCCACAGATGAGCGCGCCTCTGCGCCGGATGGCCGGATCGGGCGAACCCAACGCGTCCATCGCGGCTTCAATCGTGCCTCCGTCCTCGCAGGCCTTGACCAGGCGGCGGTGCTCAGGCGAGTCCAGCTTGAGCTTGCGGGTCATGCGGGAGAGCAGCGCGATCTCCTCTTCGTCCTTGACCGGGTCGAGCTCGACGGGCTCGCCGCCCTGCTCGAGGACGTCCTGGATTCGGCGCCGCAGCTGTGCCTGGTAGCGCTCGTGGCGGATGCGGGAAAAGGTCTTCACCGCGCAGCTGCCTCCTCGCCGGTTCGCGCCGTCGACTGGTAGCGCTTCACGAGCTCGTCGATCGCGAGCCGAATCTGGCTCTGGCGGTCGTCGACCAGCAGCGAGCCGTGGAGGGCGGCCAGGTCAGGCCGGCCCTCGTCGTTGCGGATCTCGACGTCGATAGTGCGCTCGATCGCCCGCTGGACGGCCGCGCGACTCATCGCCGGGCGGGTCGAGCGGTTGTTCAGCGCCACCGTCACGGAGCTGTCCGGGAGGCCGATGGCGTCGCGCAGCACACCAAGGAACTCTGTCGTGCCGGTCAGCGCAGTGATCTCCGGCGTGACGAGGACCAGGACGCGATCCGATACGTCCAGCGCGTTCAGCGTGAGCTCGCCGAGCGCCACAGGCAGGTCGACGATCACGTGCCGGAAGCTGCGCCGGAGGGCGTCGAGCGCGCGGCTGACGATGCCCGGCTCGAGGTGGTCGGTCTCCTCTGCTGACAGCACGCCCGGCAGCACCATGACGCCGCTGCCGTGGTACAGAATCGAGCCGAGCAGGCCCTCCTCGAAGTCGCGCCCGCTTCGCGAGATGCGCGCCAGGCTGCCCTGCGGCACGAGGTTCAGCATCAGCGCGGAGGTCCCATAGGGAACCGAGAGGTCCACCAGCAGGACCTCACCCGGGTGCACTTTGGCCAGGCCGGCGGCGAGGTTCACGGCGACGGTGGTCCGGCCGGTACCGCCCTTGGCCGAGTAGACCGAGACGATCATGCCCTGCTCTGTGCGCAGCGATCGCGCGGCCACGGCCGCCAGCCGCGCGATGCTCAGCTCGCGCTGCTCGCCCGTCCGCCCGAGCTCCTCCAGGGCCTCAGGCTCGCTGCGCAGCGCCGTCAGCAAGCTCGGCTTGTCGATGGCGTAGAGCTCGGTGCTCTCGAGCGCGACCAACGACGCCGGGTGGGCCATGTCGCGCAGCCAGCTGAGGCCGAAGAAGTCACCGGGCAGCAGCGTCGCCACCCGCACCTCGGGCTCACCCTCCTCGTGCAAGTTCAGCGCGCAGCGGCCGCTCGACACGATCAGCATCGAGTCCCCGACCTCGCCCTGCGCAAGCAGCAGCTCGCCGGCCTCGGCGCTCACCGGCCGCATCCGGCGCGCAAGCAGCCGCAGCCGCCCCTCAGGGAGCGTGTGGAACACGGGGGCTTGCTCCAGCAGCTCCAACCGGCGGGCCCATTCGGACACCGTCGGGCGCGGGAACCGCTGGCCGCTACCGGTTACGGCTCGACCACTCTGCGAACGCTGGTCCATGACGGCCATGAGGAGACCGTTCCGTGGTCCTCCTTAGACCTTCGTGAACCCGAACCGCGCGTCGACCTGGTCCGGCCCGATACCGGTGGAGGTGGTCGGGGGGCAGCTCGCAACAGGCTGCGTCGGCGCGGGCCCGTAGTCCTTGTAGGACAGGACCGTGTACGTCAGCTTGAGGCCGTTGAGCATCCAGTCGAAGTACTCGGCATCGCACTCGGTGAGGATGATCGTCAGCGTCGACGTCACACCGTTGCCGGACGCGTGGCCGGCCGGGCCGACCGCGATGACCCGCACGTTGGTGAAGGCGGTCTTCGAGATGTTCAGGCTCTTGTTGGTCGGGCGACTCGTCGTGTTGAACGTCTGCTGGTTGACGTTCGCGATCACGTTGATGTAGTCGCCCGCCTGGATGTAGCCCGCGACACCCTGGAGCTCGCTCGTCGGGATCGCGCGCGCGACCCACCCCTTCGGAATCGGCAGGTAGGCGCTGACCGCGGTCTGGATGCCGTTGTTGGCGAAGAGCATGTTGGAGGTCACCTGCTGACCCTTCGGAATCGCGATCGCAGCGGACTTCCCGACGATGTCCCCAACGTGGAACGAGGCCTGGGGCTGAACGCCTGACTGCGGCACCGACATGGTCGTCAGCATGTCCGTCGAGAACGTCTCGCGAGCTGCAACGTCCCGCGTGGTCACGACCACCTGGACCGAGCCGCTGTTGTTCTGGGTCGTGTTCAGGATGATCACGCCGACCACCCCGAGGAAAGCGACGACTGCGAGAAGGATGCCGAGGACGAGTGAAAGACGGCGGCCGGAAGCGGACACTGCGGGTGGGCGTGCGGGTGCTGCTTGCATAACTAGGGTCGATAGTCTGCATGTTTTGCGGGTGCCTGGAAACCTCGTGGCGCTGGAGTGATGTCAAGCCGCGCCGACATTCCGGGGACATCCGCCGGCACGGCGAACTGTTACCTGTCCTCCTCCGCCTCCTCACCCTCGGCGACGATGTCGCCATCTGTAAACAAAATTTCGCGCAGGATCTGGCGCCACCGGGGTTGGCGGCGAAGCAAGAACTCCAAGTCCATGCCGAAGTGCTTGAACTCCTCCTGCTGGGCGTTGCGCATGATCGCCTTGGCGGCAGCGTCGGTTTCGACGGCCAGGCGCTGCTCGTACCAGCCGATCGCCTCGGCTTCCTCCGTCAGCGAAGTCAGGATGCGGGCGAAGGTGCGGTTCTCCGGCGAGAGCTCGCCGGGTGGCTCGTGGTACTGCTCGGTGGGCATAGTCCCGACGTTACGGAACCCACCCTGGCGGGGCCTAGTGCTTGAAGTGGCGCATCCCGGTCATGACCATCGGCACGCCGACGGCGTCGGCGACCGCGATGACCTCCTGGTCGCGCATCGACCCGCCGGGCTGGATGATCGCGGTGACCCCGGCCTTGATGGCGGCCTCGACGCCGTCCGGGAAGGGGAAGAAGGCGTCCGAGGCAAGCACGGTGCCGCCGGCTCGATCGCCCGCGCGCTCGACCGCCAGGCGGACCGCGTCGACCCTGCTCATCTGGCCGGCGCCGACGCCGACTGCCGCGCCTCCGGCGACCAGCACGATCGCGTTGGACTTGACGTGCTTGGCGGTCAGCCACGCGATGCGCAGCTCCTCCCACTGCTCAGGCGTCGGCTCCGCTGAGGTCGCGACGCTGTAGGAATCGCGGTCGAATCCCGCGCGGTCCCAGGTCTGCACGAGCAGGCCGCCCGGCACGGAGCGGATGTCCAGGTCGAGGAACCCTCGACCCGCGCCCGGCACCTCGAGCAGGCGCAGGCGCGTCTTCGCGCTGAGGATCTCGGCCGCCTCGGGCAGCACCGCCGGCGCGGCGACCACCTCCAGGAAGATCGGCCCCATCAGCTCGGCGGTGGCGGCGTCCAGGGGACGGTTCAGGGCGACGACACCGCCATACGCGGACTGGGTGTCGCACTCGAAAGCCTTCTGGTAGGCCTCGGCCAGGTCCTCTCCGACCGCGAGGCCGCAGGGATTGGTGTGCTTGATGATCGCGACCGCGGGCTTCTCGAACTCCTGCGCGAGACCCAGAGCCGCGGCGGCGTCCTGGAGGTTGTTGAACGACAGATCGGCGCCCTGCAGCTGCCGGAGCCCGCCCAGGCCGCCGCCCTCGCGCGCCGAGCGGTAGAAGGCGCCCTTCTGGTGCGGGTTCTCGCCGTAGCGCAGCGGCTGCGCCAGGTAGCCGGGGAAGCTGATCTCCGCGGGGAAGAGGCCGTCGCCTTCCTGCTGGCGTAGCCACGCTGCGATCTGGGAGTCGTAAGCGGCGGTGTGCGCGTACGCCTCCGCGGCCAAACGCCGGCGCAGGGCCAGCGAGACGCCGCCCTCCGACAGCGCCTGCAGGATCTCCGTGTAGCGCTCCGGGCGCACCACCACGACGACGGACTCGTGATTCTTGGCCGCCGCGCGCAGCAGCGTGGGCCCGCCGATGTCGATCTGCTCGAGGACCTCGTCGAAGGCGGAGCCGGGGCGGCCCGCAGTCTCCTCGAACGGGTAGAGGCTCACGCAGACGAGCTCGATCGTCTGCAGGCCGTGCTGCTCCAACGTCCTCATGTGCTCGGCGTTGTCGCGGCGGGCAAGGAGCCCGGCGTGCACCGCCGGATGCAGCGTCTTGACCCGTCCGTCGAGGATCTCGGGGAAGCCGGTCAGGTCGCTGATCGAGCGGGCGTCGACAGCCGACTCCTCGAGAACGCGGAGCGTCCCGCCCGTGGAGTACAGCTCGAAGCCGAGGCGTCGGAGCCCACGGGCGAAGCCCGCCAGCCCAGCTTTGTTACTGACCGAAAGTAGCGCGCGCGGCAAGTTGTGGCTCCAGCATGCGGATGGCCTCCGGAAGGATGCGGTATTCGGCCTGGTGGATGCGTTCGAGCAGCGACTCTTCGGTGTCGCCGAGAAGCACCGGGACCGCCTCCTGGGCCAGGATCGGTCCGGCGTCGACCGCCTCCGTCACGAGGTGGACGGTGGCGCCGGTGACTTTCACGCCGTAGTCGAGCGCCTGACGCACGGCGTCCATGCCGCCGCCGAAAGCCGGCAGCAGCGAGGGATGGACATTGATGACCGTGAAGCGGCGGTGGAGGTCGTGGATGCGGTCGTACCCCGCGGCGACCAGCAGGTCGGTCCGGTGCGTGGCGAAGAAGTCGCCCATCGCGGCGTCGCGCTCCTCGCGGGCCGCATACGACTTCTGCGAGAACTCGCCAAGCGGGATCCCGTGGTCGCGGGCGACCTGCGCGCCACCGCAGGACGGCCGGTTGGTGGCCACCGCGACGACCTCGAAGTCGCGATCGATGAGGTTCTGGAGGTTGGTGCCTCGACCGCTGACGAGTACGCCGAGCCTCACCGCCCCGCCCCAGAGCGCCATCCGCCGGCGGATGGCGGCGTGCGAGACCAAAAACTGGCGCATCCGCCGGCGGATGGTCGAATCACGTGAAGAGCACGCGCTGGGCGCCCGTCTGCTCGACGACCTCGCCCACGACAGGCAGGCCGGCAGCGCGGTCGCGGTCCACGACCAGGACCATGCCGAGGCCCATGTTGAAGGTGCCCAGCATCTCGTCGTCGGCCACCCGGCCCCGCTCCCGAATCAGCTCGAAGATCGGCGGCACGTCCCACCGCGAGCGGTCGAAGCGCGCCGCCAGCCCTTCAGGCAGGACCCTGGGCGGGTTCTCCAGCAGGCCGCCGCCGGTGATGTGCGCCGCGGCCTTCCATTCCACCCGGCCGAGGTCGGAGAGGTAGCTCCGGTGGGGCTCTAACAGCACCTCGCCCAGGGGCCGGCCCAGCTCCGGGTAGACGTGGTCGAGTCGCACGTCCTCGAAGATCTTCCGCACCAACGAATAGCCGTTGGTGTGCAGCCCGCTGGAAGGCAGGCCGACCAGCAGATCGCCCGCGCGCACGCGCGAGAGGTCGGGCACGTCGCCCTCCGCCACCGTGCCCACGATGAAGCCCGCGAGGTCATAGTCACCGAGCGCGTAGAGCCCCGGCATCTCCGCGGTCTCGCCGCCCAGGAGCGCGCAGCCCGCCTCGCGGCAGGCCGCCGTCAGCCCTTCGACCACGGCGGTGAACACCGCCTCGTCCAGTCTCGCGCCGGCGAAGTAGTCGAGAAAGAAGAGCGGGCGCGCGCGCGCGGTGGCGATGTCGTTGACACAGTGGTTGACGAGGTCGCGGCCGATGCCGTCGTGGCGCCCGGCCGCGATCGCTACCTTGACCTTGGTCCCGACCGAGTCGGTCGAGGCGGCCAGCAGGGTGCCGCCGGCAACCTTGTACAGCCCCGAGAAAGGCCCGACGCCGGCCTGCACCTCGGGGCCGAAGGTGGCCTCGATCGCCGGCCTGACCTTCGCCAGCATGCGGTTGTAGGCGTCGATGTCGACCCCGGCCGCGGCGTAGGACAGCCCCTCGTCGGTGGGCGGGATGATCGACATTAGAGGTCCGGCCGAAAAGCACGGCGGACCTGCGGGCCCCTGGCGGACCATCTCGGGGCTTCGGTCCTCCGGTGCTCAGTCACGAGTTCGAACTTGCTCCTTGCGCTCCTCGGACGGAGCGCCCCGATCTGGCGCACCAGGATGGCCGCATCTCTCGCCGCACCTTTCGGCCGCACCTCTAGGCGGGCTCAGGCTCGGGCACCAGGTGGATCACATCGCGCGGCCGCAGGGGGAGCTCAGGCTCCTCGAACTGCATCTTGTCCATCTCGAGCTGCTGCGGAACCGGCACCGGGTAGCTGCCGTCGAAGCATGCGCGGCAGAACTCGTCGATGGTGCCGCGGCCGACAGCCCTCATCAGGCCGGGGATCGACAGGTACTCCAGCGAGTCGGCGCCGATCGATTCGCGCACCTCTTCCACCGACCGGTTCGCGGCGATCAGCTCCTTGGTGCTGCCGATGTCCACGCCCATGAAGCAGGGAAACCGCATCGGCGGGCTGGAGACGCGGAGGTGAACCTCCTTGGCCCCGGCCCGACGCAGCACGTCGACGATGCGGCGAGAGGTGGTGCCGCGCACGATCGAGTCGTCGACCGCGATCACGCGCTTGCCCTTGAGCGACCGGCGCAACGGATTCAGCTTCAGAACGACGCCCGCCTCGCGGAGCGACTGGTCGGGCTGTATGAACGTCCGGTTGATGTAGCGGCTCTTGATCAGCCCCTCGCGGAACGGGATGCCCGACTGCTCCGCGTAGCCGATGGCCGCCGGCGTGCCCGAGTCGGGCAGCGCGATCACCATGTCCGCGTCCACCGGCGCCTCCCGGGCGAGCTCGTGACCCATTCGGATGCGCGCCTCTTCGAGCTCGCAGTTCTTCAGGATCGAGTCCGGCCGCGCGAAGTAGATGAACTCGAACACGCACATGGCGTGCTTGGGCGAGCTCTGGAAGATCTCCGAGTGCACGCCGTGCGCGTCCATCACGACCATCTCGCCGGGCTGGATCTCTCTCACGAAGGTGGCGTTGACGGTGTCGAGCGCGCAGGTCTCGCTGGCGAACACATGAGCCGGCTGCCCTGGCCGGGGAATAAACCCGAGGCACAGCGGCCGGAACCCGTAGGGATCGCGGACGGCGATGACCTGGTCGGCTGTGACGACGCCACAGGAGAACGCGCCGGTGACTCGCGAGAACGCGCGGCGCACGACCTCCGGCCAGCTCTTGCCGTGGGTGCTCTCGATCAGGCGGGCCATGACCTCTGTGTCCAGCGATGTCTCGAACTCGATGCCGCTCTCCTGCAGCTCGCGCCGCAGCGCGCCGGCGTTCAGAAGGTTCCCGTTGTGAGCGATGGCACCGGGGCCGAGCACCGGGTGCTCGAAGGGCAGCGGGTGCGCGTTCTCCGGCCGGCTGGCGCCGGTGGTCGAGTAGCGCGTGTGGCCGAGGGCGACGATGCCGCGAAGATCGCTGATCTCCTCGGGCGTGAAGACCTGGGCGACCAAGCCCATGTCGCGGCGAACTCGCACCTCGGCGCCGTCGCCGACCGCGATGCCTGCCGATTCCTGGCCCCGGTGCTGGAGCGCGAACAGCCCGAAGTAGGTGAGGTTGGCTACGTCGACGCTCTGCGCGTGGATGCCGAAGATGCCGCACACGGTCTAAGCGCTCTCCAAAAGGGCGTTCTCCCACACATCGCGGAGCTCAGCCAGCGGCTCGCGGACCTGGGTCTCGAACTCGACGAAGTCGCCGCCGGCCATGCCCAGCAGCTGGAGCTCGACGTGATGACGGCGGCTGAGAGTCTGCAGCTCTGGCATGGCGCGGGAGGGCGCACTGACGATGAAGCGGCCCTGCGCCTCGCCGAAGAACGAGGCGTCCACGCGGCCGCCGTCCTCGGGACGCAGCTCGGGGCAGCGCACCCCGATGCCGCCGAGCAGGCAGGCCTCAGCCAGCGCGACGAGCAAGCCGCCCTCGGCGACGTCGTGGCAGGACTTCAGCAGCCCTGCCTCGGCTGAATCCAGCACGAACTGCTGCGCGGAGCGCTCGGCCGCGAGGTCGATCGCCGGCGGCCGCGAACCGCTGCGTCCGTGCACGACCTGCAGGTACTCGGAGCCACCGAGCTCGAGAGCCGGACGGCCCACCAGCAGAACGAAGTCGCCGTCGTCCTTGAGACCGGCGGTCAGGCGGGTGCCGTAGTCCTGGAGCACGCCGACCATGCCGATCACCGGCGTCGGGTCGATCGCTCCCTCTTCGCTCTCGTTGTAGAGGCTCACGTTCCCGCTGACGACTGGGATATCGAAAGCACGGCAGGCGTTGGCGATGCCGGCGACCGCCTCCTCGAGCTGCCAGTAGACCTCCGGCCGCTCGGGGTTGCCGAAGTTCAGGCAGTCGGTGATCGCCAGCGGGCGAGCGCCCGTCGCGACGATGTTCCGGGCCGCCTCGGCCACGGCGATCTGCCCACCGATGAAGGGGTCGAGCCGGCAGTACCGGCCGTTGCCGTCGGTGGTGACCGCGAGGCCGAGACGCGTCCCCTTGACGCGGAGCACGGCCGCGTCGGACCCCGGAGGGATCAGGGTGTTGTCCCCGACCATGTGGTCGTAGCGCCGGAACACCGGCCGGCGGCTGCCCAGGTTGGGGCTGCCGAGCAGGCGCTTGAGCACCGCTCCGAGGTCGTTGGGCTCCTCGATCCGGGCCACGTCATGGGCCGGCAGCAGCGTCGGCGCGCGGCTATCGAGGTGCCGGGTCGGAGCGCCCTCCGCGAGCAGCTCCACCGGTAGGGTCGCGACCGAGACGCCTTCCTCGAGCACTTCGAGGATGCCGTCGTCGGTGACTTCGCCGATGACCTCGGCGCGCAGGTCCCAGGCGTCGAACACGTCTCGGACCTCGTCTTCCCGGCCCTGCTGGACGATCACGAGCATCCGCTCCTGGGACTCGGAGAGCATCACCTCGTAGGGCGACATGCCCACCTCCCGACGGGGCACGCGCTGCACGTCGATGCGAGCGCCAGAGCCGGCGCGGTGCGCCGCCTCCGCCACCGCGGAGGTCAGACCTGCGGCGCCGAGGTCCTGGATGCCGACGACCGCCGGGCTGTTGACCAGCTCCATGCAGGCTTCGAGCAGGCACTTCTCGAGGAACGGGTCGCCGACCTGGACCGCCGGACGGCGCGCCTCGGAGCCCTCGTCGAGCTCGAGCGAGGCGAACGAGGCGCCGTGGATGCCGTCACGGCCAGTTGCGGCGCCGACCAGCATCAGGCTGTTGCCCGGGCCGCTCGCCCGCGCGAGCTGGAGGCGGTCGGAGCGCACCAGGCCCACGCACATCGCATTGACGAGTGGATTGCCCTGGTAGCAGCTGTCGAAGTAGATCTCGCCGCCCACCGTTGGCACCCCTATGCAGTTGCCGTAGCCGGCGATGCCCGCGACCACGCCCTCGAAATGCCGGCGTGACTGCGGCAGCGGACCGAAGCGCAGCGAGTCCAGCAGCGCGATCGGCCGCGCCCCCATCGCGATGACATCACGGAGAATGCCACCGACACCGGTCGCGGCGCCCTGGTAGGGCTCGATCGCCGAGGGGTGGTTGTGCGACTCGATCTTGAACACAGCCGCCCAGCCCTCGCCGATCTCGACCGCGCCCGCGTTCTCGCCCGGGCCCTGCAGGACGTGAGGGCCGCCGCTCGGCAGCCGCCGGAGCACGGGCTTCGACGATTTGTAGGAGCAGTGCTCCGACCAGAGCACACCGAGCATCCCGAGCTCGACGTCGTTCGGGCTGCGCTCCAGCCGGGCGCAGATCAGCTCGTATTCCTCGCGCGTGAGCGCGACCTCTCTCAGCTGCTCCTCGGAGACCGCAATGGCGCTCACCCGGCGAGCACCTCCACGCCGGACTGCAGCACGCTGCGGAAGAGCGTGAGACCGTCGGTGCCCCCCAGGTCCGCCTCACAGCACCGCTCCGGGTGCGGCATCATGCCGAGCACGTTGCCGGCGCGGTTGACGATCCCGGCGATGTTGTGGAGCGACCCGTTGGGATTGGATGCCGGCGCGACGTCGCCGGCCTCGTCGCAGTAGCGGAAGACGACCTGGCCCTCCGCCTCAAGCTCGCCCAGCGTGATCGGGTCGGCGAAGTAGTTGCCCTCTCCGTGCGAGATCGGGACGCGGAGCACGTCGCCGGTCTTCGCGGCGCGCGTGAAAGCGGTGTCGTCGCGCTCGACGCGGAGGTGCGTCCACTCGCAGCGGAACTCCATGACGTCGTTGCGGATGAGGGCGCCCGGCAGCAGCTCAGCCTCGCAGAGCACCTGGAACCCGTTGCAGATGCCGAAGACCAGGCCGCCCCTGCCCGCGAACTCGGCGATCGCTTGCATCACGGGTGAGAAGCGGGCGATCGCGCCGCAGCGCAGGTAGTCGCCGTAGCTGAAGCCTCCGGGCAGGACGACGCAGTCGACGCCGCGCAGGTCCGAGCTCTTGTGCCAGAGGTAGGTGAGCCGCGCCCCCAGGACCTGGTCGACCACCCATCCGCAGTCCCTGTCCGACCAGGTCCCCGGGAAGACGACGACTCCAAAGTTCATGGAGCCTCCGGAGCCTCCCAGCCCCCGCCATCCGCCGGCGAATGGTCGTACTCCGGGCCTGCGGGGATGCCATCCGCCGGCGAATGGGCATCGGTGTCCACCTCGGAGAGCTCGAAGCGGAAGTCCTCGATGACGTGGTTGGCGAGCAGCCGGCCGCACATCTCCTCGACGCGGCGGCGGGCCTCGTCCTCGGACGGCGCGTCCAGGCGGATCTCGATGTACTTGCCGACGCGAACGTCGCGCACCTCGGCGAAACCGAGGTGGGCGAGACCTCCGCGGACCGTCACCCCCTGGGGGTCGTTGACGACCGGCTTCGGGGTGACGATGACCTTGGCCAGGAGGGACAAGCTCAGCGGTCCTCCTTCTCGAACAGCGGGCGGCCGGTCAGCAGCTGGTAGGCCGTCAGATATCGCTGCCGCGTCTGCTCGACGATGTCGGCGGGCAGTGCCGGCGGCGCCGAGTCGCGATCCCAGCCGGACTGGTTCAGCCAGTCGCGCACGAACTGCTTGTCGTAGGAGGGCGGCGCCGAGCCCGGCTGGTACCGGGCCGCGTCCCAGTAGCGGGAGCTGTCCGGGGTGAAGACCTCGTCAATGAGCACCACCCGGTCCTCGACGAGGCCGAACTCGAACTTCGTGTCGGCGAGGATCACGCCGCGCTTCTCGGCCACCTCGGCGCCGTACCTGTAAAGCTCGAGGCTCGCGTCGCGCAGCCGGCGGGCAAGTGGCTCGCCGACCAGCTCGATGGCCTGGTCGTACGTGATGTTCTCGTCGTGGCCGTCGTCGCTCTTGGTCGCCGGGGTGAAGCGAGGCTCGTCGAGCTTGTCCGACTCCAGCAGCCCTGTGCGCAGCTTCTCGCCGGCCAGGGTGCCGTGCTCCTGGTACTCGGCCCAGCCGCTGCCCGAGATGTAGCCGCGGACGACGCACTCGATGTCGATCCTCTGGGCGCGGCGGACGATCATGAAGCGCCCGTTCAGCTGGTCGTGCTGCCCGGCGAGATTGTCCGGGAGGTCGGGGATCATCCCCGAGATCAGGTGGTTCTCCTGGAACGAGTGCGTGAGGCCGAACCACCAGATCGACAGCTGGGTGAGGACCTTGCCGCGGTCGGGGATGCCGCTCGGCAGCACGTGGTCGTAGGCCGACAGGCGGTCGGTCGAGATCATCAGCAGCCGGTCGTCATCGATCTCGTACGTGTCGCGGACCTTGCCTCGGTGAAACAGCTTCAGCGGCAGCTCCGTCGTGGTCAGGGCCTCGGCGCTCTCGATCAAACTTTGACTCCCAATTGGAGGCGGTCGAAGGCCACCTCGATGTGCTTGAGGGACTCCTGCGGGTCGAACAGCGGACTCAGATCGGGCAGACGGTTGCGCACCTCGTCGTTCTGCTGCAGCAGGTCGCGGAAACCGCCCTCGCCGCGCAGCGCGCTGTGGGCCGCCGACTGCACGATGAGATACGCGTCCTCACGGGACATGCCCGCGTCGACCAACGCCAGCAGCACGCGCTGCGAGAAGACGACGCCGCCACCCAGGTCGAGATTGGCCCTCATGCGCTCCGCGTCAACCTCCAGCCCGGACACGACCTCGGTGAGCGTGATCGTCATGTAGTCGACCAGGCAGCACGCGTCCGGGAAGATCACCCGCTCGGCCGACGAGTGGCTGATGTCCCGCTCATGCCAGAGGGCCTGGTTCTCGAGCGCCGTGGCCGCGTAGCCCCGGACGGTGCGCGCGAGCCCACAGACCCTCTCGGTCAGGACGGGGTTGCGCTTGTGCGGCATCGCCGAGCTGCCCTTCTGCTCGCGCCCGAAGGGCTCGAACGCTTCGGCGACCTCGCTGCGCTGGAGGTGGCGGATCTCGGTGGCGATCCGCTCCAGCGTGCCCGCGATGACGGCGAGCGCGGCCATGTAGGCCGCGTGATGGTCGCGCGAGACGATCTGCGTCGAGACGGGGTCGACGGCCAGGCCGAGGCTCGCGCAGACGCGCTCCTCGATTCTCGGATCGATCGTCGCGTGAGTGCCGACCGCGCCTGAGAGCTTGCCGACCGAGACCTCCTCGATCGCCTCGCTCAGGCGGCGCAGGGCGCGATCGAGCTCGGCCACCCAGCCCGCGACCTTGAGGCCGAACGTGATCGGCTCGGCGTGAATGCCGTGGGTGCGTCCGATCATCACCGTGGAGCGGTGCCGCAGAGCCAGCTCGGCGGCCGCCTCCCGCAGCTTCGCGAGGTCGCCGCGGATGAGCTCGCCGGCTTCGCGCAGCTGGAGCGCGAAGGCGGTGTCGATGACGTCGGAACTGGTCAGCCCGAGGTGGACGTACCGGCTCTCGGGGCCGATCGTCTCGCCCACCTGCTCGAGGAAGGCTATGACGTCATGGCCGCGGCGCTCCTCGATCTCCTGGATCCGCTCGACGTCGACCCGGCCGCGACGGATGGCTGGGAGGGCGTCCGCCGGCACGCGACCCAACTCGGACCACGCTTCGGCGACCAGGATTTCGATTTGCAGCCACAGCTCGAATCGGCGTTGGTCGGTGAAGACCTGCCGCATCTGGGCCGGGGCGTATCGCTCGATCAAAAGGGGGTCTGGTCTGCTCCTCGGAACCCTGCTGGCGGGGTGCGGGGGGCTGCGAGCGGAATTATAGGGGTGGTGCCAGACGCGTCGATAAGCTGATCCCCGATCTCATGCCCTGTAACCACGTGCACCCGCGTGCCGTTCAATCGACAGGCAGATCCCACTGCTGATGGAACTGCCAGGTCGGTCAGAGGAGCGAGACCTTGTCGAGAGGGCGAAGAGAGACCCAAATGCTTTCGGGGAGCTATACGACCGCCACTTCCAGCAGATCTACAGATTCGTGTATTCGAGGATAGGAGAACAGAGCGCGGCGGAGGACGTGACCTCGGAGGTCTTCATCAAGGCCCTCCGGGGCATCGGCCGTTACCAGGACACGGGCCGCCCGTTCTCCGCGTGGCTCTACCAGATCTCGGTCAACGCGATCGCCGACCGCTACCGCGCGGCGAAGCCGGTCGAGGACATCGATGAGCAGCGGGGGCTCCGGGCCGAGGGCGACCTCGAGGAGATCGCCGCCCGCCGCGACGAGATGCGGCGGATCTGGTCGCTGGTCGAGCGCCTGCCGGGGCCGCAGCGGACCGCCATGGTGCTCAAGTTCCAGGAAGACCTGAAGATCGAGGACATCGCGATCGCCATGGGCAAGAGCCCGGGTGCGGTAAAGCTGCTGATCCACCGCGCCGTGACCAAGCTGCGCGAGCAGGCCCGCGAGGAGCGCATCCGCTCATGAGCCAGTTCCGCGGCCCCGAGCACGACCCCGATCTCGACTACCTGCAGGACCCCGAGCTCCTGGACCTCGCGCGGGTGCTGAGCAGCCGCCGCCTGCCGGAAGCGCCGCTCGACCCCGCCTTCCGATCCTCGCTGCGCCGTGACCTGCGCCGCAGGCACTGGGACATGCTGCAGACGTCGCTGCCCTGGTGGCGCCGGCTGACCTCCGGGCCGGGCCTCGCCTGGACCGCCGCCAGCGCCGGAGCGGTGATGATCGCGGCGGCGCTGCTCTTCTTCTTCCATCCGCCCGCACCGTCGAGCGTGAGCCTCGTGACGAGCCCCCTCGATCACATGACAAACGTCGCGGT
>DASUWK010000004.1:0-2847 GCA_036378435.1 Candidatus Dormiibacterota bacterium | reverse complement strand
TGGTGACGCCGAGGCGCTCGGCGATCTCGCGTAGCGAGGTCCGCTCGTAGCCGTGCTCCGCGAACAGCTCGAGCGCGATCTGCTGGATGCGCGCGCGCGTGTCGCCGCGCCTGCCGCCCTGCGGCAGCTCCTCGGAGGCCTTATCTGCTGGTACCGCGTCCATCCCTCGTGCTCTGCTTCCCGTGGCTGACCTGCGCTTGATAACGATCCGGGCGCCTTCTCGTCTGCCAGAAATTTACTTGACGGCCGGTTAGTAAGCAATATAGCGTTCTTCTGAGCTAGAAGCTAGCCGGGCGGCAAGTAAGTTCCCAGCGGGGTCGAGGAGTAAGACGTGTCTGAGGCGACGGGTAACGACAACAGAGAGGTCTCCGCGGGGGGATCGCCGCCAGGGGAGGCCGGCGCCCAGTGGCTCACGCACAGGCAGATCATGATCGTGCTGCCCGGGCTGCTGATGGCGATGCTGCTGGCCATGCTCGACCAGCTCATCGTGGGCACGGCACTGCCGAGGATCGTCGGTGACCTGGGCGGCGTCTCGCACCTGTCCTGGGTGGTCACCGCCTACGTCCTCGCGTCCACGATCACCACGCCGTTCTACGGCAAGCTCGGCGACATGTACGGGCGGAAGAGGTTCTTCATCTTCGCGATCGTCATCTTCCTCGCCGGGTCGGCGCTGTCCGGCCTGTCCGCGTCGATGGCGGAACTCATCACGTTCCGCGCCATCCAGGGGCTTGGCGCGGGCGGCCTGATGGTCGGCGCGATGGCGACGATCGGCGAGATCGTGCCGCCCCGCCAGCGCGGCAAGTACATGAGCTACTTCATGGTCATCATGATGCTCGCCACGGTCGGCGGCCCGCTGGTCGGCGGGTGGATCACCACGGCGTTCTCGTGGCGGTGGATCTTCTACATCAACCTGCCGCTCGGCGGTGCCGCCCTGGTCTACCTCATCGCCACGCTGCACCTGCCGGCCCGCCGGGTCGAGCACCGCATCGACTACCTCGGCGGCATCCTGCTCGGCGTGGTCTCGACCTCGATCATCCTGGTCGCGACCTGGGGCGGCACCGAGTACAGCTGGGGTTCGATCCCGGTCGTCACCCTCGTCGCGCTCGCGGTGGTCTCGCTGGTCGCGTTCATCGCCGTCGAACGGCGGGCGGCGGAGCCGATACTGCCGCTGCACGTGTTCAAGAACAGGAACTTCTCGCTCATCATGGCGCTGGCGTTCCTGGTCGGCCTCGCGCTGTTCGGCGCGATGACGTTCCTGCCGCTGTACCAGCAGACGGTGCAGGGCGCGACGCCCACGGTGAGCGGCCTGCTGCTGACGCCGATGATGGTCGGCTCGGCGATCACGTCGATCGTGGCCGGGCAGGCCGTGACGAGGACCGGCCGGTACAAGGCCTTCCCCGTCATCGGCGGGGTGATCATGGCGATCGGGATGTTCCTGCTCAGCAGGCTGGGCGTGCACACCTCGCGGCTGGAGACCAGCCTCGACTACGTGGTCCTCGGCCTCGGCATGGGCTTCCTGATGCAGATGGTCTCGCTGATCGCGCAGAACAGCGTCGAGCTGCGGGACATGGGCGTGGCGAGCAGCGCCCGGATGTTCTTCCAGCAGATGGGCGGGTCGCTCGGCGTGGCCGCCTTCGGCGCGCTGTTCGCGAGCCGGCTGAACAGCGCGATGAGCGCCGCGGGCGGCCAGTTCCACGTCGCCGGGGGCGCGCTCGACCCGGCGACGGTGAACAGCCTCCCGGCCGCGGTGAAAAACCAGGTGTTCGGCGCGATCGCGCACGCCGTTCAGGGCGTGTTCGTCTGGGTTGTGCCGGCGACGGTGCTGGTCTTCCTGATCGCGCTGTTCATCAAGGAGGTGCCGCTGCGCAGCGGCGGCGCGCCGGGCAGCGAGCAGCCCGCCCCCGAGGCGGAACTCGTGGGATAGCCAGAGAAGCTCAGTTACGTCTCAGGCGGTGCCGCCGTACGGCACCGCCTCCAGGATCTCGACCGTGGTCGTCCGGCCGTTCGGCAGCGAGTAGGTGGCCAGCTCGCCGACCTTCTTGCCGGTGATGGCCGAGCCGAGCGGAGACTTCGGCGAGTAAACGTCAATCGGTGAGCCGCTCTCCTCGCGCGAGGCCAGCAGGAACGTGACCTCCTCGTCGTCGCCGACGAACCGGACGGTCACCGTCATGCCGGGGCCAACCACGCCGTCGGTGCGTGGCGGCTCGCCCACCCGCGCGTTCTCCAGGATGTGCTGCAGCTGGAGGATCCGCCCCTCGATCTTGCCCTGCTCCTCTTTGGCCGCGTGGTAACCGCCGTTCTCGCGCAGGTCCCCCTCGTCACGGGCCGCCTCGATCTTCTTGGCGATATCTACGCGCCCCTGTCCGGAGAGGTGGTCCAACTCGGCCTTGAGCCGGTCGTACGCCTCCTGGGTAAGCCAGGTGACGCTGTCTTCGCGCGTCTCGGTCACGGGCACTCCTTGGTACTACGCAGGACTCTTCGTCCGCTAGGGGCTGGGATTCGTCGGAGCACGAGGGCTTGCGCGCCCTCCGCTAAGGAGCCAGCCGGTCTCCGGGGGTAATCTTCTGAGGCTAACAAGGGTCGGCTACTGCTGCGTACTAGTCAAGTCCCGCTGGTAGCAGCGTGCCGGCGCTAGAAGGTCTCCGGGGCAGCCTTTCCAGTCGGGAATGCCGCTAAACCGGACGGATGTTTCGGTAGAGACAACGAGCGTAGACGGAGGGAGACAAGGTTGTCACCCCAAGGCCCTGAGCAGGGGAAACTGAGGCTGATGGCCGTGCACGCGCACCCGGACGACGAGTCGAGCAAGGGTGCCGCCACGATGGCGCGGTACGTCCGTGAAGGCATCGA
>DASUWK010000003.1:0-2044 GCA_036378435.1 Candidatus Dormiibacterota bacterium | reverse complement strand
CTTCGCCCGCGTCCGCCGGCGCACCGTGGACCTTCTTCATGGCTGGGGCAAAGCGGAGTGGGACCGCACCATCACCGACCCCCGCGGCGGCGACATGACCCTTCTCGAGGTCTGCCGGCTGGTCGCCAGGCATGAGATGGGGCACATCGCGCAGATCCGCAACCTCAGCGCGCTGCTGCCCGAGCCGCGGGATCTCGGCCCCGCCAAGCCATTGGAAGTGAACGGCCAGTAATCTTCGCTCCTGTGGCGGAAGATCAGGAAGCACCAGGCAGCGAGCAGCCTCGCCCGGCGAAGTCCGGCCGCTCCAAGCGCAAGCGGAAGTCCGGCGGCGGTCGCACCGCCCAGTACTGGATGGTGGTCAGCTCGCCCGAGAACTTTCGCAAGACCCGCGAGCACAACTTCTCGATCCAGGGCCTGAAGAGCCGCCACCGCCGCCGCGTCGAAACCATGCGTGTCGGCGATCGCGTCCTTTATTACGTGACTGGGCGGATGGGGTTCGCCGCCACCGTGACCGTGGCCTCGCCGATGTACGAAGACCACACACCGATCTGGCGCTCGGCGCGCCGCGACGAAGACTATCCCTGGCGCGTGCACATCCGGCCCGACATCGTGCTGGAGGAGCTCGACTGGGTTCCGGCGAAGGAGATCGCCTACCGGTTGGACTACGTGCGCAAGTGGCCGCCCGAGCACTGGACGCTGGCTTTCCAGGGCCACATCCACGCGTTGCCCCGCGTCGACTTCGCCATCATCGAGGACGAGATCTCACGCAGCTCGCGGCGCCGGAAAGCCCTCGCCGGCTGAGATCGGTTGGGCCGTTTTGCGCAAGACGGCCCGATGCAGGCCGGCGGACGCGGCCTCTTTGCGCAAAGTGGCCCAGACGGTCGGCGGCCGCTACAGTCCGCTAAGTGTTCTGGAAGCGCGTCGGACATCTCTACGCGTTTCATTTCCGCGACGAGCGCCGGGAGCGGCTGTTCCTGACGTCGCTCGGCTTCGGGGGCAGCGTCGGCGTGGTGCGTGGTATCACCGCCATGATCCACGCCGGCGTCGGACCTTTTCACAATGTCACCGCCGGAGGCCTGCACATCCACCATCTCGTGTGGGGCATCCTGCTCCTGCTCCTGGTCGGGTTCGTGTGGATGCTCGAATTCGGTGTGGGCTCGAGCTGGGTTGCCAGCCTGACCGCGATCGCCTTCGGCGTGGGTGCCGGCCTGACCCTCGACGAGTTCGCCCTCTGGCTCAACCTGAGCGACGTTTACTGGCAGCGCCAGGGCCGGGAGAGCCTCGAGGCGCTCGCGATCTTCGGCGGACTGCTCTCGGCCGGCCTCTGGGGCTGGCCGTTCCTCCGGGACGTGACCTACCTGGTGACACGCCACAAACCGAGCACCGGCGGTGCTTATGAGTAGTGGCGATGAATCTCGAAGCCCGGCGGATGTCGACGACACGGTCTGACGACGAGGCGTTCGAGGCGCTTTTCACAGCTGAATACGCGCGCGTCGTCGGGATCGCAAACCGCGTGCTCACGGACACGCATGAGTCGGAGGACGTCGCGCAGGAAGTCTTCATCGACTTCCACCGCCTGCACTCCGCGACGGCGCAGTACGCGCCGGCGTGGCTGCACCGCGCGGCCGCCCACGCCTCGCTGAACCGGTTGCGTGGCGCCCGGAGGCGGCAGAAGCGAGAGGTCGCGCAAGCGCTGGAGGAAGGCGAGCGGGCGCTGGATCCGCAGAAGCAGGCCGAGGTGAACGAGGACCGGCGCGTCGTGCGCGCGGCCCTCGCCAGGCTGGCTCCCAAACCCGCCGCCGCGCTCGCGATGCGCGCGAGCGGGCTGAGCTACGCCGAGGTCGCCCAGGCGCTCGGCGTCGGAATCGGACAGGTTGGAACTTTGTTGAGACGCGCGGAGGAAGCGCTGCGCAAGGAGGTCACTCGTGGCACATCTCGATGACGGAACACTGCGCCGGATCGTGGACGACCCGGACGCTCGCGCGGGCGCGGACGCCGCGCACCTGGAGGGCTGTGCCGAATGCAAGGCGCGGCTGGAAAGGAT
>DASUWK010000002.1:0-22238 GCA_036378435.1 Candidatus Dormiibacterota bacterium | reverse complement strand
AGAGGCGGCGGGGCCGCGGGCGGCGGCGGCGCGTAAGACGGCTGCGGGGGTGGCGGCGCGTAGGAGGTGGGCGGCGGAGGCGGCGGCGTCCCGTAGGGCGAGTAGCCCTGGCCCGAGATCGCGCCCACCGCTTCTTTGCGTACCACCAGCGTGCCCGCCATCATGTCGTGCAGCGCCTGCTTGCGCTGCGTGAACGCGGCCATGATGAAGCCGATGTAGCAGATGATCGCCGACACGAACTTCCCGAAATAGCGGCCGATCGCCCTGCCGAACGAGATGCGTTGGCCGTTCAGGTCGGTGACGACGATGCCCATCGCCATCTTGCCGAGGGTCGCCTGGTTCGCCGAGGACTCCATCAAGGAGTAGTAGAGGATGCTCCCGACCAGGGCGAGAATCTCGATGATCAGGCCCACACCAGTCGCGAGTCCAGTCGCGGCGGTGCTTCCGGAATTGGACGCGGCTCCGATCGCGGCGCCGAAGATGCCGCCGAGGATGCCGGCAGGGATGCTGATGACGGCACCGTCGATGATCGAGGCCACGAACCGGCGCCAGAAGCCGGCATAGAGCTGCACCGAAGGCGCGTATGTCTGCTGCATGCGGCCACTATGCCGCAAGCGGACCCTACGCGGCGAGTGCTGGCGGGCGGTTCGGACTAAACCGCGGTCGGGGGCTCCGAGGCCGGTGGCTCCTCCGCGGGCGGCGCCGCAGGCGGAGGTGGCGCGTAAGCCGGCTGGGTCGGAGGCGGCGCGTAGGGGGTCGGCACCGGGTTCATGTCCACTGCGCCCACCCACTGCCGGGTTGGAGTCAGCAGCAGAAGAACCGCCAGGGGCACCTGGATGACCAGAAGGTGGATCAGGGAGCCGCTGTGCGCGATCAGGTCAAGCAGTGTCCCGACGCCCAACAGCACGAGCGCTGTGATCCACGCCCACTGCTGACGCTGGCGCATGAAGTGGTACAGGACCCAATTGACGGCGACCATGGCGGCCCCCCAGAAAATGAGCACCACTCCGACCACCACGATCACGGTGCCGACGGCCGCACCGCCGAGGCTTCCGCCGTTCGCACCGATCGAGTTCTGGATCTGCTTGTCGAAGGCTGAGTTCGACCCGATTACGGCGCCGACGATCAGGATGATCAGGCCGAAAAGGGCCATGAGCGCCGCTCCGCCGATCGCGATGGCCGCCCACGCGACGAGGGTCCCGGGTGTAGATGTGGGATACGGGGTGTGTGCGTCCGCGTAGGGGTTGCTCATCGCGGCGATTATCGCCGGAGGGACCCCTAAACGGCAGTCGGGACTACCGTCGCCTCCGAGGGCTCCATGGCAGGCATGCCGCAGAAGGCCTCGTAATCGATCAGCTCGTGGATCGACGGGCTGTCGCCGCAGACAGGGCAGGCTGCGCGGCGCCGAAGGTTGACGGTGCGGAACTCCATGTCCAGGCCCTCGAACAGCAGCAGGCGCCCGACCAGCGGACGGCCGATGTCCAGCACGTACTTGATCGTCTCGAAGGCCATCAGGCTGCCGACGATCCCGGGCAGCACGCCGAAGACGCCGGCCTCGGCGCAGCTCGGGACCGACCCGGGCGGCGGCGGCTGCTCGAAGAGGCAGCGGTAGCAGCCGGTGCCGCGGCTGGAGTCGAACATGGTCAGCTGGCCCTCGAAGCGGTAGATCGCACCGTGCACCAGCGGCTTGCCCAGGAAGTGGGCGGCGTCGTTCGCGAGGTAGCGAGTCGGGAAGTTGTCCGTGCCGTCGACGATCACGTCGTAGGGGCGGAAGATCTCGAGAGCGTTCTCGGAGTTGATGTGCGTCTCGTGCCGCACGACCTCGACGTCCGGGTTGATGCGGTTGATGCTCTCCGCGGCCGACTCCACCTTGGAACGGCCGACGTCCGCGGTGCCGTGCAGGATCTGGCGCTGCAGGTTGCTCGAGTCCACGACGTCGAAGTCGAGAACGCCGATCTTCCCAATCCCGGCGGCGGCCAGGTAGAGCGCGGCGGGCGAGCCGAGGCCGCCGGCGCCGAGCAGCAGCACGCTCGTGTTCAGCAGCTTGCGCTGCCCTACCCCCGTCACCTCGGGCAGGATCAGGTGCCGGGCGTACCGCGTCACCTGGTCGGGGGTCAGTGTCCTCTGAGTCATCTCGCAGGAATATACCCAGCCGATCCTGGGCACTATTCCAGTGCTTCCTACAATGGGCCGCGCATGTCGACCGAATACCTAGACGACGAAGAGATCATCGCCTTGTACAACAAGGTGCGCACGGGGCGCCGATCCTGGCCGCCTGAGCTCTGGACCTCGCCCGCCGCCCTTCAGTACGCGGTGACGGTCTTCGACTACTGGATCCACAACGTGATGGGCTGGAAGAGCTGGTCGGACGCCCGCGAGCGCATCACGCCGGTCCTGCTCGAGGAGCACCGGCTGGCCGACATCGTCGACAACGTGCTCACGCCCGAGTTCGGTGAAGACTGGCTCGACTTCGAGGTCGTACTGAACGAGAGCATGCGGCTCAGCGAGGACGAGAACTGGGCCGTGGACCTCCAGGACCGTCAGGAACGGGTCGAGGCCGCCTTCGAGCACGCGTTCGAAGAGCTAGTCGGCTCGACCAAGCGCCAGCCGAACCTGGTGCCCAAGTACCATCGCTTCCGCAACCACCTGCTCCGGATGTGGGGCGCTTTCCAGGAAGCCCAGGTCGAGCACGAGAAGGCCGAGCGCGAGGCCGCCGAGCAGTTCTGGCAGGGCCTGCGCCTGGTGCGCTCGACGCGCGGCCAGGCGTCGGAGACGTGGTCGGTCGTCAACGGTGACGAGGAGCGCATGGGCGAGGTCGCCGTGGTCTGGGCCGAGCCCCGCCCCTACTGCCTCATCGTCCTCGACCCCGAGCTCCAGGAGCGCGGCTGGGAGCAGGTCATCTGGCGCCTGGAGCAGGAGATCCTGGTCGAGGAGCCGGCCGTGGTCAGCTACTCGGTCTGGCAGAAAGGCTTCGTCGGCGAGTTCTATCGCTGCGCCGACTGCGGCGAGCTGCACAGCCACTTCGACGAGGATCCAGCGGCCGACCTCGGCCTCGGACACGCGGACGACGACGAGGAGCCCGGAGACTAGGACTCAGTCGTCGGGCTCGACGCACGTCAGCTGGTAGTTCGCGCCCTCCCAGTTGTCGGCGTAGTGCGCCGTCCACTCCATCACGGCGCCCGGCCGCATGATGTGTGTCGGCAGGCGGGCCGTGTGCAGCCCCAGCCCCACTCCCCGCGTCCTGATCGCCGAGCTCGTCTCCCAGGCGTCGCCCGTCCACACGACATCCGCCGCGGCCGGAAGCTGCACGGTGACCTGGCGCCCGGGCGGGAACGCGTGGATGCGGTGGTTGTGGTGCCAGACCAGGTCTGGCTGACGCGGCCCTGACTCGAGGAACCAGCGGCGGGCCGGCGCCACCACGTCGATCACCGCGCCGGCCGCGATCGAGGACAGCAGCTTCACGTACTCGGCGTGCGCCCAGCCCAGCGGGCGCGCGGAGCCGGTCGCACCTCCCGGCTCGAGGCCGCCCGCCAAGATGGGCTCGCCATCCCACACCTGCTCCGGCAGGAGGAGCTCGGGGCCGGCGAACGCCTCGAACGCGGCCACGGCCTCCACGGCGGGCCGCCCCGCCGCCAGCTCGTACTGCGCCCGCTCGCCGGTGAGGATCGGCCACGGCCGGCCGATCCCCGCCCCGCGCCAGGCGGAGCCGTCGGCTCGCTCGCCATACGCGTCACCGAGGTACCGGCGCCAGGCGGCGCCCTTCGGAGTCTGCGTCTTCAGGTGCTCGTCCACGGCCTTCAGGCTGCTGAGGACAGCCGGGTCTTCTGGGTGGCGCAAGCCCCGACGCACGAGCTCCAAGAACTCGACGGCGATCGCCGCGTCGGGTCCCACGCCTTCATCGGGATCCTCGGCGAGGCGCGCGAAGAAGCCCGCCGGGCGCGCGAAGCACCAGTGTTGGAGTCGGTCGCTCCAGTAATCCGCGACGGCCCGAAGGTGGCCGGCACAGTCGGCGTCCGCCGAGTCCTGCGCCAGCTCGGCGGCGGCGAGCAGCGCGGCGCAGCCCGCCGCCACGGTCGACGGCGAGATGCCCCCGGCGTCCTCCCAGCGGTCCAGCGCAGTGCCCGGACCGTTCTGCAGCAGGTAGAGCGCTGCCTGTCGAACCACCGGCCAGGGATCGACGTCGAGCGCACCCGCCGATTTCAGCTCCCAGGCCAGCAGGATCGGATAGGCCGTCTCATCAAGCTCAGGCGTGTTCCAGTGCGGGACGCCGTCCACCGTGCAGTTCTGCGGCCACGACCCGTCCGCCCGCTGGATCGAACGCAGGTAGGCGAAAGCCCGCCGGGCCGACAGCGGGTCCCCCGCATGCAAGAGCGCGCTCGCGACCTGGTAGAGGTCGCGCGGCCAGACCAGGTGGTAGACGTGGTTCCCGTCGCCACAGGTCTCGCCCCAGGGCGCGCACGGCGCCGCCACGAACGCACCCGGAGTCCCCTTGTCCTCCAGTGACAGGAGCACCGCCAGCGACGCCCGGGCCAGGTCGCCGCGGTCGCCGCTGACCATGCTGTAGGGCCGCGGCACATCGAGCCGGCGTCGCCACCCGTCGACGAACCGCTTCTGGGTGTCCGCAAAGCCCCGGGCACGCGCCTCGCGCGCGACCTCTTCTGCTTGCTCCGCCGTCGACCCGAAGCCGATCGAGAGCAGGAACGTGCCTGTGCGGATGCCCAGGCGCGCGCCCAGCGCGACATTGCCGCCGGTCGCTTGGTCCTGGAGCCACTGCATCTCGCCGTCGTTGTCATAGAGGTCGACAAAGACGTCGGAGGAGTTCAAGAACCCGACGCTCGCTTGCGCGAACGGGCCCATCAAGGCGACCCAATGCGCACCCTGCCGCGCGACGAGCACCGGCGGGTCCCGGTCTCCCAAGACTCGCGCGTCGTTGCCTGGCGAGCCCGGGACCAGGTGCGGCGACAGGAGCACATACAGCGCCAGGTCGGGCAGCTCCGGTGCGAAGGTGCCCGACACCAGGAGCGCGTCGAGCTCGGGCTCGGTGACGTACTCCGTGCGCAGGGCGAACTCCGCATGGCGCGTCTCGGCGACGAAGCTGGGGATGCCGGGCTCCAGCCAGCGCACGGTATGCGCGCCGTCGGCCTGGGCGTCTATAGGCGGCGTACCCGCTGCTGCGGCGATGAATCGCATCTGGTGCAGCAGCGGGTGGTCGACGCTGGGGTAGAAGACCTCGCTCAGGGCGCCGTCGGCGAGGGTGAACCAGACGCGACTGTCACGTGAGGCCGAGGTGCCGAAGCCCTGCTTGCGCCCGGGCCCCCAGCTGGGAGGCGCGCCCGGGCCCCCGGGGGCTTGCATGGCGCGGAATGCTAAGTGATGTCACGCCCAGAACGCTGCCACCGCGGCCGGGTCGCCCACGAAGTGGTCGATCGAGCTGATCTGTCCGCCGTCGACCTTGACGAGGAGCAGCTGCAGGTCGGCGGTCGTTCGGCCGTCGGGACGGCGACCGTGCAGTGTCAGCAGCACGGCAACGCGACCGTCCGCGTCCGCCATGAATGCCTCCGGAACCGGCTGGAGCGTTCCGGTGGTGAGCTCAAACGATTCGCGCATGAAGCTGGCGATCTCCGCCGGACCATCGTGAATGCCCTCGAAGCGATCCTGGTTGCGGTGGTTCCAGGTGGCGTCGCTGCGCAGGAGGCCGCCGACGGTTGCGAAGTCGCGCTCCTTGATCGCGCCGAAGAGCTTACGAACGGTGTCAACGCTGGTTTGGGTCGTGGTGTCTGTCGTCATGCCGGGCACGGTAGGTGGGCCGCGGCTCACCCACAATCGACAGTTCTGTCGATTTCTTGAGCGCCCTGGCGCCTGGGTAGAATCGGCGGGGCCCCGCGGGGAGGTGGCTGAGTGGTCGAAAGCGCCCGCCTGCTAAGCGGGTAGGGGGTGTGAAACTCCCTCGAGGGTTCGAATCCCTCCCTTCCCGCCAGACGCCCTTCTCAGCCCCGACTCCGACTCAGCGCATAGCTGGGCGCAGATCCGGCAGGGCCGGGATCAGGCCGACGTCCTCCGCCATGAGGTCCTGGTGCAGGGTTATCGCAGCCACCGAGCCACTCGCGGCCGCGATTATCACCTGGGTCGCAGGATGCTGGCCGGCCCTCCGGGCACAGTCTCCGACTGCCGAAACCCCAGCCACAGACGTGCGCCCGCCCTCGTCGACCTCGATCCGGCCGGCGTCGGTGAATGCGCACCCGATCGCGGCCGGCAGGGTCGATGCAACGACCACGTCGGCGTGGAAGAAAAGAATGTCGCGAGGAAGAGTGGTTCCGTCCTCGAACTGGACGGCACTGAGCTGACCGTCGCTGCCGATGAGTTGGCTGATCCGCCGCTCATCGACCCGGACGCCTGCACCCTCGAGATCGGCGATCGCGGCAGCGTCGAGCCCGCCGGGAGCGCCGGTGCAGACGACGACATCACTTGTCCAGCTCAGCAGGAGCTTCCCGGTTCGGACGGCGCCCGATCCTGTCCCCAAGAGTGCGATCGCACGGTCGCGACTCTCCCAGCCGTCGCAGTACGGACAGTGAAATACGGTCGTCCCATAGAAGTCGCTCAGCCCGGGAATCTCGGGCAGCTCGTCTCGGATGCCGACTGCGAGCAAGAGCTTGCGAGTCCTGTAAGTGTCTCCAGTCTGCGTGCGCACGAGGAATCCGTCGGGCGTGCGTTCGGCGCCGGCGACTGCGGCGCCGACCAGGCTGGCGCTCGGATAGGCGAGGACCTCGGCGCGCCCGATTCGCCGCAGCTCGGCGGGATCAAGCTTGTCGCGGGACAGGTAGCCGTGCATCTCGTGCGATGCCGCGTTTCGCGGTGCACCGCTATCGAGGACGAGGATGCGGCGCCGTGCGCGCGCCAGGACCAAGGCTGCGTTCAAGCCGGCCGGCCCGGCTCCAACCACGATCACGTCGAGGACCTCGGCCGAGAGAGTCTCGTTCATGGGCGGGATGGTAGGTCCGTCCGCGCTCCGTAGAGCACCCGATTCCGTTCCGAGTACCGGCGATGGACGAGACCGGCCGTTTACTCGACACCGCCAGAGCCCGAAACTATAATCAGCCGAAGGGGCGGTTACCTGCCCTCATGGA
This sequence comes from Candidatus Dormiibacterota bacterium, assembly GCA_036378435.1. GTDB lineage: Bacteria > Chloroflexota > Dormibacteria > Dormibacterales > Dormibacteraceae > DASUWK01. The sequence goes on along the minus strand of DASUWK010000002.1, from coordinate 15,114 downwards.
TGTCACTATCTATCCAATCGGAGGGTGACTTTTTGTTCAACCGCACCATTCCAAGATTCGCCCGTCTCGGCGTCGTCGCCGGCATCGCCGTCATCATGGCAACGCCCGTGGTGACCGCTTCAGCCGCGTTCACCAACGGCAGTCCGCCACTGATCAACCACGGAGGCCGGACTCAAGCCTCCGTCATCTACTCGATCTTCTGGGGCCAGCAGTGGGTCACCGGGTGGCCTGACACCACCGAGGCGCAGTCGAGCGTCTTCTGCGAGGGCTACTACACGAGCTGCACCAGCAGCACCGCGATGACCTACAGCAACGCGGCGTCGACCGCGATGACGTATATCAACGGGTTCCTTTCGTCCGCCGTGCCGGGCAGCACGTGGATCGGCTCGCAGGCGCAGTACGGCGCGTCAGCGTCGTGGGGCGGCACCTGGACCGACACCGCCGACACCCCGCCGCCGCCCGGAGTCGTCACCGACAACTGCAGCGAGGTCTGCACGGTCGACCAACCGCCGGGCACGACACGAACCGCGGAGACGCTGGCGAACCTGCTCGGGTCCGAGGCTCTCAACGCCGAAGCGCACTTCGGCTACAGCCCCAACGCCGACTACATGATCTATCTGCCGCAGGGCTCGATCCCGGCCGGCTTCGGCGCGTACTGCGCTTACCACAACGAGATCTATGACGGCGCCGGCAATCGGATCTCCTACTCGGTGATGCCCTACCTGCCGGACGTCGCCGCCGGCTGCGGCGAGGACTACTTCAACAACAACAACGCGTTCGGCAACGGCTTCCTCGACGGCTACTCGATCGTCAGCGGCCACGAGCTGGCCGAGACGGCGACGGACGCCCTCCCACTGACCAACCCGGGCTGGCGGGACAGCAGCGGCGCCGAAACCGGCGACATCTGCGCCTGGGGCACCCAGGCCAATGGCGTGCCGGTCTACAACATCTCCGGCGGCGGCCACGTGTTCGCGGTGCAGTCGCTCTGGAGCAACAGCGCCAACAACTGCGTCTGATCGCCTGACCGATCGGAATTCATGAGCAGGGCGGGCCGAATGGCCCGCCCTCTCTTCTTTGAAGGCGCGAGTACGTTGTCGGCGTGATCGCCGTGCGCCTGCGGATGGCTCCTTGGCTGAGCATGGCCCTCGCGCTTGCGGTCTCCTGCACCGCCGCTCCCGCCAGGTCGGCGGCGAGAGCGACGGTGACTCCGCCGGCCCCGGTGGCGACTGCATCGCCCACCGCGCCGCAGCGGCTGATCTATGCCGCCCAGGACGACGGCACCCTGCACGTCTACGCGATCGACCAAGCACACGCGCTGCTGCGCACGCTGTCCGTGTTCACATGCTGCGGAGACGTGCGCGGCGCCGCGGCGGCCGTCCCGACGCACCGCTTCTACGTCATGTACAACCGCGGCGGCCAGGGCCACGTCGCCAGCGTCGACCTGGTCACCGGGGCCGTGCTCTGGGACAAGGTGCTGCACAGCCCCGGCGTCGACCGCGGCAGCGTCACCCCGGACGGCAAGACGCTCTATCTCCCGACCTGGGAGAGCGACGCGTCATCGCCGTATGAGCTGGTGGTGGACGCTCTCACGGGCGACGTTCGGAGTCGCATCACGCTGCCGCCGCGGAGCCATGACACGCTGGTCAGCCCTGACGGCAGCCGCGTGTACATGGAGACGAAGTCGGCCACACATGCGCTCTACATCGGCAGCACGACGACCGACCAGGTCGTCGGGACCGTCAGTGGTTACTGCTGCAGCGGCATCCTGGCTCCGTTCGCCGTGAACGGTCGCGGCACACGGGTCGTCAACGACGTCCTCGGCTACACGGGCTTCCAGGTTGGCGACCTGACGACGGGGCGCGTCGTCGAGTCCGTCCCCGCGTCGGGCTCGACCGGGCATGGCATCGCGTTCAGCCCGGACGAGCGCCAGGTCTGGCTCAACGACGGCGTCGCGCCCGAGGTCCATGTCTTCGACATGACGCTGTCGCCGCCCCGGCAGGTGGCGCTGGTCCGGGTGAGCAATCCGGGGCCGCACTGGGTGACTTTCGACATCAACGGGCGCTACGCGTACGTGGCGGGACCCAAAGGCACTGGAGATCCGACCGATGTCATCGACACCAGCACCGACCAGCGCGTGGCCGAGCTTTCGGCCTCAGAAGACCTGCTGGAGGTGGATTTCGCAGGCTCAACCGTCGTTGCCGTCGGCAACCAGTTCGGCGTCGGTCGCGTGACAGGGTGAGTTGCCGCCGGCAGCCGGGCTAGCCTAGACCCCGCCTTGCAGCACGCTCCACGACGGCTGACCGCCTCGCTCTACGCCAGCCTCGCCGCGCTGGCGGCGGTGATGGTCGCGGTATCCGCAGCGCTGGCCGCTCACGCTGTCGTGACCCGCGCAGTGCGAGGTCACTCTCCTGCCGCGGCCGCCGCCACCCCAAGCCTGCCAGCCATCACCGCGACGACCGACAGCGCCCCTCATCCCCCGCCCGGAGTCAGCAGCGCGCCCTATCACGGCGTCTACGTCTTCCGGCTTAAGATCCCAGCCCTCGCCATCGACGCCGGCGTGGAGGCCGTGGGGACCGACGGCCAAGGACACGTCGGCGTTCCCGCCTCGATCTGGGATGCCGCCTGGTACCGCTACGGGCCGGCGCCAGGTCAGCCCGGCGACGCCGTCATCGACGGGCACCTGGACTGGTACACGGGTCCGGCGCTGTTCGAGCACCTGGCGCAGCTCAAGCCGGGCGACCTGGTCGAGGTGATCGCGGGCGCGACCACCATCGAGTTCAAGGTCAGTGCGCTGAACTGGTTCCCGTACACCTCGCCGCCGCCGGGTTTTCTCGCCTCGGCCGGACCACCCCGGCTCAGCCTGGTGACCTGCGGCGGCAGCTGGAACAGCCGCGCCGGCACTTACAGCGAGCGCCTCGTGGTCGACGCCCTCCTGGTCTAGGCCGGCCGCCTCCGGCGCCAGGCCACCAGAGCCAGCAGCAGGATCGCCTCACCGAGCACGACAGCCAGAGGCAGCCAGGCCGACATGGCGCCTGGCTTGGCCCCCGCTGCCGGGAAACCGGCGCTGGCTCGGACCGAGGCGACTCCGACGACCGCGACCCACGTGCGCTGGTGCAGGTGCGTCAGGCAGCTCGGAACGATGGTGCCGCCGGCACAGCCGGCCGGGTTGCCTTCGTAGTCGTCGTTGGCCTGGCTGTAGACGAGCCCCGGCGTCTCGCCGGCGCTGAGCGGATAGGCCTCGTCGCGGGCGATGTACACGAGCGACCCGCCGGTCGCCAGCTGGTCGTAGTCGCCCTCGAAAAGGCCAGCGCGGGAGAAGGCGCCGTACAGAGAGCTCGTCCGCTGCTCATCGACTCTCAGCGGCGTTGAGAAGGTTTTGCCACCGTCGAGAGACTGCTGGTAGTAGGTGTCGATCGTGAGGCTGAACGACGTTCTGGCGGCGGCCTCCTGGCGCTGCCGGTACATCAGGTGCACCGTCCCGTCAGCGCCCACGGCCAGCGCCGGGTTGTAGCGATCGACGAAGTCGTTGGTGGGACCGGGGTTGACGCGAGTAACCGGCCCCCACGTCAATCCGTGCGGGTCGCTCGACGCGATCAGCACGACGTCATTGACCAGCGGCCCGCCGGCGTCGGTGCGGAACCGCGGGTCCTCCCAGGTGATGTAGACGGTCCCCGAGCCCTGGTCGGCCTGCGCCGCGAGCAGGCCGCCCGCCCGCTGATAGCGGCAGCAGACGGATTGCAGCGAGGCCACGGGGATCGCGGTCTGCGTGAAGGTCAGCGGCGTCGGCCAGACCGTGCTGCCCGCGGCCGGCGCCAGCGCCCAGTCGATGTACGTGCTGCCCGGCTGCGCGTCGGGCTCGTTGTTCGGGAACGCGATCGGCGGCGAGGTGATGGCTGTGTAAGCCACACCGAGGCTGCCGTCCTGCAGGATCACCGGGAAAGCGCCCAGGCCCTGCGACAGGCTGATCGTCAGGAAGTTGGGCAGCCAGTTGCTCGCGCTGTCACAACCTGCGTCGCAGTAGTTGTAGACGACCGGCGCCTCGCGGTCCCAGACCATGTACACCCGGCCGTAGTGGTGTCCCGAGCCCTGGCCGAGGTCGACGACGATCCAGTTCTTGTCGTTGGTACCGCCGGTGCAGTCGTTGGTGCCGAGCTGGACGAATGCGGGCGCGGACCAATGGGCGCCACCGTCGTGCGAGACGTTGACGGCCATGCTGCTGCAGAGGCCCATCATCGACGAGTCGTCGAAGACGAGCGAGTTGTAGTAGACGGTGTTGTCGGGACCAAACGCGACCACGGCGTCGGACGCTCGATCCCACGGACCGCCGCCGACGTTGTAGGTGAGGCCCGGGACCTCACCGTAGGTCCAGGTGCTGCCACCGTCGAAGGTGGTCGCGTAGCCGTTGGTCTCGTCGCCGGCTCCGGCTACGCGCCCTTCCTGGAAACCGACCACAGCGTTGTTCGGGTTGGCGGGGTTGACGGCGATCGACGGCTCGATCTGGGTGTCCGGCTGGATCACCTGTGGATGCGCGGTGTTCGGAGCCGGCGGCGTCAATAGGAAGCGGCCGGCCATCTTGTCCCGCAGCAACGTGGGGGCCGTGGTCGCCGCGGCAGGGTGGACGGCGAGCGCCGTCCCCACGCACACCAGGCCGGCTGACAGGACGGCGGCGACCCTGGCGAGCTTCACTGGCCAGTCATGTAACAAATCGGGACGGTGAAATGCGAGCCGCCAAACCTACGATCCATGCCGTGAGAGTCGATCCACCCGCCCGGCGTGCCGTCATCGCGGCGCTCGCCACCGTCACGCTGCTGATCGTCGCGTTCTGGGTCATCTGGTTCTTCGGCGACCGCTCCCTGGTGGCCACCGAAGCCCGTCCCGCTTACTTCGAGCACGAGGAGTCGTTCGTGCTGGCCGACAGCTGGCTGGCGCTCTGCACCGCGGCGGGCGCGGTGACGCTTACCCGCCGCAGCCCGTTGGCGCTCTTCTGGGTTCTCGCGGGCGGCGGCGCCGGCCTCTACCTCGGATCGATGGACGCCCTCTACGACCTGCGGCGGAACGACTGGTTCGGCGCGGGCCCCTCTGGCTACGTGGAGATGGCGATCGTCGTGATCACCTGGGCGCTCAGCCTCACGCTGCTCACTTGGGCGTGGCGCAGCAGGGCATCCCTTCTCGGCCACGCGGTCTCATATGATCGGGGCCATGGCAACGACTGATCTCGCCACGCTCGAAGCGATTCGCCGCGTCGAGGAGACGCCGCTGAACCAGCTGGTCAACGTCTCCATTGATGACGTCCAGACCCAGATGGACGCGCTGCTGAGCCCGGAGAACGACAGCGCCTCCTTCTATCACCGCTGGGAGACCCAGCAGTGGGCCGTCAGCGACCTGGACTTCGAGCAGGACAAGAAGGACTGGGCCAACATCCCGCCGCCGGTCCAGTCGACGCTCAAGACCACGATGACCCTGTTCTTCGTCGGCGAGCAGATCGTCACGGACACGCTGGCTCCGATCCTCCACGCCGCGCCTTCAGAAGACGAGCGGATCTTCCTGGCCACGCAGGTCGCGGACGAAGCCAGGCACGCCGTCTTCTTCGACCGCTACTTCGCGGCGGTCCTGGGTCACGAAGGCGGCATCCACGCCGCGATGACCAACTTCGGCCCAGCCGCCCGCCAGGGCTACCAGGAGATCTTCTACAAGGCGCTGCCGGAGGCGATCGACCGCTGCCGCCTGGACCCGAAGGACCCCGTGGCGTTCGTCGAGGGCCTCGTCACGTACCACGTGATCATCGAGGGCTACCTGGCGCTCGGCGGTCAGCGCAACACGCTGCGGCTCCTGCGCCGGATCGGCATCCTGCCCGGGTTCGTGTCGGGCTTCACGGCGGTCGCCCGCGACGAGTCCCGGCACATCGGCTTCGGCGTGCTGGCCCTGCGCCGGCGCGTGCTCGAGAACCCCGAGATGGCGCGCGTCATCGCGCGCAAGGTGCTCGACCTGCTGCCGGCGGCTGTCGCGGTGGTCGTGGGACCGGACGAGAAGCTTCCCTTCCGCGACGTCAGCGACGTCCCCGACAGCTTCCGCCTCAACCCGCTGGAGGCGCGCGAGTTTGCAATCGACTCGCTGAGCAAGCGCCTTCGGGCCGCCGAGCTGAGCGACACCGCGGTGGACGAGATCGCCGGCCGGATGCACTCCCTCTACGACGAGTACTGGGAGCTGTACGAGCGGAACCACGGGGTGACGCACCCTGTGCGGTACTGGCAGGAGAAAGCGGCCGCGGCCACGACCTGAATCCAAACGGGATTCATACGGGGAGACCGGTAGTCCTCACGAGAACCTAACGGGCGCCGGCCTAGCTTCGATGGAGCATGCGCTGGCCCCGTGCAACCCCTGTCGACGGGCTGCGAGCTCGCCGTGAGGTCGAGCGCCAGCTCGAGTGGGCGGAGGTCTACATCGCCGCCGCCGAACGGATAGAGCTGGGAGACCCGCACCTCGCCCTGGAGATTCGCCGCCTGCGGGCCGCGGTCCGGGAGACCCTGCGCAACCTCGACCGCCCCAGAGTGCTGTGAGCCGGCCGTCCCCGCGGCGGCGGCACGTCAAGCTGCACACCGGCACACTCGGGCCCCTGCTCTGCTGGGCCGTGGTCTTCGCCGACAGCGGGACCTCGATCTATTACGTGCCCGGCATCCTGTTCGGACAGGGGTTCACGACTCGGTCGGCGATCTTCGTGACGCTGGTCCTGGTCGTCTTCGTGCTGCTCTGCGCCAAGTACGCCGAGGTGGCCTGGCGCTATCCCGAAGGCGGCGGCGTCGTCACCGTCGCCTCGCGCGCGATCCATCCCTTCGCCGGGCTGCTCGGCGGACTGTTCATCCTCGTGGACTACTTCCTGACGATCGCGATCAGCGCGCTCTCGGGCGTCTACTACCTCGGGGTGCTGGTGGCGCCGCTCAGCGGCGAGACCCTGGCGACCGTGGTCACTATCGCGGCGCTTGTCGCTCTGGGCTTGCTGAACCTCGTCGGAATCAAGGAGAGCGCGCGGGTCAGCGCCCTCTTCGCGACGCTGGCCCTGATCGGACAGCTGGCCGTCATGGCCGCGGTTCTCGAGCAGCTCGGACCTCAGGCCTTGAGCCTGAGCCTGCACGAGCTGTCGCACGGTCCGGCGCTGACACCTGTAGTCGTGCTGACGGGCTTCGGCGCGGCGTTCCTCGCCTTCTCGGGGCTCGAGAGCGTCGCCCAGATCTCCCCCGCGATGCGCAGCCCGCGCAAGCGCGTGTCCTTCCGAACGATGGGGCTGGTCGTCATCACCGTCGGGCTGACCAGCCCGCTGCTGACGCTCTGGTCGACCACCCTGCAGACGCTGAACACGTATGCGGCCCAGAACCAGGCCATCTCGCTGCTCGGCGTCCGCCTGGCGGGCCCGGCGCTCGGCGACTACGTGGCCGTCAGCGGCGCCCTGCTGCTCATCTTCGCGAGCAACACGGCGATCATCGGCGCGTACCACGTACTGATCGCGCTGACCCGGATGGGCTACCTGCCCCGCGTGGTCGAGACCACCAACCGGCTGCGCCGCACGCCGCACGTCGCGATCGGGATCGCCTTGGCGCTTCCGATGGCGCTGGTCGCGTTCACGCAGGGCGCCATCGGGCTGCTGGGCGACCTCTACGCGTTCGGGCTCCTGGGCGCGTTCGTCATCACGTGTCTAGGCCTGGACCTCGTCCGCTGGCGCGAGGGCCTCACGTCGACGCGGGCGCGGGTTGTGTTCGCCATCGGCGTCCTGACAACGCTCGCGGTCCTCATCGGCTGGAGCGTCAACCTCGTCGCGAAGCCGCTGGCGACGCGGTTCGGCGGCGGCCTCACCGTGCTCGGCCTCCTGGTCGGGTTCGGCACCTACCGGTGGAACCGGCGGCGCCGGCCGAGCGTGTTCCCGCTTCCCTACTCGCCCCGTCGCGCGGCCGAGACGATCGGCGCCGAGTTTCGACGCCGGCCCGCGGACGTGCTCGTCATCCTGCCGGCGAAGCCGGAGCTGGCGAACTCGGTGCTGGAGGAGACGGCCCACCGCGCCGCCGGCCGCAGCGCCGTGTTCCTCTACCGCGGTGACACTCATCAGCACGGCGCCGTCGCACGCCTCTACGAGGTAGCCGATCCCTACCTGAAGGACTACGCGGCGCAAGACGCCTTCGCGCGGGCGGAGACGCGGACGCGCCGCGCGATTCCTTCGCGCCGCTTCGTCTACGTGCCGGGCGGCCTGCCGCGCGACATCGTGGGCAAGGTCTGGACTGAGGTGTTCCCCCGCGAGACCATCGCCGCGCAGGAGGACGGCGACGCGCTGCCGCCGGTGGCGTTATCCCGAGTCCGGCTCCGGCTCATCGACGGGCTGCCGGTGCTTCACCTCGTCACCGGCCGGCCCCGGGCCGCCGGCGCCGGAGCGATCGCGGACGAGACGGTAGCCGACACCCGGCTCGGTCATTAGGAACCGGGGCCGCGCCGGGTCGTCGCCCAACTTGCGTCGCAACTGGGCGGCCACGTAGCGGGTGTTGTAGCTGGCGCCTGACGCGTAATCGCCCCACACATGGCGCAGCAGCGTCCCGTGCGTCACCGGGCGATCGACGTTGAGCACGAGGAACCGCAGCACCTCGTACTCGGTCGGCGTTAGCTTCACCTCCCGTCCGTCGACGGTCACGCGGCGGCGCGCCAGGTCGACGACCAGTCCGCCGAGGTCGACAACGGGCTCACCGCTGGCCAGGTCGGCCTGCCTCCTGAGCACGGCCGCGATCCGGGCGGCCAGCTCCTCCATCCCGAACGGCTTGACCAGGTAGTCATCCGCGCCGAGCTGCAGCGCGCGCACCTTGTCGGATTCGCCCGGCATCACGCTGATCACGATCACCACGGCGCGGGACGTCTCGCGGAGCCGCTGGAGGGTCGCGAAGCCGTCCATGCCGGGCAGGCCGAGATCGAGGAGGACGACATCGGGCCGCCAGGCGGCCGCCTCGGCCACCGCCTCCTCTCCGCTGGCGACGGCGTGCACGTCGAACTCTCGGTATTCGAGCCCCGCCCGCAGCGCTCGCCGCATCTCCGGCTCGTCGTCCACCACCAGGATCCTGCCGCTCATGAGACCGGCTCCGCCACCGCCGCGAGGGGCAGCGTGAATCGAAACTCGGGCCCAGCCCGGAGGTTGCGCGCCTCGATCGTTCCGCCGTGCGCCTCGACGATTCGCTTGCAGATGGCCAGACCGAGCCCGGTGCCACCCTCGCGGCGCGTCCAGAACTTGTCGAACACCTCCCGCAGCTGAAGCGGCGGGATCTCCGGGCCCTCGTTAGCGACCCAGGCGACGAGGTTGTCGCCTCGGTCACGAGCCCCGAGCTCAATTCGGCCGCCGGCCGAGCTCCACTCCACCGCGTTTTCGAGCAGGTTGGTCAGGACGCCGTCCAGCTGGAGCTCATCCGCGGAGACCAGGGGCAGGTCGGGCGGCAGGTCAAGCGCGAGCTGGCGCTCGCGCAGACGCGGCTCCAGCCGTCGCAGCACCGCCCCCGCGGTTTCAGCAAACGAGATGGGCTCGAGCTTGGGCTGCGCTCCGGCTTCGAGGCGCGACATGGTGAGCAGCCCTTCCACCAGCCGATCGAGTCGCAAGGCCTGCGCGTCGAGGCCCAGCAGCAGCTCGCGGTGCTCTTCCGGCAGCCCGGAACCAGCGCCGGTCAACGCCGTGAGTCCTGCCCGCAGCGAGGCCAGCGGGCTCTTGAGCTCGTGTGAGAGCGACGACAGCACCGCCGTCTTCAGGCTGTCTGACGCTTCCACAGCCCGGCGCCGCTCAGCCTCAGCCGCTGCCCGGCGGCGTTCGATCAGGAGCTCCGCCAGGGCCGCCAGCGCGGCCAGCAGACGCAGGTCCGCGGCCGCAACCTTGCTCGCGTCGGCGCGCAGGACCAGCGCTCCGCTCGTCAGCGGCAGGACGGCGAGAGAGTCGGGTCGCGGCGGCCGGCTGGCGAGGATCTCGAGTACCCCGCCCTGGAGACGGCAGCCGACCGGCCGGCCGTCCTCGATGGCCCGTACGGCATCGGCGAGATCGCGATCCTGCGCCAGGCGCCCGGCCAGCAGCCGCCAGCCACCGCCTTCCATCCCCACGACCGCGAAGGCGGCGACGCCCACCACCTTCTCCGCGCGCTCGGTCACGAGCTCCAGCGCCCCCGTGAGCTCGGAGGTTCTCAGGACGCCGGTGGCGAGGCCGTAGAGCTCGCGCGCCTCCGCCGCCGAGCCCGCCGCGGCCCGGCGCGACGATTCCAGCGAAGCCGCCAGCTGGCTCGTAACCAGCGCTGCGGCGAGCAGCAGGACCAGCTCGAGCAACCCGCTGGGGCTGGTCACCGCCAGCGTGCCGACCGGGGGCACGAGGAAGAAGTCGTAGGCGACGAACGCGAGCACGCTCGTCAGCACGGCGGGCCAGCGGCCGCCGCGGCTGCCCAGCCAGAGGACGAGCAGCACGTAAAGGACGGAGAGATTCGGTATCGCCACCCGGCGCTCGATCACGGCCACTGCCGCGGTGATCACGGCCACACCGACGGCGCCCGCGGCATAGGGCGCCGCCTGGCGGAGGAGCCCCGGCTGCCTAGCGGCGGCCTGAGTCATCACGCGCCACCAGCAGTCTCAGCACGATGGCGATGATCAGCACGACCCCCGGCGACCAGCCGAGCCGTGTGCCGGTCGGATCCAGCGGCGACAGGTCGACGACGATTGCCGCCACCCCGATGACCACGCCGACGACGATGGCCGGGAGCGGCGGACGCTGGGAGCGCCGCGGAACGTGCTCGTGGGCATGTGGCCCCGGCTCTGTCGCCGCGGCGGCGCGGTGGCGCCGGACGTGAACCCTCTCACTGGTCGGCCGTCGCGGACCGATGTCCAGCAAGCCCGCCGGCCCCTCGGGAGGCGGCGTCGACTCGAGCGGCTCCCAGATCGGCTTCTGCCGGTACGTGCGGTAGGCGACGAAGATCAGCGCGCCGACGATCAGCCAGCCGAGATAGATGAACGTCGAGTTGGAGATGTTCTCGAAGATCAGCTGGGTGAACACCGAGCCGATGGCGAGCGCCCCCACCACTGACAGCACGGGGATCTTCCCCGCCCGGGTCGGGATGTTGAGCGGCATCTCGAAGGGTCGCCGCAGGCGTGGCGCCACGAAGCGCAGCCGCATCACTGCTAAGTGCGCGGTGGCGAAGGCGAAGGTCGCGGCCAGCGAATAGACCGCCGCCATCAGGTCGATCTGCGCCGGGAGGATCAGCAGCCCGGCCGCGATCCCGAAAACGATGATCGCGATGTACGGCGTGCGGTACTTCGGGTGCAGCCGCGAGAAGACGCGCGGGAAGAGGTTGTTGGTGGCGAGCGAGAAGCTCAGCCGCGAGATGCCGATCAGGCCGGCGTTCGTCGCGACGACCAGGATCGTGAAGGCGAGGATGCCGACCCAGATGCCGGCCAGGGACGCCAGCCACTGCGGGTGGAAGAAGGAGACGATCCCGGCCACCGGGTCGTCCTTCCAGCGGGTGGCGAGGGCGGTGACGTAGTGGCCGTGGGCGTCCAGGTGCACCGGGAACACGCTCATTCCGATCGTGGGTAGGAAGGCGGAGACGAACAGCACGGCGATGATCACCCCGAACGTTGCGCGCGGCACCGTCTTCCCCGGGTTGCGCGCTTCCTCTGAGAGGTTGGAGATCGTCTCTATACCCGTATAGCTGACCATCGCGATCGAGATGCTGGCCAGGAAGGTGCCCCAGGTCGGCGCAACCCCGAGATGGATGTTGGCGAGGATCGTCCGGAAGTTCAGCAGGAGCAGCAGACCCAGCACCACCAGCACGACCTGGGTGCCCAGGTCGACGATCGCCAGCAGGAAGTTCAGGGCGCTGGATTCCTGGATTCCGATGATGTTGATCACGATCAAGAGCCCGACGAGGACGAGGGCGGCGACCGCATGGGCGTGGGAGTCCTGAAGCGAGTTCAGGACCGGCAGATAGTGACCGAAGATCCGCAGGTAGCCGATCGCGAAGTAGGCCGAGATCGAGACGGTGGCCGTGTAGTTGAGCAGCTGCACCCAACCGACGAGGAAGCCCAGGGGCTCGTTGAAAGCGCGCCTGGCAAAGCTTGAGCTACCCCCCGCGTGCGGGATGGCGGCGGTGCCCTCGGCGTAGTTGAGGGCGGTGGTGACGAAGATAAGGCCGGCCAGGATCAGCGCCAAAGGGGTGAGGCCGAGCGCGAAGGCCGCGGTCACCCCGAGCGCGTAGTAGATGCTCGAGCCCACGTTGCCATAGCACGCCGCGAACAGCGCCGACGCTCCGAGCGTGCGGGGAAGCTTGAGCCGGCGCTGACCCACGACCACCCGGAAGTCGCCCGGCAGACGCCCCCGCTTTGGCTTCACTCTCGGCCAAGAGTACGGGCCGGCCCCCGGGTTCGGTAGGGTGGAACGGGTGCGAACCCGGGGTCTGGTGACCGGGTGCGCCCTCGCGGGCACTGCCGCGCTCGCCGCATTTGGAGCGGCGCGCGTCGAGAGCGACCCGGCTCTACTGAACGGAATCCGGCCGGCCGCGAACGCGGCCGAGGCCGACGCCGCCCAGGCGGCCGCAGCGCTGCAGAACGCGGCCGCAGCGGCACAGAGTCAATGGGCGGCCGAGCAGGTCATGGTGCAGGAAGATGCTCAGCCGCTGGCTGACGGCGTCGTGGCGCTGGTCGTCAAGCCGAGGTCGGGCGCCGCCCTACCGGCAACCGGCGACGGGCGGCCGCCGCGGGAGAGGGCGATCCCCTCGCCGCTGGCGACGCACGAGCTCTACCGGATGCTGCTGACCGATGCCGCGCGGCGGCACGGTCTCGACCCGGGCCTCGTCATGGCCGTGGCGTGGTGGGAGAGCGGCTGGGACATGTCCAAGGTGTCGGACACCGGCGCCGTCGGGCTGATGCAGATCGACCCCGGAACGGCGCGTGACCTCGGTCCGAAGCTCCTCCACCGCACGCTGGACCCGCATGATCCCTTTGACAACGCCGACCTCGGGGCGGCCGTGCTCAAGTCAGACCTGGACGACGCGGGTGGCAACCTGGCCGTCGCGCTGGCGTCCTATTACGAGGGTGCGGGCAACGTCGACCCGTCCAACCTGGATCCCAACGCGCAGGTCTACGTGACCGGCGTGACCGCCCTGCAGAAAGAGTTCGACTCGGGCCAGGACCCGACCCACCCCTAGCCCTTCCCGCAAGCGGGAGGGGGATGACCTGCAGGCGGGAGGGGTCAGGGGTGGCAACGCCCCTCCCGCAAGCGGGAGGGGTCAGGGGGTGGGCAACGCCCCTCCCGCAAGCGGGAGGGGTCAGGGGTGGGCTTAACAACCGCCGTTCCCGACATCATCCGCGCGAGTCACCCTTCCGCCATGCCCTCGCATGAGACGGTTCTGCGTGCCCAGGAACTCAGGGACAACATGACCCAAGGCGAACGGAACGTGTGGGCCCAGCTGCGCATGCGTCAGGTGGCAAACCTGAAGTTCCGGCGGCAGCATCCGATCGGGCCGTACATCGCTGACTACGCGTGCATCTCAGCGAAGCTGGTGGTCGAGATCGATGGCCCCGATCACTCGCCGGCGGCGGACCAAATCCGTGACTCCTGGATGCACGACCGAGGTTGGCGCGTCCTCCGCTTTGATGCCGACGACGCTCTGACCAACCTTGACTGGATCGTCGAGTGCGTGGCCAAAGCCACCCACCCCCAGCCCCTCCCGCAAGCGGGAGGGGGATGACTGACCCACCCCTAGCCCCTCCCGCAAGCGGGAGGGGGATGACCCGCTAGCGGGAGGGGTAAGCCGCCCCGTCCCGGACGCGGGAGGGGGAGAACGTCAGTTCGCCGTCGGCGGTGTCGACCTCGACGGTGTCCCCGGCCCCGAACTCACCCTCGAGCAGGAGCAGCGCCAAGCGGTCCTGCACGTACCGCTGGATCGCCCGCTTCAGCGGCCGCGCGCCGTAGACGGGATCCCAGCCCCGCTCGGCGAGCAGCGCCCGGGCGCTCTCGCTGACCGTCAGCCCAATCTTCCGCTCGGCCAGCCGCGCCTCCAGCCGCCGCAGCTGGATGTCCACGATGTGCCCGAGCTCCTCGCGGGTCAGCGACCGGAAGTGGATGACCTCGTCCACCCGGTTCAGGAACTCAGGGCGGAAATGCGCGCGCAGCGCTTCGTCGCCGCCGAGGTTGGAGGTCATCACGATCACCGTGTTGCGAAAGTCCACGGTGCGGCCCTGGCCGTCGGTCAGGCGGCCGTCGTCGAGGATCTGCAGCAGCAAGTTGAAGACGTCGGGATGCGCCTTCTCGATCTCGTCGAAGAGCACCACGGCGTAAGGGCGCCGGCGGATCGCCTCGGTCAGCTGGCCGCCCTCGTCGTAGCCGACGTAGCCGGGCGGCGCGCCGACCAGCCGCGCCACGGTGTGCTTCTCCTGGTACTCCGACATGTCCAGACGCACCAGCGCCTGCTCGTCGTCGAAGAGGAACTCGGCCAGGGCGCGCGCCAGCTCCGTCTTCCCCACTCCGGTCGGGCCGAGGAAGATGAACGATCCGACCGGGCGGTTCGGATCGGCCAGGCCTGAACGCGAGCGGCGCACGGCGTTCGCGACCGCGGCCACAGCCTCGTCCTGGCCCACCACGCGGTCGTGCAGTCGCTCCTCCATATGGATGAGCTTGGCCACCTCGCCCTCCATCAACCGCGTCACGGGGATGCCGGTCCAGCGGGCGACGATGGCGGCGATGTCGTCCTCGTCGACCTCCTCCTTGAGCAACGCGCCGGCGCGCTGGAGCTGCTCGAGCTGGGCGGTGACCGCCTGTAGACGGCCCTCGATCTCGGCCGTGTCGCCGTAGCGCAGGCGCGCCGCTCGCTCGAAGTCCGCGGCGCGCTCGGCGCGCTCAGCCTCGTGGCGCACCTCGTCGAGACGCTGCTTGAGATCGCGCGCCTCCGCGATGACCTTCTTCTCCTCGCCCCAGCGGGCTCGCAGGGCATCGCGCCGCTCGGCCAGCTCTGCCAGCTGCTTGTCCAGCGCACCCAGCCGATCGCGCGAAGCCGAGTCGGACTCCTTCTTCAACGCCTGCCGCTCGATCTCGAGCTGGCGGATCTGGCGCTCGATCTCGTCCAGCTCCTG
>DASUWK010000001.1:0-4315 GCA_036378435.1 Candidatus Dormiibacterota bacterium | reverse complement strand
GAGGTCTCCAGCCTGACGCTGGAGAGCCAGCGGATGGTCGAGCTCGCCAGGGCGCTCGCCCCGAACCCCCGGCTGATGCTGCTCGACGAGCCCGCCTCCGGGCTGTCAGAAGACCAGCGGCACCGCCTGGCCGAACTGCTGACCGCGTTCGGCGAGCGCACCTGCGTGCTGCTCGTCGAGCACGACCTCGATCTGGTCGCGCAGGTCAGCGAGCGGATCTTCGTCCTCTCCGGGGGCCGGCTCGTCTTCGACGGCGGCCCCGCGGACTTCCGGGCCTCGCCCGTCGTGAACTCGCTCCTTGTCGGGCTCTAACAAAAGGAGGTTGGCTATACATGTCCCGAAGACGGTTCCCGTTCGCCGCCCTGACAGCTGCCGCGGCGGCGGTCCTCATGGTCGGCGGCATCGCCGCGTGCAGCTCAGGCGGCGGCAACTCCGCCAGTAGCAACTCCCCCATCGTCGCCTGCGGCGACCTGGCGCTCGCCGGGCCGTACGCGCAGATCGGCGAGACGGACAACTGGGGCGCCCAGGCTTACTTCAAGTACGTCGACGCGCACGGTGGCATCCTCGGCCACAAGGTCAATTACGTCACGCTGAACAACCAGTCCAACGCCGCGCAGTCGGAGCTGGACGCCCGCAAGTGCATCCAGACGTACCACGCGCAGTTCATCATCGGGCCGGAGTCCGGCGCGGACACCGAGTCGGCGCTGCCGATCGCGATCGCCAACCACACGATCCTGATCAGCCTGTCCTCGGGCTGGCAGACCAACGGCTACCCGTCGAGCGAGCTCAACTCGTGGGGCTTCCCCGGCTTCTACGACGTGTTCTACCAGGACCAGTACGACTCGGTGCAGAACCTGATCGTGCCCCGGCACTACACCCGGGTCGCGCTGCTCGAGGACAACTGCGGCTCTGTCTGCCTGGCCAACCAGGGCACCGTGCAGCAGCTCGCCAGCAAGTTCGGCTTCCAGCTGGTCTCCACCCAGATCGACCAGGTAGGCGCCACCGACGTCACCCCGCAGGTGCTCGCCTTGCTCGCCGCCAAGCCGCAGATCATCCTGTTCGGCCTGGTCCCGGGCACCGACTCGATCACCGCGATCCGCGCGATCCGCGCGCAGAACCCGACGATCCCCATCAGCGAATGCTCCGCCTGTGAGCTGCCCAGCTTCATCGCGGCGGCCGGCGGCGCCTCGGTGATGAAGAACATCTACGTGCTCGGCTCCATGTCGCAATGGCTGGTCAAGGCCCAGCAGGGTACCTCGGATCAGGCCAAGGCGACCGCCGCCGGGCTCGAGCAGTACATCGCCGGGATGAAGGCGGCCGGCCTGGGCGCGGAGGACCAGATCGACAACAGCCAGGAAGGCTGGGACGCCGGCCTGGAGGTCAACTGGGCCATTCAACAGGCAGGCAACCTGGACGAGTCCACGATCATGCAGAAGCTCCAGCACCTGGACATCAACACGCTGGGCATCGTGTGGAACAGGAACCCGTCCAACTACGAGAACATCAGCCAGGTGCTGGCCGCCATGGAGACCATCAACCCTGACGGCTCAGCGACTCTGTTCAAGTAGCGCCGCGTTAAGGATTCTCCTGAACGGACTCGTGGTACCACGGGCCCGTTCAGGAGAATCGGAACGCGGGCCGGCGCGGACGGTCACGTCCTCATCCCCCGTATGGGGCGCTGGCCTTCGCGCATGGGGGCTCCCGCCCCCATAACCCCTGGCCGCCCCCCATAGCCCCCTGGGAAACCCCCGCCACCGCGAGATCTTTCCTGAACCGCTCGTACTGGGCGATCTCCTGGCCGGCGGGGGCGAGCACCGTGTCGCGGGCCGCCGCGGCGATCCCCGCGCGCATCGCCTCCTCCGCGTGCTGCCGCTCGCGCTCGGCGGCGACCACGGCCATGTTGCGGCAGCCGGAGGCGGTCAGGAAGCCGAGCAGCAGGAGTGCCGCCGCCATGACCAGCAGCCACGGGATCAGCGAGACGTCGCCGAGCAGCGTCGACTTTTCCCGGCCGCCGTGCGCGACGGCGATCACCACGGCCCAGACGACGCCGCCCACCGCGAGCACCGTCAGCAGCCACTGCCAGACGGTGATCAGCCGCCACCAGACGGGCACCTCGGCGCCGCCTGAGACGGCATCGCGCACCGCGTCGGCTAGCGCCCGCGGCACCTGGCCTGCGTTGCTCCTCGCCGCGGCGCGCAGCGAAGTGGACCACGGTTCCGGCAGGCCGTCGGTGACTTTGTCGGCGAACGCGTTGATCGCGTTGTCCACCTCGGACCGCGACGCGTGCCCGGCGCCGCTGGCGGCGAGTTCCGCGGTGCGGCCGCGCAGCGCGCGGACCGGATCGCCGCCGCGGCGCGCGAGCAGCGCTGGCGGCCAGCCGGTGAACCTGGCGGCCACCGCCTGGCGGGCGCCCGCCACGGACTCCGCGACCGCCGTCAGCCCGGCAGCGGCGGCGAACGCTTCTGTGAGGTCGGCGGCCGGCGCCTCGGGAACGGCGACCACCGGGTCAACGGCGTGGCGCGGGCTGCCGTCCGGTGTGGCGTCGTCCCACGGCGGCCTGCCCTCCTCGGCCTGCGCCTGCTCGTCCTCGGACAGCTCCCAGGGCGGCCTGGCGGGCCCGTCGTCTTCTGGCACCGGGGCGGACAGTTCGAACCCGGTCGCGGCGGCCAGGCTCGCGAGCGCCGCGCCCGGAGCTACCTGCGGGCCGGCGTAGACCTCGAAGCCGCCGGCCACCGAGTCGATGTCCGCCGAGATCCGGTCGCTCGCCGCGCGGTTCGCGCTCACCGCCTCGGTGAGCAGCTCGCGGAGCTCGTCCAGGCCCGCGCCGGTGCGCGCGGACACAGGCAGCACCGGGGTGTCGGCCAGGCCCTCCGCGTCGAGCAGCCGGCGCAGGTCGTTCTCGCAGTCCTTGACCTGGTCCTCGGGAAGGAGGTCGATCTGGTTGAGCACCACGGTGAACACGCCCGCGTGGCCGGCCAGCGGGATCAGGTAGCGGTTGTGCACCGAGGCGTCGGCGTACTTCTGCGGATCGAGCACCCAGACCAGCATGTCCGCCAGCTTGCTCAGCCGGTCCACCGCGGCCATCGACGCGGTTACGACCGAGTCGTGGTCGGGCAGGTCGAGCAGCAGCAGGCCGTCGAGCGCGGACTCGCCGGAGTCGAGCGCGCTCGCCCGCGCGAACCGGTGGCGGCGCTGCACGCCCAGCCAGTCGAGCAGCGGGGCGGCGCCCTGCATCCCCCAGACGCAGGCGTGCACGTGCCTCGTGGTCGGCCTGGTCACGCCAGGCTGCGAAAACGTCGCTCCCGCCAGGGCGTTGAACAGCGTGGACTTTCCGCTGCCGGTGCCGCCGGCGAGCGCGACTACGGTGTGGTTGCCGCTCAGCCGAAGCCGCTCCCCGGCCCGGCGCAGCACCGCTTCCGAGTCGTCGAGCAGCGACGTGCTGAACCCGGCGGCCGTCTTCGTTTCTTCGTGCTGGCGGCCGATCGCCACAAGCCCGGCGAGCGCGTCGAGCCGGCGTGCCAGATTCTGCTCCGCCATCTGCGGCGGGCCGATCCAGGGCAGCACGGTCACCGCACCGCCTCGAGCGAGTATTCGGCCTGGTACAGCCGGACGGCGGCGACCGGATCGACCTGTCCCGCGTCGTCGAGGACCTCAAGGAAACGCAGCAGCTCCTCGTCGAGCAGCAGCCGCACCCGTTCGGTGAGGTCCCTGCGGACCTGGCTAGTCAGCTCGCTGGCCGCCACAGCGCCGAAGGCGGACACCAGCAGCTCCCTCGGCACGGTGACGATCTCGCCTGGGTCGCCGGCCTCGGCCGCAGCGGTTCCGCCGGGCCCGCCGGCTCGTGCCGAGGCGGACTTCGTGCTGGTCGCGAGGGCCGGCTCGCCGAGCATGGCGACCAGCGTCACCAGGCTAAGCGGACCGAAGCGCTCGCTGGCGCGGCTCGTGGTGCCGGCTCGATTTGACGTGGTCTCTCCCTGGATGAGCCGCATGAGGTGATCTTGCCAGGCGCTCACCGCCCTGGTGACACGCAGGGGCAGGTCGGGCGAGGAACGGTCGAGCGACGGCGGCCTGACCGGGGCGCCGGGCTCGCCTGAGGCGCCGGGCGCGTCGGTGCCGAACGCCGACTCGAACTCGCGCCTCGCGTACTCGCCGCGGGTCGTGCTCGCTTCGGCCGCGGCCAGCAGCGCGGTGGCCGCGGGATCGACGCGCCAGGTGCGGGTGACCTGTTCGGCGGCGCGGTCCGCGACCGAGACCACGAGGGCCTGCAGCGCCGCCCGCAGCGCGGTGTCGAGCGCCGCGGGCCGCACGACGCCCG